>QHBW01000048.1 GCA_003244205.1 Solirubrobacterales bacterium | reverse complement strand
AGCCTGAATTATTCACGGGGGTGGTTGGACGGGCGGCGAGGAGCCGCCAAAGGGATAGACTTGGGTGGCTGCTGGCCAGATGGAGGCGGATGTGGGTGAGCAGTTGGCGAACCCGGCCGCCGACCTTGAGCAGTTGGAGGCGCAGGGTGTCGAGCTGGCGGCGGGCGGCGCCCGCAGCCTCGAGCCAGCGCCGCAGCGTATCGAGCAACCAGTAGGCGGCCGCGTGCAAGAGCAGGCGGAACTGGTTGGCCCAGAAGCGGCAGTCGCTCAAACGATCGCCCTTGCAGGCGAGCTTGAAGTCCTTGATCCACTGTTCCGGCTCGCCGCGATCGACGTAGGTGTCGTAGAGGGCGGCAGCGCCCTGGTCGCTGTTGGTGACGACGAAGCGGGTGTTCGGCCCTTTGGCCAAGGCTTCCGCCTTGTAGACGACGCGGCGTTCCCGTCTCCAACTGCCGGCCTGGTAGGTGGTCTCGCCGACCAGCCGCACCTTCTCGTGCCCGATCGTGGTCCGTTCCTCGGTCGCCTGCGCGAGCAGGGGCGCGGCGAGCGCTTCCAGGCGGGGATTGGGGATGAGGCCGATGCGGTAGGTGATGTCCTGGGCCTCACACTCGTCGTAGAGCGCGGGCGCCGCGAAGCCGCTGTCGGCGCGCAGCTCGATCGGCAGATCGGGCCAGCGGCGGCGGAGCGCCGCCACGATCCGCTTCAGGACGACCAGCGCGCCGCGGCTGGCGTGCACATTGCCCGGCCGCAGGACGGCCGCGATGAGCTGATCCGTATCGCTGTCGAAGACGAGCAGCGGGTGATACATGTGCTGGCCATAGTAGGCGTGGTAGGCTTCGCCTTCCTGCTCCCCGTGCACCGGGTCGTCGGTGCTATCGAAGTCGAGGCGCACGCGCCGCGGCCGCCCCGCCCGGCCCCGCTGCTCCAGGTAGACCTCCAGCAGCGCTGCGGCCAGCTTCGCGCAGGCGGGGCGATCCACCGCGTTCTCCAAGCGCGACATCGTCGGCTGGCTCGCCAGGTCCAGGCCCGTCTCGGGCAATCGGCCGCAGACCAGCTTGAGCAAGGGATCCACGCGCAAGGTGTCGGCATCATCCTGGTCTTCGTAGCCGCAAGCGATCTGGAACACCCGCTGGCGGACCAGGGTCTCCAGCGAGTGGGTCACCCGTCCTCGCCGCCACTCGGGCACGCATGCCGCCAACGCCCGGCAGATCCCCACCTCGGCCTCCGCGTCGGCCAGCCACGGCAAGCCGCCGTCAGAGGTTATGCGCCCCCCATCAAACCTCACGGTCAGTGGCAGCGCTGCGTCGGTGGCAAACCAATATGTCGCTGTGGCAGAATCAATAGGCACAGGGGGCTCCTTCGTCGGTCCGGTCGTCAACAACCTGACCATACCTGAGAAGCCCCCTGCGCGCCACCTCACCCCCGTGAATAATTCAGGCTAAGTAGGTGCAGGAAAGTTCGCGTAGAAAGTCGTACTCTGAAGGTATCGAGATTGAGGGTACGGTAGGGGGATGAGTAGGACGATGGGAGGAGGAGGGGTTCCCGTGGAGCAGCATGGGGAGGTTGAGGCTCTGCTACGTCGGCGTGACGTGAGCCCGCGGGTGCGGGAGCGTTTGGAGATGGTCAAGGCGCGGGCACTGGGACAGGATGTGGCGGCGATCGCCACCTGGAGTGGGCGAACCGTGCGGACCGTCGAGCGGTGGCTGCGGCGCTTTGCTGTGGGCGGGGCGACGGCGGTGGCGGATGCGCCGCGGCCAGGACGCCCACTCCTGGCCGACGTAGCGTATCGGCAGGTGCTGGGGCGGGCCGTGGAGACCCCGCCGCGCGCGCTGGACCTCCCCTTTGACGTGTGGACATCGGTCCGCTTGAGTGCCTACTTGGCAGAGACGACCGGGGTACGGATCGCGCCAGGCTGGCTGCGGGCGCTCCTCGCGCAGCAGGACTTCGCGTGCGGACGCCCCAAACACACCCGCCAACATCTCCAAGATCCCGCCGAAGTGGCTGCCTGTGAGGCTGAACTTGCGGCGGCGAAAAAAAAAGGTGGGGGCCGAGCCGGAGACATACGAGTTGCATCATCAGGATGAGACCCATCTGGAAACGAATCCGCATCTGTCGCGCGTGTGGCGCCGGCGCGGGCAGCAGCCCACGGCGCCGGCGGTGGGGACCAATCGGCGCCTGACGGCCTTTGGCAGTGTCGAGATCTTCGGACGGGGCCGCGTGGAGGTCTTGTGCGCGGAGCAGACCTCGGCCTGCTTCCTCTTCTACCTGCAGGCACTGGACGTCCGGCACGTCGAGACGGGGCGCGAGATGTACCTGGTGCTGGATAATGGGCCGTGTCATCGCAGCAAGACGAGCCAGGAGGCGTTGCAGGACCGGGCCGCGTGGCTGCATGTCATCTGGCTCGCTCGCTACAGCCCGCAACTCAACCGCAAGGAACGCGAGTGGCGCTACTTGAAGCGGGATGTGCGAAGCCATCTGGATCGGACCTTACGGGAGTTCGTCGACAGCATTCTGGCGGGCTTACGGCACCTGGGGGGCACGCGCATCGAGGTGGTTGATCACGTCCCCGACTGGTTCCTGGACGGCCATCGCCGGCAACCAACCGGGCGCTCGCCCGGACGGCCCACAGGAGCCAAGGATTCCTACAAGCGGGCGCCCTATCGCAAGAATGAGCCACAACTATCCGTAGCCGCCTAGCATGAATTTACCAGCACCTACTTAGNNGGCCGACCTCGCAAATCTTCGTGCCAGGACCTCGCCCACCGAAGATTTGACGGACGCGGGGGTTCCCGTATGAATAACGAGCATATGCCTATCTTAACCGTATGGTCTTCGAAAGTTAGCGACGAAATGTTCGCTTTGGTCCGGAGCCGGTGAGAGCAGTACGTTCTACGGGTGGGAGAGCAGCGACCTGACGATCGCCACAACCTGGTCGATGACGTTTCCGAACTTGGCGGCGACCTCTTCCCGGATGTGGAGCTCGACGCCGGGAACGATCACATGGCGTCGCCACCGGTCGGAGGATTCTGCTCTGTCGGTCGCCAAC
>QHBW01000010.1 GCA_003244205.1 Solirubrobacterales bacterium | reverse complement strand
CAACGCCGCCGTAGGAACCAAAAGAGTAGGCGTTCAGTCCCCCTGGTCGCCGGGGGCCGGGGGCCGGGGGCCGGGGGCCGGGATCAGGCATGCGTTCACGGGGTGTCGTGGTGGCTGGCGGGATTCCTTTGTGTGAATCTGGCCCGGGGGCGAAGGGGCAGGAACCCGCAATTTGGCGTGTCGGGTCGGGGCGGTCAGGGTCCTTGGGCGGTGGCGGGCAGCAGCGTCGGGACGGGTGTCCCGTGGTGGGCGGCGGTCGCGGCCGCGATGAGCCAGTTAAGGACGGGGCGGCGTTGCAGGCGGCAGGTCTCGCGGACTGATTGGATGCGTTCGATCCAGCGGCTGCCGCAGTCTGATTGGGTGCCGCCCTGGATTTTGCGCATCAGCACGGCGTGGCGTACGGCCCGTTCTGCTGCGTTGTTCGTCGGGTCTATGGCGAGGCCGGGGACGTCGGCGAATGTCCACAGCGCCTCGTACTCCTCGAGCAGGCCGGCGGCAAAGTTCGCGGTGCGGGTGTGATGGCCGGCGGCGCACTGCTCAAGCAGCTCCCGGATCTGCTCGCGCAGCGGGGCCAGCTGGGCGGCCAGCCATTCGGGGTCATGGTCGTCTTGCAGATAGCTGCGGTGGGCGCTGATGACTTGGCGGGCGAGCTTGACGAGGCGCTTGCCGCGGCGGCCCGCGGCGCCGGGACGCTGGGAGATCTCGACCAGCTGTCGGATGACGTGACACCAGCACAATTGCTGTTGCAGGACGTCGAGGAAGTGATAGCCGGCGTAGCGATCGCTGAGGAGGAATCCGCCGAAGTCCTCACCGAGCAGCGCCTTGGCGGCCTTCTGGGAACGCGCCGGGTCGATCCGGTAACAGGCCACCAATGCCGACGCGGCGACCCACAGCCACTGCTGCGCGCCACCGAGCCGCCATGTCGTCTCATCGGCGTGGACGACCGCGGCTTGGCGGACGGCGTGACGCAACTCGGCCCACGGGTCGGCGAGGATCGCGCTCATCCGCATGATCGCGTTATCGATCGCGCCGATCGATGCCGGCACCCTGAAGACCTCCACAACGACGCGGCGGACATCCGCACGCGAGAGCCGCATGACGCCGGCGAGCAGCGCGATATGGGCGTCCAGCCGCGGCCCGAATCCCGCCAGCGCGGGCCCGGGCAGCTCGGCCAGCACCGCGCGCCCGCAGCCTGGGCACTCGAGCCGCACACGGGAGTGCTCAAACACCAGCGGGCGGATCACCGCCAGCTCGTACTGCTGATGGCACACCGGATCGCCGATGCGCTGCTCGCCGCCATCAAACTGATGCCCGCAGCAGCAGCGCCCGGGCAGATGCTCACGGCGGTCATCCACACGCTCAGGCCCAACCAGCTCACGCGTCCTGCCCTCATGACCGGGCTGGCCGCCGGACCTACGGATCGAGCGCTTATACGCCTCCCGCGCCGCACGCCGACGCTCGGCCCGCGACTTCGGCGGATCCGACGACGGCGGCTGAGAGCTGTTGCCCGAATCGCGGTTCACGCGTCGCTCGAGCTCCTCGATACGAGCCTCAAACCCACAGATCACCGCGAACACCGCATCAGGCCCCTCGGCGTGAAGCGCTTCGAACTCCTCCCGACGCACGCCTGCAAGATTCCCTGCATCACGCGGGAACCCTGCTCAACCCCTCGACACCCCCTGAACGTCAACGGGATCAGAGTAGGGCGGGGAGCGCGCCGCCGGTTTGGTGGGCGGTGAGGAGTTCGCGGAGGTATGTGAGCAAGGAGCGGTGTTGTAGGCGGCAGGTGACCGAGGCGGAGAGGGACCGCTCAGTGAATCGTTCGCCGTCGCCGGATTGGTTGCCGTGCGAGAGTTTGCGGTGAATCACCGGTCCGCGGAGCGCACGCTCCGCGGCGTTATTTGTAGGCGTTACGCCGGGGACGGTGATGAACGTCCAGAGCGCTGGCCAGATCTTGATCAGGTTGTTGGCGAACCCGCGGTGAAGACGGTGGCGCTTGGACTTCTCGCCGGCGTGCGCGAGCAGTTCGCGTAGCTCGTTCTGGATCGGTGTCATCTCGGCGGTGAGCCGGTCGCGGTCGTGGTGTTCTGCGAATGCGTGCCAGGCGGTGAAGAGCCGGACAGTCAACGCCAGGCCGGCCTCTCCGAACGTCTTCTGCTCAGCGAGGCCCTCGCTGTGGAATCTGAAGTCGCGGACCAAATGACTCCAGCAGGCCTGGCGTTGCTCGGGATCGAGCAGCCCGTACGCCCACCAGCGATCAGAGGTCACGATTCCGTGAAAGTCGGTGCCGAGCAGCTCGGTCAGGCGGTCGCTGTGACGGTCCTCAGCGATCCGGAAGACCGCGCCGTCAGCGCTCGCGGCGGTCCACATCCAGCGGTTCTCGGCGGCGAGGTACCAGCCGGTCTCATCGACGTTGATCGCCCCACAGCCCAGCACCTGGCTCACCAGACGCTCGTGCGGGCCGGCGAGCAGCACCGAGGTGCGCTGGCAGACCCGATCGAGCGCGCCGACCGAGATCTGCACCCCGAAGTGCTCGAACAGCAGCTCTGACATGTCGCGGCGCGAGACCCGGTTGCGTGCCGTCAACGCGACGATCGCGGCCTGCAACCCCGGTCCGAACGCCGACTCGCCAACGATCCCGAGCGTCGCGCGGGTGCGTTTCGCGCATCCGGGGCAGCGCAACCGATGCGTGCGATGCTCGGTGTACACGACAGCTGTCGGTGGCAGCTCAGCCACCTGATGACGTCCCGGCCGATGACGCGGAACCTTCTCCTCCTCGGTGAACTCCCGCCCGCACCCCGAGCACTCCCCGGGGTAATGGTTAACGATCTCCTGCATCCGATCCTCGCCCAGCAGCTTCCGCCCCGCGCCAGGGTGACCGGGCTGACCGCCAGCCGTGCGCTTCTTACCGTCCTTCTTCAACAGCTCCTTGGCTTTCTCCCGCGCCTCCGCACGACGCTGCTGCCTGGTTTTCAAAGCGTCCGTCGACGGCGGCTGAGAGCTGTTGCGCGAACTCGCCGCGGCCTTCTGCTCCACCGCCCGCAACCGCTCCTCCAACCGCTGCTGCCCCGTCGCCAGCCCGATCAAGAACTCGACACACGCCTCGCGCCCGGAGTCATAGATCGCCTCAGCCTCTGACCGCTCCACAACAACACAATTCGCCGCCCACCCGCACGAACCTTGTTATGGAAAGCCCGGACGACTGAACGGCTAC
>QHBW01000008.1 GCA_003244205.1 Solirubrobacterales bacterium | reverse complement strand
CAGGAAGCCGACCATGACGGTCTCGCCGGCCGCGAACGGGCGTGTGGCCATCACCCCGTCGCCCTTGCCGTCGGCCGTGCGGCGCAGCTCGACGCCCTCCCCCTCGGGGGCCTGGGTGCTGCTCGCCTCGTGCTCTGCGAGGACCGACAATCTGGCGCCACGCGACGCGGTGGCGCCGGGCGGCCTGGACGGATCAACGTCGGGCAAGGGAACCCCTTTTCGGTTGACGCCCTCGAAGGACGAGCATAGCCCCGGGCCGTCTGAGCCCCTTCCCAGTGCTCGCGCCGGATCGGCGCTGCCGGGCAACGCAAATCCGGCGCTCGCTCGCCTCCCCGAGCACGCCGCCAAGACCAGGGCGTGCTCTCCGTCGTCCAGAGCGGGCGTTTTGGGCGCCTGGAGCTGAGACGCTCGCTTTTCGGTGGAACGCAACCAGACGATCTCCGCGCGTGATCACGGTCCGGCTTGGCGACGGGTCCAGCGGCTGTCAAGAACCCGAACAAGGCGCCGCCGCCCCATCCCCCGGCCCGCTGGCATGATGAGCGACGTGGCAACGTGCGGGGAGCCGTCGCACGAGGAGCGCGTCCGGCTGCGCCGCGCGCACGAGCGCCTTCGCACCGCTTCGAAGGACCTCCAGTCCCTCGTGGCGACCGATCCGATCAAGGGCCGCTGGGAGCCCGAACGAGCGCCGACGGAGATCCTGGAGGCGGCGCGCGAGGAGCTTCGGCAGGCCTACGCTGGGCTTTCCGTCTGCCAGACGGAGATCCTCGGCTTGGGGGGCGAGGTGAGCGCCGTCGACATCCTCGATCAAGGCCCACTGCTCTCCTTCTCCTACCAGGACATGCTGCGCTACCACGGGCCGGGCTCGCCCGGCGGGGTGGCGCACGCCTTCAAGGTCATGCAGCGCGCGTTCCCTCTGCTGGACTGCGACGGTCCGCTCCAGCGGCGCGAGATCAGCGTGGCGACCGCCTTCGGGGGGCTCGGCGCGCGGGACGCCTTCGAACTGGTCGCCCGCGCGGTGACGGGGAACCGCTACGTCCTGGATCCCGAGCTCGCGCGGCCCGAGCGCGGCACGACGCTCGAGCGCTTCGTCTTCCGGGTCGGCTACCGCGAGCGCAGCGTGACCCTCGTGCTCCGCGAGGGATTCGTGACCGACGAGTTCATCGCGCTGGCGCGCAAGGAGCGCAGCCCGCAGGAGGATGCGAGGCTGGACGTCCTCAAGCAGGAGATGGCCGAGCGCGTGATGTCCAGCCCGGCCGCGGACGTCTATGACCCAACGCGCGGCGCCTGACGGAACGTCTACGCCGGTCGACACGGGCACCATTCCCGCCTTGGACGAAGACCAGCTGCGCGGGCCGATGCTCGACCGACTCTGCTCGGGGTCCCGAGAAGTTTCGTACGGAAAACCGGGTTTGGGCGACGCTCTGGGCTTCGGGGAGTCGAGACGCGCCCGTGCACGGCGCGACCCGCTGCTCACTCCAGGACGCAGCGGCTTCAGCGAAGGCCGCGTGCGTGATGCCGCCGTGTGATACCAGGGATGTCCTCTACTCGGAGTGGTACAATATTGCGTACTACTTACGAGGAAGGAGGGAGTTATGGCGATCACAGCAACCCAGGCGCGGCGGAACCTGTTCCCGCTGATCGAGCAGGTCAACAACGACCGCACGCCGGTGGAGATCACCTCGCGTCGTGGTCACGCGGTGTTGATGTCGCTGGAGGACTACGAGGAGCTGGAGGAGACCGCCCATCTGCTGCGCGCGCCCGCGAACGCGAGGCGACTGCTCAAGAGCCTCGCGCAGGCGGCCGCGGGGGAGCGCGAGGAGCACCCGCTGTCACGGTGAGGCTGGTTTTCACGCCCAACGGCTGGGAGGACTACACCTACTGGCAGTCAGCTGATCGCGCCACCGTGAAGCGGATCAACAAGCTGATCGACGATGTGTTGCGCGACCCGTTCGCCGGCATTGGGAAGCCCGAGCCGCTGCGCCACGCGTTGTCCGGGTGCTGGTCGCGACGGATCAGCGGGGAGCATCGACTCGTCTATCTGGTCGATGGCGAGGACATCGTGATCCTGCAGGCTCGCTACCACTACAGCTGATCGGCGCGCAGCGCGAAAGGACCGGCGTGCTACAGCACTTCGCCGGCGCCCGTCGAGCGCGGTCGCGGTTCTTGGCGCGGAGCCTCTGGGTGGGCGTCCGCGCCGGTTCGTAGGGTTTCGCGGGGAATGGCCTATTCCCCGCGAGATCACCGGTCGGGGTGTCAGCAGCCGTCGGGGCTCGGGTCCCGTCCGCCGGCGGTCAACCCGACGCATTCCCTGCGATGAGCTCCCTGCGAGGTCCCAGTCGGCGGCTGCGCCCGGTACGTGACCCGGTCCCGCGGCTCACCGACGCCGTCGACGCGTTCCTCGCCCAGCCCGACCTCGCTGCCTCCAGTTGCCGCTCCTACACCCAGACGCTCGCGCGACTACGAGACGCGTTGGGCGGCGATCGGCCGCTCGATCGCGTCGGTACGCGGGAGCTCGAACGCGCGACGCTCGAGATGTGGGGCGCGACCGCGCCGGCGACGTGGAATCGGCACGTTGCCACCCTGCGGTCTTTCGACAGCTTCTGCCGTCGCCGCGGCTGGTTGCAAGAGGCGATCGCCGGCGGGCTTGAGCGCCGCCGCGAGCCGGCCGACCGGACCAAGGCGATCCCGTACCCGCAGCTCGATCGGCTCTGGCGCCGCGACGACGTCGCGGTGCGCGAGAAGACGCTGTGGCGGTTGTTGTACGAGACTGCCGCCCGCGCACAGGAAGTGCTCTCGGTCAACGTGGAGGACGTCGATTTGGAGAACAAGCGCGCCCGCGTGCGCTCCAAGGGCGGCGACACCGAGTGGCTGCATCTGCAGTCGGGCTCCGCCCGGCTGCTGCCCAGGCTGATCACTGGCCGCGAGCGCGGACCGCTGTTCCTCGCCGACCGCCGACCCGCCCCAGCCCGCATCCCGGCTGCTTCTGATCTTTGCCCGTCCACGGGGCGCGGGCGGCTGTCCTACCGTCGCGCCGAGGAGCTGTTTTGCGCGGCGTCGGGCGGCTGGACGCTGCATCAGCTGCGCCATTCGGCGATCACGCATCTGGCCGAGGCCGATGTCGGGCTCGCGTTGCTGATGGCCAAGAGCCGCCATACGTCGTTGCGCTCGCTGCAGCGTTACGCGCGCCCGGGTCCCGAGGCGGTTGCGAAGCTGACCGCCGAGCACGATCCGGAGCGCCGTCGGCGGTGAGCTGGTGATGCCCGTGTCGTTGTTGGGAGCTGAGCGACTGGCCCGCTGCGGGCAGGCTGCGGTGCTGGATTCCACGCCGGTCCCGTGCGGTCAGTCGCGCGAGACCGCAAACGCTCGGAGCTGGCCGGCTGGGCGGCCTATGGGTACTGCGCCTCGCACTCCCGGTACTTCTGGGGATTGCGGCTCTACCTGTTGTGCGCACCGGACGGAATGCCGGTCAGCTTCTGCCTCGCGCCAGCCAACGAGCCCGAGCGCGAGATCGCCGCGGCGATGCTCGAACGCGCTCGCGCGCGGGGACTGCTCACGGGCGGCGAGATCATCGTCGGCGACAAAGGGTTCGCCGGCGCCGAGTTCGAGCAGACCGTCGCCTGCTTCGACGCCACTCGCATCCGCCCCGACCGCCGTGACGAGAAGCCCCGGTTCGGCAAGCTCGGCGGGATCCGCCAATGGATCGAATCTGTCAACGACACCCTCAAAGGCCAGCTCTCGCTCGAACACCACGGCGGCCACATCCCGGCCGGAGTCTGGGCACGCGTCTGCCAACGCATCCTCGCCCTGGCCGCCGGTGTCGAGGTTGTCCCGGGGCTCGTAGAACTTTCGATGTGACGGCGGTCCCTCCGGCCGCGTCCGCTCCTGATGGGAGCGTTCGCGGCGATCCGCCAAAGATCTGATGGGAAATGCACCCAGGTTCAAGCAGCGGCTCCTTCGAGGGTGACGTGATGTCCGAGCGCTTCGAGTTTGGCGACGAGGCGTTTGGTGGCGCGTTGGGGGTCTCGGCGTTGGAAGTAGTCGCCGCCGAGGTCGTGGTAGGTCTCGCCGGTGGTGAACATGTGCCAGTACGCGATCAGCATCGAGTGTTTGACCGCGCCGAGCGCGCGGCCGTGACCGATGCGTGGTTTGAGGCGCTGGTATTGGGCGGCGAGGTAGGTGTTTTTGCTTCTGATGGCGGCGAGTGCGGCTTCTTCGAGCGCGATCCCGAGCCACTTGCTGCCCTTGCGCGGGCGTCCGGAGCGGCGTTTGCCGGCGGATTGGTCGTTGCCGGGGCAGCGTCCGGCCCACGAGGCAAGGTGCCCGGCCGAGGGGAAGACGCTCATGTCAGTGCCGATCTCAGCGACTAGGACCTCGGCGGTGCGGGCGGCGACGCCGGTGATCGTGCTGGCCAGGGCGACCCCGGCCAGCCCGGTAGGGCCCAACTGCGTCTCGATCGCTTCAGAGAGCTGGCCG
>QHBW01000089.1 GCA_003244205.1 Solirubrobacterales bacterium | reverse complement strand
CGATGTCGCGACACATCACAGAGCGGAGAGGGAGGGATTCGAACCCTCGGACGAGGTAACCCCCGTCACGCGATTTCCAGTCGCGCCCGTTCAACCGCTCCGGCACCTCTCCGAGCGTGGGGAAGCGTAGCGGCGCCCCCATCCCCGCCTCACACCCGGCCTCACGGCGGCCGCACCCCGGCCACACCCCCAGCCACCCCAACCCTCACACCCGCCAAGCCCCGCCCTCCAGCACCGCCACTCGCTCGCCCCCGGAAGTCACGCCGCTGACGTTCACGTCCTCGCCGCCGATCATCACGTCCACGTGCAGGCCGCTCTTGTTGACGCGCTCGCGGTCGGCTTCTTCGACGCTGAACTCGTATCCCTGACCGAAGGCGATGTGGCTCGCCGCGTTCTCGTCGAGCAGCGTGTCGAAGAAGATCGTGTCGAGCGCCCCGACGCGCCCATTTCCATCGACCAGGGCCACTTCGCCGAGCCGCAGAGCCCCCGGGTCGCGCGACAGCAATGAGCGCAGCGTCCGCTCCCCCGACGAAGCCTCGAGCTCGATGGCGCGCCCGCCCTCAAAGCGAACGCGCAGATCGCGGACGATCGAGCCCTGCAGCACCAGCGGCTTGGTGCAGCGCACGACCCCGTCCACACGTTCTGGATCGGGTGCCGTGAAGGTCTCTTCCGAGGGCAGGTTGGGGAAGTGCTCGATGCCGTCAATCGTCGAGAAGCGCGCGGAGATCCAGCGCGAGCCGGCCAACAGCCCCACTGTCAGATCGGTACCCGGCCCGGCGAAGTGCAGCGCCTCGAAGCGCCGCTCGTCCAGAGCAGCTGCGGCCGCTCCCACCCGATCCATGCGCGACCGCCAAGCCGCGACGGGGTCCTCCTCGTCGAGACGGCAGACGTGCGCGATCTGCTCCCACAGCCGCGCCAGCGCGTCCTCGGCCGACAGCGAGGGATGGACCAACTGAGCCCACTCAGGCGTCGGACAGGACGCGGCCGTCCAGTTGGTGGTCCGCGCGTTGACGACCGTCACCGCCTCGGCGATGAAGGGCAGCCGGTCGCGCCCCGTGCGCTCGGGATCGAGGTCGTCGAGCAGCCCCGGCGCGGCCGGTCCTGTCAAGCCGATGCGCGCACAGCGCTGCTCGCCCAGCGCGAGCATCCGCTCGCCGTACCACGAGGGCACCACCTCGAGGAACTCCTCCTCGGAGAACTCGATGCGTGCCCGCTTCACATACGTGTCGAAGGAGTTGACGTCGACGAAGCTCGCCCCGGCGCGGTACGCGGCCGCGGCGAGCGCGCGCGTCAACGCCTCCTTGCCGGGCTCCGTGGAGATCGCGACGATCTGCCCGCGCTGGACGTTGGCGCCGAAGCCGACGATCAGCTCGGCGTAGCGGCGCAGCAGCTCGCCGTCGTCGCCAGCGCTCCCCATGCGAGGCGAATCTAGCGCAGCGAGCGAGCCGTCCACGTAACGCACGTAGAGTGCACAAGCTCCATGGTGATGGAGCGTCATTGGCAGCGGCTCAACGCTCCCCGGCCGCTGCAGCGGCGCGACCGACGCGTTATCGCACTGCTCCTCTGCGCCCTCGTCGCCGCCGCCACGGTCGCGGTCGTGCTCGCCGCACAACCGGGGAGCGCGACACGAGCCGGCTGCATCGAGGCGACGGTCGCTGGCACGCTGGGCGCCGAGACCGTCCACCTCTGTGGCTCGCAGGCCGCGCAGCAGTGCGCCTCGGCGTACGCCGGCGCTGTCGGCGGTCAACTGGGCGACCGCCTCCGCGCCCTGTGCCCGAGCGCCGGCTACCCGCCGCCAACCGGCGCCGGCGCCAAGCAGCTCTCCTTAACGCCGCCCTTACACAAAAGCCATTAGCTTGTCGGCCGCCGAGGCTCGGAGGATGACGACCCGGCGTACCTGCCAACTCGACCACTCGACGTTCCCGAAGGGGTAGCGGGAACGAAGGAAGGAGCTGCCATGGCCGTGGGCTCGGATGCTGGATCAAGCGCGAACGTGGCCGAGCTCGGCCACGCGGCGCGACTGACAGCGCGCGAGTGGAGCAGGAAGGCCTCGGCGATGGTCCGCTCCCAGCTGCCGTTGCTGCTGCGCCGCCGGCGCACGGTGGCCGGGGTGGGCGCGTACTTCGACCTCGTCACCGACGACGGCCGCCTGTTTTTTGGCGACAGCTTCCATCTCGGCTACTTCCCGACGGGCCAGGAGACGCTCTGCGAGGCCCTGCGCGCCCATACCGACCTCGTCACCGAGCTCGCGAGGATCGAGCCCGGGGCGCGTGTGCTCGATCTCGGCTGCGGCATCGGCGAGCCCGCGATCCGGATCGCGCGCACCCGCGACTGCCACGTCACCGGCATCAACGCGAGCCGTGAGCAGGTGCGTCAGGGGCGCGGGCTCGTTGGCGCCGAGGGACTCGCCGATCGCGTCGAGATCCGCTACGGCAACGCGCTGGCGCTCGACTTCCCAGACGACAGCTTCGACGCGATCGTCTGTCTCGAGGTCGCCGGGGACATCTGCGTCACTGAGGCCGCCAAGGACCGACTGGTGGCCGAGCTGTGGCGGGTGCTGCGCCCCGGAGGGCACGTCGGCTTCTCCGATCTGGCGTTCACCGAGGCACCGACGCGCAAGGAGGACCGCGCGCTGCGTGCCCTCCTCTACCACACCGGCAGCGAGCTCATCGTCGATTGGCCGGCGCAATTCACCGCCCAGGGATTCCAGCTACTCGAGCACGAGGACATCCACGAGGCGACGCTGCCGACCTGGGATCACGTCCAGGCTGTCTATTCAGAGCGCTCCGACGAAGTCGACCGTCGCTACGGCAAGCTGATCACGAAGCGTACACGGCGCCAGATCGCGCAAGTCAGTCCGGTTGTGGCGCGCTGCGGCACTTTCCCCACCTTCTGCGCGCGCAAGCCCTAGTCTGCTCGCCGTGCCCAGCGATCGCGCTTACGCCCGCTTCACCATGGCGCTGCCGGCGCCGGGCTTCGCCTCAGCGGCAAGCTCAACGTCCCGGTGTACCGCTTGACCCGCGGGCGCTTGATGGGCAAGGTCGGCCGTGCCCCGGTTCTCCTGCTGAAGACCACGGGACGCAAGTCGGGGCAACCTCGCACTGCGCCGGTGCTCTATCTCTCCGACGGCGCGCGCCTCATTGTGATCGGATCCAACGCCGGCAACAAGCGCCCGCCAGCGTGGGCGCTCAACCTCCAGGCGAACCCCGACGCCGACGTGCAGGTCCGCGCAGAGCGTCGCGCGGCGCACGCGTGCCTCGCGGAGGGAGAGGAGCGCGTCGAGCTGTGGCGGCGGATGAACGAGCAGTACGCCGGCTTTGACGACTATCGCGCCAAGACCGACCGCGACATCCCGGTGTTCGTGCTCGAGCGCCGCTGAGTCGCTCAGCGGCCGCGACCGCGCGATCGCTTCGCGTGGTGCGTCCTGTTGACGGTCCTGCCCTGCGCGCAGCCGCGGTAGATGCGTGTGCTCGTGATCCGCGCGCCGTTGCTCTGAAAGTTGATGATGCGCACGGTGAAGACGCCGAGCGGCGGTCGCTTGATGCGGATCGTCCTGAGCGCGTGACCGCGGCGCAGCAGGCGCAGCTTCCCGTTGACGAAGAGCTCGACCTTGACCACCCGAGCTCCGCGGCCGTGGTGCAGCGTGTAAGTGAACCCGCGCCGATCGATGCAACCGCCAGCCGATCCGCTTGCGCGGAACGACGCCGGATCAGCGAGCGGTAGCTCGACGCTCGAAGGGTAGGCCGAGCTGCGCTGTAGCTGGTAGACGCCGCCGAGCAGGCCGGGCAGCTGCGCTGCGTCTGGCAACGCGTGCGGGAAGTCGGAGGTCGCGATCGTCACCCTCAGTCGATGACCCGCTTGCAGCGTGTCGAACACGGGGAACACCTCGACGTCATAGCGCTCGACCTTGCCTGGTGTGACGGCCGCCTGTGACGCCTTGGTGTAGGGGTGATAGGGCAGCAGCGGCAGACCGTCGGCGGCGTTCCACGTCTTCGTCGGGTCCAGCGCACGCAGCTGTCCATCGAGCAGACCGGAGGTCAGCGCGGTCGCGTTGCCGTTGGGGGCGACGTCGGAGAGCTGGACGACCCATTCGCTGTCAATCGTGTTTGCGCTCGCGTACAGCGTCGCGCCCACCGGCCCGGCGAGCGTCGTCGGCTGGCTGAACGGCGCCGTCGTGTAGCTCTGGGTCCCCGGCCCGAGCTGGGAGAGGTTGACGCTTTGAGTGCACGGGTCGGCCAGCCCGAAGAAGGAGAACACCAGCGGCCCCAGCCCCGCCGCCCACTGCTCGGTCCCGCTGGTGCAGGGGATCTGCCCCGAGAAGGCGAGCGTATCGGCGCCCTGCGTGGCGGACGGCGCCTGCTGGGTGAGCGTGCCGCTGTTGTTCAGGTGAAAGGTGGTCGGCGTTGCCTGATCGAGCGGGTAGCGCGAGGCGTCTGTGTACTTGTTGGTCGCGAGGTCGTAAAGGTGAAGTGGCTGATTCCAGCTATCCACGCCGGTGGAGACGCCCTTCATCCAGTGGTCGAACCACGCCAGCTCGACCCCGTCGAGGTTGAGACCGCGGTAGTCGAGGCCCATCCCCGCGGTGACGTGATACCAAGGACCCTGGATCAGCTGGTAGCGCGGGGTGACCGGCTGGGTCGGGCTCATCGGCGCCAGCACCGGCCGGTGGGAGTAGGCGTTCTGGAAGCTCGAGTAGTTGAGCAGCTCGCCGCGCTGAAAGAGGTCATACCAGCCGCCGACAAGGAATGCGGGGACCCCGTCGTCGGCGATCTGCTGGATCTCGTTGACCGGGTTGCGCGCCTGCCAGTAAGCCTGGTCGTAGGCCTGGTCGCCGCCGCTCAGCGCGCTCGCGACGAAGGCGGCGTCGAATGAGGCGAGGTCGCCGACGTGCTGGGCGAGCGCTGTGGGCACGTCGCTGTTGCCCTCGACTAGGGGATTGACGATGTTCAGCGATCCAGTCAGGCCGAGGTAGAAGCCGCCGAACTCGATGTCAACAAGGCCGCCCGCGTAGGCGACGTCGCGGTAGAGGTCATTGCCGGAGATGATCGGGAACATCGCCTTCACCGGTGAATGCGGTCCGGCATCGACCGTGGTCGCAAACTGGTCGATGCCGAGATAGGAAGCGCCCAGCAGCCCGACCGTGCCGTTGGCATGCGCGAGCTTGGAGGACCAATCCACGAGCGTCGCGCCGTCGGTCCCCTGCACGGGATCGAAGAGTCCCCACGTGCCCTGCGAGCCGCCGGTGCCGCGCACGTCGGCGATCACCTGGATGTAGCCGCGCTGGATCAGGTAGGGGGCGTAGCCCGCGAGCTCGCCGAGCGTCGATCCGCCGGCGGAGGCCGCCTCCTTGCCGTAAGGCGTCTGGCTGAGAATGACCGGGAAGGGACCCGTAGCCGCCTTGCCCGTCTTAGGGTCGGTCGGGTAGTAGACATCGGCCCGCAGCACCGTGCCGTCGCTCGCGGTGATCGCCTGGTTGGTTTGGCTTGCGATCCCGTAGGCGGGGGCCTGGGGGCTCCAAGCGGCGGTCGCCGGCGGGGCCACCGCCGCCCCGAGGCCAACGGGGCCAAGGAAGAAAGCAGCCGCGAGCAGTGCCCGACACGCTCGCGGTGCCTTCCATAGCTCCCCCATCCGGGCAAGCCTACGCCGATGTGCGCTTCACCGTGCAGGGGCGTTAGCCTCGATTCGTGGATCAGCGGTCAAAGGCCCCGGGCCCCGCACCGGACGCGGCGCCGCAGCGTGCCGAGCTGCTCGGGCTCGCAGCCAAGGCGATGAACGCGGCATGGAGCTCGTTTGACCGTGCACGGCCGCGCGAGTCGGTGCTCGACGAGGACCTGCTCGGTCGCCTCGCCGGCGCGCTGCCCGAGGATGGTGGCGACCCGGCCGATGCGATCGAGGACGCCGCGCGCGTTCTCGACGCCAGCATCTCCCCCGCGCGCCCGCTGAACCTCGCCTACGTCGGCTCGACTGGTCTGGCGACCGCGACGGTCGGCGACGCGCTCGCCGCAACCTACGACGTCAACCTCGCCGCCCACTCGGCGGCAGCGGCGATCCTCGAGGCGCAGACGTCGCGCTGGACGGCCGAGTTCATTGGCCATCCCCGTGCCTGCGGCGGCTTCACGAGCGGCGGGCAGATCTCGAACCTGAGCGCGATCCTCGCCGCCCGCGAGCGCGCGATGCCGGGCTCACGAGTCTCGGGTGTCTCGGCCCAGGCCGGGGCGCTGTACTGCTCGGGCGAGGCGCACCAGTCGATCATTCGAGCGGCCGAGGTCGCCGGGCTGGGGTCCGAAAGCGTGCGCCGACTGCCGATCGACAGCGAGCGCCGGCTCGTACCCGAGGCGCTGGAGCGCGCGCTCGAGCAGGACCTCGCAGCGGGCGTCAACCCCGTCGCGGTGATCGCCACCGCCGGCACGACGCTCACCGGAGCCGTCGACCCGATCGCCGACCTGGTGGCGATCTGCGAGCGCCGCAGCGTCTGGCTGCACGTCGACGGCGCTTACGGTCTGCCGGCGGCAGCGACGCCGAGCGCCGCGCCGTTGTTCGCCGGCATCGACCGCGTGGACTCGGCCACGCTCGACGCCCACAAGTGGCTTGGGGTACCGAAGAGCTGCAGCGTCCTGCTGGTGCAGGACGAGGAGGTGCTGCAAGCCGCGTTCGGCCACCGCGAGAAGTACCTGCTCCACCGCGAGGATGCCCCCAATCCAGTCGACCACACGCTGGAGTACTCGCGGCCGATGCGATCGCTGAAGCTCTGGCTCGTCTTCCGCGTGCACGGCGCGGCCGCCCTGCGCGTGTGGATCCAGCGCGGGATCGACAACGCGCGTCTGTTCACGAGCCTGATCGACGCCGACCCGGCATTTCAGATGCTGCATCGTCCGATGCTCTCGACCGTCTGCTTCCGCCACACGCCGCCGGGCGTCGCAGACCTCGATGCCCACAATCTCCGCCTCGCGCGGGCGATTCAGGCCGACGGACGCGTCTATCTCGCCCCGGCGACGATCGATGACCGAGCGTGTCTGCGTGGCTGCTTCGTGAACTTCCGCACGACGCCCGAGGACGTGCGTTTGGCGGTGGCCGTCGCGCGTGAGCTGGGCGAGCTGCTCGCCTGAGCTGATACTCTCCCGCTAGAGCGATCTATCAAAGTTCTGGGAGGGCCCGGGCCTGAAATCGAGCTAGAGGCTGGGATGCTTGAGCACGAGGACAGCGGTGGTAGCGGTTCGGTCGTCGTCCTGATCGGCGGGCTGGCGATCGGGCCGTCGCTTTGGCGTGGCGTAGTCGAGGAGCTGCGCTACGGGTACCGTTGCCGTCGTACCGACGCTGCCCTGGGGCGCGCACCGACGGCCGATGCGCCCGAACGCAGACCTTGCTCGAGGCCGCCGACGGGTCTTCGACCGATTACGGTCGCCTCATGGCTCCTCAGCGGTTCACGGGCAAGCTCGAGGCAGGCCGCGGCGGTGGTGCCTTCGTCGTCCTGCCGGGCGCGGTACTGGAATCCCTCGGTGGCGGTAGTCGGTTTCGCGTCACCGGCACACTCAACGCAGACGCCAAGCGCGCCGATACCCGTGCGCGCCGCATCGCCCAGACGCTGGAGCGCCTCCGTGCGTGAGACCTAGGCGGGAGCGTGTGTGACATGGCGTTGCATCGCGACACCCTCGATCGATACGCCATCGGGCATCGTCAGCGTGAACCGCTCGACCTCAGCAAACCCGAACGATCGGTAGAGAGGTTCGCCGGGCAGGGTTGCCCCCCAGGACGAGAGTCTGGAAGCCCTCCTCGCGCGCGGCGCGCTCGCAGGAGTCAAGGATCGCCCGGCCGAGACCGCGCCGGGTCCAGTCGCTGCGGACGAACATGGCGCGCACGCGCGCGGGTTCGTTCCGGGGGTCGAGCAGACGGTCATCGTCGTCTCCCGCGCCCGACCCGGTGTAGAGCTTGTTGCGTCTGCTCCAACCGCCGCACGCGACAATCTCGTCACCGACCTCGTGCACGAAATAGGTGCCGTCCTCGATCAGCTGCATGTCGAGATCAGCGATGTAGACCGCGGCACTGGCGGATTGACGGGCGTCATAGAAGTGCGGGAACAGATCGCGCACCGAGGCCCGCATCAGTTGCGACACACGCGACGCATCCGATGGCAGCGCCAGCCGCTGCGGCGGCAGGTTGGTGGTTTCGATCACCTGGATTCGTCCCGTCGCGTCAACTCGAGCCGATGGACGACCCGGCGAAGAAGAAGAACCACACCTCAAAGGTCACGGTCGCGAGCACGACGGTCGCGACGAGGACGCGCTCCAGCGACTGCAGTCATGCTCAGGTTGGTGTAGCTGCCCTGCACCTTGGATCCGACCCACAGCGCCATCAACGGGCTGCCAGTCCACACGTTCACGCTGGCGAGCGTCATCAGCGACACCACCCCGACGCGCTTGAGAGTGGCCTTGGGTTGGCTGCCCTGTTCAGGCTCGGGCGGTGCGGGCGCGGGAGCGTTCATGGCGCAACCTGGTCCTTCTCTGCGAGTTCCCGGAAGAGCGTGAGGAGGTGTGCGCGCGTGTTGGGCTTGCGACGCTCCCGGACAGTAGCGACATCCGCGGTTTCGATGTGATCGGCGCCGGGGCGCGCCGGCGAAGCGGTCGGGCGTGATCGCGTCAAGCGGCCGATGCGCACCAATAGGGATCCAGGCGCCAAGCGGCGCGGGCGGCCCTGGCGAACAACGAAGTGGGGCGTTCGTTCTCGCGCCCGCGGGTGGGCCTGCCTCCGTCGGCTGCTTCGGGCATCACGCTGGTCGAGTTCTCGTGAGCCCGCCGCCCGCTGAACGAATCAATAAGTCGGATTGTGGGACAGTCACAATCTTCAAAGGGTGACCGGCGCGGGCAACTCGGGAAGACAATCGGCAATCGGGCTAGGATGGCGAAGAGGGTTGTGACATTCACCCGCTTGATTCGTCGGGCACCGATCCGCTTGCGGGTCAGCCTGACCCTGGGTGGCGTGCTTGCGCTGGTCCTGCTGGCTAGCGGGGTGTTCTTGGACCTGCGATTCGCCGCGGTCACGAGGCGCACGATCGATGATGGGCTGCGTTCGCGGGCCGGTGACGTGATTGCGCTCGTTCGGCAGGCCGACTCTGGGCTGCGCTCATCGGGCGGCTCGCCGCTGCGTAGGAGTAGTGAGGGCTTCGCTCAGATTCTCGAGGCCCGAGGCGCAATCTTTGATTCCACGCCCCAAATCGGCCGGACACCAGCGCTCTCAGCTCGCGAGCGAGCGCTCGCCCAGGGCTCGGCGCGCTTTTTTGACCACGGATCGATCTCGGGCGTGGAGGGGGCTGTGCGGCTGCTGGCGGTCCCGGTCCACGCACAGGGAAAGGCTCTGATCGTCGTGGTCGGCACGGGGCTCGCCGAACGTAATGCCGCCCTGAGCAACCTGCGTGCACTGTTGCTGCTGGCAGGTACCGGGGCACTGATCCTGGCGACTCTGGCCGGATATCTGGCGGTCGCAGCCGCGCTGAGACCGGTCGAGTCCATGCGCCGCAGGGCCGAGGAGATAAACGAGGCCTATCCGGGGCTGCGCCTACCCGTGGTGCCGGCCGACGACGAGCTAGGACGCCTGGGCACGACGCTGAACTCAATGCTGGATCACCTCGAGCGGGCATTGATCCGCGAACGCACGTTTGTTACCGACACTAGTCATGAGCTCCGAACCCCAATCTCCATCCTTAAGGCGGAGTTCGAACTGGCACTCAGCTCGCCCCAGGATCGAGGCTCACTGGAACGCACGCTTCGATCCGCCGCGGAGGAGACCGATCGCCTCGGCCAGCTGGCCGAGGATCTGTTGTTGATCTCCCGGGATGGTCGACCGGCAACCGAGAGCACGCGGACGCCGGTGCGCGAGTTATTCGCTTCCGTGCAGGCGAGATGTGCCATCCAAAGCCGCAGCCACGGACGCCAGATCCTGGTATCTGCGAGCGACGGCCTGGAGCTGCGGGCGGACAGAGCCGGGCTCGAGCGGGCTCTGACCAACATGGTTGACAACGCGCTGCGTTACGGGCAAGGATCGATCACGCTTCGCGCAGCTCGGGCGGACAACGCAGTCGAGTTGCACGTCGAGGATGAGGGCCCGG
Source organism: Solirubrobacterales bacterium (assembly GCA_003244205.1). Lineage (GTDB taxonomy): Bacteria > Actinomycetota > Thermoleophilia > Solirubrobacterales > Solirubrobacteraceae > QHBW01. The sequence goes on along the minus strand of QHBW01000089.1, from coordinate 54,719 downwards.
GTTTTCCAGACGGTTTTCTCCCCCACGCCTTTGACAGGTTCAGCAGGGCTGAGGCGGGCCGTAGCACGCAAGGGACCGGGTTGGGGCTGGCGATTGTCGCCGCGGTAGCGGCCGCCCACGACGGAACGGCCCATGCCGCCAACCGTCCGAACGGCGGCGATGTGTGGATCGCGATACCGGACACGGACAGCACGAACAGAGGCGGTGGTGCGTGAGCTCACCGCACTCATCGCGCGCGCCGCGCGGCCCCCTAGCTCGTGTGCGCCGTGCTGGCGATGTCGCTTTCATCGGAATCTCACGCGCGGCTCCTAGCCTGCGTTGGGCATGGTTCACCCACCAGAAAGGACACACTCCATGTTCAAACGATTCACGGTTGGCACCGGCGCGGTTCTCGGACTCGTCGCGCTCGCCCTTGGCGGCTCGGCTCTTGCCGGCGCGAGTCCAAGCACAACGCACGCCAACAAGGCATCCGTCGTGTCAACGTCGGCGGCGGAGCCCAAGGCGACCGGGCCGGACAGAGACAACGTGCAGAGCGGCGACCAGACCACGCCGGACACCGCCAAGGCCAGCAAGGCCAGCACGAGCGAGAGCACGTCTCCTGAGTCGAGCACGAGCGAGAGCACGGCTCCTGAGTCGGCCACGAGCGAGAGCTCATCTCCCAGCGACGGCCCCGGTGGCCACGCTGACCCCGCCGGCAACGTCGACAACCAACAGCAGGGCCAGAACTAGCCCCGCGCGGAGCACCTGGGAAGCCGTCCGCCACCCACCTCGCGGGCGGCTTCCCGAGCCGCACCACCGTCTGCGGCGCCGAGCATGAGGGTCCTAATCGTCGAAGACAACGTCAAGCTCGCGGCGCTCGTTCGACGCGCCCTGCGCAACGACGGGCTGCAGGCAGAGGTGGCGATCAACGGCGAAGACGCGCTCTGGATGGCCGCGGCGAGCGAGTACGACGTCATCCTGCTCGACGTAATGCTCCCAGGCATCGACGGGTTTGAGACGTGCAGGCTTCTTCGCGACCGTGACATCCGAACTCCGGTGCTCATGCTCACCGCTCGAGACGCGATCACCGACCGAGTCGCAGGGCTGGACGGTGGAGCAGACGACTACCTGACCAAGCCCTTCTCTCCCGCCGAGCTCGCCGCCCGGGTGCGGGCACTCTCACGCCGCGGCCCTGTCGAGCGGCTGCCCGTGCTCAGCGTCGGAGAGCTCCGGCTGGCGCAGTCCAGCCGTCGCGTATGGCGCGATGACGAGGAGATCGCCCTCACCTCCAAAGAGTTCACCCTCTTAGAGATCTTCATGCGCCGTCCAGGGGAGGTCGTGAGTCGCGTCGCTCTGCTCGACCAGGGATGGGACGACGCCTACGACAATCGCTCCAACGTCGTTGATGTCTTCATTAGCAGTCTGCGCAAGAAGATCGATGAGCCGTTCAAGCTCACCAGCCTCGAGACCGTACGTGGAAGCGGCTACCGCCTTCGCGCCGACGGCGGCGCACCCGTGAAACGCACCCGCCGCACACGACGCCGGTCACGATCGTGATCTGAACACTGCCGCACCAGCGGTCCGCCCATAGCGGCCAGACCGGCGCCCGGGTTTCCATAGCGCTTCCAGAGAGCCGGCTGCTGGACGACCGCACCGCCTTTAGCCCGTAAACAACGCGCCTGTTGCAGGGGATTCGCCAGAGCCCAGAGGGGGACTCGAACCCCCGACCCCTTCCTTACCATGGAAGTGCTCTACCAGCTGAGCTATCTGGGCGGATGGCGCCATCCAGGGGCGCCGCAGGGCGATTGTAGGTCCTCGCCGGCGACCTCGAGGGGAACGGCGCCCGGTCGCCGTGCGCGTACTTGCGCTCACGCGCCAGGTCGCCCGTACGCGCATGTGCGCTCCTCGCTGGCTAGAACATTCCTCTAGAATATGCTTCTACTCATGCCTGCGACCGTCCCCTCCCAGGGCCACTCCACTCGTCAGCTGCATTCCGACCGCCGCCGGGCGGCGATCCTCGATGCCGCACTCCAGTGCTTCACCGAGCAGGGCTTCACCGCCACGACGATCGACGACGTACGCCGGCGCTCAGGCGCAAGCGTGGGCTCGATCTACCACCACTTCGCCGGCAAGGAGCAGCTTGCTGGCGCCCTATACGTCGCTGCGCTCGAGGGCTACCACGAGGGACTGCTCGCCGCCCTGCGCCTGCACGCCGACGCCGAGCAGGGCACGCGGGCGATGGTGCGCCATCACCTGCGCTGGGTCGCCGCCAACCCCGACCTCGCCCGCTTTCTCTTCGATCGTCACGAGAGCGAGGTCATCGCGACCACCGAATCGACAGTGCACGAGCTCAATCGCGCGGCGTTCTCGCAGACGGCTGCCTGGCTGAAGGCGCACGTCGAAGCAGGTCGCATCCGACGGCTGCCGACCGACCTCTACTACGTGATCCTGATCGGGCCCTCTCAGGAGTTCGCACGCCACTGGCTGCACGGCCGAATGGCGAGCTCCATCCGCCGGGCCGAGGGCCACCTCGCACAAGCGGCATGGGACGCCGTCGCGCTCGCGCCCCAACCGCCCCAACCGCCCCAACCGCCCCAACCGCCCCAACCGCCCCAACCAACAAGCAAGAGAGGCTGACCAAGATGGCCGCAACGTATGCGGAAACCGTGGCCGAGGCGCGCGCACGGGACTCCGAGCTCGTATTGCTGCAGCGCGACCCCGGCGCCGCGCACGCGCTCGTGACGATGAACGATCCCGACAAGCTCAACCCGCTGAGCGCCGAGCTCACCGTCCGCTTGCGGGAGACCCTCGAGAGCCTCGCCCGCGACGAGAGCATCAGAGCGGTCGTGCTCACCGGCACCGACCCCGCCTTCTCCGCCGGCGGAGACCTGCGACTGATGGCCGAGACCGCCGCACCGATGCTCGCCCAACCCGGCGGCGCCCCCGAGATCTGGCGCTGGATCCGTATGGAGTTCGGCGCGATCGCCCGTCTCATCACACGCACCGACAAGACCTTCATCGCCGCAGTCAACGGCGCGGCCGCCGGCGTCGGCCTCGCCTTCGCGCTGGCGTGCGATCTGGTCCTCGTCTCCGAGCGCGCCCGTTTCGTGCCCGCGTTCGGTCGCATCGGCCTGCTGCCAGAGGTCGGCTCGAGCTGGCTGCTCACCCGCCGGCTCGGCTACCAGCGCACGTTCGAGCTCTACGCCAGCGGCCGCATCCTCAACGGCGAGGAAGCCGTCGAGCGCGGCCTGGGAACTCGCTCGTGCCCCACGACCGGCTGCTCGACGAGGCAACGGAGTGGTGTCACCGCATCGAGGAGCTGCCCGGCCACGTCACCACGATGATGAAGCCGCTTCTCAGGCAGGCCGCCGACATGACGTGGGAGCAGGCGATCGCGATGGAAGAGTTCGTCGAGCCGCAGTGCTTCACCACCGCCGCCCACCAGCAGGCGGTGGCGACTCTGCTCGCCAGAGAGGCCAAGCCCTCCTGAACTCATCGTTAGGTCGAAATAGGGGACCTAACGATGACCTCCCGACCGTCCCCCGAGCCGCCCGCGATCCATAGGATCCCGAGAGTGGCCGCTCTCCCCGACTCCGCCCGCGCCGTGCTCGAGAGCGACGCCCTCGCCCACCTCGTCACGCTGGAGGCCGACGGCCGCCCGCAAGTCAGCTGTGTCTGGGTCGGCCTCGAGCACGACGAGATCGTTTGCGCCTCGCTCGGACCCCGGCGAAAGCTGGAGAACATCCGCCGTGATCCGCGGGTCTCCTTGTCGCTCGAGGCGCAAGGGACCAACCAGCTCGGCCTGCGCAACTACCTCGTCGTGCACGGCAACGGCCGCGTGACCGAGGGTGGCGGTCCCGAGCTGCTCCAGCGCCTCGCCCACGTCTACCTCGGCCCGGAAGTGAAGTTCCCGCCCATGGACGACCCGCCGCCCGGGTGGGTCGTGCGCATCGCGATCGAGCGCGTGGGTGGCTCGGGGCCATGGACCAGCCAGAGCGCAACGACCCGCCAGAGCTGACACCCGAACCCGGGCTCAACCCCGCGCTCGACGACGTCCGCTTCTGCCCGCGCTGCGCGTCCCCCGCCGATGTCGCCTACCCGCGCTCGATCGGCTGCCCGAGCTGCGGCTACCGCGCCTACTACAACCCGAAGCCCGTGGTGTCGGCGATCCCCCGCGCCGACGACGGACGCATCTGGCTGCTGCGCCGGCCGCCGCACGCGACCGCGCCGGGAGCGAACCGCTGGACCTTCCCCGGCGGCTTCGTCGATCTCGGAGAATCTGTGCCCGACGCCGCCCGCCGGGAGACGCGCGAGGAGCTCGAGCTCGAGATCGAGCTCGGCGAGCTTGTCGGCGTCTACTCGCGCACCGACGAACGCGTCGTGCTGATCGTCTACGCGGCGCGCGCCCTCGGCGAGCCCCAAACAACCGCGGAGGCCGTCGAGGTGCAGGCGTTCGCCGTCGACGAGCTCCCCTGGGCGCAGCTGGCATTCTGGTCGACCGAGCTGGCGCTGCGCGACGCGATCGCCTCACCGCAAAGCGAACACAGGTGACGCGACGACGGGCCCGCGCTCACGAGCGACGGACCCGTCGAAGGGATGCTCAAGGCCGACAGGAGGATGTCGGCAACACGCATCGTAGCGAGGTACGCTCCGCGCCATGTCCGACCCGCGCCACCACGGCCGCCGCGCCCTCGTCACCGGCGGCTCTACCGGCATCGGCAAGGCCGCCGTCCAGCGGCTCGCGGCCGATGGCGCGGCGGTCGTCGTCAACTACATCGGTCCATCGGGGCCCGCCGATCAGCTGGCCTCCGAGATTGCCGACCACGGTGGCACGGCCGTCGCCCTCGAAGCCGACGTCTCCAACGAGCAGCAGGTCCAGCAGATGTTCGCCCAGGCCGCCGACCAGCTCGGCGGCCCGATCGACCTGCTTGTCAACAACGCCGGCGTCGAGCACCCCTACGAGCTCGTGGACATGCCGCTCGAAGAATGGAACAGGGTGATCTCGATCAACCTCACCGGGCCCTATCTCTGCTCGCGCGAGACCGCGCGCGCCCTGCGCCAGGCCAACAAGCCGGGGACGATCGTCAATGTCTCCTCCGTCCACGAGCACATCCCCTGGCGCATGTTCAGCCACTACTGCGCCAGCAAGGGCGGGATGAAGATGTTCACCGAGACGATCGCCTACGAGCTGGCCCCCCACGGCATTCGCGTCCTCTCAGTCGCCCCCGGAGCGATCCTCACCCCGATCAACCAGAACCTGATCGACGACCCCAAGCAGCGCGCGGCCGTGGAGTCCGAGATCCCGATCGGACGCCTCGGCCAGCCCGAGGAGATCGCCTCGGCGATCTCCTGGCTCGCCTCCGGCGAGGCCGCCTACGTCACCGGCACGACGCTGTTCGTCGACGGCGGCATGACGCTCTATCCGAAGTTCGTCTGAGGCCCACCACCGTCGCACGGCGACGCCCGCTGCTTGAGCACGCCGGCGCACCCGTCTACCCTGCTGCGATGCGCTCAACCAGATCGCGCGCGAGCGCGGCCCGGCGGATCGCGGTGGTCGTGAGCTGCCTTGCGCTTGCTGCGCTCCCGGCGAGCGCCGCCGCGCGCCCGCTGTCGAAGCCCACGACGCTGCACGGGGTGCAGCTGACCGAGTACTTCTCCGTCCCCGAGTCGTGGTTCAAGGGCGCGCTCGTGAACACCTCGGGGCTGCCAGGAAGGCATCGCGTGGACTGGCTCTACTCCGCCACGGGGGTTTCGATGGAGGGCGACGGGATCGGCCTCGACGGGCGCCACTACCACATCGACAATCTCGGCGCTGGGGGCTGGGTCAACGCGGCGCTGCAGTCCACCGACGCCAGCAGCGGCTTCTCCAACGGTCCCCCGGTGTGGCGTTCGGGCGGCTATTGGCGCAACGCGCACCACCAGCTCACCTATCCGCTGCAGGCCGGCGGCTGGAGCAACGGCGCGGGCGTCAGCGCGATTGCGCCGCCTGCGGGCGTCAGCTTCGCGCCGGGCTCGTCGGTCCCGTTCTCCGCCTATCGCACCGTCGCCGTGGACCCGAGCGTGATCCCGCTCGGATCGCTGCTCTACATCGCCGCCTACCGCAACACGGTTGGGCGCGGCTGGTTCACCGCCGTGGACACGGGAGGGGCGATCGTCGGGCGCCACGTCGACGTCTACCGCTCCCCGCCAGCAAGCCCCACCGACCCCGGCAACGAATACCTCAACCAGGTGGTGACCGTCTACCCGCCCGGCACGCACATCCCCTCCAGCGCCCCGCCCGCGACCCACACCTCCGCCCGCGGTCGTCACAGCGCACTCAGCGGTCAGGGCGCCGGCGCGGCGCCGAAGCAGTCGCCGGTCACGCAGATCGCCGGCGGCGCCAGCCCCGGCGCATGACAAGGCGCGCCTGACACCGGCCGCCGCGGTCGGGCATCCTTCAAGGCGTGGCGACCCCGGTCTCCGTCCACACGCGCGGCCAGCTCGCCGCCGTGCGCCACGCCGGCCTCGACGACGAGGTCGCCGTCGAGGAGCCGCTCGAGATCCGCGTCGACGGTCGCCCCGTGGCGGTCACGATGCGCACGCCGGGCCACGACGAGGAGCTCGCGGCGGGGTTCCTCTTCGGGGAGGGATTGATAAGGAAATGGACGGGCGCTGGCCCCACCGCCGACCTCGCCGCCAACACGGTGGAGGTGCGTGGCCCGCTGGTGCGCGAGCCGGCGAGGCGTGACTTCTATCTGTCCTCGTCGTGCGGGGTCTGCGGCAAGGGAGCGCTCGCCGAGGTGGCCTCGGTCGCCGCCGCGGTCGTCTCGGAGCTGCGCGTCTCGCGCTCGCTGCTGGCGGCGCTCCCCGACCGCCTCGTCCAGCCCGGCTTCAAGCGCACCGGCGGGCTGCACGCGACCGGGGTCTTCAGCGCGGACGGCGAGCTCGAGCTGGTACGCGAGGACGTCGGCCGCCACAACGCGATGGACAAGGCGATCGGCCATGAGCTGCGAGCGGGGCGGCTGCCGCTCGCGGGCCGCATCCTCTGCGTCAGCGGCCGGCTGGCGTTCGAGCTCGTGCAGAAGGCGGCGCTCGCGGGCGCGCCGTTCCTCGTCGGCGTCGGCGCCCCAACGTCGCTCGCGGTCTCCTTGGCCGCCGAGCAGGGGATCACCCTCTGCGGTTTCGCGCGCGCGGGCCGCGTGAACGTCTACAGCGGCGCCGAGCGCGTGACGGCGCCCTGAACCGGGGATGCCTCCGCGGCCGGTCCCGCATCGACGACCGCGAGCCGCACGCTGCGAATCGGGTCCTTGTCGATCAGCACGGCGTGACCGTTCGCGAGCCGGAGGAAGTCGTCGGGGCCCTGCAGGAATTCGCGCCCCCGACCGTTGCGCGCGTCCTCGGTGCCAGCGCTGCGGGCGAGGAAGTCGGCCGAGTCGGGGTTGTTCTGGCGCAGCGCGATGAGGCACTGATAGTTGGCGAGGATCCGCTCCATGAAGCCGGCGGCCACCTTGCGCAGATTGGCCATCTCCTGGGTGGCGAGCACCATCGACCCCGCCGCGGCTTCGCGGGTCAGCTCGTAGAGATTGGCGACGATCTCAGCGGAGACGAGTGAGAACTCGTCGATCGCGATCATGAACGGACGCCGCGCGATCCGGCCAGCCTGCACCTGTCCGCAGTAGGCCTGCAGCGCGCCGGCCATCAGCGTTCCCAGCACGCGCGCGAAGTCGGGGAAGCGCAGCCCATCGAGTCCGACGTAGACGACCGCGCCGGTCGACGTCACGTGGTCGAGGTCGATCTCCGGCGTCGCATCGCCGTCCCCTCCGGGCAGCAACCATTCCCCCGGACCCGCCTCGAGCACCACCGCGAACCGATCTGCCAGGCCGCGCAGGTCGCGACGCTGGCTGGGCGTCAGGCCCTCGGCATACGCGAGCAGCTCGGCGCGCTTGCCCGCGTCAACCACATCACGCGCGGCACGCACGAGCGCGTCGGGCTCGAGCAGAGCGATCACGTCGCGCAGCGTCGGTGCCCCCGCACACGTCTCGGCGAGGCAGCGCGTCACCGCGTGCAGGTAGCGCCGGTAGAGCGCCTCGTAATGCGGCTCGCTGAAGCGTTGCGTGGCGAGCATCAGATCGGCGACGTCGCGAGCCGATACCCCCGCGAGCGGGTTCCAGCGGGCGCCGCCGTCGGGCGTCCAGCAGATGAACTCGCGCCCCAGCGTGGCGGCCTGCGCGGCCAGCCGATCGCGCAGCGGACGCGAGCCCTTGCCGTCGATCACGATCACCGCCAGCCCCGCGCGGATGTGGGCGCAGAGGACGTTCACCATCGCGGTCGTCTTGCCCGAGCCCGTTGCGCCGAGGATCACGAAGTGCCGCGCGGCCGCCAATCCCAGCCGGACCCACACGGGGTGCCCGCGGTCGTCGTGGCCGAGGCAGAAGCTGTCCTGCGCTTGGGATCCGTTGTGCGCTGCGCCGTTGGTGTGCTGGCGCAGCAGATCCCACGGCCCGATCGCGCTGTCCTCCGCGCGCGCGGCGTCGCCGCCGCGCTCGAGTGCGGCCCGGTGGCGCCTGAAAGCCCACCTGCCCGCGAGCATCGACGCGAGCGTCAGCCACACGGCCCAGGGTCCGCCCCCGGCGGCGAGCGCGAGTAAGCCGAGCGCGGCGAGCGGCAGCGACCAGGTCCAGCGCAAATGGCGCCAGGACAGCGCGAGGGCGCCGGCGAAGCCCGCCGGCAGCGCCGCCCCCGCGGCGACGAGATAGCCCAGCATTCACGAGATCATCCGCCTCTAGCGGCCGGCGCGCAAGCCCCGCTCCCAGCGGCGAATCTCGACCAGGGCCTCGCTTCCGGTCCTTGCGACGGCGTTGCTGAGCGCGCGGCGGACGCGCTCGTTTCCGGCGTAATAGCGGACAGCGTCGACCGCGGGGGATCCGGCGTAGGCGCGCATGATGTCGTCGAGCCTGGCCGGGCTCTTGATCGAGAGCTCGACCTCGATCGCGATGCCGCGGTCCGCGCTGGTCTCGATCACGCAGTCTGGACGGTGGCGAAGCGCCGCCCAATGCCCCGGATCGGCGCGCAGCTCGCGTTCAAAGATGAGGTGGTCGGCGCTGTGCTCGCGCTCGAGTTCGAGCGCGAGCCAGGCCACAGCGATCTGGTGGTGGGCTGACTCAATCGAGATCTCGGCGGGGTTGAGGTACTCGAGCCCCGCGATCGTCAATCCGCTGCGAGTGGCCACGAATAGGGGACCCGTGTCGGACAGCAGCCGCGCGCTGGTGAGGAACCCGTTCTCGGCGAGCCGTTGCAAAGTAAGGCCCACGGGTCGGCGATCGCGGCCAGAGCGGGCCATGACGTGCACCGTCTGAACGGCGCCGACCCTGCCGATCCAGCCGAGCAAGTCATGATCGTCGGCAGTGAATCGGATTGCCAGGGGCTTGTCGCGCTGGCGGCGGCGGTCGCCATAGCGTTTCGGGCGATCGGGCATCGGGCTCAAATGATCTAGCCTGCGGCTCGCCCGTGCGCCTCGCCACCTTCCTTGCCCCCGACGCCGAGCAGCCCCTCGCGGGGGAGGTCCGCGACGGACGCGTGGTCTCCTTCGCCGAGCATGTCACCGTCAAGCAGCTGCTCGCTGGCGGAGAGCTGGGCATCGCCGACGGAACGGAGTACGCGCTCGAGGCGATCACCCTGCTGGCCCCTGTCCCCGACCCCGGAGCGATCTACGGGATCGGGCTCAACTACGCCTCGCATGCGCGCGAGCAGGGGGTCGACCCGCCGGCGCAGCCGATCGTCTTCACCAAGGTGCCGACCGCGGTGGCGCCGCCGGGCGGCCCGGTGCGCTGCCCCGCCGTAGTGCGACGGCTCGACTACGAGGGCGAGCTGGTGGTCGTCATCGGCGCGGGTGGCGCGGTCGGCGGCTACTGCGTCGCCGACGACGTCACCGCCCGCGACCTGCAGGGCTCAGAGCCGCAGTGGACCCGCGCCAAGGGCGCCGACAGCTTCTGCCCCTACGGGCCGTGGATCACGACCGCCGACGAGGTCCCCGATCCCGGCGACCTGCGCCTGCAGACGTGGGTCAACGGCGAGCAGCGCCAGGACGCGCGCACTTCGGACCTGATTTTCGGGATCGAAGAGCTGGTCCAATTTCTTTCGGAGACCCACAGCTTGCGCGCCGGCGACCTCATCCTCACCGGCACCCCGAGCGGTGTGGGGATGTCGATGGACCCGCGCCGCTTCCTCTCCTCCGGCGACACAATCCGCATCGAGATCGAACGCCTAGGCGCCATCGAACATAAAGTGGCCTGACGGGTTGTGGGGCTAGGGGCCGCGTATGCGGTGGCGGGCGTCTTCTTGCCGTTTAAGGCGCCCGACAACGCATACGCGGCATCTGCGCTAACGCCCGCTGCCGCCCGCCTCAGTGCGAAGCAATGATGCGGTCGATCAAGCCGTACTCGACGGCCTCAGCGGGCTTGTAGAAGCGGTCGCGCTCCATGTCGCGGTTGACCTGTTCGACCGTCTGGCCGGTGTGCTTGGAGTAGATCTCGTCGATCCGCCGGCGCGTGTTGAGGATCTCGCGCGCGTGGATCTCGATCTCGGTCGACTGGCCCTCGAAGCCCGCCGAGGGCTGGTGGATCAGGATGCGCGAATTGGGCAGCGAGAGCCGCTTGCCCTTGGCGCCGCCCGTCAGCAGCAGCGACCCCATCGACATCGCCATCCCGAAGCAGATCGTCTGCACGTCGGGCTTGATGAACTGCATCGTGTCGTAGATCGCGAGCCCAGCGTAGATCCCTCCGCCGGGGGAGTTGATGTAGAGCGAGATGTCCTTCTCGGGGTCGACGGACTCGAGATGCAGCAGCTGGGCGACGATCAGGTTGGCGACCTGGTCGTCCACCTCGCTGCCGAGGAAGACGATGCGCTCGTTGAGTAGCCGCGAGAAGAGGTCGTACTCGCGCTCGCCGCGCGCACTGCGCTCGATCACCATCGGGACGAGAGGCATCGCCGCAAGCGTTGCACATCGGCGCTCGCCGGCCCGCGGCTCGCGACCTGCCGGCGGCAGGGAACGGGGCACTCTGCGCGAATGCGAGCCCATGACCTTGCGCCGCGCCAGCCGTGCCCGCCGCGTCCGCCGCCGCCTGCGCTGGCGCTCGGCGCTGCTCGCCTGGGCGCTTCTTGCCGTCGTCGGCTCCGCCGGTTGTGGAAACACAGGCAAACCAGCGTCGAGCCCGGCCGTCTCGCCCCCGCCGGCGGCCGCCCCGCCGGCGAGCGCGGGCGCGGCGTCGCGGCTGCCGTCCAGCGAGTCGACGGCACCTGCGTCGAGCCCGACCGCGCCTGACCCCTCCACGACACCGTCCACGGCCACTGCTCCGTCGGCAGCGGCCCCGGCTGAGGGCTCGACAACTCCTTCTTCTTCTTCCTCCCCGCCGTCACCCCCCGCCAACACGGGCGGGGCGCAGGTCCCGCAGTCCGCGCCCGAGACGGGCGGGGCGAACGCCAGCGCCGTCAGCGGCAACGCCTGGCAGACGTACACCGAGAGCACACGCGAGGGGCTCGTGCGCGGCTGGCTGGTTGACAACCCGCAGTCGTGTCCGGGCGTCACCCCCGCGGGCCTCGCGGTCTCGGTCACCAAGGACTACGGCGTCTATTACCCGCGCGACGCCGCGGTTGCAACAGCACTGCAGAAGATCTGCTCCCAGCAGTAGCCAGCCGGGCCTGGGCGGGTAGCGTAGGGGCGACCGTGTTCCCGCTCAACCTGCCCAACGTCCTCACCGTCGCGCGCATCCTGCTCGTGCCTGTGCTCGTCGTGGCGCTGCTCGACAAGACGCCCAACGGCGACCTGTTCGCGGCGATCGTCTTCGTGGTCGCCTCGCTCACCGATCTGCTCGACGGCCGGCTCGCGCGCTCGCGCATGTCGATCACGAGCTTCGGAAAGGTGCTGGATCCGCTGGCCGACAAGCTGCTGATCATCGCTGCGCTGATGGCGCTCGTGTCGCTCAACCGCGTCGCCGCGTGGGTCGCGATGGTCGTTGTCGCGCGGGAGTTCGCCGTCACCGGGTTGCGGATGGCGGCGGCCCAGTCCGGCGTGATCATGGCCGTGGGCAACTTCGGCAAGGCCAAGACGGCGCTGCAGGTGGCGATGGTGCTCTCGCTGATCGCCGTGCCCGGACCGCAGCCCGCGTGGCTGACCGCGCTCGTCTATGCGACCGTGGTCGTCACAGTGCTCTCCGGCGCCGACTACGCCTTCGGGTTGCGCAACCGGCTCGAGGCCGCGAAGCACCGCCGCGAGCAGCGAGCCGCGGACTCCGGGCCCTAGCTCGGGACGGCTAGGCGCCGTCGAGCCACTCGCGCATCGAGGTGTGATGCGCCGGCGACTCGCCGCCGTTGAGCACCTCTCTGCGCAGCTCGCCCAGGAGCCCGAAGCGCTCGGCCACGACGTTGTGCTGGTGGATCGTCTCGAGGTTCTCCTGGCGGGCCGAGACGAAGGCGCCGTCGGTGAGGACGGGGAGGCGTTCGAGCACACCGCCGATCATCTCGCGGACGCAGTCCTCGACGAAACGGGGGCGGCGGTGGGCCTTCTCGACCACCGCCGCCTCGTCTGAGCGCTTCATCAGCTCGTAGATCTCCGAGGACATCGAGTCCTCGACGATCGCGAGCAGGACGGCGGCGTCGAGCTCCACGTCCTCGCAGCCCTCGGGGCATCCGATCAGCAACGTGCCGAGGCCGCGCTGGTTGTGAGTCGCCACCGGCACCGCGTCGATGATGCGGTCGATCGTGTCGGGATCGAAGCCCTCGGCGGCGAGCCGATCCCGGGCGCCGGTCTCGACGAAGCCCTGAGCGCACGGGCACGCTGTCATGCCCTGGGCCGAGACCCCGACCAGCCGCCGCGTGCCCGCCGCGGAGCTGACCGCGGAGCCGTGCAGCTCGTAGAGCTCCTGTGTCAGGATGCCCGACACGGGCGCCGGCTTGTGCTCCGGATAGGTGGCGTCGATCGTGACCTCGGCGCGGCGCGCCTGCTGGCGCTCGCGCACGAGCTCGGCGATGTGCTGGGCGAGCGTCTCGGCGCGCAGCGGCGCCTCCCCCAGCACGACCTCGCCGATCGCCTCGTTGACAACCTCCTCGAAGCGCGACATGTGGGCGCCCTTCTGCGCCGGGCCGAGGTCGACGAAGCACTCGATCCGGGCCGAATAGAGCTGCTCGAGGCCGTTGTGGCTGATGCGAATGACCTTGCGCACGCCGGTGATGCCGACGCGCGAGAGCCCGATCGCAAGGGCCGGACGTCCAGCCTGGACATCGGGGTGGGCGGCGGCGGTGTCCAGGCTGACGACGGGGTGCGAGCTCGAAGGCATAGGGAAAACTGTAGGGGTAGGGGTGTTGCGGTCCTGCGCGCGCGGTGCGGGGCGCCCGCCGCGGTGGTCGCCGGTCGGCGCCCAGTAGCCCACTTGTGCTGAATTATTCATTACAACCGGCCACTGGCCCGGCTGCCGCGTCGGGCACCGGGCCGCGGCGGGGCGCCCCGGACCGCGGCAGGCCGCCGGCCCGCCGCACGGCCACCCGAGCCGCGCCGCCGGCTCTAGAATCGGCCGCCACCCGGGGGGATGTCCGAGTGGTTAAAGGAGACGGGCTGTAAACCCGTTGGCTCTGCCTACGCAGGTTCGAATCCTGCTCCCCCCACTGTTGTCCCCCACCGTTGTCCCCCACCGTTGTCCCCCACTGTTGTCCCCCACCGTTGTCCCCCACCGTTGTCCCCCGCTGTTGTCCCCCGCCTGCGCTGGTATGCTGGCATACCATGAAGCGTACAAGCGTCAAGCTTCCGGACGACCTCGACGCTCGCTTACGGCACGAGGCGGACCTTCGCGGCACCACGATCGCAGAGATCACTCGCGCCGCGCTTGAGCATCACCTCGGCGCCGGGAAGCGTCGTCGCCTCGGCGCAGCCGCTGCCGGGGGGAGCGGCCAAGCGGACATCTCCGAGCGCGTCGAGGAGATCATCAACGCGGAGACGCCGCGATCGCGCTGATCGTCGACGCCGGGCCGCTGTACGCCTACGTCGACGCTGACGACGCCCACCACGCGGAGTGCCTGGAGCTGCTCGAGACACATCCTGGACCGCTGCTCGTGCCGGCGCTGGTGATCACCGAAGTGAGCTATCTGCTCGCCACGCGCATAGGCTGGCAAGCCGAGGTCCGCTTTCTCGGTGATCTCGCGAGCGGCAACCTCTCGATCGCTGCGGTGCACGCGGGCGACTTGTTGCGGATCGCCGAGCTTGTAGCCCGCTATCACGACCTGCCGCTCGGGACGGTTGACGCGTCGGTCGTCTCCGCAGCCGAGCGCCTCAGCATCGACCAGGTCGCTACGCTCGACCACCGCCACTTCGCGGTGGTCCGCCCGGCGCATGCCCAGGCATTCCAGCTCCTGCCCTGATCGCGTCCCACCTCGCGAGAGAAACACTCCCCTCAGCGGCCGAGGGACCAGTCGCCCGGCGTCCGACTCGTTCACCCGTTCCAGCTTCGCCGGCTACGAGGCGCCGGTGCTCTCACCGCTCACACTCACCCCAAAAACGGGACCAACGGCGCTCCGCCGTCCTCACTTCTGCGCCATGATCGCGATCCCAGTGAAGATCGCCCAGCCGCAGGCGGCGACCGCGATCGTCGCGAGTGCGCCGTGGATCAGGGCGGCGCCCGTGCGCTTTGCCTTGCGGTGCTCGTTTGAGCGGGCGATGCCGATCACCGCGACGGCGTAGACGACGCAAAGACCAACCCCGGAGAGCAGCGACACATAGACCACTTGCAGCAGGGCGTGCGTGTCCACGATCGCAGCGCCAACGGTCATGAGCTCACGCCCGAGGGTCGCAGCGCTGCGAGTCGATTCGATCGCCGTACTGCGGCTGCCAAAAGCAGGCAAGCAGCCACGACGATGACAATCGATGGACCCAGAGCCCCGTTGCCAAAGACGCGGCTGGCGACGTAGGTGACGGCTCCGGCTGCGGCGGCTGCCGGGAGCGTGAGGATCCAGGCGATGGCCATGTTGCTGGCCACGCCCCAGCGCACTGCGGACACGCGCTTGCCTGCTCCAGCCCCCATTACCCCACCCGCCATCACGTGGGTCGTGGAGAGCGGGAAACCGACGTGCGAGGCGGCCAATATGACGGTGGCGCCCGCGGTCTGAGCCGTGAAGCCTTGAGCGGGGTCCATCTTGATGATGCGCGAGCCCATCGTCCTGATGATGCGCCAGCCACCCGCGTAGGTGCCTAGCGCGATCGCCGACGCCGCGGAGACAACGACCCAGTCGGGAACCGCGAAGTGCTTGCCCGGCAGGTCACCGTGGGCGACGAGCGCGAGCGTGATGACGCCCATCGTCTTCTGGGCGTCGTTTGTCCCGTGCGCGAGCGCGAGCATGCCGCCCGAGAAGACCTGTCCAAGACGGAAGCCACGCTTCGCCGGGCCGGGACGAAGTCGCCCAACCATCCGATAGGTGAAGAGGATGGCGAGCCCCGCGACCGCGAAGGCGAGCAGCGGCGAGAGCAGGGCGGGGACGATGACCTTCCCCAGCAGTCCGTCGAAGTGCACCCCACTGCTCCCGTGCGCAGCCAGCGACGCGCCGACGACGCCCCCGATCAGTGCGTGCGATGAGCTCGAGGGCAACCCCAGATACCAGGTTGCGAGATTCCAGACGATCGCGCCGATCAGCCCAGCGAAGACGATGATCATGCTGATCGCGCCGGCATCGACAATGCCCTTGGCGATCGTGGCCGCCACCTTCAGCGAGATGAACGCCCCGGCGAAGTTCAGCACGGCCGCTAGCGCGATCGCCACCCGCGGTGACAGCGCGCGGGTGGAGATCGAGGTGGCGACGACATTGGCGGTGTCGTGAAACCCATTGGTGAAATCGAAGGCGAGCGAAGTGCCCACGACGAGGACGATGAGCAGATCGCTGTGCACTATGCGTTCTTGATGACGATGCCTTCGATGATGTACGCCGCCCGCTCGGTCGAGTCGATCGCGTTCTCGAGACGCTCGAAGATGTCCTTCCAGCGGATCACCACCATTGGATCGATGCCTCCGTCGAACAGTGCAGCCACTGCTTCGCGAACGATCCGGTCGCCTTCGTTCTCCAGCCGGTGGGCCTCGACCGTGTACTTGCTGATGTCCTTGAAGCCGCGCATGTGGGTAAGTGCCTCGGCCACCTGGCGAGCGGCTTGCGCCAGGACTGCCGCCAGGCGCTGGGCCTGCTCCATCGGGGCCTCGATCTTGTAGAGCCCCAGGTAGTCGGCGACCTCCTCGGTGAAGTCGACGATGTCGTCCAGGACCGAGACCAGTTCATAGATGTCCTCACGGTCGATCGGGGTGACGAACGTGTGGTTGAGCTGCTTGATCACATCGTGGGTGATCTGATCGCCTTCCTGCTCGCACAGCAGGATCTCCCTGGCGAGGTGTCCGCGCTCGGGAAAATCTGCGAGCATTTCGTTGAGCAGGTCGGCGGCGCGAACG
The DNA here is from genome assembly GCA_003244205.1 of Solirubrobacterales bacterium. Taxonomy (GTDB): domain Bacteria; phylum Actinomycetota; class Thermoleophilia; order Solirubrobacterales; family Solirubrobacteraceae; genus QHBW01. The sequence goes on along the minus strand of QHBW01000089.1, from coordinate 38,289 downwards.
AGGTTCGCGCCGGCTCGCTCGAACAGGTCGAAGTACTCGCGCTCGTTCGGCGCGAGGATCGCGGCAAGACTGGGCAATGGTCCCCCTCGCTAGCTCTCGAATCCGGAATCCGGAGAGCAAGCCTGCTCGAAGCCCACCGCCGCGGTGTAAAGAACTTGTGAAGCTCGCGTAAACCGAATCGTCGCTCGGGCGGCGCGGGCCACAACCCGCCGCGCGGACGTGACACGATGAGGCCAGACGATGAGGATCCGCGCCGCCGTCCTCGAGCAGTTCGGAGCACCGCTGCAGGTCGCAGAGCTCGACCTCGCCGAGCCGGCGTCGGGCGAGGCGCTGGTCAGGCTCGTCGCCTGTGGCGTCTGCCACACCGATCTCTACACCGCATCCGGCGCCGACCCCTCCGGCTACGCGCCGACCGTGCTCGGGCACGAGGGCGCCGGCGTCGTCGAGTCGGTCGGCCCCGATGTCTCGCTCGTCGCCCCCGGCGACCACGTGGTCACGCTGTTCTCCCCCCAGTGCGGCGACTGCGTGCACTGCCGCAGCCCTCGCACCAACCTCTGCCTGGCGATCCGCGAGCAGCAGAATCGTGGCTATCTCCCCGACGGCACGACCAGGCTGTCGCGCAACGGCGAGCCGATCCGCCACTTCATGGGGACCTCGACGTTCGCCGAGTACACGGTGATGCCCGAGATCGCGCTCGCCAAGATCGTCCCCGAGGCGCCGCTCGATCGTGCCTGCCTGTTCGCATGCGGGCTCTCCACGGGGCTGGGCGCAGCGCTCAACACCGCGCGGGTCGAGCCCGGGTCGGTCTGCGCGGTGTTCGGCGCCGGGATGGTGGGGCTCGGCGTGGTGGCCGGCTGCCGGCTCGCCGGGGCCGAGCGCATCGTCGCGATCGATCCCTCGCAGCCGCGTCGTGAGCTGGCTCGCGGCCAGGGCGCGAGCGACACGCTCGCGGGTGGCCCAGACGCGGTTGAGAGCATCCTCGAGCTGACCGGGGGCTTCGGCGCCGACTACACCTTCGAGGCCACCGGCCGCGTCGACGTGATGCGCCAGGCCGTCGAGGCGGCGCGAATGGGATGGGGGCTGTGCACCGTCGCGGGCGTCGCCGGCAAGGGAGAGACGCTCGACATCGTCCCCCGCTTGCTGATCACCGGCCGGCGCGTGTGCGGCTCCTCCTTCGGCGGCGTCAAGGGACGCGACGGAGTGCCCCAGCTGGTCGACCGCTACGTCGCCGGAGAGATCGACGTCGACCCATTCATCTCCCACCGCATCACGCTCGACGACGTCACCAGCGGCTTCGCGAAGATGGAGGCCCAGGACGGGATCCGCAGCGTGATCGAGTTCGGCTGAGCTTCGCTCGCGCTGTGCGCCGGACGCGGCTGCTCGCCGCCCTGCTGGTCGGTGTCGCAGCTGCCGCGGCGATCCTGCTGCTGGCGGGCTCCGGTCGCCCGCGGCGACCGCCTGCCACGACTCGCCTGCCAGCGAGCACGCCAACGGCCGCCAACGCCGTCAGGCAGCTCGCCAGCGTTCTGAGGCCACGCGCACTCGTGCCCGCGCTTCCACGCTGGGTCATCGGTCCCGGGGTTGCGGCGAGTGTGCGCCGCAGCGGCGTCTACTACCGCGTCTCGCTCGCGGGACCCGGCTTCGTCGTCGTCTTCGGGCGAGAGCCGTCTCGTGGTCGTGGTTTGGGCTGCACGCATGCGCCGGGGGTCGATCTGTGCTCGATCAGGCGAGGTGACTTCACCTACTTCCTTCGCTCGCGGGCTGTCGGGCCGCCGCGGCTGACGAGCGCCCAGCTGCGCAGCGCGCTCGCCCATCTCGCGCCGATCAGCGGGGAGTAGCGATCCCCCGCAGCAGCAGGTCGCTGACCCTCGACCTCCGCGACCTAGGTCATAATTTGTCTCATCGTCTCTGACGGCTACTTCCCCCCGGAGCGCTCGCTGCTGCGCCGCGTCCACGCCGAGCGCGCGGTCGGCCTGCTCTACGGCCAGCGGGCGCTGTTGATCGGCGCCGCCCACGCGCTCACGTACACGGGGACTGAGATGAGCACCCAGGGCGCGAAGACGCCCTTCCAGCGCCTGACGCGAACGGCCAAGGTCTTCGAGACCGTGTTCTTCGGCACGCGCGCCGAAGCCGACCGCGCGCTCGCCGCGGTGCACGCGCTGCACGAGCGCGTGCGCGGCACGCTCCCTGTGGCGGCCGGGCGCTGGGCCGCTGGCACTCCGTACTCCGCGTGGGACCCGGACCTGATGCTCTGGACGCTCGGCTGCATCGCGGACTCGGGGCAGGCGATGTATCAGACGTTCGTGCGCAAGCTCAGCGCGGACGAGCGCGAGGCGCTCTGGCAGGACTACCTGCTCTTCGGCGAGCTCTTCGGCCTGTCTCGCGCCGACGCACCCCCTACCTATATGGACTTTCGCGCCTACTGGGCCGAGCGCCTCGCCAGCGATGACCTCGCGCTCACCCCCACCGCCCGGGTGGCAGGGCGCCAGAGCTGCTTTGAGATCCCCCTCCCCCGTCACCTGCTCGCGGCCCGCGAGATGGCGAACCTGCTGCTGCTGGGTACGATCCCAGCGCGCGTCCGCGAGCTGTACGGCTTCTCCTTCACGCTTGCCCAGCAGGCCGCCTTCCAGGCCGCTGCGGCTAGCCTTCGCCGCGCAAGCCGGATCACGCCCGATGCACTGCGCCGCGGCCCGAACACCGCCAGCTTCAACCTCGTCGCTCGCACCGAGCGCGACTTGCAGCGGCGCGGCAAGCAACGGGCGACGATCTTCGCGTAGCGGCGTCCGCGCGCTCCTGATCGCCGTGCTCGCAGCCCCGCTGCTTGTCGGCTGCGGGGCAGCGAACAAGCGGAGCGGCTCTGCCAGCCCACTTCCGAGCGCCCCGCTGCCGCGCATGGTGGGCCAGCAGCTGATGGTCGCGATGGGGGGCTCGATGCCCGACAGCGATCTATTGCGCCGGATCCGCGCCGGTCAGGCCGGCGGCGTCTCGCTCTCGGGAGAGAACATCGCCTCCCCCGAGCATCTGCGCGCCGTCGTCAGCCGGCTGCAAGCCGCCGCGCGTGCGGGCGGCAACCCGCCGCTGCTGATCGCCACCGATCAGGAGGGTGGCCGGGTCAAGCGCCTGCCCTGGGCCCCGCCCGCGCTCACCCCGCTGCAGATGAGCGCAGCGGGCGCCGCGGTCTCGCGCGAGCAGGGTCGGCGGACCGGAACGGTGCTGGCAAGCGTGGGAATCAACGTGGACCTCGCGCCGGTGCTGGACGTCGCTCACTCGCCGGCCGCCTTCATCTGGCGCGAGGGGCGCTCGTTCGGCATGAGCCCGGCCGCGGTGATCGACAGCGCGCTGCCATTCGCGCTTGGCCTCCAGGCCGCCGGCGTCGCGGCCACCGCGAAGCACTACCCGGGGGTGGGCGGCGCCGTCGCCAACACCGACTACACGCACGACACGATCCCGGTGACGGCACAGGACCTGCTGCCGTATCGCGCCGCGATCGCCTCCAAGCTCGCGCTGATCATGCTCTCGACCGCGGCCTACCCGAACCTGGACCCCAGCGGGGCCAGGGCCGTGCAATCGCGAGCGATCGTCAGCGGGCTGCTGCGTGGTCGCAGCAGCTACCGCGGCGTGGTGATCACCGACGACGTAGAGGTGGGCACCACCCGGACGGGACCGGCCGTCGTGGCCGCGGCGGCTGCCGGTGCCGACATCGTGCTCGTGTCGAGCAGCGAGCCCGGCGGGGCGACAGCATTCAGGGCGCTGCTCGCGGGCGCCCGCGACGGCCGCGTGCCAATCGCCGGCGTGGTCGCATCCTACGGCCGGGTGCTTGCGCTCAAGCGTGCCTACGCCTCGAGATGATGCGCTGCGACCGTCCGGGGCGACCGTGCTCGCCCAGCACCCACCGGGAAGGCATGCACCAGTTGCGGCGTCAAGGGAGCTAGTCACATCAATGCGACAGAGAGCGAAGCGAAGCAAATGACCTCCCCTCCCCACTCATGGCTCTGGCTCCCCGCCTTGGCTGCCACGGCTCTGATCGCGGCCGGTTGCGGCGGCTCCAGCTCCAGCGGCTCGACCGCGGCCAAGACGACGCCGGCCACCACCTCGAGCACGACGTCGAGCAGCTCGACGACCACGAGACCCGCGCGCAAGCACAAGGTGGTCCACCATGTCGTGCATCGCACGACCACGGCGGCGCCGGTAGCGACGACGTCCTTCACTCCGCCTGCACCGCCCACCCACATCACAATGCACACCCAGACCACCACCCACACGACGACCCATACGCAGACGCACACCACGCACCAGGCCCCGCCGAGCGGCGGCATTCCCCAGGCCAATGGTGGGGATCACGACGCCGACAACAACGGTGGTCCCAGCGACGGCGACGGCAACCTCTGAGAGGAAGAAAACTCCATGCGAACAGATCACCTCGATCCTAAGCTCTTGCTCAGCGCGCTGGCGGTGAGTGGGGTGTTGGTCGTAGCGGGCTGCGGCTCGTCCTCGTCGTCGAGCACGGGCTCGTCCACGGCCGCGCCGGCGTCCAGCGCCCCGGCGACGAGCGCCCCCGCCACGAGCGCCCCCGCCACGAGCGCCCCCGCGACCTCCGCGCCGGCATCGTCCTCAGGCGGGATTCCCCAGAACGGCGGCGGCGACCACGACGCCGACAACAGCGGCGGTCCCAGCGACGGCGACGGCAACCTCTGACGGAGGCCCTACCCCAGACGTAGCGCCCGGAGTGCCCGGGCGTGATGCATAGAATCGCCGCGTGACTCCGGCCACTGGGAGGCGCGCGCCGTAGTCGGGCCCGGGCGTTTCCTCGTCGGGCTGGTTGCGGCCGGGGTCGCACTCGCGCCCCTGTGGGTCGCTGGCGCCGCGATCCGTCGCGCGCTGATGCCGGCCGCCCGCGGCTCGCTGGCGCGGCTCGCCGAGGCGGTGGCGACTCTCTGCCTGCTCGTCTGGGTGCTCGAGCTACTCGGCGCGGTGGGGCTGTTCAAGCTGGGCTGGACGGTCGCCGGATGCGCGCTCGTGGGCGTAGCGGTCGCCGCGGCCCTGCGTCGGCGGGAGCGCGCCAGCCGGCGGGAGCGCGCCAGCCGGCGGGAGCGCTCCAGCGAGGCTCCGACCGCGACGCGGGCGCCGCTGCGGGCTCAGCTCGGCGTCGCGGGGATCGCCGCCGCGGCGACGGCGGCGGTCTGGGGGGCGGCCACGACGCCAGCCGTCAACGTCGGCATAGAAGACGTCGACACGCTCTGGTACCACCTCCCGCTGGCCGCCCGCTTCGTCCAGCGCGGCGACATCGTCACGCTGAACTTCTTCGGGCCGGACTCCCAATCGTCCTTCTATCCGGCCACGACCGAGCTGCTGCACGCGTTCGCGATGCTGCTCTTCGGCGGCGATGTCCTCTCCCCGCTGATCAACATCGGCTGGCTCGGCCTCGCGCTGCTGGCCGGCTGGTGCGCCGGACGCGCGACACGCCGGTCCGCCGGGACCGTCATCGCGGTGGCGGGCGTCTGCGCGGCGCTGCTGATCGGAGACGCCGGTGGCGCGCGCTCGGATACCGCCGCCGACGCGCTGCTGCTGTGCGCGGTCGCGCTCTTCCTCGCGCGCGATCCAGCTGAGGATCCGCCGCGCGCGCTCTGGCTGGTCGCGCTCGCCGGCGGGCTCGCGATCTCGGCCAAGCTCACCGTCGTGGCGGCCGTGCTCACGCTCGCGCTGGGGTCGGTGCTGGTGGCCCGTCGCGGCGCCCGGCTGGCGTCGGCGGTCACCTGGGTCGTCGGCCTCTTCGCAGGCGGCAGCTTCTGGTACCTGCGCAACCTGATCGCCGTCGGTAATCCACTCCCGTGGGGGAGCTTCGGGCCCTTCCAGCGCACGCCGATGCTCGCCCAGTCCGAGAACTACACGGTCGCCCACTACCTGCTGCACCCCAGCAACGCGATCTTTGCCCTTTTTCAGAAGGGCATGCAGCAGAACCTCGGCTCGCTCTGGCCGGCGGTCCTGATCCTGGCCCTGATCGGCGCGCTGGCGGCGCTGGCGGCCCGCGGCCGCCGCCAGCTCCAGGTCCTGGGCGTCGTGGCGATCGTGGCCGCGCTCGTCTACGCGCTCACACCGAAGACGGCGGGTGGGCCCCTGCACCACCCTTTCCAGTTCACGATCGCGCTGCGATTCCTGGCGCCGTCGCTGCTCATCGGGTTGCTTGCGCTGGCGCTCGCGCTGCCGCTGGCGCGCACGCCGTGGATCCGGGCTGCGGCCGTGCTCGCCGCGCTGGCGCTCGCGGCCTTCGGCCTCGACTACCACCAGATCTCGCTCGACCCGATCGGAGCGCTGCTGGGAGCGAGTGCCGTGCTCGCGGTGATCGTGGCGACGCTGCTGGCGCGCGCGAGGTTCCCGGCCCGCGGCCTCGCCGTCGCGGCGGTGCTGGCCGGCTTCGCGCTGCCGGTGGGCCTTGCGCTGGCGGCGCTCGAGCGCCATGGCCGCTACAGCGACCGCGTCGGCAGCACCCACGTCGCATGGGCCTGGGCTAACGGCGTCAGCCACCGGCGGATCGCGATGGCGGGCTCGGACCGTCAGTACCCCTTCTACGGCGCCAGCCTCTCAAACTGGGTGCAGTGGGTCGGCCAGCGGGGACCACGCGCCGTGTTCGGGGCCGAGCCGACGTGCGCGGCCTGGCGCCGCGCACTGATCGCGGGGCGCTACGACTACGCGGTGATCGACGTCCCGGGGCTGGGAGCCAATCGGCGCCCGCCCCCCGCGCTCGACTGGACGCGCACCGACCCGCGCGCAACTCTGCTGCTGCACAGCGGGGCGTTCTCGATCTTCTCGCTGCACGCGCCCGCGACCCCCTCCGGGAACGGCGACTACGCCGGCTGCAACCGACCGCGCCGGCCCCCTTCAGATCCTCTCCGCCGATAACCCCGGAGCCGCACCGGCCGCCAGCAGCGCCAAGCCCAGCCGCGTGCGCTGCTGCGGATCGTCGAGCGCGCCAGCGAAGAGCCCGCGCAGCTGGTTGACGCGATAGCGCACCGTCTGGGGGTGGACGCCGAGCTGGTGGGCGACCGCGTCCGCGCGGCCCTGGTGCTCGAGCCACGCCCGCAGCGTCTCGGTCAGCCGCCCTCGCGCCGACCCGGCAAGGCCGCTGAGCGGCTCCAAGACGAGATCGACCAGGCGCTCGGCGACGTGCGGATCGCTGTGCACGACCAGCGCCACGAGCTCGTCGTCGACCAGCCGCGGCGCGCCACCGGGCAGCGCTCCCGCCTCCATCAGCGCGAGCAGGCGACGAGCCAGGGCGAGGCTCACGCTCGCGCGCGCCACCGGCAGCACCGGCCCGATCGCGGCGCTGACCGCAGCGCCAGTCAGGACTCCCAGCAAGCGCTCGTGTTCCCCCGGTGCGTCGGGATCGAGCAGGTAGGCGACGGTACGACCGTCGAGAACCGCGACGACCGCGCCCGCGCCGAGCTGGCGGGCGACCGTGCCGACGTCGCTCTCAGCCGCGGTCAGCGCGGCGACGCTCGCGCCTACGCGCACGCTGAGGCGCGCGGCCTCGCGCCGCACCACCGCAAGGCTCAGGGGATCTTGGGAGAGCGCCGTGATCAGGGCACGACGCGCGCGCTCGCGCGCGCCCGCCTGCGAGGACTGCTCGCTGGCATAGCCCTCGACGGACTCGGCCGAGAGCTCGTCGATGTAGGCGAACATCGCCTCGGCGATATCGAAGAGCGCCGCGGGCTGGAGCCCGGCGGCCTCGCCGGCCTCCACGATCCAGCGCCAAGACACGCGCGCGCCGATGCGGTAGGCGGCGAGCAGCGCGTCGAGCGTGCGTCCCTCCCGGAACTCTCCTCGCCCGAGCTCGACGTAGATCTGTCGCCAGCGATCGCTTCCACGCCCGGGATCCTCGAGCAGATCGAAGAACCGTGTCAGCGCACGCTCGACCCCCAAGCGCACCATGCGCCCGAACTCGCCCTCCATCGGCCGCGCGTACGCCGGCACCTCGGCGGACACGGCGTCGATGACGGCCTCCGACAGCTCGCCCAGGATCGGACGCAGCGCGACGACGACATCGGGGGCGATCACGGGCCAGGCAGCGGCGCCAGGGCGATCCATTATCAGAAGATTACAAAAAAGGGCGGCATGGCCGCCCCCAATCCGATAAGAACGCTGCGTGATTGAGTGCCACGATCAAAGCGTGACTTCACTTCAGCGCCGCATCAACTTGGTGGCCGTCTTCCTTCCGTTCGTCGCCTTCGTGGCCGCGATCACGCTTCTCTGGAGCCACGAGGTCGACGCTACCGACCTCTCCATCTTCGCCTTCTTTTATCTGCTGGTCGGCTTCGGGATCACGATCGGCTACCACCGCCTCTTCACGCACCGATCGTTCGCCGCCGTGCGGCCACTGCAGATCGTGCTCGCGATCCTCGGCTCGATGGCAGCCCAGGGACCGGTCGTCGAATGGGTCGCCGATCACCGCAAGCACCATGCCCACACCGACGAGGAGGGCGACCCCCACTCCCCCCACGTCGGACACGGTACGGGGCTGCGCGGCCTCGTGCACGCCCACGTCGGCTGGCTCTTTCGCACCCAGGGGCTCGCCGATCGCCGCCAGTACGCCCGCGACATGCGCGAGGACCCCGCGATGCGCCGCATCAGCCGCCTGTTCGCACTCTGGGTGGCGCTCGGGCTCGCGCTGCCGGCGCTCGCCGGCTTCGTCCTGCATGGCTACACCACCGACGGCGCGCTGCGCGGCCTGCTTTGGGGCGGACTCGTGCGCGTCTTCCTGCTTCACCACATCACCTGGTCGATCAACTCGGTGTGTCACTTCGCGGGGCGTCGGCGCTTCGAGGTGGACGACCACTCGACGAACGTCGCCTGGCTCGCGCTGCCCTCGCTCGGCGAGGCGTGGCACCACAACCATCATGCATTCCCGCGCTCACACCGCCACGGCCTCGGTCGCTTCGAGCCGGACCCTTCGGCGTTGGTGATCCGCGGCCTGCAAGCGGTCGGGCTCGCGCACGAGGTGGTCGTGATTCCGCCCGAGCGCCAGCGGGCGAAGCTCGTCGGTCAAGGCCGCCCGGAGCCGCTCGGCGAGGCCCGCGCGGCCTAGTCGCGGGCAGCGGCGTCATGGCGCTCGCGCGGCGTGGCGACGCCGACGCCTGTGGATAATGGACAGCGGGATGAGCTCCCTCGACGCCGCCCCGAGCGACGAAACTGTCCGGCCCCTGCTGCGCGGCCTGCTGCACGTCTACACCTTCTGGGTGGCGCTGGCCGCCGCGTCGGTGCTGTTCGCGCTCGCGCCCTCCGGCGCGGCGCGGGTCGCCGCGCTGATCTACGGGGTCGGGCTCTGCGCGCTGTTCGGCGGCAGCGGGCTCTATCACCGCTGGCGCGGCAGCCTACGCTGGAAGCGCCTGCTGCGCCGCATCGACCACTCGACGATCTTCGTCTTCATCGCGGCCACCTACACGCCGGTCGCGCTGCTCGTGCTGCACGGCTCGCTGCAGTGGATCGTGCTCGTGTGCGCGTGGGTCGGCGCCGCCGCCGGCGTGACGTTCAGCCTTGCCTGGATCGACGCTCCCCGCTGGCTCGTCGCCGGCACCTATCTCGCGCTGGGCTGGATCGCGGTCGTCGCGCTCCCCGAGCTGCTGCAGCGGGCCGGCATCGCGCCGTTCGTGCTGCTGGCCGCCGGCGGCCTGCTCTACACGATCGGCGCCGTCGTCTACGGCGCCCAGCGGCCCGACCCGTGGCCGCGCGTCTTCGGCTTCCACGAGATCTTCCACACGCTCGTGATCGCGGCGGCCACGGCGCACTTCGTGGCGATCGCCGGGTGGGTCGTGCTGCGCGCGCCCGGTGGGTAGGCGGGTGGCGCTCCCGGCCAGCGCCGACCGCGCGCTACCGTTGTCCTGAGCGTCCAGTCGCCGCCCCCCGCGGTGCCGCCGCCAGGAGAGGAGCCCGATGGCAACGCACGTAGAGAACCCCGCCGACACGGCGACCGGCGACCTCCAGGCGCTCGCCCGACGCCACCTCTGGATGCACTTCACGCGGCTTGGGACCTACGCCGATCACGAGGTCCCGATCATCACGCGCGCCGACGGCTGCTACGTCTACGACGAGCACGGCAAGCGCTATCTCGACGGCCTCTCGGCGCTCTTCTGCGTCAACGCCGGCCACGGCCGCAGCGAGCTCGGCGAGGCGGCGAAGGCCCAGATCGCTGAGCTCGACTTCTTCACCACGTGGAGCTACGCGCACCCGCGCGCGATCGAGCTCGCTGCGCGCATCGCGACGCTCGCGCCCGAGCCGCTCAACCGCGTCTTCTTCACCTCGGGCGGATCGGAGGCCGTGGAGTCGGCCTGGAAGCTGACACGCGCATATCACCGCGCGCGCGGCGACGAGGACCGAACGAAGATCATCGCCCGCCACCTGTCCTACCACGGCACATCGCTCGGCGCGCTGGCGGCCACCGGCATCGACTCCCTCAGAGATCCCTTCAAGCCGCTTGCCCCCGGCGCCTCGCACGTCCCCAACACCAACGACTACCGCTGGCCCGCGGAGCGCGACCCGCTCTGGGCCGCCGACGCGATCGAGGAGCGCATCGAGCGCGAGGGGGCCGAGACCGTCGGCGCGGTGATCCTCGAGCCGGTGCAGAACGGCGGCGGCTGCTTCGTCCCCCAGGAGGGCTACTTCCAGCGCGTGCGCGAGATCTGCGATCGCCACGGCGTCCTGCTGATCTCCGACGAGGTGATCTGCTCGTGGGGCCGGCTCGGCCACTACTTCGGCTCGGAGCGCTACGGCTACACGCCCGACATCATCACGACCGCAAAGGGGCTGACCTCCGCCAACGTCCCGATGGGCGCGATGATCGTCTCCGACCGGCTGATCGAGCCGTTCCTCGAGGGGACCGCGATGTTCGCCCACGGCTTCACCTTCGGCGGGCATCCGGTCGCCGCAGCGGTGGCGCTCGCGAACCTCGAGATCTTGGAGCGCGAGGACCTCTGCGGTCAGGTGCGCGCGCGCGAGGCGGCCTTCCGCTCGATGCTCGAGGCCCTGCGCGACCTGCCGATCGTCGGCGACGTGCGCGGAGCGGGCTTCTTCCAGGCGATCGAGCTCGTCAAGGACCAGGACACCAAGGAGTCCTTCGACGACGCCGAGTCCGAGGAGCTGCTGCGCGGCTTCCTCTCCGGAGAGCTGTTCCGCCGCGGGCTGATCTGCCGCGCCGACGATCGCGGGGACCCCGTGATCCAGCTCGCGCCCCCGCTGATCGCCGGTCCCGAGCAGTTCGAGGAGATCGAGGCCGTGCTCCGGCCCGTGCTACGCGAGGCCGGCGAACGCATCCGCCGCTGAGCACCCCCTGCTAAGGAGCCGCGATGCCAGCCACAGCTGTCACCCAGATCGAGAACTTCATCGACGGAGAGCATCGCCCAGCTAGCGACGGGGCCAGCGAGGAGATCGTCAACCCGGCGACCGGAGAGGTGATCGCGACCGCGCCGCTGGCAGGGGAGCGCGACGTGGACGAGGCCGTCGGGGCCGCCGAGCGCGCCTTCGCGGGCTGGTCGGAGACCGTGCCCGGCGAGCGCGCGCTTGCCCTGCTGCGGATCGCCGACGCGCTGCAGGCGCGCGGGGACGAGCTCGCCGAGCTCGAGGCGCGCAACGTCGGCAAGCCGCTGGAGGCCGCGCGCGACGAGATCCCGGTGCTGGTCGACAACCTGCGCTTCTTCGCCGGTGCTGCACGCACGATGCAGGGGCAGATCGCCGGCGAGTACATGAGCGGCTACACCTCGATGCTGCGGCGCGAGCCGATCGGCGTCGTCGGACAGGTGGCGCCGTGGAACTACCCGCTGTTCATGGCGATCTGGAAGATCGGCCCCGCGCTCGCCGCCGGCAACACCGTCGTGCTCAAGCCCTCCGAGCAGACGCCGCTGACCGCCGCCGTGCTCGCCGAGGTCTGCGCCGAGCACCTTCCCAACGGCGTGCTCAACGTGATCTTCGGCCACGGCGAGACGACGGGGGCGGCGCTCGTCAGCCATCCGACGGTCGCGATGGTCTCGCTGACCGGCGACGTCGCGACCGGCAAGGCCGTCGCGCACGCCGCCGCCGACTCGCTCAAGCGCGTGCACCTCGAGCTGGGTGGCAAGGCGCCCGTGCTCGTCTTCGACGACGCCGACATCGAGGCCGCGATCGAGGGCGTGAAGGTGGGCGGCTTCTGGAACGCTGGCCAGGACTGCACGGCGGCCAGCCGCGTGATCGCGGGGCCGCGCGTCTACGACGACTTCGTCAGCGGGCTCGCCGCGGCTGCCCAATCGCTGCAGGTCGGCGATCCCTTCGCCGAGGACACCGAGATGGGACCGCTCGTCTCGCAGTCCCAGCGCGAGCGTGTCGAGGGCTTCATCGAGCGCGCGCCAGCGGCGGCCGAAGCGGTGACCGGCGGGGCGACGCGCCCCGGCGCGGGCTTCTTCTACGAGCCGACGGTCGTAGCCGGCCTGGCTCAGGACGACGAGCTCGTCCAGCGCGAGGTCTTCGGACCGGTGGTCAGCGTGCAGCGCTTCGCCACCGACGAGCAGGCGATCGAATGGGCCAACGGCGTCGACTACGGCCTCGCGTCGAGCGTCTGGACCCGCGATGTCGGCCGCGCGATGAACGCCGCGCGGCTGCTGCGCTTCGGCACCGTGTGGGTCAACGACCACATCCCGCTCGTGTCAGAGATGCCCCACGGCGGCTTCAAGCAGTCGGGCTACGGCAAGGACATGTCGATCTACTCGCTGCAGGACTACACCGAGCTCAAGCACGTGATGGTGAGCCTGAGCTGAGCGCGGCCCGGCGCTTAGCCGTCAGCCGTCGGCCGTCAGCCGCGGGTGGGCCCATCGGCACGCGGATCCTGTGAGCGCCCCGACTCGCGCGCCAAGCGCTCGCGGCGCTCCGCGCGCGACGGACGCCACACCATCAGGTACCACAGCGCCGCGCAGATCGCAAACCCCGCGACGATCACGAGAAGGCCGAGGATGCCTTCCAGATTTGCTTTCGAGAGCGCCAGCACGGCAGCTGAGCATAAGCCTCCATCGCCTTGCGGAAGTAGCCTGGGCCCGCGATGCGCTTCCCTCGCCATCGCGTCCTTGCCGGCGCGGCTGTAGGCGCAGGCGCGCTCGCGTACGCCGTGCTGATCGAGCCCCGCCGCCTGGTCGTCAGGGAGATCGTCCTGCATCCCCCGGGCTGGCCGTCAGCGCTCGACGGTCTGCGCGTCGGCGTCCTCGCCGACATCCATGCCGGCGGACCAGGCGCCAACGCGGCACGTGTTCGCCACGTCGTGGCGCGACTGAACGCCGCGGCGCCCGACCTCGTCGTGCTTCCAGGCGACTTCACCGACCCCGACGTGCTCTTCGGCGAGTGGACAGAGCCCGAGCCGATCGCGCGCGCGCTCGGCGAGCTGCGCGCCTCGCTCGGTCGCTTCGCGGTGCTCGGCAATCACGACTGGATCAACCACGCCGCCCGCCTGCAGCGTGCCCTGCGCGATGCCGGCATCGAGATCCTGGAGGACCGCGCGCTGGCGCTCGACGCGCCGGCGCCACTGTGGGTGGCGGGCTTCGGCGACTTCCGCACGCGCGCCCCCGATCCCGCGGCCGCGCTCGCCGCGGTGCCCGACGATGCGGCAGTGATCGCGGTCACCCATGACCCGGACCTCTTCCCACGCGTCCCCAGCCGCGTCGCGCTGACGGTCGCCGGTCACCTCCACGGCGGACAGATCGCGATCCCGCTGCTGTGGCGGCTGAAGACGCCGACGCTGTTCGGCGGCCGCTACCGAGTCGGCGTCGTCGAGGAGCTCGGACGCCTGCTCTATGTCTCCAGCGGCGTCGGCCAGGCTGGCCTGCCACTGCGCTTTGGGATGCCGCCCGAGGTGGCGGTGCTCGAGCTGCGGGCGTCCGGCCCTTAGCCGCTGACCCCGGCCCCGGCCGCCGCCATCTCCACGAACACGTCGAGCGCGCTCGGGTTCGCCAGCGACTCCCGGCTCGCCGCCTTCTCCGGCGGAGTTCCCATCAGGATGCGCTTGACGGGGACCTCGAGCAGCTTGCCCGACAGCGTCCTCGGTACCTCGGCGATCTGGCGGAGCTCGTTGGGCACGTGGCGCGGCGAGCAGTCCTCCCGGATGCGACGCTTGATCTGCGCCACCAGCTGATCGTCGAGCGCGAAGCCGTCGCGCAGCACGACGAACAGCGGCATCCAGCCCTCAGTGCCTTCTTTGGGGAGATCGACGACGAGGGCGTCCACAACCTCGTCGACGGCGAGCACCGCGCGGTAGATCTCGCTCGTGCCCATGCGGATACCGCCGCGGTTGATCGTCGAGTCAGAACGTCCCGAGATCACGGCCGTGCCGCGCTCGGTGATCGTGATCCAATCTCCGTGACGCCAGACGCCGGGGTACATCGTGAAGTAGCTCTCGCGGTAGCGCGATCCGTCGTCGTCGCCCCAGAAGTAGATCGGCATCGAGGGCATCGGCTCGCTGATCACGAGCTCGCCGACCTCGTCGACGAGCGAGCGCCCGTCGGGATCCCAAGCCTCGACCTTCGCGCCGAGCGCGCGGCCCTGGAGCTCGCCGCGGTAGACGGGCAGGATCGGCACGCCCCCGACGAACGCGGTGCAGACGTCGGTGCCCCCAGATGTCGAGAACAGCCAGGTGTCGGCGCCGAGCTGGTCGTAGACCCACTGGAAGCCCTCGGGCGAAAGCGGCGAGCCCGTCGATCCGACGCTGTCGAGCGCAGATAGGTCGCGGTCGCGCGCCGGCTGCAGCTCGGCCTTCATGCATGAGGCGATGTAGCTCGCGCTCGTGCCCAAGCACGTCATCCCGGTGCGCTCGGCGAGGTCCCAGAGCGTGCCGAGGTCGGGGTGTCCGGGGTTGCCGTCGTAGAGCACGATCGACGCATCGGTGAGCAGGATCGAGACGAGGAAGTTCCACATCATCCAGCCCGTGGTGGTGAACCAGAAGACGCGGTCGCCGGCCTGCGCGTCGACGTGGAGGTGGTGCTTCTTGGAATGCTCGAGCAGGATTCCGCCCTGACCGTGAACGATCGGCTTGGGCAGCCCGGTGGTACCGGAGCTGTAGAGCACCCACAGCGGGTGATCGAAGTCCAGCGGCTCGAACGTCGGCGGCGACCCCGCACCGGCGGCTTCGAGCTGGTCCCAGGTCATCGTGTTGGCGGCGAGGCGGTCGAGATCGGGCGTGGGATCGAGGTAGCCGAGCACCGCGGTCGCGCGCAGGCTCGGCATCTCCGCCTGCAGCCGGGCGACGACATCGAGGCGATCGAAGTCTCGCCCCCCGTAGCGGTAGCCGTCGACCGCCAGCAGCACGGTGGGCTGAATCTGAGCGAAGCGATCGACGACGCTGCGCACGCCGAAGTCCGGCGAGCAGCTCGACCAGACCGCGCCGATGCTCGCGCAGGCGAAGAAGGCGGCGACCGTCTCGGGGATGTTGGGGAGGTAGGCGACGACACGATCGCCCGCCTGGACGCCCTGCGCGCGCAGCCCGGCGGCGATCGCGGCGGTGTGGCGTCGCAGGTCGCCGCGTGTCCACTCACCGAGCTCGCGCAGCTCGGAGGCATGGCGGATCACGACGTCCTCCTCGCCGCGACCGTCGCGCCCGCGGAAGATGTGCTCGGCGTAGCTCACGCGCGCACCGGGGAACCACTCGGCGCCCGGCATCTCGCGCCGGCCCAGGACGCGTTGCGCTGGCGTCTCGAAGCGCAGATCAAGGAATTCGCAGATCGAGGACCAGAACGCCTCGATCTCGTCGACCGACCACTGCCAGAGCTCGTCATAGCCTTCGGTGCGCACGCCGCGATGCTCGGCCAGCCAGCGCTGATAGCGCGTCATCGTGGCGCGCTCGATGCGCTCTTTCGACGGCGTCCAGAGGGTCGCAGGGGCGCTCACGGGTGGCTGAGGATCGCAGGCGCCGGGGCTACACTGCCGTGCCGATGGAGCGGCGACCACTCACTCTGGCCGTCGCGGCTGTGGCGCTCGGCCTCGCGTATGCGGGCTGCGGAGGGGGCTCCGGCAGCTCGGCGAGCTCGGGGGGCAGCTCGACGAGCCCCGGCGCCTCGTCGAGCGCAACGACGGCGACCGCACTCAGTCCGGCAGCGAGGGCCTACCTGCAGCAGGTGCAGGCGGCGGTTCGGCCTTGGGCGCTCGCCGACCAGACGTTCACCGGCGCGATGCAACGAGCCGGCAAGCGCAGCGCGCAAGCGACCGCGATTGCGGCGTACGCGGGCGCCACCAACACCTTGGCCAACCAGGTCGCGGCGCTGACGCCGCCGTCCGGCGTCCAGTCCCAGCAGAACGACCTCGTGGTCGCGATCCGGCAGCTCGACGGAGCGCTAACCCAGCTAGCCCAGGCGACGACCCAGGCAAACACCGCGCTCGGCCGAGACGCCCAGAGCAAGGCCGCCAGCGCCGTTCAGCAGATCAGGACCGCGAACACCGCGCTGCTGACACACCTGCGCTAGGGGTCAGTGCGCCGCGTCGCGGCTAGCGCTTCCCTTTCGGGGCCTTGCCGGAGCGGCCCCTCTCGGCGCTGACCCGCTTGCTCGCGGTGGTCGCCGCCTGCTTCGCCGTCCGGCGCACGGCCTTCGCAGCGATCTCCGCCGCGCCGGCGATCTCCCGTGCAGCGCCCTGGGCGGTGGACTTGAGCTGCTGTTCGCTCTTCTTGGCTGCGTTTCGCTTGCGCGTCGCCGCCGCCTTCTTGGCGGCGGCGCTGCGCTTCGCTTTTGTCGGTGCCACGGTGACCTCCGTCAGCTGTGGTTGGCGGTCTTCACGGCGTTCGCTACCCGCGGGCGCTACGTTCTACCCGCCCGCTGTCCGGTCTCGGCGGAGCCATCGTGGCGCTGATCGATCTTTCTGCTCCCATCGTCAACTCGCCGCCCGGGACACCGGAGCCGCTGCGGACGGAGATCGCGTTCTCCGATCACGCCGCGGGAGCGGCGATCGTCGAGCAGCGCTTCGGCGTTCCGGCGCGGCTGCTGCGCAACGAAGAAGGATGGGCGACCGAGGACTTCCTTCGCTTCGGCACCCATAACAGCACCCACGTCGACGCGCCGTGGCACTACAACTCGACGATCGTCGGCGAGCTAGCTCAGACGATCGACGAGCTGCCGCTGGAGTGGTTCTTCGCACCCGGCGTTGTGCTCGACTTCAGCTCGCGTGCGGACGGCGAGGTCATCGATGAGACGGACCTGAAGCAAGAGCTCAAGCGCATCGGCCACCGGCTCGGCGAGCGCGAGATCGTGCTGCTGCGCACCGGCCGGGACGAGTTTCTCGACGCGCCCGACTACATGGTTCGCGGTCCCGGCGTGAGCCCGGGAGCGACCCGCTGGCTGTTTGAGCGCGGGGTTCGCGTGATGGGGATCGACGCCTGGGGGTGGGACGCGCCGCTCAATCTCCAGGCCGAGCAGGCCCGCGCTGCCGATGAACCGGGGATCTTCTGGGCGGCACACCAGGCCGACCTCCCTTACTGCCAGATCGAGCGGTTGGCGAACCTGGGCGCCCTCCCGCCGACGGGATTTCAGCTGGCGTGCTTTCCGCTGCGGCTGATCGGCGGGAGCGCGGCGCCAGCGCGTGTCGTGGCGATCGTCCCGGACAGCTAGCGCGCGCGGTTCGCGCTCGCCATCCGCTTGACGCGGCGGACACGCAGGCGCCGGGCGCCCGCGGGGGGCTGGGGACTGGCTGAGGCGCGCCGGTAGTTCACGAGCGTCATGTCCGTCGGGACATCGCATTGCTCGTAGCTGAAAGCGCCGTGGAACTTCGCTGGATCGATGTGCGGTTGCTGGGCCATGTTGTCCTTCACGTTCTACGCCTATCCGTTATAACGCACGCGAGGCCCGTTTGCGCCGGATTTGCTGCAGGCGCGAGGCGGACGCCTAGGCCGAGGGCGGTTCGATGCTGACCGGGCAGCGCACCGAGTTGGCGATGAAGCAGGCCGCATGGGCCGCATGGTGCAGGCGCTCGATCAGCTCGGGTGCAACCTCGGTCTCGAAGGTCACGCGGGGGCGCAGCGCCACGCCCACGAAGCGTGTGCCGTCCATCGTGCCCTCGGGATGGTCCGCGTAGGCCAGGACGCGATGTCGCTCACGCTGGGCGAGGTACAGGAACCACAGCATGTGGCAGCTCGAGAGCGAGGCGACGAACAGCTCCTCGGGATCGGCCAAGGCTGCGTTCCCGCCGAGCTCCGGCGCGCTCGAGCAGTTGAGCGTCTGCTCGGCAAGCCGGATGGTGTGCGCGCGCAAATCCTGTTTGGTTCCTTTCCAGACCACCTCGGCGCGGTGGGTGGTGACGGTCGGCTCCGACATGCCGATCGGATTGTCACAGGCGCTATGGCGCGTCAACGGTCGGAGGTGCCCGCAGACCCGATCCCAGCCTCCACGTAGTTGGTTAGCCTACAATGAACTACGTGGCCAGGTCAGCAACGCAGAAGCCGTTCTCGATTCGCATGAGCGCGCGCACGCTCGCCCGTCTCGACGCCGGTGCTCGCCGGCGTGGCGAGGCGAAGGCAAGGACGGCCGAACGGCTTATCGACGAGGGCCTGTGCATGGAGGACCATCCGGGCATTGTCTTTCGCGATGGACCAACCGGGCGCCGCGCGGCACTCGCCGGCGGACCAGATGTGTGGGAAGTCATCGAGACGGTCAAGGGCACAGGACTCAGTGGCGAGGAGGCACTAGGGGCCGCGGCCGAATGGGGCAACCTGACGCCCGTTCAGGTACGTGTGGCCGTTCACTACTACGCCGATTATCGCGAAGAGGTGGACGGGTGGATCCTGCGCAACCGCCAGGAGGCCGAACGTCAACATTCCGCGTGGGAGCGAGTGCGGGAAGCGCTCGCTTGAGGCTACTCCTAGACGAGATGTACCCAGCTGCGATCGCTGAACAGCTTCGCCTCCGCGGTTCCGACGTCGACGCTGTGACCGCGCGAGCGGAGTTGCGCTCACTCCCAGACGCAGACGTCTTCGCCGCGGCACTAGCGGAACGTCGCGCTGTAGTAAGCGAGAACATCGGCGATTTCACCAGCCTCGCCGGCGCTGCCGATCAACGCGGTCACGCCCACTACGGTCTCATTCTGGTCGACCCCGCCAAGTACCCGCGCGGCAACAAGCGCACGGTCGGGCACATGGTCACGCAGCTCGAGCGTCTACTGCACGACCACCCCGGCGACGACGCGACCAGCCTGCGCCATTGGCTCTGACGATCGCGAGCACGGAAGCGGCGACGTGGCCTTGGCCCCAGACCAGACTTAGGCCGCGGTACAGACGCTGAAGCTAACGTTTCTGATGACCCGCCGCCTGCCGCGGGTGCGCGCGACGATCTTGACGTGAACCGTTCCGGCGGGGAATCGGTGTAGCGCGATCGGCGAACGCAGCGCTCGCCCGCGCAGCAACCGCACCTGCTTGCCGTTCAGGTAAACGCGGGCGGAGGACAGACGTTGGCCCCGCGGTGAACGTGGGAGGGCGACGATCAGCGACCGCGTGGCTTCACACGCGGTGGAGCTCGGCGGCGTGCCGAGCGGCCGCCCCCCGTAGATCACGTTGCCTTGGGCGTCCTGGTAGGTCAGCCACGGGATCGTTGGTTGCTGGCTGACGCCGGGCTTGGAGTAGTCGCACACGCCGGTCGGGAACGTCGTTTGCAGTTGCGCCCATTGGTCGTCGGTGAAGGTGACCTTGTAGTCGCTGCGTGAAAGCGCCTTGAGTTGGCACTTGTTGGCGTCGGTGGTGATCGCGTCGCCCGCGACGGTGCGAGGGGTTCCGTACACGGGGACGATCCCCGGGGGGCAGAGGCCGTTGGAGATCTTCGTGCCGATGCCGTCCCAGCACTGGTCCTGAACGTCGGCGGGCTTGTCGTTGATGATCTTGCGCACGAGCGGCTGGGTGCTGCTATCCCCCTCGATCGCCGCGAGCCAGCGATCCATCGCCGCGAAGCTCTCGACCGTGCACTTGGTGTCGCCGATGATCGGAGCCGGGCCCTCCCAGATCATCTGGTTGGCGTGCGTGCCGTGCTCGCGATCGAGTCTCGCGCGAATCGCGAACGCGCGATATGAGTCGTGCGCAGCCCCCGGGTCGGGTCCCCGGCAGTCGATGACCGCGGTCTGGTCGAGGTTGTTCGTCTCGTTGATCATCCCGCTGCGATACGCGTTGGCGAGGGCCGGCTGGCCGGCGGCGATGCGCTTCGCGGTCGGGTTGATGTCGATGTCCAGACCCCCGATGCGCATGTTCAGGTCGACGAACTGACCCGGCGTGATCTGCCCGCCGGCGAGCGCGCTGAGCCCGTACTGCACGCCGACGTTGTCGACCGGGACGCCCGCGAAGCCGTGGCCCAGCTTGGTCTCGTTGGCCGACCAGACCGTGCTGGGCTGCGGACCAAAGACGTTGATCGCGAGATCGGCGATCGAGCAGCGCACGCCAGCAGGGTTGGTCTGCGGCTGGTAGCGCTGCTGGTCACTGATACCGCCGCACGCATGTGTCGGGACGATCGCGTTGAAGAACCCGATGTCGCTCACGATCGCGTCGACGGGCAGCAGGTTGCCCTCGATCGGAGCCCATTGCGTGGGTAGCCACGCGACTCCCGGGCCCCAATGGGAGGAGTTCTCGAAGTAGGTGCGCAGCAGGTGGTAGTCCATGACCTGCGTCGCGCTGGACCATGTGTCCGGGAAGGAGCAGGTTGGCAGGATCCCCTGGTAGATCCCCGGATAGGCATTTGCGATCCACTGCTGGGCCAGGGAGCCCCCCGAGCATCCGGCTCCGATCGTGTAGCGAACTGTTCCGTAGGACTCGATCAGATGCTCCTTGGCCATCAGCAACGACTCGGCCTGTGTGACGACGTCGCAGTTGTGACCGTTGTTGTCGAGCGCCGTCGACATGACCGCGAAACCGTGGGCCAACGCGTACTCGGCGCTGTCTCCCAGCGGGCTCACTGGTAGTGACACAGGCAGGCCGAGCAGGCCAGCCGGGTTGTAGCTGGTGACGTTCGGCGCCGAGCCCGTCGCGTAGTCGACATTGCAGCTCGCGCCGTGGGTGATCAACAGCTTGTTGTTCCACTGCTTCTGTGGCGCCCAGGGCGCCCACGGCTCGCCCGGGCGATACAGCGTCGCGATCTTGTACTGGTCGCGATCCTCGTATCCCGTTTCGATCCGCACGATGTACGGCACGCTGACACCCTGGTCGGTGGTCGTCATCGCGACATCGGACGGCGGACTCGCCGGGTTGTATGGCTGAAAGCCCGGCTTGAGTGGGCTGGTCGACTTGTACACGAAGCTGTACTGCGTTGGCTGGTTGCACTGCTTGTCGACCGCACCCGGCTGGCACTTCCATGGCTGCACCTGCGGACCTGAGAACACGGGACCGCCGATCGGGTGGTTCGTGATCGTGAGCCGCGCCGCAGGCTCGTCGCCGTCGGGCTCCGGATAAGGCTTGTCCACGGGGTCGAGCACTACCGCGGTCAGGACGTTCGTGCCGTTGCTCAAACCCGTTACGAGCCCCTCGTAGAGGCCGTTGGGGCGCAACGCGAACTCGCCGCTGATGTCGCGGTTCCGGAGGGTGACCCGAATGCGCGACGGCGCAACGCCGCTAGGCAGCCCTACCGCCACGAGCGCGTCTCCGCCGGAGATCAGATCCGCGCGGTTGGACAGCACCACGATCGAGACCCCTCCCACCCTCGCGGCCGCCGCCGTTGGCACGAGCGCTGAAAGCGCCAGCAGGACCGAAACCGCACATGCGCTCGAAACTAGACACTTGCCCAGGCGCGTGACCGATCTGCCCGCACGGACACCGCGGCCGGGGATGGGCTGGAATATGGGGAGTGCCATGTCGGTGCTCACAAGTGCCCCTGGTCGGCGGTTGCTCTATGGGCCGCTCGGGGCTCGAACCCGAATCTGCTGGATTAACCTGCCGCACCGGCTCTCACCGGCCGCCTGAGGCGTTGCGGTCTGGACCATCTCTTCACCCTCGACTCGACGTTAGGGTGGGCGGCGTATGGCCTCTGAGGGCTCCCCGTATCTGGGTTGCCTGCTGATTGCCCAATCCTCGGAGATTGTCACCGGCACGGGCCGGTACTCGAGGCTCTAAGGGGTTCCCAGCAAACAGCCGCCGACTGACCAGCGGTTTCCCGACTGGCGCTCCTTTCTTGAAGTCCACCGCTCTACCAGTTGAGCTAACGGCCCGTCTCGGCCAAAGGCCGCCGCCGTACACTAAACCTTGCCGTTGGACGTTGGACCTCCCGCCCCCATGGTGTAGCGGTTAGCACGCGGGCCTTTCACGCCCGTAGCGGGGGTTCGATTCCCCCTGGGGGTACTGACAGGCGCGCTAGTGCCGAAAATGCCGCCGCGCCGTGAACACCATCGCGGCGCCGGCTGCATCGGCCGCCGCGATCACTTCGTCGTCGTTCCGTGACCCGCCAGGCTGCACTACCGCCTGCACGCCCCCGACGAACGCGGTCTCCGGTCCGTCCGCGAACGGGAAGAAGGCATCGGAGGCCAGTGCCGCGCCGGCGAGCGAGCCTTCGCGCGCCTTCTGGACCGCCAGGCGCACGGAATCAACGCGACTCGTCTGCCCGGCGCCGATCCCGCTGGTGACGCCGTCGCGGGCGATCACGATCGCGTTCGAGCGGACGTGCTTGCAGACCTTCCAGGCGAACAGCATGTCCTCCCACTCGGCCTCCGTGGGCTCGCGCTTGGAGACGACCTTCATCTGATCGCGTGACTCGGTGAGCATGTCGCGCTCTTGGATCAGCAGTCCCCCCAGCACCCGCCGCAGTTCGTGCTCGGAGACTGGCGCGGCGCGCTGCTCCTGGTTTTCGAGCACGCGCAGGTTGGGCTTTGAGGCCAGCCGCTCGAGCGCGTCGGGCTCGTAGCCGGGAGCGAGCAGCACCTCGACGAACTGCTCGAGCAGCGCGCGCGCCGTGCCGGCGTCCACCGGCCGGTTGAGCGCGATGACCCCCCCGAAGGCGCTCAGCGGATCTGTCGAGAAGGCCCGGCGGTAGGCGATCGTCACGTTGTCGGCGAGCGCCACCCCGCATGGCGTGTTGTGCTTGACGATCACGCACGCGGGCTCCTCGAACTCCTCGAGCAGCTGGCGGGCGGCGTTGAGGTCGAGCAGGTTGTTGTAGGAGAGCGCCTTGCCGTTGTGCTGGGCGACCTGTGAGAGCACGTGCATTCGGGCCCCCACCTGGCTGTAGAAGGCGGCGCGCTGATGGGGGTTCTCGCCGTAGGGCAGCTCGAGCTCGCGCTGGAAGGCGCGCACGTACATCGGCGGGAAGATGCTCTCGCCCGACTTCTCCTGAAACCAGCGCGCGATCGCCGTGTCGTAGCGCGCCGTGTAGGCGAATGCCTCAGTGGCCAGGGTTTCGCGCGTAGCCAGCGACAGCCGGCCTTCGGATTGGCGCAGCTCCTCGAGCACGGCGTCGTAGCTGGCCGGCGAGGTGACGACCGCGGTGAAGCCGAAGTTCTTCGCCGCCGCGCGGATCATCGTCGGGCCACCGATGTCGATGTTCTCGATCACTGTGCCATCGGTGACCCCGCGCTCGGCGGCTGTGCGCTCGAACGGATAGAGGTTCACGCAGACGAGGTCGACCCACTCGACGTCGTGCTGGGCCGCTGCCTCGAGGTGCTCGGGATCGTCGCGGATCGCGAGCAGGCCCGCGTAGAGCTTGGGGTGAAGCGTCTTGACGCGACCGTCCATGATCTCGGGAAATCCGGTGAAGTCACAGACCGCCCGGACAGCCAGCCCGGCGGCGTCGAGGGCGACCGCGGTCCCGCCGGTGGAGATCAGCTCCACCCCTAGCTCGCTCAGCCCTTGCGCGAACTCGACGATGCCCGTCTTGTCGGAGACCGACAGCAGCGCCCGCGCAACGCGTACCTCGCCCGGGGCGGTCTTGGACTCGGCTACGGGCTCGGAGGCCATTGGCTGCGGGGGTATATCGGGTTCGCCGGGCGGACGGCGAGTCGTCGCGAGGAAGCGGTCTCAAACCCGTGTAGTGGTATATTTGCCCACTATGACCTATGTGGTCGAACGCCCCGGCCAACGCTGGGAGGTGCGCCAGTCGCGCACGACTCCAAAGGGACCGCGCAGCCGCACGCTGTCGACGTTCCAGACGCTCACCACGGAAGTGATCGAGCGAGCGAGCGCGCGATCCGATGGGCCCATCGATCCCAAGGACCTGCGCAGCGCCGCGTTGCGCGCCGGCGCGCCGATTGGGCTCCCAGCCGCGGACCGCGCCGCGGGCGAGCTGCTGGGAGAGCTCGCCGCCGGGCGACAACCGCGCTCGGCGCTCGGGCGCCTTCTAGCCGACGCGCTCGGGGCCCGCGATCCAGAGCTCCCGGATGCGGCGCGCGCAGCCGGCGCCTGGGTTGCGGCCACTCCTGCACAACGTGGCGAGGCGCTGCGCGACCTGCTCCTCCTGGCGGACCGGCTGCCACGACCGGGGACCCCTCAACGCCGGGCGTTCCCGCGCGTTCAGTCGTCACCGGCATGAGCGCCGCCGGGACCACCGAGCCCTCGCTGCCGGACAAGGTCGTCGCCCTCGATCACGCCCTGCATGCAGCGAGCGTCGCGCACGCGTTCGGCGGCGCGCTGGCGCTCGCCTACTACGCCGAGCCACGCGCGACGATCGACATCGACCTCAATGTGTTCGTCTCGCCGGCGCGCTTCCTCGCGGTGCGCGACGCCCTTGGCCCGCTCGGGGTCGATGGCAACGTCGAGCTGGCCCCGGTCGAGGCAGAGGGGCAGTGCCGCCTGTGGTGGGGACGCACCCCGATCGACCTCTTCTTTGCCTACGACGAGCTGCACCGCGCAATGCGACGGTGCGTCCGCGTCGTGCCGTTCGGCGACGAGCGCATTCCGATCCTCTCCCCCGAGCATCTCGTGGTCTGCAAAGCGGTCTTCGACCGTCCCAAGGACTGGCTCGACATCGAGCAGGTGCTGGTGTGCGTCGAAGTGCTCGATCGCGACGAGATCAGCGGGTGGCTCCAGCGCATCGCCGGTAACGACGACCCTCGCACGCAGCGCTTCGACAGCCTCGTCCACGACCTCACCGACCACCGATCTGGCGCGGCCCCGTAAGCTGGAACCCGTGAGCGATCCCACCCCGATCAGCTTCGCCCGGGGCGCACCGTCGCTGGACATCGTCGACGTGGCCGGCCTGCGCGAGGCGGCTGACCGCGCGCTCGCCGATGACCCCGCCGGCGCCCTCTCCTACGGGACGGCGTGGGGCTATCAGCCGCTGCGCGAGTGGATCGCCGACCGCCATCAGGTAGCGCCCGAGCAGGTCATCGTCACGAACGGCTCGATGCAGGCCGACGCCTTCCTCTTCGACGTCGCCGTGTCGGCCGGCGACGGCGTGATCGTCGAGCGCCCCACATACGACCGCACGCTGCTGAGCCTGCGCGAGCGCGGCGCCGTCCTGTACCCGGTGGGACTCGAGGACGACGGCATCGACATCGTCGAGCTCGAGCGCGAGCTGCAGGATCGCATCACACCGAAGCTCGCCCACATCATCCCCAACTTCCACAACCCGGCCGGCTGCACGCTCTCTATGCCCAAGCGCCAGCGCCTGATCGAGCTTGCGCGCGAATACGAGTTCCTGCTCTTCGAGGACGACCCCTACCACGCCATCCGCTTCTCCGGCGAGCCGCTGCCGCGCATGCTCGAGCTCTCCGGCGGCGACGGCGTCGTCTACGCCTCCTCGTTCTCAAAGACCGTCTGCCCAGGCGTCCGCGTGGGCTACCTCGTGGGCTCCCAGGCGATCATCGAGCAGGTCCGCAAGGCCGCCGTGAGCGCCTACATCTCGCCCTCCATGATCGCCCAGTCGATCGTCTATCAATTCGCCGCCGCCGGCGCACTGGACCGCTCGATCGAGACGGTGCGCAGCGCGCTGCGCGAGCGGGCGAGCACGCTGGGAGCAGCGTTGCGGCGCGAGATCCCGCAGGCTCGCTTCGTCGCTCCGGAGGGTGGCTACTTCCTTTGGATCGAGCTGCCGGCGGGCACCGACGTCGCCGCCGCGTTCGAAGCCGCGAAGGAACGCAAGCTCGCCTTCGTCAAGGGCACCGACTTCATGCTGGACGGGGGCGAGAATACGCTGCGGATCGCCTACTCGGGCGTCACCCCCGACCAGATCGAGGAGGGCGTCAGCCGACTCGCCGAGTCGCTCGCCGCGGTCGCCGGCTGATCGCGGCGCTGAGCGCCGCTACAGTCCGCGCGCCATGCTCGACTTCGCCAGAAGTGCACTGCGCTCCGCACTCGGCGTGGAGCAGGCGGTGCAGGCCGACGTCGAGCGCCATTCGCCGATCGCCGGGCCCCATCGAATCGACGAAAAGCTCCACGAGGCTGTCGAGGCCCTGCACAGGACGGCGGACTCGATGGAGCGCCACGTCGCGATCCTCGAAACGCTCGCGACCTCGCTGCCGCCACTCACCGAGTCGGTGACGCAGCTCACCGCCCAAATCGGTCAGCTGCTCGAGCTCGGCGCCCCGCTGCAGGCGGCTGAACGCGACATATCGCGGCTCGGGGGCCTGTTCCGTCGCCGTCACCCCGACTCGCCGGACTCCCTCGAGTCCCCCGATTCCCCGTCGGCCGAAGCCAGTTAGCGCCGCTTCGACCGCTACCAGCTAGCGTCCGTAGCGCTCGCGCGCCAGCACCAAGTGCTCCGGCAGCGCGGTGCGCGGCGGCGGCGACGGGTCGGCGAGCACGGTGATCGTCTCGGCGACGCTGCGCGTGACCTCGCACTCGCGGCCCGAGAGCTCGACCAGCACCCGCTCGCCGTCTACCGCGATCACCGTCCCGTCGGAACCGGGTTCGATGCCGGCCTGCTTGAGGTAATGAAGGAGGTCTTCAGCCTCGTTCTCGAGCCGCACGATGCGAACCGCAGCACCGGGGGCGCAGTCGGCAAGCGGCACTCCCTCGACGCGCTGGCCGACGCGGATCGGGTGCCCATGGGGACAGGTCGTGGCGTTGCCGACGGATGCGCGGACGTACGCCTCGAAGCGCGGGGACATGGCGTGCTCGAGGTGCTCGGCCTCCTCGTGGACGTCATCCCAGGGCACGCCCACTATGTCGGTGAGAAAGCGCTCGATCAGCCGGTGCCGGCTGACGATCTCGCCGGCTTGAGCGAGCCCGCTGTCGGTGAATGCAATCGCCCTGTCGGCGTTGCGCGTGATGTAGTCGTCGCGCTCGAGCCGGCCGACCATCTCATGCACCGTCGGGGCAGACAGCTGCATCGCCCTGGCGAGGTTGGCTGCAGTCATCGGCAGGCGCGCCTCCTGCAGCCAGAAGAGCGTCTGGAGGTACTCCTCCTCAGCGGGCGTGACCTGCTCGGGCACGCTCTGATCGTATCGGCGACGTAGTGCGCGTCAGCTCGTGTCGGCGCGTCGGTGCTCGACGATCCCGAGCCAGGTCCGAGCGGCGTCGGCGAAGCGGTAGTCGAGCTCGATCGTCTGCCGCAGCAGGGGCTCGGCATCCTCGACACGGCCTCGACGGACCATCAGCACACCGAGCCCGAGCGAGGCGGCCCCCCGGACCCGATCGGGGCCGGCGAGCAACTCCCGGTAGATCGCTTCCGCTTCGTCGAGCTGGTCGCCGTCGCGCAGCTGGGTCGCACGCTGGAGCTCCGACCACGCGTCGGGCGCCGCGGAGCGACGGGACGGAGAGGGCGATGTCGGCTCGGCCGGCGCGACCGCGTCAGTGGACGAGGGCTCGTCCGGCGCAATCTCGGGAGGCCGCGGCCACTCCTCTGCCGCGACCTCGGCCGGCTGCGGCGACTCCTCCGCCGCAACCTCGGCCGGAGGCGACGGCCTCGCCGGCGCGACCACGGGTCGCGGGGGCTTGACCGGCGCGACCGTGGCCATGGAGTGCAACTCGTCCGCCACGACCGCTGCGGACGGCGCCTCGTCCGACGCGACCATGGCCGGGGGCGTCGACCTGCGCTGCACGACCACGGCTGGCCGCGTCGACTCGGCCGGCTCCTCCGGCAGATCGACCCGTGAGCTGGAGGGCGGACCCGGTCGCGGTGTGGGACGGCGCTTTGATCGCCCGCGCGACGAGCGCGAGCTGACCCGCCGCCGCGGCGCGGCGACCACGAGCGCCGCAAGCAGCACACCGCCCGCGAGCATGGCGGCGCCAATCGTCGCCGAGAGCTCCAGCGCCGCGACGATCCCGGCGCCCAGGCCAACTCCCAGCACGAGCCCGCCATACCACGGATCCTGTAGCGCGGCACGAGAGGCAATCGGGTGATCGGCCATCGTTCCCGTCGAGCGCCGCGCATCCGAACGCGCGCGCGCAGGCGAGACGGGCGGCATCCCGACCCCGGCCGAAGCCGGCACCATGCTTGCCGGCGTCACCCCGGCTGGCCCTCTGACCCCGCTGACGTCGTCCACAACCTCTCCCTTCGACCCGTGGTTACCCCCAGCCGCGCCGGCGTCAACCACGAGCTCAATGGTGAACAGAGCGTTCAGTGCCTCACCGCCTGCGCGCCCGCGCGGACAGAAAGCCCGCTTCGGAACAGAAGTCTAGGGCCAGCAGCGGCGGATCGTCACAAATGTCGACCGGCTGCCAGCGGTCGAGCCCGCTTGGACCGCGAGATTCGAACCCCAAACACACAGGCACGCGCCACGAGCGCCCCTATCGGGGGGCGGCTCACACCCAAATTGGGGGGTGGGTTACACGACTTGCGTTATGCGTAAGTCCCGTAACCCACCCCCACCCCAGCCCGTCGCTAGGCGGCCTGCGCCAGCGATTCCGACGCCGCAGGCGCCGCCGCCGCGCCAACCTCAGCCCGCCGCCCCGGCACGAGCAACGCCGCCAGCGCCCCGACGGCCAGTACGACGGCGCCGACGCGGATTGCTGGAATCACACCCGCGTTGTAGGCGGCAGGCGAGGCGTAGCTGCCGGAGCCCGCAAAGACCGCGGCGAGCACCGCCACGCCGAGCACCCCACCAAGCTCGCGGATCGCGTTCGTCGCGCCCGAGGCCTGGCCGACCTCGGAGGGCCGCACCGCGGCCAAGACGGCGTTGGCGGCGGGGGCGAACACGAGGGCCATGCCGGTCCCGGCCATGACGAATGCGGGGACGAGCTGGCCGTAGGGCACAGTCACGCTCGAGACCTGCCCGATCCACAGCATCGCCGCCGACTGCAGCGCCAGCCCGGTCACCATCAGCGGGCGACTCCCGATCCGGTCGGAGAGGATCCCCGCCACAGGCGCGACGAACATCGGCATGATCGTCCAGGGGAGCACGCGCAGCCCCGCCTGCAACGGCGTGTAGTGCTGCACGAACTGGAAGAACTGCGACAGCAAGAAGATCGAGCCGAAGATCCCGAAGTACATCGACAACCCAACCGCATTGGTCGCCGAGAAGGCGCGGCTGCCGAAGAAGCGCATCGGCAGCATCGGGTGCTCGGCGCGCAGCTCCCACGCAACGAAGGCGCCGACCAACAGCAGTCCGACCACGAGGGAGCCGACGATCGTCGTCGATCCCCAGCCCAGCGCCTGACCGCGTACGAGCCCGTAGACGATCCCGAGCAGGCCGGCGCCGCCGAGCGCGAGGCCCGGGAGGTCGAGCGGACGAGCTGGCCCGCGGCTCTCAGCAGCTCGCCGACTGGCTCGACGCCCTCCCCGACGCGATCGGGGTGGCGCTCTCGAAGACGATCCTCGGCGGCTTCTCGCAGGGCAGCGTGATGAGCTATGCGCTCGCGCTCGCAAGCGACAGGCCGTCGTCGCCCGCGGGCCTGATCGCGCTGAGCGGATTCCTCCCCACGGTGGAGGACTTCGAGCTCGACCTCGAGGCCCACAAAGGCGTGCCCGTAGCGATCGGCCACGGCACCCACGACCCCGTCATTCCGATCGACTTCGGGCGCGACGCGCGCGAGCGCCTCAGAGCGGCAGGGCTCGACGTCACCTACCGCGAGAGCCCAATCGCGCATACGATCGATCCCGGCTACATCGTCGAGCTGCGCGACTGGCTCCGACGAGCGCTGTCATGATGTGTAGCGCGGTGAAGAAGGTATCCGGGAGGATCGCGGTGGCAATCGCGCTGGCGGCTTGCGCCGCGGCAGCGCCGGCAGCCGACGCCTACCAGCCCCCGCCGACGATCCCGTGGTCGTCGTTGCTGCCAGGACTGCCGACGCGGACGAACCCGCAGTTCAGCGGCGCGACCGGCTGCGCCACCCCCGCGCCGTCGTGTATCGACAACGAGATCGCGCGCATGGACGCGCTGCGCCAGCAGCTCGGCTGCGACCACCGCGCCGTCTTCACGACCACCTACGAGCTGCTGACGATCACCTTCCGCGACGCGCTGCGCGACGGTACGGCGGGATTCCAGGATCCCAAGTGGGTGATCGGCGAGGACGGGGTCTTCGCCGACCTCTACTTCAAGTGGTTCGACCGCTACCAGCGCGGCCAGGCGGTGCCGGCAGCGTGGCGGGTCGCCTTCAATACCGCGCGCACGGGCGACGCCAACGCGATCGAGGACATGCTGCTCGGGATCAACGCCCACGTGCAGCGCGACATGCCCTACATGCTCGCCGCGGTCGGGCTGCACACGCCCGGCGGCGTCTCTCACAAGGTCGATCACGACCGCTTCAACGAGCTGCTCAACCGCGCCTTCCAGTCGGTGACCGACTCGATCGCCCAGCGCTTCGACCCGATCGAGAACCTGATCGCACCCTCGTTCAACCCCGTCCTCGGTCTCGTCGGCAACATCTCCGGCGACCAGCTCGTTCAGGCCTGGCGCGAGGGCGTCTGGCGCAACGCCGAGCGCCTGCTCAACGCACCCACGCCCGCGGCGCGCCGCCGCGTGGAGGCATCGATCGAGGCGAACGCAGCGCTCTGGGCGCACGCGATCGCGGCGATCCAGTTCCCACCCGGCTACCGGGTCTCGCGCGACGCCTACTGCGCGCTGCACGTAACCCAGCCGCTGCCGCACTGAGCCGCAGCGCTTGGCGCCCTACGATGCGCAGCAATGCGCATCGGACCCGAGACCCGCGCGCTTGTCACCGGCGCCTCGCGCGGGATCGGGCGGGCGCTGGCCGTGGTCCTCGCGGGCCGCGGCGCGACGCTGGGACTGGCGGCACGCTCGGCGTCAGAGCTCGAGCAGCTCGCCGGCGCATTGGGCGGGACCGGTCAGTATGTCCCCCTCCCCTGCGACGTCACTGACGTCGACGCGCTGAGCGAAGCGGTGACGCGCTTTCGTACCCTGGCCAACGGCCTCGACCTGGTCGTGGCCAACGCCGGTATCGCCCACTACGGTCCCTTCGCGACCACCCCGTTCGAACGCGCGCGGGCGATGACCGAGGTCAACTGGGTGGGCACGCTGAACCTCGTCTCCGCCGCGCTGCCGCACCTGCTCGAGCAGGGCAGCGGCCAGATCGTGATCGTCTCCTCGGGAGCCGGCATCCGCTCGTTCCCCTCGGCAGCGGTGTACGGAGCGACGAAGGCCGCCCAGCGCGGCTTCGGCGAGGCCCTGCGCCACGAGCTGGCGGGTACGGGGGTCGGCGTGACCCTGGTTTACCCCGGCGAGATCGCCACGGCGCTGCACGACCACGAGAAGGCGACGATGCCGGCGTGGTATCGCGGCGGCCCGGACGCCGTCCCTGCCGAGAAGCTGGCCGAGCGCATCGTGGCCGGCGTGGAGGCGGACGCGCGCGCGGTCTACTACCCCGGCCTGGTGCGCGTGCTGCGCGTCGTGCACGGTCTCTCGCCGCGCTTGGGCGACCGCTTCCTGCGCGCGCTGCGTGGTCCTACGGCGGCGCAGCGACTGGACTGAGCGATGGCGCTCGCGCTGGAACCGCCGGTCGCGCCCCAGCTCGCGCGCCCGCGGGCGACGGTGCCCGACGGCGGCGGCTGGGCGCACGAGCCCAAGTGGGACGGTTTCCGCACGTTGGCGTTCGTCGACGACGAGGAGGTCTACCTGCAGTCGCGCAACGGCAAGCCGATGCGGCGCTACTTCCCCGAGCTGCAGTTCCCCCGCGGGCGCTACGTGCTCGACGGCGAGATCGTGATCTTCGGCGCCGAAGGGCGCCAGGAGTTCGACTTGCTCGGCCAGCGGGTGCACCCGGCGGAGTCGCGGATCGCGCGCCTGTCAGTCGAGACGCCCGCGCGCTTCATCGCCTTCGACTTGTTGTCTCGCGAGGACGAGATCCTGCTCGAGTTGGGTTTCGCGCAGCGCCGAGCGGCGCTCGAGGGCCTGCTGGGATCGCTGCCAGACCCCGGCCCGGCGACCGTCGACTTGACCCCGTCGACGACCGACGCCGGCGAGGCGGAGCCCTGGCTGCGCGGCGCCGAGGGCGTCGTCTCCAAGCAGCTCGCCGCCCCCTACCGTCCCGGGGAGCGCACCGGAATGGTGAAGGTCAAGCGTGTGCGAACGATCGACGCCGTGGTCACCGGATGGCGTCCTGGGAAGGAAGAAAGCACGGTCGGCTCGCTGATTCTTGGCCTCTATGACGACTCCCAGGAGCTGCGCGTGGTTGGACACACCTCGGGCTTCAAGGCGCGCGAGAAGCGCGAGCTGGTCGGGCGCCTGGTGCCGTTTGAGACCGGTGAGCGTGGCCGCGGCGACCCCAGCCGCTGGAACAATGCGCGCGAGCTGGAGTGGGTGGTGCTGCGTCCCGAGCTCGTCGTCGAGGTCAGCTTCGACCACGTCTCCGATGGGCGCATCCGCCACGGCACCAAGATCGTGCGCTGGCGCGAGGACAAGGATCCGCGCGACTGCAAGCTGGAGCAGCTCGACGCCTGAGCGCCGTCAGTCGGGGTCGCGGGCGCGGCTGGGCTGGACCCGCTTGGGCTCGCCCTCCTGCTTGGTGAAGAAGGGCGGCCACGGCGCGTCGCCGAGACCCTCGCGCTCGTCGCGATCCGCGAGCCCCAGCAGCTCCTGCAGCAAGCCGGGGTTCTCGTCGATCGAGGCGCTCGGGTCGCCGCGCTCGCGCAGGCGGCTGGGCACCGTGTCGATGCGCAGCTCAGCGGGGTCGACGTCGGCGACCTCGTCCCATTCCAGCGGCGTCGAGACGCGCGCGTCGGGGACGGGACGCACGCTGTAGGCGCACGCCACGGTGTGATCCTTGGCGTTCTGGTTGTAGTCGACGAAGACGCCGTGACGCTCCTCCTTCCACCACTTCGAGGTGGCCAGCTCGGGCGCGCGGCGCTCAACCTCCCGCGCCAGGGCGAGCGCGGCGCGGCGCACGGTCGTGAAGCCGTGCTCGGCGACGATGCGCACGTTGATGTGGATCCCGCGCGAGCCCGACGTCTTCGGGTAGCCACGCAGCCCGTGGTCTGCGAGCACGTCGCGAGCGATGAGCGCGACGCGCCGGACGTCGTCCCACGAGGCCTCCGGCGTCGGGTCGAGGTCGACGCGCAGCTCGTCGGGGTGATCGAGGTCGACGCGCCGGACCGGGTGGGGATTGAAGTCGACATTGCCGAGGTTCACCGCCCAGATCAGATGCGCGGCGTCGACCGGGACGAGCTCGGTCGCCGAGCGCCCCGAGGGGAACGTCAGCGTCGTGGACTCGATCCAACCGGGGGCCGACTTGGGGATGCGCTTCTGGTAGAAGGGTTTGCCCTCGATGCCGTCGACGTAGCGCTTGAGCACCGTGGGGCGCTCGCGCAGGTGGATCAGGATCGCCTCGGCGCAGTCGAGGTAGAAGCGCGCGATGTCGCCCTTCGTCCAGCCGGCCTGCGGAAAGTAGACCTTGTCGGGGTTCGACAGCCGGACCTCTCGCCCCCCGGCCTCGATCGCGATCGCCTCGCCCTTGGCCACGCCGGCAGGGTGACACGATCTCTGCGATGAGAACGCACGACCCGGTGCTCGTGGCCCCCGATGCCTTCAAGGGCACGCTCAGTGCGACCGAGGTGGCCAACGCGATCGCGCGCGGGCTGCGGGCCGGCGGCTGGCCGGCAGTTGACCTCTGCCCGGTCGCCGACGGCGGCGAGGGCACCGCGGAGGCGCTGCGGCTGGGGCTCGGCGGTGAGACCCAGCTGGCCCGCGTCCATGACCCGCTCGGCAGAGAGATCGAGGCCTCGTTCGTGCTGCTGGACGGCGGTCGGAGCGGCCTGGCCGTCGTCGAGGCGGCTGCGGCGAGTGGCATCGCGCTCTTGAGCGAGTCCGAGCGCGACCCCTTCGCGGCCTCTACACGCGGTACCGGCGAGCTGATCGTCGCCGCCGCGCGCGCCGGGGCAAGCGAGGTGCTCGTCGCGGCCGGAGGGAGCGCGACGAGCGATGGTGGGGCGGGAGCGCTCGCGGCGATCCGCGACGCCGGGGGCCTCGAGCCTGGGACATCGGTCGTGGTCCTTTGCGACGTGCGCACCCCGTGGGAGCGCGCGGCCGAAGTCTTTGGTCCGCAGAAGGGCGCCGACCCCGCGACCGTCCGCCGGCTGTCCAGGCGCCTCGATCGGCTCGCCGCGCGGATGGCGCGCGACCCTCGGGGCCTGCCGCTGACGGGCGCGGCCGGCGGCCTCTCCGGGGGGCTGTGGGCAGAGCTCGGCGCCCGTCTGGAGCCGGGCGCTGCCTTCGTGCTCGGGGCACTCGACTTCGACGCGCGCATGCGCGCGGCTCACGCCGTCGTCCTCGGGGAGGGGCGACTCGACGAGAGCACGATGGAAGGCAAGCTCGTCTGGGAGGCGGCAACACGCTGCCGGCAGGCGGGCGTGCCCTGCTTTGCCGTCGTCGGCGAGCGCCGACTCGACGCCTTCGCGGCGCGCATGCTCGACCTGCAGATGGTGCTCGAGGGATCTTCGCCGGAGCAGCTCGAGCTGGCCGCGGCGCGCTTGGTCAGCGCGTTCTAGCTGTTGCGCGAGGGCTCGAGCTCCTCGGGCGCGACCACCAGCACGCGACCGCGGTCTCCTGGGCGCTCATGTGCATCCGCAAGCGAGATCGCGATCCGAACGCTGCCGATGTAGTCGATCAGGATGCGCTCGATCCGGGCCCAGCGCCCCGCGAGGCTGATGTCGCGACGCTCGCTCGGGCGCAGCACCACCTCATCGCCGACGCTGAGCACGAGATTGCCCATCACGACGCGCTGCTCGTCGGCCCCGAGGTCGCCCAGCGACGCGATCGTGGCGTCGAACCGTTGCGCGGAATGCCACGGCACGCTCATGCCCATGCCCAGCACCAGCCCACTGGAACGACCTCAAGGATCTGACCTGAAGTGGTCAGGCTCACAGCTGCCTTCCGTATCGATCACTACCCAGTTAGACCGGTGGCCTCCCCGGAGCGACCGTCTCGGCATCAAATACCATACGCCCGGCTCGGCGGACCGTGGCCTGCCCTTTTTGCGCTCTTTAGGCCGCAAGTTGCGACAATCAGATGCCACCGCTGCCCCGCCCCCACCTCCCCGGTCCCGCCGGCCGTCGTGCGATCGTGATCGGCGCCGGCTCCTTCGGGACCGCCGTCGCGGTGGTCCTCGCCCGCGGCGGGCTGCGAACCACGCTGCAGACACGCACCCCCGAGCAGGCCCAGGAGCTGCTCGCCGCGCAGGAGAACACGGTCTACCTCCCCGGCGTGGAGCTGCCGCGCGAGCTGCGCATCGAAGCGGCCGACGCCGGTCTCGCGCGCGGGGACTATGTCTTCCTCGGTGTGCCCTCCGGCGGGCTCGACGAGGTCATCAGCGGCCTCGAGGCTCGCGGTCTCCCCAGACGCGCCGCGGTGGTCTCGCTCGCGAAGGGGCTCGTCCCGCCCGACGGTCTCGCACCCACGACGATGCTCACCGCCGTGCTGGGAGCCGACCGTGTCGCGGTCGTCGGTGGGCCCGCGCACGCCCAGGAGATGGTGACCGAGGGCGCCGGTCTGGTGGCGGCATCCACAGACGAGGCGCTGGCTCACGCGCTGGCGCAGGTCTTCAACCGCGCGGGCGTGGTCTGCGAGCAGTCCGAGGATCCAGTCGGCGTCGAGCTCGCCGGCGCCGCCAAGAACGCCGCGGCCCTCGCGGTCGGCGCGACCGAGGCCCAGGGGCTCAACGCCGCGGGCGCCGCGGCGGGACACATCTTCGCCGAGGTCTGGCACTTCGCAGCGCTGAGAGGGGCACAGCCGGAGTCGCTGATCGGCTTGGCCGGGACGGGCGATCTCGTCGCGACCGCGCTGGCTCCCCAGAGTCGCAACTATCGCGCCGGCGCGCTGCTGGCCGCCGGCGTCCCCGCCGCGGAGGTCCCGGCACGGATCGGACAGACCGTGGAGGCGCTCGAGTCGGTCCCGCTGCTGGCCCATGCGCTCGAGCGTGCGGGCGTCGGCGCGCCGGTGACCTCCGCTCTCGGCGCCCTGATCGCGGGCCAGCTGCCGGTGGACGACTGGGTCGCGCGGGTTCGCACCACCGTGCCGGCGCCGGCGCGCTTCCGACGGCCACCGCCCGGGGCTTGGCGCAGGTTCTGGGCGCGGCTGCGGAAGCTGTTTCAGCGCTCGGCGAGCGTCCGCAGCACCGCCTCATAGACGCCGGCGCCGTATGCCTCCTCGCAAACGCACGCGTTGGGATGGCCGGCGAGCGCCGCGCGGATGCTCGGATCGGCCGCGAGGCCGTTGGCCACAAGCCAGAACGTCCCCACCACCTCGGCGGCGCCGAGATCCTCGCGCGAGTCGCCCACCGCGATGCAGTCCTCGCGCGCATACCCCCGCGCGCGCGTGTGTTCCGCAACGGCCCGCGCCTTCGACGCCCCCGCTGGCAGCAGGTGATAGCCATGCGGCGCCGCCATGGCGACCCGCATCTCCGGGCGTCGCGGGATCACGCCGTTATCGACGATGTACAGGTGCCCGAGTTCGCGGTCGCGCAGCAGCCGATTGGCCTCCAGCACGTCGATCTCACCGCGAAAGAGGTGCGTGACCAGGCGACCGCGCGCCCACGGGTCGTGGTACTCGAGCAGCCCTGCGTAGCGCTCCAGCAACAGCGCCGGCGCGCCCGAGTCGGTGATCTGCTCGTAGATCGTGCGCTCGCCCGGGACGAGGCCGTCGGTGAGCCAGACGTCCTCGCCGTCGAGGCAGAGGCCGCAGCCGACGTCGAAGATGAAGGCGCTGCAGCCGAGCAGCCGCGCGTCCTCGGCCACCTGCGTGCGCTGGCGCCCCGAGTAGATGACTACCTCTACGCCAGCACGGTGGCAGGCCTCCAGCGCGCGCACCCCGCGGCTGCTGAAGTCCCCGACCCCGTCGCGCAGCAGCGAAGCTCCCCGCCCCAGCAGCGTATTGTCGAGATCGACGTATAGACAGCGCACGGCGATGGAGCGTGGCAGACGTTCCCGGCGGACGTTCCCGGCGGACGCGCCCAAAGACCGGCAACTCCCGCGGGCAAGCCCCGCCCAGCCCCTTACCATCGGGGCAATGCCCGCCGATGCGCCTTGGACCGCTCTGCTCGACGAGGGCCGCCACGACGGGCGCCTCGTTTATCGCACGCGTGCCGGCGCTCGCGCGGCTGTCGCTGCGGCCCTACCAAAGGACCTTCATCCAGAGCTCCTGGGCGCCCTCACGCGCACCGGCGTCAGCACCCTCTACACCCACCAGGCGCAGGCGATCGACGCGGCCTGGCGCGGGCCGGTGATCGTGACGACTCCGACAGCTTCGGGGAAGTCGCTGTGCTTCACGCTGCCCACGCTCGAGACGATGCTCACCGACGCGAAGGCGCGTGCGCTCTACCTCTACCCGACCAAGGCGCTCGCCCAGGACCAGGCGCGCGCGCTCGGGGCGCTCGCGCTCCCGCGTATCCGCCCGGCGATCTACGACGGCGACACCCCACGCGCGGAGCGCGGCGCGATCCGCAAGCGCGCCAACGTCGTGCTCACCAACCCCGACATGCTGCACGTGGGGATCCTGCCCAACCACGCCGCGTGGGGTGACTTCTTCGCGAACCTGGCCGTGGTCGTGCTCGATGAGGCCCACGTCTACCGCGGCGTGCTCGGCTCGCACGTGGCCAACGTGCTGCGCCGGCTGCGCCGCATCGCGGCCGCCTACGGGACCCAGCCGCGGTTGCTGCTCGCCTCGGCCACGATCGCCAACCCGGTCGAGCTCGCCGAGCGCCTCACCGGCCTCGAGGACTTCACCTTGGTGGACCGCGACGGCGCTCCGGTCGCCGAACGCGAGATCGCCATCTGGAACCCTCCGTTGGTCGACGAAGCGCTCGGCGTGCGCCGCTCGGCGCTCCAGGAAGCGGCCGAACTGCTCGCGGCGCTCGTGCTGTCGGGGGCGCGCACGATCTGCTTCATCAAATCGCGCAAGGCGGTCGAGCTGATCGCTCGCTCGGCCGCCGCGCTGGTGGCGGAGGAGGATCCTTCGTTGGCCGAATCGATCACCCCGTACCGGGCGGGGTACACGCCGGCGCAGCGGCGCGAGCTCGAGCGGCGCCTGGTG
>QHBW01000100.1 GCA_003244205.1 Solirubrobacterales bacterium | reverse complement strand
CCCCCCCCCCCGCATGGGCGCGCCGCGCTGCTCAACGGCGCGAGAGCCGGGCCTGGAGGCGCTGGAGGGCGACCATCCCCCGCTCCGCGCGGCTGCCCGGCGCTGGCACGATGCCGAGCTGACGGGCGACGTCATTCATGTCATAGAAGGCGCGATAACGGGCAATCCGGTCGTCGCGCATCGTCCATTGATCGACGCCCTCGACGCGCATCGTGCGGCCGGTAGCCCTGAAACCGGGCGGATCGATCGGTCCGCGGTGGGTGCCCTCCATGTACCACGCCCACAGGACCAGATCGCCCGTGAGTGCCAGCGTGGGCGGGTCGGGCTCGCCAAAGTGCAGGTCCGGGAAGGCGCGACAGCTGGTGCGCATGAACTCCCGCACCGCCGGGATGCCGCGTGCCGGTCCGGGCAGCGCCGGGTCTGCCCAGACGATGTCGTCGGTGATCAACTGCGCCATCGCGTCCGTGTCGCAGCCGTTCCAAGCCGCCACGTAGCGCTCGACGAACTCGCGTGGCTCGAAGGAGACATCTGGGGTTGAGCCGCTGACCACGACGGTGAAACGATAATGGAGCGGGCGAGAACCGATCTAGGCCCTAACTCGGCGCGCAGGCACGCGGGGGGGGGATTGCGAGGCTGACGAGCAAGAATCGCTCGCAGCCGTGTGGCCTCCCGCTCGGGCGTGCTCGCCAGCCGCCTCCAGGTGACCCGGACAGTCGCGATTCCGGCCGCCAGGAGGTCGGCGTCCCGATCGCGGTCGCGCTCAAAGGCGCGGCGCCCGTCGTGGTAGCGGTAGCCATCCAGCTCAACGGCGAGATCGTGGTCGCGGAAGAGCGCGTCGACCTCGTGACCTGCGACCACACAGTTCACCTCGGGCCGGGGGAGCCCGTGGCGCTGGGCGAACGCGATGAAGGCGTCCTCGAACGCCGATCGGGTGGGACCACGACCGTCGTCAAGCAAGCTGCGGAGCCGAGGTGTGCCCGGACGCCGGGGGAAACGCGCGAGCATGTCCGCAAGCTGGGGGAGTCGTAGGTGTCCCGACAGGCGCGCGTCGTTGATGGCCCTCGCGAGGGCATCATCGTCGAGTCGGCTAGCGAGATCGAGCAACGTCCGCGCCGGCGTCGTCACCGGGATGCCGAAATGGACGGTGGTGTCGTACACCGGCAGGAGCTGGCAGGAACGGTGCACCCAGACGCCCTGCGGGCGGCGGACGGTGGGGGCAATGACCTCGATCGGCGATCGCCATCGTGGCGAAATCCCCCAGAGGGTTGCGGCCGAGCTGTGGCTCAGGACCCCACCGGGGCCGCATGCGAAGACCGCGGCAATCGCCGGTGCGAGTGGCGACGGCGGCACGTGGCCCACGGCGTAAACGCCACGGTGGAGGCGGTGCAGGTGTCCGACCTTCGCGCGGTGGCGAATCCCGTCGTCGCTCAGCCCGGCGTCTGTGAGCTGGCCACGCGTGACGACGCCATGCTGGGGTCCGGCGAACCGCGCAACCGTCCGATCGACGGCGGCGAACCGGCCAACCGCCCGATCGACGGATGCGCGTTGGGTTTCCGGGGCCAGAGCCGAGTTAGCTGACACGCACCTGGAGATCTAGCGCTGGTGACCACTGCTAGGGCCAGGTTCGGGTTGGTTTGGTGCTCCTCCACGGCTGAAAAGACACAGACGCCATCCGGCTGCCGGCCACGCGGCGAGAAATATCGGCGCCCCTAGACCACCATCGGCGCCACCTCGCCCCGCCGCGCGGCTTCGGCGTGCGTGCTGGTGTCCCGCGATGAGATCAGCAGCGCGGCGAGGATCGCACCCGCCAGCGCGAACCCGCTTCCGACCAGGAACGCTCGTTGGAACCCCTTCGTCAACGCGATCGTGGAGCTGTGCTCACCCGCACGGAAGAGGCTCTGGGTGTGACTGTTGGCAATCGTCGCGAGGATCGCGAGCCCGAGCGCGCCGCCGACCTGCTGGGCCGTGTTGATCAGCCCCGACGCCAGCCCCGCCTCACGCGGCTCGGTGCCGGTGACCGCCGCGATCGTCACCGGCACGAAGGAGAATCCCAAGCCCGCTCCCGCGACCATCGAGGGCCCGAGGACGTCAGCGACGAATGAGCCCCCCGGCGCCTTCACGCGGGAGAACCAGAAGAGCCCGCCCGCCACGAGCAGCAGCCCGAAGATCAACGTCGGCTTGAAGCCGACGCGTGTCACGAGCACGGACGCGGCGCCGGCGCTGAGGATGATCACGATCGCCAGCGGCAGGTAGGAGAGCCCCGCCTTCAGCGCCGAGTCGTGCAGCACGTTCTGGAGGTAGAGAGAGATGAAGAAGAACATCGAGAACAGCGACATGCCGATCAGCAGCCCGACGATGTTGGCGCCGCGCAGCGTCCGCAGGCGGAAGATCGAGAAGGGCATCAGGGGGTGGCGACCACGCAGCTCGATCACGAGGAACGCCACCAGCAGGGCGGCCGCCGCAGCGATCTTGACGATCGTCGCCGTCGATCCCCAGCCCACGTTGACCGCGTCCACGAGGGCGTAGACGAGCAGTGCCAGCCCGGCGGTCACAGTCACGGCTCCGGGGATGTCAAACGATCGCAAGGCATCATCGGAGCTACTCTCGAGAAGCAGGCGTGGCGCCAGCAGCGCGCAGGCGGCGCCGATCGGGACGTTGACGAAGAGCACCCACTCCCACCCGAGGCCGCTCGTCAGCACGCCGCCGAGGAGCACCCCGGCGGCGCCGCCCGCGCCGGCGACGGCACCCCAGACGCCGAGCGCACGGTTGCGCTCGGAGCCCTCCGAGAACGTCGTGGTGATGATCGAGAGCGCCGCTGGGGAGACGATCGCGGCGCCCAACCCCTGGACGGCGCGGGCGACGATCAGCCATCCCTCCGACTGGGCGAAGCCGCCGACCAGCGAGGCGATCGAGAAGAGGATCAGCCCACCGATGAACATCCGCCGCCGACCGAGCAGATCGGCGAGCCGGCCACCGAGCAGCAGGAAGCCACCAAACGTCAGCGTG
The DNA here is from genome assembly GCA_003244205.1 of Solirubrobacterales bacterium. GTDB lineage: Bacteria > Actinomycetota > Thermoleophilia > Solirubrobacterales > Solirubrobacteraceae > QHBW01. Next base: position 42,621 of record QHBW01000100.1, on the reverse strand, counting down.
TAGGCGTTGACCACCCACGAGAGGTCGGCGCGCGAGAAGTTCAGCGCGCGACCGATCGAGGGCAGGGCGACATTGACGATCGACGCGTCGATGACGATGATGAACTGGGTCATCGCCAGCAGGGCGAGCGCCAGGGACTTCGCGCGGGGATTCTCGAGCACGGTCATGTGGACGGTTGGGACGCAGGCTCGAGGTGAGGCGCGTCCCGACCGTGCAGGATTGCAAATGGGGACGACCAGCTAGGGAATCGGCGTGAGGTCTCGCGCTCAGCGCCCGTGGCAGAGCCGGTAGCTGCGCCGCAGGATCGTCGTCCTGGAGCGCCGGCCGCGACCGATCCGCGCGATCACTCGCAGCCGCACCGTTTCGCCCCGCAGCCCGAGCAAGCTCACCCGAACGCTGTTGCCGCGAATGCGGTGAAAACGGAGGAGCCGCCGCCCGGCGCGCACTTCCCGCACGAGCACCGCGCGACCCCATCGGCGTGGCAACCGCACCGTCACCGCGCGGCCAGGGCAGGCGCGGCGCGGCGCCCGCAGTACAGGCGAAGCGGAATCGGCCAGATACTGAGGCGAGTCGCTGATCGTCACAGTGATCGTCCCCTCTTGCGCAGCCACCATCCGGCTGGACCCCAGGTAGTCGATCAGCGTGACCGAGGGCGAGGAGACCGGCAAGCGCACAACGAGGCGTGACGGGGTAAACGTGCCCCCGTTCGCGAGCGGCCCCTGACCCTCGAGCAACGACTCGCTCGCCAGCCACAGCGCCGTGATGCTCGCTCCCGGACGCTGATACTCGAGGGCAAAGGCGCGGCCACCGAGGTCGATCGAGCCCGTTGGCAGCCCCAACTGACGGGAGTGGTCGGCGACGAAGTGCGTGCCCGCGAAGACCTTGGCAAATGTCGAGAGCGCCCGGAAGGCCGGCTTGGGCGAGTTGTCAGGCGCAAAGAAGCCGAAGCGGTCCTCCTGATTGATCGGCCCGGTGGGATCGCTGCCGTCGCCATAGGTGTACCAGTTCAACACCGCGATCCCCTGGCTGAAGGTGGCCGCCTCCATCCGGGCCACGTACTGGGCCTGCTTGGTCTCGCTGACTCCGTAGCCGAGCTGGGTGGGCCAGCCCACCTCCGTGATCCACAGCGGCTTGGCCTGGTCGTGGTTGGCGCGCAGCACGTTGCGCATCTGATCGGCCGCCGAGAGGACCGACCCACGCAGTTGGACGTCGAGCTCGGGTGAAGTGAACGGATAGGCGTAGGGGTGGTAGGCGAGCGCGTCGTAGCAGTCGCGCAGGCCTGGTTGTGCTGCGTAGGCCCGAGCGACGAACTGCGGGCCCGAGAGCCCGGGCAGCCCCGCGACGCCGGGGAAGAAGACCCCGCCGAAGAGCACCGGCACCCCCGGGCTGACGGCCCTGACCTGTGAATAGGTGGCGCAGAGCAAGCGGGCGTAGGCGGCAGGATCCTCGTGGGGTTCCCAGAAGCGATAGCCCTCGTTCTCCTCGTTCCAGACCTCCCACGCGATCGCGTCGTTGGCGTAGTGCTGGGCGGTGGCGCGCGCGTAGCGGGCGAAGTCGGCGGGACGGTCAGGGGGGAAGTACTGGGCGCTGCCCACCCCGAAGGGCGGGATCCCACCGCCCAGCGGGGAGAGCGCGACGACGTGCCCGAGGGCGGAGTAGTCGGGATTGCCGTAGTCGAGGATCCCGATCAGCTTGAGCCCCGCGGCGCGAATGGCGCTGATCTCCCTGTCGGTCTGGGAGAAGTCGAAGCGTCCGCCTTGGCCAGGTGGCTGGATCTCGATCCACGGCAGATCGATGCGGATCGCGCGCACGCCCGCGTCATAGAGGCGCTGGTAGTTAGCGGTGCGCTCCGCGATGCTCGACCCGGGCAAGCCGTTGGCGCTGAAGCCGACCAGCCCGTAGGGTTGCGCTCCCGGGGCCTGGGGCGCTGCGCGCGCCAGGCTCTGCGTCGACAGCGCAAGGATCGCCACCAGCGCCACCGCCACGGCGACGGCCGCCGGCGGCCTGTAGCTGCGCCGCCGCGTGCAGTCAGCGCGACAGATCACGCGCAGAAGGCTACGCCGCCGCTCCGGACCCGGCCGCGCGCCCTCTAGCCGGGCGCGGCGAGCGCGGCTGTGTGCGCCGGCGACGTGCCGGCAGCGTCGCGACCGGCGGGTAGGCGCACCTCGACGCGCAGTCCTCCCTCGGGCCGGGCGTGCACGCGGGTCTCGCCGCCGTGCGCGTCCGCGACCGCGCACACGATCGAGAGACCTAGGCCGAATCCCGCCCCGGTGCGGTCGGTGGCGCGGCGGAACGGCGCCACCAGGGTGGCGGCCGTCTCAGGTGCGATCACGCGGCCTGCATTGCTGACCACGAGGATGGCGTCGCCTCCCTCCCGGGCGGTCGTGACCGCGAGCCAGTCGCCGCCGTTGTGGCGGATGCCGTTCTCGACGAGGTTCCAGACCAAGCGCTCGAGCAGCCGTGGGTCGCCGTTGACCGGCGCGTGGTCGAGCGTCGCCCGCGCCTCGATTCCGGCCAGCTCGAGGGCTTCGCGATGGTCCTCCAGCGTGGCGTCGGCGAGCGCCGCCAGGTCGGCTGGCTCCTCGCCGACGTCTCCGGAGTCGCTGCTTGCGAGCGTGAGCAGGCCCTCCACCAGCTGGTCGCTGCGCTCGATCGCCTCGCGCACGGTGGTGGCCATCGCGCGCAGCTCAGCGGTGCTGGCGTCGGGATCGGCGAGCGTGACCTCGACCTCGGTGCGCATCACCGTCAGCGGCGTGCGCAGCTCGTGCGAGGCATTGGCGACGAAGCGCCGCTGGCTCTCAAACGCCTGGTCGAGACGTCCCAGCATGCCATCGAAGGTGTCGGCGAGCTCCTTGAGCTCGTCCGCTGGGCCCTCAAGGCCGATGCGCTCGTGCAGCGTCTGGCCCGACACGCGCTTGGCTGTCGCGGTGATGCGCTTGAGCGGCTTGAGCACTCTCCCGGCCACCACCCATCCCAGGCCCAGGGCAGCGAGGAAGAGTGCCACGAGGGCGATCAGGTACTGGATGACGAGCCGGTGCAGCGCGTCGCTGACGAGCTGCCTGCGCACGGCCCGGCGAATCTGCTCGACCGCCTGGATCTGCGCCCGGGAGGCTCCAGGCGGGAGGCCGGCGCTCCGTGGGCCGGGACCGGCAAGCGTGCCCGGGAGGGGTGGGGCCACGCCGCCGGGCGGGGCCCTCGTGACGCTCTTCGGAAGCAGCACAGTCGTCGCGCCCTCGCCGTGCGCTCCCCCGCCCAGGACCACGGTCAGCTTCCCGTTGCTGCCAGGACGGAAGTACGGGCGTCCGCCACGGGGGTCGGCAGAGACGTTGCGCTTGACGAGGGCGTAGCTGACGCCGAGCAGCAGGGTCCCGGCGACAAGGAACAGGCCCGCGTAGACCAACGTCAGCTTCAGCCGCACGGTCGGCCGGGGAAGCAGCCGGCTCACAGCCGGTACCCCACGCCGACGACCGTGTGAATGGTCGGCGGCGGACCGAGCTTGCGCCGCAGCGTCATCATCGTCACGCGCACGGCGTTGGTGAAGGGGTCGGCGTTCTCGTCCCAGACGCGCTCGAGCAGCTGCTCGCTCGTGACCACCGCGCCCCGGGCGGCGACGAGGATCTCGAGCACCCCGAACTCCTTCGGCGTGAGCGACAGGGTCCGCTCCGCTCGCGTGGCCTCATGGCGGCCGGGGTCCACGGTCAGCTCGCCGTGGACGAGCTGCACGGGCCGCGCTGGGTTGGCACGACGCTCGAGCGCGCGCAGCCGTGCGACCAGCTCGGCGAAGGCGAACGGCTTGACCATGTAGTCGTCGGCGCCGAGCGAGAGCCCGTCGACGACCTCGACGAGACCGTTCGACGCTGTCAGCATGATCACACGTGTGTCGGGTCGCTCGCTGGTGAGGGTGCGGCAGACCTCGTCGCCGTGGACCTCGGGAAGGTCGCGGTCGAGCACGACGACGTCGTAGGGGATGACGCGCGCTTTCAGCAGAGCGCTGGCGCCGTCTCGCGCCACATCCACCGCCATGCCCTCGCGACGCAGTCCGCGTGCGATGGCGTCGGCCACGCGTGGCTCGTCCTCGGCGATCAGGACCCTCATCTTGCGCCCTGACGGTACCGCGGCGGCGATAAGCAGGGAGTAAGGCATCTGGCCCCCAAGCGTTAACCTTCGCCGCTGGCCGGGTAGGGAAGCCCGTCCGGGTCCGGCGCCATGAACCGCACGACAACCCAGACCGGCGAGGCTGCGAGCGCGCACGAGGCTGCCACGCTCGAGCTGCGCTCGGTCACCAAGCGCTACCCGGGCGCTGACGAGGACGCGATCGCCGAGCTCTCGCTCGAGGTCCCGGCGGGCGACATCTGCGTGCTCGTGGGCCCGTCGGGGTGCGGCAAGACGACGGCCATGCGTCTCGTCAACCGGATGATCTCGATCACGAGCGGCGACATCCTGCTCGCCGGGCGCAGCGTCACCGAGCTGCGACCCGCCGAGCTGCGCAAGCGGATCGGGTATGTGATCCAGCAGATCGGGCTCTTTCCACACCGCACGATCGCGCAGAACATCGCGACCGTCCCCCGTCTGCTCGACTGGAAGAAGGAACGCACCGCCGCGCGCGTGCGCGAGCTGCTCGACCTCGTCTCGCTCCCCGCCGAGATGGCCGACCGCTACCCCGCCCAGCTCTCGGGGGGCCAGCGCCAGCGCGTCGGCGTGGCGCGGGCGCTCGCGGCGGATCCGCCTCTGATGCTGATGGACGAGCCCTTCGGTGCGATCGACCCGATCACGCGCGAGCGCCTGCAGAACGAGTTCCTTCGGCTGCAGTCCGAGCTGCGCAAGACGATCGTCTTCGTCACCCATGACATCGACGAGGCGATCAAGATGGGCGACCGCATCGCCGTCCTGCGCAAGGGCGGCGTGCTCGCCCAGTACGCCACGCCGGCCGAGCTGCTGATGGCACCCGCCGACGACTTCGTCGAGGACTTCGTCGGCGCGGACCGCGCGCTCAAGCGCCTCGCGTTGCTGCGCGTGCGAGACGTCCAACTTTGGCGCGCGCCGCTCGTACGCGAGGGCGACTCGACCGCCCAGGCGCGTGAGCAGGTGCGCACGTCGGATCTGCCCTATCCGCTGCTCGTCTCCGAGGACGGTCGCCCGCTCGGCTGGCTCTCAGAGGACGACCTCGTCAAGGGACGCGTCGAGCTGCCGGTCGACACCGCGGCCGAGCCCGTGCTCGACCGCGACTCCGTGCTGCGCGACGCGCTGGCGGAGCTGCTCGAGCGCGATACGCAGTACGGCCCTGTGGTCGATCAGCGCGGACACGTCGTCGGCGTGCTGTCGCTCGAGCTGATCTCGCACTTCCTCGCCTCCAGCGACGCGATCCAGGCCGACCCGGCCGATCGTGTCACCGACACACCAGCGCTCTCGTGACCGGGCCGATCGGGTTTGGAGGCGGGCTCCCGCTCGCCACGGTCCTGATTCACCAGCGCAGCGGGACGACGTGTGAGGCGGCGAACGGGTTCTGCCCGAATTGGATCGCCCACAACTTCAGCCGCTACGAGACGCCGCTGCTCCAACACGTCGTCCTCACTGTCGTCTCGGTCGCGATCGGCTTCGGGATCGCGTTCGCGCTCGCGCTCCTGGCACACCGCCGCCGCTGGCTCGCCGGGCCGGTCACCGGGGTGACAGGGGTGCTCTACACGATTCCGAGCCTGTCGTTCTTCTTCGTGCTGCAGCCGATCACGGGGCGGGGATCGCTGACAGCGATCGTCGCGCTCGTCAGCTATACGCTGCTGATCATCTTTCGCAATGTGACCACCGGGCTCGCCGGCGTGGCCCCTGAGACCCGCGACGCCGGCCGCGGGCTCGGGCTCAGCGACCGTCAGCTGCTGTGGAAGGTCGAGCTGCCGCTCGCCCTACCGGAGATCATCGCGGGGGTGAGGGTGGCCACGACCACCACCGTCGGGCTCGCCACGCTCGCCTTCTTCGCGGGCGCGGGCGGACTCGGCGCCCAGATCAACGCCGACCCCGTGTTCAAGTCAAACGTCGTCGTGGCGGGCGGACTGTGCGTCGCGCTGGCGGTAGTGCTCGACATCGTGCTGCTCGCGCTCCAGCGGGCGGTCACGCCGTGGACACGGGCGGTGCCAACGGCATGATCGGCCCGCTCGCGCTGCTCTCGCAGTTCAACGACGCGATCAACTTCATTTTTCATTCTCGTGATTCCGTCACGGGCGGGGTGAGGATCGGCGGGTCACATCTGCTGCCGATGCTGGCCCGGCACGTCGAGCTCTCCGCCGTCTCGCTCGGCGTCGCCTGCGCGCTGGCGATCCCGCTCGGGTTGTGGCTCGGCCACCTCGGACGCGGACAGCTGGTCGCCGTCAGCGTCTCCAACGTCGGGCGCGCGGTGCCCAGCTTCGCGCTGCTTGCCTTCTTTGTCGCCTACCTGGGAACGGGCTTCACGAACGCGAGCTTTGCGCTGATCCTGCTCGCGATCCCGCCGATCCTCACCAACACGTACGTGGGCGTGCGCCAGGTCGATCGCGAGATCGTCGATGCCGCGCGCGGCCAGGGGATGACGGGGTGGGAGATCGTGCGATCCGCCGAGCTGCCGATCGCGCTCCCGCTGATCTTCGGTGGCGTGCGCACCTCGGCGGTGAACGTCGTCGCCACCGCGACGATCGGCCCGTTGATCGGCGTCGTCACGCTCGGTGACCCGATCATCAACTCCTCGGTGTACGGCAGCGCCGGCCAGCTCGGCGCCTCGATCATGGTGGCCGTGCTCGCCCTGCTCACCGAGGTCATCTTCGCCGCCCTGCAACGGGCGGTTACCCCAAAGGGACTGCGGCTCGCTGCCGGCGCGTCAACGTCTCGCCGTCGCTTCTGGACACCCAAGAGGAGGGCTTACTCCACGTCGTGAATGTCTCATCCACCATAAGAAGAAGTCTCAGTGCTCTGCTGCTGCTCTCGTCCGTCACCGTTGTCGCGGCGTGCGGGTCGAGCTCGTCGTCGTCGAGCTCATCGTCGTCGTCATCGACATCGGCGACGACGTCAGCGGTGCAGCCGAGCGGCTCGCTGATTCAGAAGAATCCGGCGAACGCCTCGAAGACGGTGAACGTCGGCTCGAAGGACTTCACCGAGGAGTTCATCCTCGGCAACATCTACGCCCAGGCGCTGCAAGCGGCGGGCTACAACGTCAAGACGTCCTTCAACCTCGGCTCCGAGCAGATCGCCTACCGGGCGGTGAAGAGCGGACAGGTCGACTTCTATCCCGAGTACACGGGGACGATCCTGACGTCGTTCTTCAACGTGCCGACGGCGAAGGTTCCGAAGACGGCGCAGGCCGCCTACGCACTGTCCAAGGCCGACCTCACCAAGTCGGGCTACACGGCGCTGTCGCTGACTCCGTTCACCGACTCAAACGCGCTGGGGATGCTCACCAGCAAGGCGAAGTCGCTGGGGGTGACAAAGATCTCCCAGCTGGCGTCGAAGGCGTCGACGCTGCGGCTGGACGGCAGCCCGCAGTGTCGCCAGCGGCTCGACTGCCTCGTGGGCTTGGAGAAGGTGTACGGCCTGAAGTTCAAGTCGTTCACCCCGGTCGACATCTCGCTGCTGCACCAAGTGCTGCTCAACGGCCAGGCCGACGCCTCGGTTGTCTTCACGACCGACCCGCAGCTGCGCACGGGGCAGGAGACGGTGCTCCAGGACGACAAGGGCATATTCCCGCCCGACAACGTCACGGCGATCGTCAGCCCGAAGACGGTGGCCAAGTTCGGCCCTGACTTCGCAAAGGTCATCAGCCAGGTGAACACCGGGTTGACCACGCCCGTGATGGAGGAGCTCAACGCACGCGTGTCCCTCGACAAGCAGACGCCGGCGACTGTGGCCGCGGCGTACCTGAAGGAGTCGGGCTACGTGAAGTAGCGGTTGGACTGCACGTTCGCCTGTCGACGCGGTCGTCGGCCCGGCGCCAAGAAGAAAGGGCGCCGGACCGACGCCGCATCGCCGGCGACGCGGCGTCACGCGGGGCCATTTTCTTCTTTGGCCCCGCGGGACGACCGCGTCGACGTGCGAATCGGCGACTAGGGTGCCAGCCGTGCCTGCATCGACACGCGTGCCGGTCGCCGTCGGCTTGGCGGCGCTGGCGCTGGCGGCGCTGTCGTTGGCGCTGGCGCTGGCGCCGTGGGAGCTGTCGAGTGACGCCTGGGGGTGGCTGTCGTGGGGGCGCGAGCTGACCCATGGCGATCTCAACACGACGATTGCGATCAGCTGGAAGCCGTTGACCGCCGCGCTCGCGATGCCACTCTCGCTGCTCGGCACCGCGGCGGCGCCGATCGCCCTGGCGATCCTGATCCGCGCGTTCTTCCTGGTCGGCGCCGCGCTCGTCTATCGCGTGACCGAGCAAGTCGCCGGGCACGCCGCGGCGATCTGCGCGACCCTCGCCTACCTGTTGCTCGATCATCTCGTCGGCCGCGTGCTGCTCGTGGACGTCGAGATGATCGTGATCGTGTGTGCGCTCGGAGCGCTGGAGCGGCACATGAGCGGACGCCCCGGGACGGCCTTCGCGCTCGCGATTTGCGTCGCGATGGCGCGTCCTGAGAGCTGGCCGCTGGTGGGGCTCTACGCGATCTGGCTGTGGCGCAGCGAGTCGCGGCTGCGCCCGTGGCTGGCGTTCGGAATCCTGCTGATCCCGCTGCTTTGGTTCGGGGGTGACTACGCCGGCTCGGGCGATGCCTTCCACGGATCATCTGTGGCGTCAGCGTCCACCAACCTCGGCACCAACCCGATCCACGACATCAGGCGCAACGCGGGCGTGCTGCCCAAGGCGGTCGATGCGCTCGCTTTGATCGGTCTCGTCCTGGCTTGGCGCGAGCGGCGCCACGGCGTGCTCGCCGTTGGGCTGCTGGCGGCGGCGTGGGCGCTGATCGTGGTCGTGATGAACGCCTTCGGTTACCCGGGGATCGAGCGTTTCTACTTCCCGCCGGCGGCGCTGGCGTGCGTGCCCGCCGGGTACGCGGCCGGACGCCTGGTCACGCTCGCGCCTGGGCGTGTCGCGCGCGTGGCTGTCGGCGTGCTGATCGTCGGGCTCGTCGCGTTGACCGCGCGCGGGGAGCTCGACCACGACCACCACGACTACCTCCAGGCAAAGACACGCTCGGCCGACCAGCGCAACCTGATCTCAGCGATCCACCGCGCCGGGGGACGAGCCGCGCTCGCGCCGTGCGCGTCGCGCCTTGAGGTCAGCAGCACGCTCTCCCTGGTGGCGTGGCAGCTCGGAGTGCAGCCCAACCAACTTCATTATCTCTTTGCCTCCAGCATCGGCAAGCCGTCCGTCGTGGTCGAGCGCACCATGCACCCCCGGGTCCCGGGCCACGGCGTCCCCACCGTGGTGGGCGCGGCCGGCGCGTGGCGCGTGTTCGCGGTGACGCCGCCGGTCACCCAGCTCGTGCCGCGGCTGCAGTGCCCGATCCCGGCCTGATCCGGGTGGCGGTCCTCAGCAGGAGTCGTCGGGGTGCGCGAGCTCCGGCGCCAGCCGCAGCGCGCCGGGCTCGAGCGTCTGGACCGCCGTCGTGTCGCCCGGGCCCTGGCGCACGCAGCCCTGGCCTTGGGTGATCGTCCAGCGCGGCGTGTAGCGGATGCGCACGAGGGCGGTGCCGGGACCGCTCGCGTCGAGCGTCATCCCGTGTCCGTCGAGGGCGACGAGGCGGGCCGCCCCGTCGACGATCCCGGGCGCGCCGATGACGCGATAGACCTGCCAGTGCGCATCGTGCCAGGCGAGGCGCAGCCCGGGCACCCCGCGGCGGATCAGATCGCCTTCGGCGACGGCGGCGTAGTCAAGGGCGACGTCGGGCACAGCGACATAGCGCACGGCGTTGCTCACCAGCCAGGACTGGTAGCTGGACGTCGTCAATGCTCCCGGCGTGTAGAAGAGCGGGTTGTCGGCGGTGTCGAGCTGGCGCTCCCAGCCGCGGGCCAGGGGCATCGAGGGCGCGACGTAGGCCGCTTCCCAATGAAGCTTGGTGGGTACGATCTCCACGCGTGCGGCGGGCTGGTCGTGCGCGGCGAGGTAGCCCAGCAGCGGGGCGAAGTACTCGATGTGCGTCGACGGGTCGGCGCGGTCGCTCGTGAAGGTGGCGAGCGCCGGCGTCCACTGCAGCAGCGCAAGCGGCACGGCGACGGCGGCGGCCAGGCGGCGACTGCGCGGCCACAGCACACACGCCGCGAGCGGGGCGCCGAGACATTCGCCCAGGCGGCTGATGTTCCCGCCCATCGGCGTGGGCAGCGCGAACGCGAGTACGACGGCGGCGATGTAGAGCAGGGCAGCGTTGCGCAGTGAGCGCTCGCCGCGCCAGACGACGAGCGCGAGCACACCGATGCAGAGCGCGGCCAGGTAGATGAAGTCGGTCGCCGGGAAGGGCATGAACCCCTGCCCCGGGAAGAGCGCGCCGACCACGGCGCCCGGGATGATGGCGCCGGCGATCAGGCCGCCCGCGGCCAGCCGCCGGCGTGGCCAGGAGGTGATCAGCCAGGCGAACGCGGCGAGCACGAGGAACGCTCCCGCCAGCGGGCTGGCGAGCGAGCTCGCGAGTGCGAGCGCGATGCCGAGTGACCAGCGCCGCCGGGTCGCCGCGAGGTAGGCGCAGAGCGCGAGCGCCTCGCCGAGGAGGAAGGGCAGCTGCCCGATCGCGACCGTGGCGAGCGTGCCCACCGCGAAGATCAGCGAGCCCGCCCGCGCGGCGCGCCCGAAGTGACCGATGACGAGGCGATCGAACGCCCACGCTGCGGTCGCCGCGCTGAGGATCTCCGTCAGGCCGAGGCCGAGGACGCCGGCGAGCGGGGGAAAGAGCGCGCTGTAGTTCAGCGTCCAGTGGCCTCCGTACCACTGGCTGTCCCAGAGCGTCAGCCCGTCGCGGTGAAAGAGGCCAACGCGGTAGATCGCGGCCGGCAGATCCACCCCGCGCCAGCTCACGAGCACGGCCGTGAGAGCAAGCACCGCTGCGATCAGCGGCGCCCGCAGCGTGTGCCAGTTGGGCTCCTGCCAATCGCGGTCAGCGTAGGTGGCGTTCATTGCGGGCTAGGGGGCGGGCTGGAAGGAGATCGGGAGCTCGAGCACTCCGTAGATGCCGTTGATGCTGTCCAGCCGCGGCTCGCCGTCGAGCGCCAGCCCAGGCAGGCGTCGCGGCAGGAGCGTGAGCGCCTCCTGCAACTCGGCGCGTGCGAGGTTAGCGCCCAGGCAGTAGTGCATCCCTGCGCCGAACGTCAGCGGCGTGGCCGCTTCACGCTCGGCGCTGATGTCGAAACGCTCGAGTGCGTTGGCGGCGCCGGGCTCGCGGTTGGCGTTGAACGCCGACACCAGCACGACGGTGTTCTGCGGGAAGGTGACGCCGCGGTACTCGACGTCCTCGAGCGTGATGCGCGCCGTGAAGGGCGTGATCGGCTCGAAGCGCAGGACCTCTTCGACGGCCGCGCCTGTCAGCTCGGGGCGCTCGGCGAGCAGCTCCCACTGGTCGGGGTGGGCGGCGAACAAACGGATCGCGTGGGAGAGCTGGCTCTGCGTCGTGTCGACGCCGCCTACGAGCACGTTGAGCACGAGGTTCTTGCATTCGACCTCTGAGAGGCGATCGCCTTCCAGCTCGGCGGCGAGCAGCTTTGAGATCAGGTCGTCGCCGGGATCGCGGCGCCGGCGCGCCAGCAGCTCGTCGGCGTACTCGTAGAACTCGGCGACCGCCTGCTCGATGCGCTCGCGCTGCTCGAGCATGCTGGGCGCGTCGAACTGGCGCTGGATCCAGTTCGACCAGTCATAAAGGCGCGGCGCGTCCTCACGGGCGGCGCCCATCACGGCGGCGATCACGAGCGACGGGTAGGGCTTGGCGACCGCCTCGACGAACTCGCAGCGGCCCGACGCCAGCAGCGGCGCCAGCAGCTCCTCGAGGTAGTCGCGCATCGCCGGTCGATAGCGCTCGACGGCTCGCGGCGAGAGCGCGGGGTTGACGAGGTTGCGCAGGCGGCGGTGGTCGCCGCCGTTGACGTTGATGATGTTGCGCTCGATCTGCTCGCGCAGCGGTCCAGCTGGGACCTCGAGCAGGTCGGCCATCAGCAGGCCCGGGAACGTCGTCGCGCGGCTGCGCAGGAAGAACTCGACCGCCTCGCGGTCGAGCGCGACATAGCCGTAGGTGCTCTTCGCCAGCCAGCCTTGCTCGCGCAGGCCGCGCATCGCCCCGTGAAAGCGATCCCCCCGTAGAGCGGGGTCCATGTCCTCGAGCACCGGCAGGTCCAGCTCTGAGACCAGCGTCATTGCCGCATCCGGCGACGAGCCTACGGCACTGCGGCGCTCGTGACGCCTCAGGCCCTTCCGCCACGCCTCCGCGGATGAGAACACGCCGCGCGTCCCGGTACTCTGCTCGAGCGTCCCGGCAAGGGCATGGGCTCGAGGCGGTAACCACGCCTGCGACCCGCCCAACTTCTTGCGCCTTCGCGAATTCCTCACAGTTACTGCTCGGCACCGGTCCGCTGCTGATCGTCTGCGACTGCGCTCGGCGGTCGTGCTAGTGGTCTTCGCGCCCGTCGTCGTGTTCTCGTGTGCGGCGACGACCGTCGCACTGCTGCAGGCGGGAGGACGGGGTTGTCTGAGCGAGGGAGGACTCCAGGGATGCACGGCCGGACGGGCGTTGAACAGGGCCTCTTGGGTCACCGTGACGCCGGACGGGCGCAACGTGTACGTCGGCGCGGAGAACAGCGGCGCGGTGAACATCTACGACCGCGTCGGGGGCAGCGGCGGGCTGATCCAGCATGGCGGCGCCGAGGGCTGCCTCGCTGAGAACGGCATCGAGGGCTGCGGCGTCGCTAGGGGACTCGTCGGAGCCCGCCCGGTGGCGGTCAGCCCGCAGGGGGGGAGCGTCTATGTCGGCGCGCATGACGGGATCGCCGTGTTCTTCCGCGATCGAGCCTCGGGAGGGCTGTTCCAGCTGCCCGGAGCAGCCGGGTGCGTGCAGGACACCGCGGTCGAGGGCTGCGGAGCCGGCCGAGGGCTCGCGAACGGCAGCGTGCGTGGGCTTGCCGTCAGCGCCGATGGGCGCACCGTCTACGCGGCGGTGCGCTTCACGAGTGTCGTGGCCGTCTTCGCACGCGACCCGGAGTCCGGCGCGCTACGCCAGCTCCCAGGGCCGGCGGGCTGCATCTCTGAGAGGCGGCGTCCGCACTGCGCGCTCGGGCGCGGTCTGCGCGGTCCGCGCGGCATCGTCTTCAGCCCCGATCAGCGCTTCGTCTACATCAGCGCCGAAGACGGCAACGCCGTCGCCGTCTTCACGCGCGACCGACGCACTGGCGCGCTGACCCAGCTCCGCGGTCGCAGTGGTTGCGTGCAGCAGAGGGGAGGCCCCGACGGGTGCACACCGGCGCGAGCGTTTCTCTCGCCGCACCAGTTGGCCCTCAGTCCCAGCGGCCAGTACGCCTACGTGGCGTCGGCCCACAGCGCGGCCGTCGATGTGCTGCGCCGCGACCCGGCCAACGGCACGCTTCACCAGCTGGCCCGCCGCGCGGGGTGCGTCGAAGTCGGCGGCGGCGAAGGTTGCGCGGCTGGTCTCGCCCTCGCTTCCGCGGAGTCCGTCGCCGTCGCGCCGAGCGGGACCGTGTACGTCGCCGGCAACCTCTCGAACGCAGTCGCGGTCTTCGACGTGGACCCGCGCACGGCCGGGCTTCGCGAGCGCGCGTGCATCGCGACCCACGGACCGTCGGGATGCGCGCGCGCCTTCGGGCTGATCGGCGTGCATTCGCTCGCGCTCAGCGCCAATGGCCGCACGCTGTACGCCGCCTCCGAGCGTAGTAACGCGGTCGTTGTGCTGACCGTCGGCGGCTAGCTGCTGACCGTCAGGGGCTAGCTCGTCCAGTCGGCGGGAGTCCAGCCCGCTACGGCGGGAGTCCAGCCCGCTACGGCGGCGCCCGCCCGGAGCTCGCCGGCATCACACGCGTCGGTGGCATCTCCTGGACCTCGGTGGAGGCGACCGCGGTGGCGACGTCCTGGGGATAGGTGTTGCGCGCCTTGAGCAGCACGATTCCTCCCGCGGCGAGGGCGATCAGCATCAGCAGGAAGCTGATCTCGAGCCCGGTGCCGACGCCCGGAGCGATGCCGCTGGGGTCCGGCTTGGTGCCGATCGGCGCCTGGCGGGGAGTGAAGCCGGCGACCAGGTCGGCCACGGCGCCGAAGAGCAGCGGGGCGATCGCCTGGGCCGTCGTGCGCAGAACGGTGCGCACGCTCTCGGCTCGACCCCACAGCCCCGCGGGCATGATGTCCAGACGCGCCGCGTCAAGCGGTGGGTTGGCCGCTGCCAGCGCTGCCGCGCCCGCCATGTCAAACCAGATCGCGGGCGTCAAGTGCGTCCCGGCGATGCCGATCGTGAGCAGCACGGCTGCGACGATGTAGGCGATCGCCGGCACCCAGATGCGAGCGTTGAGAATGCCGTGGCGCAGCAGCAAGTCGGTCAACGGCCCGCTCACGAGCGTGCCGGCGAGCGCGCCGAGCACGAGCAGGCCGAGAACCCCGGTCGCCGTCGCCTGGCCGACTCCGTAGTGGGCACGGACGAAGACGATCGCGAACGTCGACAGCCCGGCGAGGAAGAAGTAGCCCAGCGCCGACGAGGTGATCAGCAGCACGTTCGTGCGTATACGCAGGACATAGGGCACGACGCGACGCAACGGCATCGAGGCGGCGTGCTCATCGAGGATCTGCTCGCGGTTGGCCTTGATGCCGCGCGCCTCCACCGCCAGCTTGGCGAGCTCGTCCTCGCGCACGGGATCCCCCTCCTCGATGCCGGCCCCGATCGGTCCGCGCGCACCCCCCCGCGGCGCGGGGACGAGCTCTTCGGCGCCGCGCTCGAGCCGGCTCATCCCTCCGCGCTGGGGCTCGGGTACCGTCCGCCAAAGCTCGCGCGCGAGCCAGAAGCCCGGCAGCGCGAGCGCGAAGAAGGCGACGCGCCAGGAGAAGAGTCCCGCGAGCGTGCCGCTGAAGAGGAAGCCCACCGCGGTCCCGGCGATCTCGCCGACGAGGACGTATCCGTAGACGCGCACGCGCTCGCTGGCGGGGAAGTAGTCGCCCGTCAACGATGCGATCGCCGGACCCGCGGTCGCGCTGATCGCCCCAAGCACGAGACGGGTGAGCAGCAGCGAGGAGTAAGAGCCGGCGAGCCCGCTCGCCGCGGTGGCGATGCTCCAGAGCACGATGCTGAAGGCGAGGACGCGGACCCGCGTGATGCGGTCGACGAGCAGCCCGATCGGGATCGCCGCCCCAGCGCCGACGATCAGCGAGACCGAGTTGAGCAGACCGACCTGGGTGTTGGAGATGTGCAGGTCGGGCTCGAGCTGGGCCGCGACGGCGCCGACCGTCGCCGCGTCGGCGGTGGCTAGCGCCAGGACCCCGCCGAAGAGCAGGATCACGCGGGCGCGCGCCGGCCCGCCCACGGCCTCGACGACGCGGGCCTCGACGCGCCCGGCGAACCAGCGCGCGATCCTGGCGAGGCCGGCGCCGGTGCGGCGCGAGAGGTCGCCGAGCAAGGAACCGGATTCCATCGCTGTCAACCGTACGAAGGATGCCGGCCGTACGCATCCGCCACTCGGCCGGACGGGGAGTCGGCGCTACTCGTCGGCCAGCGCCGGGTGCCCGCGGCCCGAGTTGCCCCCGGCCAGGCCGAGCCGGTTACCCACCTTCTCGAGCAGCGCGAGGAGCTGGTCGCGCTCCTCGGGGCTGAGCTCGCCGGTGAGGTTGAGCTCGTGTCCCGCGGCGGCCGTGAACGAGCGCTCGAGCAGCTCATGACCGTCCTCGGTCAAGAACAGCGCGCGCGCCCGGCGGTCGTCGGGATTCTGGCGGCGCTGGAGCAGCCCGCGAGCCTCGAGCGCGTCGACGAAGGCCACCATGCGGCTGGACGGGATCTGCAGGCGCTCGCCGATCGTCTGCTGGGATTGGCCCTCTGCCGCCCCGACCGCTCGCAGGAGCGAGAACTCGCGCGGCTCGAGCTGCAGCGGCGCGAGAATCTCCTTGAACGTGCGCGCGATCGCGTATCCGGTGGCCGAGATCGTGAACCCGACCGAGCGCAACGGCGGCGTCGAGTCGAGCACGGGGACGGCGCCATCCTTGGGCTCGTCATCAACCATTTGGCACGATCATACCACCCTGGAACAACTTATGCTATAAACCGCTCCGGCCGGAACCTTTTATCGTGACAATCACCACCAGGGGACCTCGATGAACGCCACCACCTCCGCCGGCCAGCCCGGACCCATCCCGCGGAGCGCGTTCGCCACGCTCGGCGGCTTCGTGCTGCGCCATCGCCGTCTGATCATCGGGGCGTGGGTGCTGCTCTTCTTCTTTGGCGCCTACGGCGCCAGCACCGTCTCCAAGCGGCTCTCCTTCGACTTCTCGCTGCCAGGTCAGCCTGGCTATGAGACCGCCAAGCGGATCATCCAGCTGTATGGCAACGGCGGCGACACCGCGCCTTCGATCGTCGTCGTGACGGTCCCCCAGGGCCAGACGATCCGGGGTGAGCAGGCGCGGCTCGACTCGGCGTTCAGGCGAGCACGCGCGGCCGCGCCCAGCGCTCGCGTGGTCGACTTCGGCGTCACCCACGACCCGAGCTTCATCACGCGCGACGGCCGCACGACGTACGCGTTCGTCTTCACGCCGCTGGAGAAGACCTTCGGTGCGCCGAAGGATCCCCCCAAGGTCTCGGGCGCCGTCGCGTCCGCGCTGCCTGCCGGGACCCAGGTCCAGCTCACCGGGCTGCAGCAGCTCCAGAGCGGCGGCTCGAGCAAGGGCCCCGGCGTGCTGGTGGAGACGCTGATCGGAGCAGGCGGCGCGCTCGTGATCTTGGCCTTCGTGTTCGCGTCGATGCTCGCGCTCGTGCCGCTGCTGATCGCGGCGGTGTCGATCCTGACAACGCTGCTCGTTGTGCTCGGATTGACCTACATCGCCAACGTCTCCTTCATCGTCGAGTTCCTCGTCTCGCTCGTCGGCCTGGGGGTGGCGATCGACTACTCGCTGCTGTTGGTCACGCGCTGGCGCGAGGAGCGTGCCCACGGACGCGACAACGGCGACGCGGTCATGGCCGCGATGGCCACCGCGGGACGCGCCGTCCTGCTGTCGGGGCTGACGGTCGCGATCGGGCTGATCTCGCTGATCGTCCTGCCCGTCCCCGGGCTGCGCAGCGTCGGCTACGGCGGCATGCTCATTCCGCTGATCTCGACGGCGGTCGCGCTTACGCTGCTTCCCGCCCTGCTCGGCGGCATCGGGCCGCGGGTCGACTGGCCGCGGATCCGCCACGAGGACAAGGCGAGCCGCAGCTGGACCGCCTGGACGCGCACAATGGTGCGCCGCCGCTGGGTA
Source organism: Solirubrobacterales bacterium (assembly GCA_003244205.1). Classification (GTDB taxonomy): domain Bacteria; phylum Actinomycetota; class Thermoleophilia; order Solirubrobacterales; family Solirubrobacteraceae; genus QHBW01. The sequence continues at coordinate 25,271 of QHBW01000100.1, read as the reverse complement.
GCCGCGGGCCTAGGCGTCGCGATCCTCGCCGTGCTGATCATCCCCACCTTCAGCCTCACCACTGGCGAGACGAGCGTCAGCGCGCTGGCCAAGACCGGCAGCGCGCACGATGCCTACAGCCGCCTGATCGCCGGCGGTGTGTCCGGTGGCGTGTTGACGCCGGTCGAGGTGCTCGCCCGCTCGCGGGACGCCGCGGCGGTACGCGGGCAGTTGGCGGCGGTGCCCGGGATGTCCGGCGCGCTGGCGCCCAGCTCGCCCGACAGCAATCGGGCGGGGACCACGGTGCTGATCGGCGTTCCGCGCAGCGAGACGGTCAACACCAGCTCCCTGGCGCCCGTGCGCGACGCCCGCAGCGCCCTGCACGGGGTCGCGGGAGTGATCGGGATCACCGGCGATGGCGCGATCGAGCTGGACTACCAGCACGCCGTCTTCGGCAACTTCCCGCTGATGTTCGCGGTCATCGCAATCCTCACGATCGCGCTGCTGGCGCGGGCGTTCCGTTCGCTCGTGCTCGCGGTCAAGGCGGTCATCCTCAACCTCATCTCGATGGGCGCCGCCTTCGGCGTGATGACGTGGTTCTGGCAGGAAGGTCACGGCTCGAACTTCGTCTTCGGGATCCCCGCCACCGGGGCGATCACGTTCTGGATCCCGCTGATGATCTTTGCCTTCCTCTTTGGCCTGTCGATGGACTATGAGGTTTTCATCCTCACGCGCGTGCGCGAGGAGTACGACCGCACCGGGTCGACAGACGGAGCGGTGATCGAGGGCCTGGGCCGCACCGGACGACTGGTGACCAGCGCGGCGCTGATCCTCTTCCTTGCCTTTGCCGCGCTGGCCTCGGCGCCGAACACCGACATCAAGGTGCTGGCGACGGGCCTCGCTGTCGGCATCCTGCTCGACGCCACGATCGTGCGCGCGCTGCTGCTGCCCGCGCTGGTCTCGCTGCTGGGACGCTGGAACTGGTGGCTGCCGCACCCGCTCGCGCGGATCATGCGGGTGCCGGCGTCTACGGTCCTGCCGCGGCGGCCGGCGACGGAGGCGACGGGGCGCTGAGAGCGCGGAGGTAGTCGTCGAGGGCCTTGGCCTTCTGCGTGTCCTCGTAGACCTCGTACTCCTTCAGCAAACCCCAGGACAGCCGGCCCCAGATCACGTAGCGGTTCTCATAGACGATCTCTCCGGCCGGCGATTTCAGGTGGTCGGTGCCGCGGACGCAGAGCGTCATGTTCCACGGCGGTCCCTTGGCGACGACCTCGTCGGCGAAGATCTGGATGCCGCTGTCGACGAAGCGCTGCAGCCAACGCTCGAGCGCCGGCTTGCCCTGCAGCTCGGTGGCCCAGGAGCTGTCGCCGGGGAAGCGGAAGCGGACGTCCTTGGCGTCGAGGCGCAGCGTGGGCAGGTAGTCGCCGGCGTTGAGTCGCGCCATGTTGCGGGACAGCAGCACTTTGGCCAGCCAGGATCGCATCGTCTGTTCCTTGATAGAGTGCTCTAGCGACAGAGTGTACCGACGAAGGGGTCAGCGATGCAAGCCGGGAGCGAGAAGGAGGGGGCCGCGGGCACGCGCGAGCGCATCGTCGATGCGAGCGCGGAGCTTTTCCGCCGGCAGGGCTATGCGGCGACCGGGGTCAAGCAGATCGTCGCTGAGGCGTCGGCGCCGTTCGGGTCGCTGTACCACTTCTTCCCCGGCGGCAAGGAGCAGCTCGCCGCCGAGACGATCCGCTGGTCGGGTGGGATCTACGGCCAGTTGCTGCCGACGGTACTCGACCCGGCTCCGGACGTGCTCAGCGGCGTTCATGACTTCTTCTCCCTGGCCGCTGAGCACCTGGTCGAGACCGACTACGCCGACGCCTGCCCGATCGCCACCGTCGCGCTCGAGGTCTCGAGCACCAGCGAGCCGCTGCGCGAGGCGTGCGCCGACGTCTTCGGCGGCTGGATCGAGCTCGGCACGGAGCACTTCAAGGCGAGCGGGCTCGCGCCTGAGCGAGCGCGTGAGCTGACGATCAGCATGATCGCGGCGCTCGAAGGCGCGTTCGTGCTCGCGCGTACCCTGCGCAGCACGGAACCGCTGGAGGTCGCGGGCGAGCTCGCCGCGTGCAGGGCGAAGGCGCTGCTCGCGTCCTAGCGCGGGCGCGGGTAGCCTCCGTGCTCAGCGCGGCCGGTGGCGGGCTCTACATGCGAAGATCGCCGCATGTCACGAGCCAACGTCTTCAGCGCCGAGTGCGAGTACGAGAAGAGCGACCCCGACGGCTTCCGCTCGGGCATGGCCCGGATCGGCGACGCCGTCGGCGGCAAAGCGCTCGCGGTCAAGGTCTACGAGCTGCCGGCGGGCGAGAGCGTCTGTCCCTACCACTACGAGTACGAAGAGGAATGGCTCGTGGTCCTAGACGGCGCGGTCGTCGTGCGTGCTCCGCGCGGCGACGAAGAGTTAACCCGTGGTGAGCTGGTTTGCTTCCCGGCTGGTCCGGACGGTGCTCACAAGGTGACCAATCGCAGCAACGCGACGGCGCGGATCATGATGTTCTCGAGCTCACACGAGCCGGCTGTCGCCGTCTATCCCGACAGCGACAAGATCGGCGTCCGGCCCGGCAACCCCGAGGACAAGGTGATGCTGCGGCGAGCTGACGGCGACGTCGGCTACTGGGAGGGCGAGGGCTAGCGAGGAGCGCGGGCCGACGGTCGGCTAGCGCGCCGACCAGCGGATCGAGCCGCTGCTGCAGAGCACGGTGCCGTGCGGGTCCAGCGGCGTGAAGCCCTGCGCATTCGCGGTCGCGCTGTAGCGCTCGTTGATCAGGAGCCTTCCGCTAGCGCGCTTGCCGCGGACGGTGCCCGAGACGATCGTCTTGGTCGCGCCGCGGTCGGAAAGGAAGCGCACACGGAAGCGGCCGCGACGAATCCTGACGAGGTCCCAGAACGGATTGTCAGTGAACGTCGTCCCGTCCGAGCAGCGCAGCCGCGCCTGATAGGTGAACTTGCGCCCGCCGGCGCCCGCGGGGCCGAGCGACACGCGCGTCCCCTGGCTCGTCTTGCCACGGAGCGTTTTCGCGGCGCCGCTTGCGCCCGACGGAGCCAGCGACACCGCCACCCCGATTGCCGCCGCCACCGCGATGGCCTGCCGTCGTCCGGACATGGCGATCACCCCGTTCCTCGGCGCGGCCTGCTACCGGGCTCCTGTGAAGGCATCTGCTGGGCCAGCAGCGGCGGAATGCCCGGCAGGTCCTGCTGGCAGGCACGCTGGGCGGCGGCCGCGAGCGGCACAGTGGCTGGGAGCGTAGGCGTGGTCATGTCGGGGTTCGCTAGGTCCAGACAGTCGATCAGGTTGCCGCAGGTCGTGCGCCGCCAGGCGCTGATCTGTGGCTCGACGACGCCGAAGCGGCGTTCGAGGAAGCGCAGGGTCGAGGTGTGGTCAAAGGTCGCCGAGTTGACATAGCCGCCGCGGCTGAACGGCGAGCAGACAATACTCGGAACGCGGAAACCAAGTCCGATGGGCAGCCCGTCGACGAACTCGCCGGGCGTCCCGGGCGGGGGCGTCGGAGGGACGACGTGATCGAAGAATCCCCCCGGCTCGTCGTAGATCACAAAGAGCACCGTCTTCGCCCAGACGCCGGGGTGGGCGAAGAGCGCCTGCAAGATCGAGTCGCAGAATTCGGCGCCCTGACCGGCCGAGTTGCCGGGGTGCTCGGACTGCGCGGTCGGTGCCACGATCCACGAGACCGCTGGCAGAACACCCGTCGCCACGTCGGCTGCGAAGGCGCCGGCGTCGCGCCTGCGCATTCCGTTCTCATACAGCGGGGAGCCGGCCGGCGCTCTCTGGTAGACGGGGAACCAGGCCAGCGGGTTGTCATCGAAGTTGTCGGACTGCTGATAGACGCGCCAGCTCACGCCCGCGGCCTGCAGGCGCTCGGGGTAGGTGGTCCAGCTGAAGGGGCCGTCCGTGTTGTCCTTGACCGGGCCGCCGTTGCGGCCCGCTGGGTCGATCGTCCCGGTCATCGTGTACAGGCGGTTCGGGTTGGTCGGACCCAGCACAGAAGCGTGGTAGCCGTCGCAGACGGTGAAGGCGTCGGCGAGGGCGCAATGCCAGGGGAGATCGGCTCGCGTGTAATAGCTCATCGGGTAGCCGGCGAGGCCCAGGCCGGTCTGCGCGAAGCCGTCCATGCGCCCCCCGTCCCATGCTGCGTGACTCGGGGCCCAGGAGTTGTCGACCGGGATCGCGCAGGGGCTGGAGCGGGTGGTGTCGAGATGCCACGGGAGCAGCGCGCCGGTCGGCGAGAGCGGGTAGGGCTGCTGGAAGACGCTGCGGCCCGACGGCAGCGTGGGCGCGGCGGGGTCCGAGAAGCCGCGAACTCCGGCGAGCGTGCCGAAGTAGCTGTCGAAGGAGCGGTTCTCCTGGATCAGGAAGACCACGTGCTCGATCTGGTGAAGCGGTGACTGGGCGGTGTGCCGGCGGCGGTGAGGGCGTCGGTGACGGACCCGCTGGCGGACGTGGCGCGCGGCCGGGTGCGAGGCCGCGACAGCGCCCGCGGCGGCCCCGGCCGCGAGGAAGAACTCGCCGCGGGTGAGGAGTCCTTCGCTCATCCGGCCCACTATTCCAGTCCTGCGCGGGCGGAGCGCGCGCTAGCTCTAGCCTGGAGTGATGATGAGCTCTGCGGTACAGACCAGCGGGCAGCGGCTGTGGCGCGCCGCGATCCTGGCGCCTGACGCCGCCGTCAGGGGAAGTCGTGCCGCCGACGCAGTGGCGCGCGTCAGCGGCGCCATCTTCATTGTCGGTGGACTAGTGAAGTTTGTCCTGCACGGCTGGGAGCTCGACGCGTTTCGTCGCTTCGGGCTGCCCGCGCCGGAGGTGCTGGTGATTGTCATCGGAGCGCTCGAGACGGCTGGGGGCGTGCTCCTTCTTAGGCGCTCGCTGGTCGCTCCGGTGGCGCTGGCGCTCGCGGTGATCATGGCCGTCGCCGTCGCGGTATCAGGCGTCGGGCACGGCGACGTCATTCCAAGCCTGACGCTCGCGCCCGCGCTGCTCGTCGCGATGATTTACCTGCTCGCGCGGGTGGCGCGAGCGGACGGTGGCGCCGCTGACGGCACTACGGTACGGCCGGGAGGGTGATCCAGACATCAGCGCCGCCGGTCGGGGCGTTTACGGCGTTGGCCTGACCGTCGTGCGCTTCTGTGATCGCGCGGACGATCGCGAGTCCGAGGCCAGCGCCGTCCTGCGTGCGGGCAGAGTCGGCGCGCGCGAAGCGTTCCCACGCGCGGGGTAGAAGTCGGGGGAGAAGCCAGGGCCGTCGTCGGTCACGTGCAGCTCGACGAAGTGGCCGTTGCTGCGTGCGCTGAGCTGGACGTGAGCGGTTGCGTGGCGTAGGGCGTTGGTCAGGAGGTTGTCAATCGCCTGGGCCGTGCGCTCGCGATTGGCGAATAGGTGGGCGTCGGCTGGCACGTCGACCGCAATCTCTTTGTCGAACGGTACTTGGCGACGCGCTCGATCAGCGGCTTGCTGCAGGATTGCGTCGGCGGACACGCTCGTGGGATGGATGGCGAGCCGGTGGTCGTCGACGCGGGCGAGCAGCAGCAGGTCGTCCACCGCACCCGGCCGGCGATGAAACGGGGGCTGGGCGCCTCCGAATCAGTCGGAGGCGCCCAGCAATGCAGCGGCGGCAGCCACCTGGCGGGACAGAACGCCTACTCGTTGCCCTGGAACTGATGGTCGACGTTCGCGTTCCCTGGGGCGTCGGCGTGACCGCCGGGACCGTCACTGGGCGACGCTGCCTCCGAGCCTGCCCCAGTCTGCTCGGGATTCTCGGTCCCGGGCTGCTCGCCTGCCGCGCCCGGCTGGTCGGGCGTGCTCTGATCGCCGCTCTGGACCGTATCGCCCTCCGTCGGGCCAACGGCCGTCGAGCTGGACACCCGCGCGGCGTGATGGCCCGTGTGGCGGGTGCTACGCGCCGCGGTCGCTGCGGCGGAGCTGTCTGGGGTTCTCTGGTCGCCAGACTGGACGCTGTCGCGGTCCGGTGCGCTTGTGCGCTCGGGCGCGGGCGCCGGCGAGGACTGCGCTTGAGCGAACACGGCCCCGCCCAGCGCCAGCGCCGCGAGCGCCGTCACCGTCACGATCAACTTCTGGATGCGCTTGGTCATTCTTTGCTCCCTTCGTCGTAGTTGCCAAGGGCTCGCAGCCTCGCAACCCGAGATGTAAGGACGATGAAGCGGGCGAGCCGGAGGTGACGTTGGAGCTAGCCGCGGCCGCGAGCTAGCCGACCGTCAGCACCACGATGGCGTCGCCACGCTCTGAGGCGGCGTACAGCGTGCGCCCGTCGGAGCTGAGCGTGATCGAATGTACGCCCATCAATCCGAAGGCCCGCGCGCATTCCGGCGGCCCGCGGCTCGCAATGCACCCGCGCTCGCGAAGTCCGGCCGTGCGAGAGTCCACGGCGAAGATGGCGACTGAGTTCGCGGAGTTGCCGGCAACGTAGACAAGCCCGCTCGGCGCGACCGCGATCGAGTGCGCGGCACCGAGGGCGCTACCGGGCGTGCAACCCTCGCCACCGCCGTCTTCGACGCAGCCGGCACGGCCGGCGAGCTGGTGAAGCGTGCCGTTGCCCGGGTCGCGCCGCAGCACATCGACCGCCGCGCTGTGGTCCGATGCCACGTAGGCATCGAGGCCGTTGCGGCTGAGAGCCAGTTGGTGGGGAGAGAGAAACGCTCGCACCGGCGTGCAGCCGTCGTTGCCTCGCTGCTGCAGACAGCCGCTGCGACCGCGAAGCTGGATCAGTGTGCCCGTTCGCCGGTTGCGCGCGAACACAGCGACGGAGTTGCCGTCCTCGGAGGCGATGTAGACGAAACGCTGATCGGGGCTGAGCACGACGTCGCGCGAGCCGTGCAGACCGCGCCCCCACGCGCAGCCGGGACGCCGCGTCTCACTGATGCAGCCCGCTCCCCCCGGGAGCTGGCTTATCGCACCGGAGTTTGGATCGCGCGCGAAGACGGCCACGACGCTGGTGAAGCGCACCGCGGCGTAAACGAAGCGCCCATCGGCGCTGACGGCCAGCCCGCGCACGCTGCCCTTAGCGAACCCTCGGGCTGCTCCGCAGCCCTCGGCCGCGCCATTCTCCACGCACCCCGCGGGTCCCGGCAACTGCACGAGCGCCCCCGAACCGCGATCGCGGAGGAATACCGCGACTCCGTTCAGCGCGCCGACGTAGACACTGCGCCCGTCCGGGCTCACCGCCACTGGGCGGGCTCCGGTGAGCGCTCTCGCGGAGCCGCAGCCCTCGAGCGCGCTCTCTGACAGACAGCCGGCGCTGCCGTCGGGCTGGATCAGCCCGCCGAAGGGCCCAACGCGCTGGTAGATGTTGATGGCGCCGCTGGCCTCTGCGCCGACGTAGACGTTGCGCCCGTCCGGCGTGATGGTGATCCAGGAGGCGCTGGACAGCGCGCGCCCCGGCGTGCATCCTTGGCGCCCCCCCTCGCTCAGGCAGCCCTTCCCGCTCGATTGGAGCAGCGCCGGGGCAGTCGCCGCACACGAGACGCCGGCGACGGGCACGAAGATCACGAGCAGGACTACCCAGCGCAGCCGCGGACGACCAGAGATGGACCGGCCGCGTACGACAGTTGTGAGGTAGTCGCGAAGGCGCAAAAGGGTTGGGATCGGAGACGTGAGCTAGCGCCTCGCGGGAAATAGTGGCAGGCGAACTGGGCGGGTCAGCGCCCTCACGCGAACTGCCTATCTCCGAGCCCGTGCTCTTGCCGGCGACCCCCCGGCGAGGAATACCGTGCTAGGGCGTTGGAGTGTTGGGCAAAGAGCAGGGCTTCAACCCCTGCTCACGTCGGCAAGGTCCAGCGAGCTCGCGATGGTGTGGAACTTGACGTCCGGGGGTGAAACGATCGTCGCCGGGATCGCCTGCATGAACTCCCTGACGTGTGCGGTGGCGAAGTGCTGCTGTAGGGCCTCGCTGGTCTCCCACTCCTCGACGAACACGAACTCGTCCTTGACCGCGGTGTCCTCGTAGAGGCGGTAACTGATGCAGCCCGTCTCCGCCCGCGACGCCACCGCGACCGCTTGGCCTATCCGGACAAGAGCCTCGCGCTTGTCCGGATCGCTCCTCACCCGTCCAACTACGACGATCATCGCGTCTCCTTAGAGTAGGCAGAGTCTCGACCGCGGAGCGGTAGCCTAGGCGCATGGATGATCGGGATTCGGAGAGGCGGGAACACGAACGGCTCGCTCGCACGTCCGAGGAGAAGGCTGACGCCTACCGGGATGAAGCCGAACACGCGGAAAGTCGCGGCGAGAGACGGCGAGCTCGTCAGCAGCAGCAGGCCGCCGACGCCGCCAGCAGCGCCGCCTCCGATGAGCATGCAGCTGCCCAGCAGGCCGGCAAGCCAGACGAGCACGCGGAGCAGCAGACACGAGCCGGCGAGCCAGCCGAAGCGCGGGAACAGCGTGCCAAGCGACAGTCGCGCTTGGATCGTGAGGTCGCCCGTCGTTGGCTGCGGAGGCTAAACAGGCGGTCGCGGTAGTCGACTGTCATCCGGCTCGAGCGCTGAGGCGCTCGTCGGCGACTGGGGCGAGTGATCGTGGGGCTATGCGGATGCACGCGCCGCCCTGTGGCGCGAGCGTGACTCCCGGCGTACGAGGCATGCGGGTGCCGCGACAATGGTGGAGGCTGAAGCCCTGACGTTCCGCGGCGACGACAGGTTGGGTTGACGGCGCGCTCGCCGACCCCGCGCTAGCCGTCCGATCGCGCGCGGGCGGCGTCGGAACGCCACCGCCTGACGCGCGCGCGGCGTCAGCGCGCCGCGGTAGGCCGAGGGGTACCCCCGATTACCAGCGCTGTTGGAGCGCCCAGCGGCCGGGGTACTGGCTGCAGGCAACCGACTCAGGAGGCCTCATGCCCGACACAGACGACAACAGTGGAGCGGAGGAGACGACACCGAGGTCGCCGCTGCACGCCTACAAGGAAGGCCGGAAGCAGGACGTCGAAGGCGACGCCGAGAAGTTCGGGTCCGGGGATCCGGATGAAGTCCTGCAAGAGGGCGGCTCGGCTGCCGCGGACGCCGACGGCGGCGTGGGAAATCCCGTTGGCGGCCCAGCCGCCGCCGGACGTAGCGACGACCCTCACCGTACCGGCGACACGGGCAGCGAGCGCGAGGACGACGACTTCGTCGACCCCGATAGCCCGGCGCGTGCGCAGGCCTCACGTCCCCCGCGCGGGTACCCCGCGCGGCACTCCTCCGGCCTAGCGGAATCCCGCGAGCCCGGCGCAAGTGTTTCGGTGCGCCGGGCAGGGGTGCCCGTACTACTGGCCCGACTCGTCGCCGAGCGCGCGCTTGGCGGCGGCCAGGCGCTCGCGCTCCATCGTGGTGCGCTGGGTCTCGGCGCGATCATCAGCTCGTCGAGGTTCAGAGCTCACGCAACACGCCGCCGCGCTTCCCGAGCTTGCGCCGCGCGTCCGCAGCGTCGAACTGATGGTCGAGCGGATCATCGTCTACCTCGACACCCTGCAGCCCACGGTCGATGAGCTCACCCACGCAGCAGCGGATCTGCAGCGCGCGGTTGACCCGATCGGCCGGATCGCTGGGCCCCTTCCCGGCTCGAAAGCGCGTCAGCTACCAGCAGATCGAGAGCCCAGCAAGCTGAAGCACACGTAGAACTCGCCCCTTCGCTTACCGACTCACCGATCCTCGCCCGTAAGCGTGTCCGTGGGCCGGGCTGGGTGATGCGCGGAAGCTTGCTTCTTCGCTTCCTTCTTGGCCTGCTTCTCCAGCCGGCGCTCGCGGAGCATGCTCTCACGGTTGAGCTTCGCCATCGTTGTCCTCTTCTTGCTGCTCGAGGCCATCTGTGTCCTCCCTAGTTGTGATGCCGCCATAGTGGCATCCGCGGCCTCAGCCGTTGCGAGCCAAGCATTACGGGCCATTCCGTAGTGGGCGCGGCTGGGATCGAACCAGCGACCTCTCGCGTGTGAAGCGAGCGCTCTCCCGCTGAGCTACGCGCCCGGGAGGATATCTGAGGCCGTCAGTCTAGGGCCGCATCGAGCTCTCGCGGTGGCCACGAGGCCAGCCGCAGCTTGCATAAGTGCTCACTCGTTGGGCTTGGACGACGCGCTGGGCGATCGTGCGGGCATGCCCCCCTTAAATGCCCAATCGTCTCCCGTGGATGGTCGAGTGGGGAGTTGTGCACCCGTAGGCGTCGACGCGGAATGCCGCGACCGCGTGTTGAGCGCCCGCCGCCGCGCTACGCTCACTCCGGACCGTGCTAGGCGGGGAGATAGCGGTTCCCTGTATCCGCAATCCGCTCTAGCGGGGCTGAATTCCCTTCCGAGGGATGGAGGCCCTCGGGGTCAGCGTGCCGTTCAAGGCGTTGATGGCCGGGTCCCGCGCGTTGCAGGCCCGTGAACCAGGTCAGGTCCGGAAGGAAGCAGCCTTAAGCGGTAGCCGGCAGGCGCAGCGGGAGTGCCCGACCGGAGCCAGCGACCGGCATCAGCGCCCGGGGACCCGTTTCGACGGAGGGTGCACGGTCCATCTCTAGACTCCGGCGGCAGTGTCCGCCGGCCCCTCGCTCTACCGTCGTCACCGCCCGCGGACCTTCGCCGACGTCGTCGGTCAGGAGCACGTCGTCCGCACGCTGCGCAACGCCGTCAGCGAGGACAAGGTCCACCACGCCTACCTCTTCGTCGGTTCGCGCGGGACCGGCAAGACGTCCGTCGCCAAGATCCTCGCGGCTTGTCTGAACTGCGAGCAGGGCCCCACGATCGAGCCCTGTGGGGCGTGCGAGTCCTGCCGTTCGATCGCTGCCGCGACATCACTCGACGTGATCGAGATGGACGCGGCGTCCAACAACTCCGTCGACGACATCCGCGAGCTGCGCGACAGCGTCGGCTTCGCTCCGGTCTCCGGGCGCAGCAAGGTCTACATCCTCGACGAGGCGCACATGCTCTCGACACAGGCGTGGAATGCGTTCCTAAAGACGCTCGAGGAGCCGCCGCCGTCGACGGTCTTCGTGCTCGCGACCACGGAGGCCCAGAAGGTCTTGCCGACCGTCGTCGACCGCTGTCACCGTTTCGACTTCCATCGCCCCACTGCCGTGCAGATCGCTGAGGTGCTGCGGCGCACCGCCTCCCAGGAGGCGATCGAGCTGGACGCCCCCTCGGTCAGCCTGATCGCGCGCTCGGCGGGCGGGTCGTTCCGCGACGCGCTTGGGACACTCGAGCAGCTCGTCACCTACGCCGGCACGGCGATCGTGCTCGACGACGTGCTCGCCGTGCTCGGGGTGGCGGATGTCGACCTGCTGTTCGCCTGCGTCGAAGCGGTCGTGGCCGGCGATGCGGGCGCCGCGCTGCGCGCCGCCGCTCGCCTTGCCGAGGGCGGGCGCGACCCCGGCCAAGCGTTTCGCGACCTCGAAGCCCACGCGCGCGAGCTGCTGGTCGTCGGGCTCCTCGGCACGGTCCCGCCCGAGCTGGAGGTCACTGCCGAACGCGACGAGCGCCTCGCCGACCAGGCAGCTCGCGTCGGTCGCGCCGCCGTCGTCAGGCTGCTCGACAGCCTCGCCGAGGGGCTCTCGGCCGTCAAGGATGGCTCCGACGCGCGTGTGATGCTCGAGCTGGCGCTCGTGAAGGCCGCCGCGCCTGACCTCGATCCCTCCTCTCAGGCGCTGCTCACGCGGATCGAGCGCCTCGAGAAGGATCTCGGGGCCGCCCCGGCCGCGGGGCCGCCTGGGGCCAGGGCCGAGATCGCGCTCGCCCCTGCGCCGGCACCCCGGCCCGCACCGGAGCCCGCCACGCCACCGGAGCCCGCCACGCCACCGGAGCCCGCCACGCCACCGGAGCGCGCACCGGAGCCCGCCACGCCCCCGGAGCCCGTCATGCCCCCGGACCACGCCACCCCGCCCGCCCCTCCCGACCTGCCTGCGCTCGTCTCTCTCTGGCCCGCGATCGTGGAAGACGTCCGCGGCGAGAACGGCATGCTCGCCGAGGCGCTGGCCGCGGCCCGGCCAGTCGCCGCGACCGAGACGACGGTGACGGTGGCGTTCCCCGACGCCGCCGCCTTTCTCAAGAAGCTCGCGGAGACGCGCTCCCATCGCGATGCGCTCGCCGATGCGATCGCCGCCATCGCCGGTCGCCGCCTCGCGCCGGCCTTCGAGCTGCGCGACGGCGTCGAGCCCCTGGCGCAGGCGATCGCGTCCTCGGGGCCGACCAGCTCCGAGGACCTGGTCGCGCGTTTGAAAGCCGAGTTCGACGCCGAGGAGATCTCGGACATCAAGGAAGGCGACTGACCATGCCACAGCCTCCGAACATGCAGCAGATGCTCAAGCAGGTCCAGAAGATGCAGGCGGACATGCTGGCCGCCCAGGAGCAGCTCAAGCAGGAGGAGGTGAGCGCCTCGGCCGGGGGCGGCATGGTGAAGGTGACCGTGTCCGGCGACCTGGTCATAAAGCGCGTGGAGCTCGATCGCGAAGCGGTGGACCCCGAAGATGTGGAGATGCTCGCCGACCTCGTGCTCGCCGCCGTCAACGAGGCGCTGCGTAGCGCCCAGGAGCTCGCGGCCCAGCGCTTGGGCGGCGTCGCCGGTCCTCTCGGCGGCGCGGGCGGGCTCGGCGGGCTCGGGCTGCCGGGCCTGTAAGCCCTCGCGCAAAGCAGGTCTCGGCGATGTCAACCAACGCTCCACCGATCCAGCGCCTGATCTCCGAGCTGGCCAAGCTCCCGGGCATCGGCACCCGCACCGCCCAGCGTCTGGCGTTTCACATCCTGCGCGCCGACGACGTTGACGCCAACGGGCTCGCCGACGCGATCCGCGAGGTCAAGGAGCGTATCGGGCTCTGCGAGGAGTGCTTCAACCTTGCCGACGGTCCGCGCTGTCGGATCTGCCTGGACGAGCGCCGCGACACGGCGATCCTGTGCGTGGTCGAGGAACCCGGCGATGTGATCCCGATCGAGCGCACGCACGAGTTCCCCGGCCGTTACCACGTGCTCGGTGGCGCGCTGTCACCGATCGACGGGATCGATCCCGACGACCTGAAGATCACCGAGCTCTACGAGCGCGTAGCGCACAGCGAGGTGAAGGAGGTCGTGCTCGCCACCAATCCGACGACCACCGGCGAGGCCACGGCCTTGCACATCGCCGACGGCCTGCGCGAGCGATCCCCTGCTGTGACCGTGACACGGCTGGCGTCCGGACTGCCCGTCGGCGCCGACCTCGAGTACGCCGACGAGGTCACGCTCAGCCGGGCGCTCGCCGGGCGACGGCCAGCCTGACTTCACCGGCTAGCCTCAGGCTATGCCAGATGCCCCAGACCGCCCGACGATCGTGATGAAGTTCGGCGGCACGTCGGTGGCCGACGCCAGCAGGCTCAGGCAGGCGGCGCGGCGGATCGTCGAGCGTGCCGAAGAAGGCAACCGGGTGGTGGCGGTGCTATCGGCGCGCGGGCAGACGACCGACGAGCTGATCCGCCATGCCGAGGAGGTCTCGCCGAACCCCCACCCGCGCGAGCTGGACATGCTGCTGTCGACGGGCGAGCGCCAATCGTGCGCGCTGTGCGCGATGGCGATCAACGACCTGGGCCACCGGGCGCTGTCGCTGACCGGCTCCCAGGCGGGGATCGTCACCGACACCTCCCATACCAGGGCCAGGATTCTGCAAGTCCGCGCTGAGCGCATCAACGAGGCGCTCGACGGCGGCTGGATCGTGCTCGTCGCCGGATTCCAGGGGGTCTCGACCGCGCGCGACGTCACCACGCTGGGTCGTGGCGGCTCCGACACGACCGCTGTCGCGCTCGCCGACGCCGTCGAGGCGGAGGTCTGCGAGATCTACACCGACGTGGCCGGGGTCTTCTCCGCCGACCCCCGCGTCGTTGCCGATGCGCGCAAGCTCGCGGTCGTCTCCTTCGAGGAGATGCTCGAGATGGCCGCGTCCGGCGCGCGCGTGCTGCAGCTGCGCGCGGTCGAGTACGGGCGCACGCACGGCGTGCGCATCCACGTGCGCTCCAGCTTCGATGGCGCGCCCGGTACGCTCGTCGTCGGTGAAGAGGAGACGATGGAACAGCCGCTGATCACCGCCGTCACGCACTCCACCGGCGAGGCGCGCATCACGCTGCTCGGGCTGCCGGACCGGCCCGGCATCGCCGGGCAGGTGTTCACCGCGCTGGCGGAGGCCAACGTCAACGTCGACATGATCATCCAGAACGAGCCGGAGTCCGAGGGCGCGTCGGCGGACCTCTCCTTCACGGTCCCGCGCGAGGATCTCCGCCTCGCGCGCGAGACGCTGGACCCGATGAAGGACACCCTGGGGATCTCCACAGTGGCCGAGGACCCCGACATGGGCCGGGTCTCGATCGTCGGGGCGGGGATGCGCACACACCCGGGGGTTGCGGCCAAGGTGTTCTCCACGCTCGGCGCGGAGGGCATCAACATCGAGATGATCTCGACCTCGCCGATCAAGATCTCGTGCGTGATCCGCGAGGACGACGTGCGCCGTGCGGTCCAAGCGCTGCACGCGGCCTTCGAGCTCGGGCCGGGCACGATCGAGCCCGAGGATCCGTTCACCTCGCGGGTGCCAGTGTGAGGCGCGGTCGCAGCGCGTCATGAGCGCTCCCCGCGTCGCCGTCGTCGGGGCCAGCGGGGCGGTCGGGCGCACGATGCTCGCCGTGCTACGCGAGCGCGGCTTCGCCGCCAGCGAGATCGTCGCGCTCGCCTCGGCGCGCTCAGCGGGCAGCGAGCTCGAGGGACTCAGCGTGCGCGAGCTGACCGCTGACGCGCTCGACGGCTTCGAGCTCGCGCTTTTCTCCGCCGGCGCGGGTGTCTCGCGCGAGTGGGGTCCGCGCTTCGCCGACGCCGGCGCCGTCGTCGTCGACAACTCCTCGCAGTGGCGGATGCACGACGACGTCCCGCTCGTCGTCGCCGAGGTCAACCCCGAGGCGCTCGAGCGCCACCGCGGCATCGTCGCCAACCCCAACTGCTCGACGATGCAGATGGTGGTCGCGCTGAAGCCGATCTTCGACGCCGTCGGGATCGAACGGATCGTGATCTCGACCTACCAATCGGTCTCCGGGACGGGGGCCGCAGCCGTGGCGGAGCTCGACGCCCAGGCGCACGCGATCCTGCACGGCATGCAGCCACCGGCTCCGACGGTCTATCCGCATCCGATCGCCTTCAATGCCCTTCCCCAGGTGGAATCGTTTCGCGATGGCGACGACTACACGACCGAGGAGCGCAAGCTGATGGACGAGACGCGCAAGATCCTCGACGCTCCCGAGCTGCGCATCTCGGCGACCTGCGTGCGCGTCCCCGTGCGCGTGGGGCACTCGCAGTCGATCAACGTGCAGACGCGCGAGCCGCTATCGCCGCAAGATTGCCGCGAGCTGCTGGGTCAAGCCCCCGGGGTCGTGGTGGTCGATGACCCCGCTGCCGCGAGCTACCCGCTCGCCAGCGAGGTCGCCGGGCGCGATGAGGTCTTCGTCGGGCGCATCCGCAGCGACCCATCGGCGCAGCGCACGCTCAACCTCTGGGTGGTCGGCGACAACCTGCGCAAGGGCGCCGCAACCAACGCGGTCCAGCTCGCCGAGCTGCTCGTGCAGCGCGGCCTGCTGCGCCGCGCGCGCGCCTCGGTCTAACCACTCAGGGCGCCGAGGCTCCGACCACCGCGGTCGACCAGTCGATCACCGATGTCGGGCGAACGACATGGCGGCTCATGCCGAGCTCTTTGGGCTCGAGCCCGAGGGCGAGTCCGACGAGCTGGGGGAGGTGCAGCACCGGCATGCCCAGATCGCGCCCGATCACGCGCTCGGCAAGCGGCTGCTGGAGGTCGAGGTTCAGGTGACACAGCGGGCAGGGCACGACGAGGCAGTCGGCGTCGGCGTCGATCGCGTCGCCGAGATGGCGGCCCGCCTGCTGCAGCGAAACCTCGCGGTTCATCGTGATGATCGGGAAGCCGCAGCACTTGTAGACACCGGCGTAGTCGATCACGCTGCCGCCGAGCGCCTCGATCACCTGGTGTAGGTAGCGGTCGCGCGGGCGCTCCTCGTCGATCCCGAGGCGGTCGGCCGGGCGCACGATGTAGCAGCCGTAGAAGGGGCCGACCTTGAGCCCGGCAAGCGGCCGCTTGACGCGCGAGCGCAGCTCGTCGAGGCCGATCTCCTCGACCAGCAGCCAGAGGAAATTCTTGTTGTCGAGCCCCTTGCGGTAACGCAGGCCGTGCTCGCGCGAGATCGTCTCGTTGACGTGATCTCGGTAATCGGAGTTGGCGTCCAAGCGCTCCTGTGACTCGCTCTGGGCGCCCTGACACGTGGAGCAGATGTTCATCATGCAGGTCGCCGAATCGACCTGCTGGGCGAGCGCGAACGTGCGCGCGTTGAGCGAGTCGGCGAGCTCCTGGTTGTGCTCCTGGATGACCCCGGCGCCCGAGCAGGCGGCGCGGTCGAGCTCGACCAGCTCGATGTCGAGCAACGGCGCGATCGCCGCCATCGAGCCGTGCAGCTCGGGAGTGAAGCCGCGGCTCACGCATCCGGGCCAGTAGGCGACCTTGATGCTCACGCGCTCGCCTCCGCCTTCGCATCCCCGGCCTTGGCGTCCGCTGGGACGTCGTCATCGGCGTCATCGTCGTAGCCGGAGATGTAAAGGTTGAGGTCGTAGCGCTGCTCGCGCCCCTCAACGGTCTCGAAGATCTCGCGCACGCGCTTCTGATCGGGGAGCTTGGGGTGATGCAACGCCTTCATCGCTGTCACCTTCCCGCGCATCACAGCCTTCAGGATCGCCGGCAACGAGCGCAGCAGCTCCGGCAGCGCGCGCGGATGGAACTTCCCGCCGTAGGAGCGCGGCAGCAGCTCGGCTTCAAAGAGCGTGCCGTACTTCTCGATCAGCTCGGTGAACGCCTGCTCGTGGCGCTTGCCGTTGTTGCGGTCGTCGATCTGGAAGTCGGCGGTCGCGAGGCGGCGCAAGCGCATGATCTGGCTCATCGGCGCCACCCCCTTGGGGCAGGCCTCGATGCAGTTAAAGCAGTGGGTGCAGTCGTAGATGCCATGGGGATCCTCGGCGAGGTCCTGCAGGCGCTCGAAGTGCTGACCATCGCGCGGGTCGCCGACGAAGCGATAGGCCTTGGCGAGCGCGGCGGGGCCGATGAACTCCGGATCGACCTCCATCGAGAGGCAGTCCGACACGCACGCTCCGCACTGGATGCACGCCATCGGCTGGGTGACGTCGACCATCGCCTCGTGGGCGACGATGTACTCGCGCTCCGGTGGCGGACCATCGGGGAGCAGCCACGGGGTCACACGGCGAACCTTCTTCCAGTGGACCGCTTCGAAGTCGGTGATCAGATCCTTGATCACCGGCATGTTGCCCATCGGCTCGACCTTGATGACACCGTCCTTGGCGCCGGCCGCGGCCGCCGAGAGGTGGGTGTGACAGGCGAGCGCCGCGCGGTCGTTGATGCGCACACCACACGAACCACAGATCGCCGCGCGACACGAGCAGCGAATGCCGACAGTCCCATCCTGCTCGGCGCGCACCTGGAGGATGCCCTCAAGCACAGAGCGGTGGGGCTCGAGCTCCACCGTGTAGTCCTGCCAGTAGGCCGCCTCGCCCGACTCGGGCAGGTAGCGGCGCAGGCGCAGCGTGAACTCGGCCATCAGTTCAGTAGGTCCTCTCCTGCGGTTCCCATCGCGTGATGGTCACCGGCGAATGGGTGATCTTCGGTGCATCGCCGCCGTTGCGCGAGATGTCGATGTGCTTGAGCCACTCCTCGTCGTTACGCTCGGGGAAATCGGTGCGCGAGTGGGCGCCGCGTGACTCCTTGCGCTCGATTGCGCCCGCGACGATGGCCTCGGCGCAGTCGAGCATGTAGCCGAGCTCGATCGCACCCAGCACGTCCTGGTTGAAGACGGTGCCGCGATCGTCGATCCAGGCGGTCTCGGCCTCCTGCTTGAGGCGCTCGACGATGTCACGCATCGTGCCCAGGCCGTCGGCATCACGGAAGACGGCGCAGTAGGTGTTCATGTTCTCGCCGAGCTCGTCCTTGATCGCCGACACGCGGCGTCCGCCGTGCTCGCGGGCGATGATCGAGTCGATCCAGCGCTGCTCGTCGCGCACGCGGCTGTGCGGCGTCTCGGGCATCGCAACGTGGCGTGCGCGCCCGGCGGCATGGGTGCCGGAGCGCCGCCCGAAGATCAGCGTGTCCAGCAGTGAGTTGGCGCCTAGCCGGTTGCCGCCGTGGACCGAGATGCAGGCGACCTCGCCGGCCGCGTAGAGGCCACGGACGGAGGTCTCGCCGTTGGTGTCGGTCTTCACGCCGCCCATGATGTAGTGCTGGCCGGGACGGATGTGGATCGGGTCCCGCGTGATGTCGACACCGGCGAAGTCACGGCCGATGTTGACGATCTCGCGCAGCGCCTCCAACACGCGCTTGCGCGGCACGACGGTGACGTCGAGCGCGATCCCCCCGTCCTCGAAGGCGCGGCCCTCGTTGATCTCGACCTGCTCGGCGCGGGAGACGACATCGCGCGAGGCGAGCTCCATCTTGTTGGGCGCTGTCTTCTCCATGAAGCGCTCGCCCTCGCGGTTGAACAGCAGCGCGCCCTCGCCGCGCGCCCCCTCGGTGATCAGAAAGCCGTTCTCGACCAGCGTCGTCGGGTGGTACTGGACCATCTCCATGTCCATCAACGGGGCGCCGACGCGGTAGGCCTGGGCGATCCCGTCGGCCGTGCAAATCAGCGCGTTGGTGGTCGGCTTGTAGCACTGACCGGCGCCGCCGGAGGCGAGGATCACACTCTTGGCGTTGAACACCTCCAGCGCGCCGGTGCGGATCTCGCGGGCAAGCGCGCCGACGCAATGGCCATTTTCATTCAAGAGCAGTGAAGTCGTGAACCACTCCTCATAGCGATCGATCGTCTCGTGATGCTTCATCAGCTGCTCGTAGAGCACGTGCAGCAGTGCCTGACCGGTGATGTCGGCGACGTAGTAGGTGCGCGCCGCGGAAGCGCCGCCGAACGCGCGCGTGCCGAGGCGACCCTCGGGATTGCGATGGAAGGTGACGCCCGCGTGCTCGAGCCAGAGCACCTCGTCTGGGGCCTCGCGGCACATGATCTCGATCGCGTCCTGGTCGCCGAGGTAGTCGGAGCCCTTGACGGTGTCGAAGGCGTGGGACTCCCAGGAGTCCTCGGGCGCCAGCGCCGCGTTGATCCCCCCGGCGGCGGCTGTCGAATGTGAGCGCACGGGATGGACCTTGCTCATGATCGCGACCGTCGCACCGCCCTCGGCGGCGGCGATTGCAGCGCGCTGACCCGCGAGGCCGGCGCCGATGATGAGCACGTCGTGGCTGGGCATCCACGACCATTCTTATCGCATGGCGGCAGCCTGCAGCGCCCGGCGCACGTGGTCGACGGTGACGATGCCGCGCAGCACGCCGTCGCCGTCAACGGCGCAGAGCGCGCCGAGACGGCGCAGCGTCTCGGACCCCACGAGCACGTCGAGCGAGGCCCCGGGGGCGATCCTCAGCGCTCCGACTGGCTCCTCGTCCAACAGGTCGGAGACGGAGAGCGCAGGTGTCCCGGCGGCGACGGCAGCGTCGACGCGCTCCTGGCGCACGCGACCGAGCAGACACCCCGCCTCGTCGACCACGGGGAACCACTCATAGCGGTAGCGCGCGAAGTACTCGTCGGCCGCGCTCAGCGCCGTCGTCTGCGCCTCCATCGCGACGGGCTCTGCGTCCATGATCTCCGAGACGGTGACACCGTCGAGGCGCTCGGCGATCGTCGCCTGGAGGATCGCGGCGCGCGCGTTGCCGGCGATCATGAAGCCGATGAACAGCGCCCAGATCCCCGCCGCGAAGTAGCCGCCGAGGACCCCTGCGAGTCCGGCGCCGAGCAGCAGGTAGCCGAAGACGCGCCCGATCGTGCCCGACACGAGCGTCGCGCGGGTGCGGTTGCCGGTGCGCCACCAGATCAGCGCCCTCAACATCCGCCCGCCGTCGAGCGGGAGGGCCGGGACGATGTTCAGCGCGAGCAGGAAGATGTTCATCGTCGCGAGGAAGTCGAGCACGAGCAGCAGCGGCGAGATGGCGGAGCTGCCGCTCAGGCCCGCGCCGTTGGAGAACTTGCTCGGTCCGTCGAGGGCGATCGCGATCCCCACGCAGACGATCGCGACGACGAGCGTGACGAGCGGGCCGGCGGCGGCGACCTTGAACTCCTCCCCGGCCGATTGCGAGTCGCCCGATCGGCGCATGAAGCCGCCGAAGAACAGCAGCTCGATCCCCTCGACCTGGGCGCCCATCCGCTTGGCCGTGAGCGCGTGGCCAAGCTCGTGCAGCAGCACGGAGCCGAAGAGCAGCAACGCGCTCGCGACCGCCGCCAGGTAGCCCTTGGTCTCCGAGCCCCCGAGCTCGTCGCGAAACGGCGCCGACAGCAAGAAGATGAAGAGGAAGAGCGTGATGAACCAGCTCGCGTCGGCGCCCACGCGAACGCCGGCGATGCGGGCGAGCTGGATCGAGCCCCCGCGGCGCATCGGGACGGGCGTCAGACGACGGGCCGGTGTCGCTCGATGATCGCCGGGAAGTCGACGCCGGCCGGCAGGGTCCCGAAGGCCATGCCATGTTCGCCGTCCAGGCGCGAGGCGCAGAAGGCATCCGCGACCTCGGGGGGGGAGTAGCGGACCACGAGCGAGCCCTGCAGCGCGAGCGCCATGCGCTCGACGACGGTGCGCGCGCGCGACTCGATCGCCTCGAGATCTGAGAGCTCCCTGCGCAGCGCGTCGACGGCGGCGTCGAGGCGGGGGTCGGCGCCGCGGGCTTCCTCGAGCTCGCCAAAGAACGCCTCGACCGACAGCGGATCGCGGGCCATCGCACGCAGCACGTCAAGGCAGATGACGTTGCCCGAGCCTTCCCAGATGCCGTTGAGCGGCGCTTCGCGATAGAGCCGCGGCATGCCGGAGTCCTCGACGAAGCCGTTGCCGCCGAGGCACTCGAGCGACTCGTGGGCGTGGGCGGGCGCGCGCTTGCAGAGCCAGTACTTGGCGACCGCGGTGCCGAGACGCTTGAAGCGCGCGTGGGCCTCGTCGTCGCCGGCCTCGTCGTAGCTGCGCGCGAGGCGCATCGCGGTCACGGTCGCCGCCTCGGACTCGACGCAGAGGTCGGCGAGCACGTTGCGCATCAGCGGCTGGTCGATCAGCGTGCGCCCGAAGGCGGCGCGGTGAGCAGCGTGATGCGTGGCCTGGGCGACCCCAGCGCGCATGCCGGTCGCCGCGCCGACGAGACAATCGAGCCGGGTGTGGCCGACCATCTCGATGATCGTGGGAACACCGCGACCCTCTTCGCCGACCATGCGCACAAGCGCGCCGTGGAACTCGACCTCGCTGGAGGCGTTGGAGCGGTTGCCGAGCTTGTCCTTGAGTCGCTGGAGATGGAACGCGTTGCGCGTGCCGTCCGGGAGCACGCGCGGAAGGGCGAAGCACGAGAGCCCTCCCGGGGCCTGCGCAAGGACGAGGAACAGGTCGCACATCGGCGCCGAGCAGAACCACTTGTGGCCGGTGAGGCGGTACTCCGCGCCCGGGCCGCCGCCGTTGACGGGCTCGGCCACGGTCGTGTTGGCGCGCACGTCCGAGCCGCCCTGCTTCTCGGTCATCGCCATTCCCGAGAGCAGCCCCCGCTTGTCCTCGGGGGGACGCAGACCCGGGTCGTAGTGCAGCGAGGTGAGGCCGGGCTCCCACTCGGCCGCGAGCTCGGGCTGGGCGCGCAGCGCGGGCACGATCGAGTAGGTCATCGAGATCGGACAACCGAAGCCGGCCTCGACCGAGCTGAGCAGCGAGAAGAGCGCGGCGCGCGCGACGTGAGCGCCGGGCTGTGGCTCGCGCCAGGGGAGTGAGTGCAGTCCGTGGTGCACCGCGATGCCCATCAGTTCGTGCCAGCTGGGATGGAAGCTGACGTCGTCGATGCGCTGACCGAAGCGGTCGTGGGTGTGCAGCACGGGCGGGTTCTCGTTGGCCTGGAAGCCGAGCTCGATGATCTCCGGGCGTCCGGCCAGGATCCCGATCTCTCGCGCGCGCTCCTCGATGCCCTCGAAATGCCCAGCTTCGCGGCGCAGCGCCTCGACCAGCGGGCGGTTCGCGCTGAACGTGTCATAGCCGGCCAGCGGCGGCGGCTGATTGGCCACCTCGTGGGTGCGCCAGGGAGGTGAGCTGGTTGTCGGCGCGGCGGACACGGGCGAGCCTCGACCGTGGACGCTAGCATCGCGCGGCGCGATGGCCTACGAGGTGACGTACATCCCGGGAGACGGCACCGGCCCGGAGCTGATTGAAGCCACGCGGCGCGTGCTCGAGGCGACGGGCGTGTCGTTTGCCTGGGACGTCCGACAGGCGGGCGTCGACGAGTACGAGGCGCACGGCAATCCGTTCCCCGATGAGACGCTGGCGTCGCTGAAGCGCACGAGCGTCGGCATCAAGGGGCCAACCACGACGCCGGTGGGGTCGGGCTTTCGCTCGGTCAACGTGCTGCTGCGCAAAGAGCTCGACCTCTATGCCTGCATCCGGCCGTGCAAGGCCTATGCGGGCGTGCGCACGCGCTTCCCCGAGACAGACATCGTGATCGTGCGCGAGAACACCGAGGACCTCTACGCGGGAATCGAGTTCGAGCGCGGGTCCGAGGGCAACGTCGCGCTGCGCAAGGCGCTCGAGGCGCTGGGTGCGCACGTGCGTGAGGACGCCGGGATCTCGATCAAGCCGATCAGCGTGTTCGGATCGGAGCGCATCGTGCGCGCCGCCTTCGACTACGCGCGCGAGCGCGGGCGCTCCAAGGTGACCGCTGCACACAAGGCGAACATCATGAAGTTCTCCGATGGGCTCTTCCTCGAGGTTGCACGCCGCGTGGCCGAGGACTACGAGGACATCGAGTTCGAGGACCGCATCATCGACAACCTCTGCAACCAGCTCGTGTCGCGGCCCGCGGAGTACGACGTGATCGTGCTCCCCAACCTCTACGGCGACATCGTCTCCGACCTCGGCGCCGGCATGATCGGCGGACTCGGGTTCGCCGGCGGCGCGAACATCGGCACCGAGGCAGCCGTCTTCGAGGCCACGCACGGATCGGCGCCCAAGTACAAGGGCCTCAACAAGGTCAACCCCACGGCGTTGATGCTCTCGGGCGTGTACATGCTCGAACACCTCCAGGAGCAGGACGCCGCCCGCCGCATGGAGGCCGCGATCGCCGCGGTGATCGAGCGGGGCGAGCGCGTCACCTACGACCTCAAACCCAACCGCGACGATCCCAGCGCCGTCGGCACGAGCGAGTTCGCCGACGCCGTGATCGAGGAGATGAACCAGTGACCAATCCCGTCAAGGTTGCCGTCACCGGCGCCGCCGGTCAGATCGGCTACAACCTGCTGTTCCGGATCGCCTCCGGCCAGATGCTCGGTTCCGACATACCAGTAGAGCTGACCCTGCTGGAGATCCCCGACGCATTGAAGGCGGCCGAGGGGACGGCGATGGAGCTGGACGACTGCGCCTTCCCGCTGCTTGAGCGCGTCGACATCTTCGATGACCCCAAGCGCGCCTTCGACGGTGTGAACATCGCGATGCTGGTCGGCGCGCGGCCGCGCTCCAAGGGGATGGAACGCTCCGACCTGCTCGAGGCCAACGGCGGCATCTTCAAGCCTCAGGGCGAGGCCTTGAACGAGCGGGCTGCAGATGACGTGCGCATCCTGGTCGTCGGCAACCCGGCCAACACGAACGCGCTGATCACCATGAGCAACGCGCCCGACATCCCGCGCGAGCGTTTCAGCGCGATGATGCGCCTGGACCACAACCGCGCGATCGCCCAGCTCGCCAACAAGACCAAGACGTCGGTGTCGGAGATCACCAACATGACGATCTGGGGCAATCACTCCGCTACGCAGTACCCCGATATCACCCACGCCAAGGTGCGCGGTCAGCACGCAGCCGGCGTAGTGGATGATCAGGCGTGGGTCGAGAACGACTTCATTCCCAGCGTGCAGAAGCGCGGCGCGGCGATCATCGAAGCTCGCGGCGCGTCGAGCGCAGCGTCGGCGGCGAGCGCGGCGATCAACCACGTGCACGACTGGTTCAACGGCGTCCCCGACGGAGACTGGGTCTCGATGGCGATCGCCTCGACCGGCGACTATGGCGTACCCGAGGGGCTGATCTCGGGATTCCCGGTGAGGAGCCGTGGCGGCGGGGAGTACGAGGTTGTGACGGGTTTGGAGATCGACGCGTTCTCACGCGAGCGGATCGACAAGACGGTGGCGGAGCTCGGTGAAGAGCGCGACGCGGTCGCGGGGCTGGTAAGGCAAACGTCGCTGGCGACGAGCTCTACTTGGCGGCCCAGCCGCGGTCCTTGCGCTTGACCTTGCCTTCCTTCTCAAGGCCCGGGAGGACCCGGTAGAGATAGTTCTGCTTGATCCCCATCTCGCGCGCGATGTCGGGGATCGTGATCCCCGGCCGTGACTTGACAAGCGCGAGCGCCTGGTTGGCCCGGGTGTTGCCACCGCGACGGCCACGCGGCGCGCCGCGCCTGGCGCCGGTGCGGCGGGTGCCGGTCCGCGTACCGGTCGACTTTGACGACGCCGTCGAGGCCGAAGCGCGACGCCCACCCGATGCGCGTCCCCGTGTACCGGTCGACTTTGTCGAGGAGGCGCGCGACGACGCTGTGCTGCGTCGCCCGCGCTTGCCCCTCGAGGAGAGGCCCGGGACGCGCCCGCGCGCGTCGTCGATCCAACCGGAGGCCAGCTTCTCGAGCTGCTGATACTCATCCACCAACGGCTTGAGCTCGCCCAAGCGAGACTCGATCTGCTTACGAACATCGTCAACGAAGCTCAACGCTGTGTGACCTCCTGTTTTAACTTCATGTCTCTGACAGTCAACCATACTCACGCTTTCAGAGAGAGAAGCAAGATCACGGTCGCCTGCGTGGCCGCACGGGTGCGGCTAGGACTTCTCTTCGACCAAGGCCTTCAGGCGGCGCAGCGTTGCCTGCGCCTCGCGCTCTGGCACACCCCCCATGAGGGCGCGACTGGCGGCTGCTCCAAGCGGACCGAGCGGCGCTTTGAACTCGTTGCAGTAGCGGAAGCGGGTACCGCCGTCGTGGGCCGCGAGCTCATAGGAGCTGTCGGCGCGAGAGCGCGCTGGGCCACGGCCCTGCCAGCGAACACGGTGCGGCTGATCGGACTCGGTGAGCTTCCATCGCACGGTGAAGCGCGCACCCCGTAGCGTCAGTCCCTGCTCCAGCGTTGATCCCTGCTTGAGGGGGTGATCGGAGACCTTGCCGAGCTTGCGATGGATCGTCACCCACTCCTTCAGACG
>QHBW01000029.1 GCA_003244205.1 Solirubrobacterales bacterium | reverse complement strand
CGGGCTGCGGGTCGGGCGGGCGGGCGGTGGCGTAGCGGGCTGCGTGGCGGGTCGGCCGGGTGGTGGCGTCGCGAGGTTGGCTAGCCTCGCAGGGGGTCTCGTCGATTCGCGAATTCCCCTCGCCGGCAGGCTCGGCGTCCCAGGGATGTCGCGCCCGCGTCAGGCGGGCACGACGAGCAGCGGGCGATCGGCCACCTGCAGCAGCTTGTAGCCGGGCGCCGTAGAGGCGACGCCGATGACCACCTTCGCGATGAACGAGATCGCGCCGGACTTCGGCTCCGCTCTCCATGGCCGTGAACCTGCTTGCTTTCCCGCGGGGACAGTACACCCGTGGATCGGCGTAGGATGGCCGCGCCGCGGGCTCGTCGGCTCGGGCGCCGGGAGGGGATCGCATCCACACCATCAAGCTGCTCAGCATCCCGCTGTTCACCGGCGTGATCGGCTACGCGATCAACTGGACCGGGGTCTGGATGCTGTTCCATCCCCTGCGCTTCACCGGGATCCGGGTGCCTGGGCTGGCGGCCTTCGTCGGCTTGCTGCCGCGCAAGATCCAGGAGATCCCGGGGGTCATGCACAGCGGGCTCGGGTGGCAGGGGATCATCCCGTCGCGGGCAGCGAAGATGGGCAGCATCGCGGTCGACAAGGGCATTGCGAAGCTCGGCAGCCCGGGAGAGTTCTACCGCCAGCTCGAGCCGGACATGATCGCCGAGCACATTCTCGCGACATCTCAACGCGACATCCGCAACCTCGTCGAGCGGATCATGGTGCGCGAGAACGGCCAGCTCTGGCGCGACCTCCCGCCGCGTGTACGAGAGGCCGTTCACGCCCGCGTGCTCGAGCAGCTCCCGGGCATCGTCCACGAGGTCACCGATCAAATCGGTCGCAACATCGACCAGCTGCTCGACGTCAAGCTGATGGTCATCGCCCACCTCGAGGCGCATCCGGAGCTGGCGAATCGGATCTTCACCGACGTCGGTCAGAGGGAGCTGCGGTTGATGATCAACTTTGGCTTCGTCTTTGGGTTCGTGCTCGGGATCCCGGTCGTGGTCATCACCGAGCTCGTGCACCAGTGGTGGATGCTGCCGCTGTGCGGAGTTGTCGTGGGGTGGGTCACCAACTTGCTCGCCATGAAGCTGATCTTCGAGCCGATCGAGCCCCGCCAGCTCGGTCGCTGGCGCATGCACGGCCTCTTCCTGCGCCGCCAACCGGAAGTCGCGAGTGTCTACGCGGGGATCATTGCCGAGGACATCGTCACGCTGGGCAACATCGGGCAGCAGTTGCTTCACGGTCCGCGTTCGGACCGCACGCGTCTGCTGCTGGAGAGCTCGCTACGACCGGCGGTCGATCGGGCCTCCGGCGCAGCTCGCTCGGCCGTGCGGGTGGCGGTGGGCACGCGCGAATACGATGCGATCCGGGAGTCCGTTGCGATCGAGGCAGTCGACTACACGATGACGCCGCTCACCGATCCCGAGTTCAACCGCCGCCAGGGAGCCTCGGTGCGCACCCTGATCGAGACGCGGCTGCGCGAAATGCCCTCGCGCGACTTTGTCGAGTTGCTGCGCTCCGCGATCAAGGAGGATGAGTGGATGATCTACGCGCACGGCGCCGCCCTGGGACTCGGGGCGGGGCTCGTCCACCTGGCGATCTTCGGTGTCTGACGCAAGCGACTTCAGCCCTGACGACGAGCGTTCGGGCACGCCCGTCGATCCGGAGCATGCGGCCGCCGACGAGGCGTTGATCGACGCTCTTCCGGGGCTCTTCCGCCTCACCGGCGGCGTCTGGTGGCGAACGGCCCAGTGGGCGGTGCTCACGAGCGCCCAGGTCAGCTCACGGCTGATGCAGGCCGCGCTATCGCGCGAGTCCGCCGCCCGGCTGCTCGAGGACGTCGAGGGCGAGATGCGCGAGTACGCGCTGCGCATCCTGGGCCTCGGCGAGGGCGACCATCGTCGTGGCCCCGGCGCCGGGCACGACGACGGCGCGCGCGCGAGCGCCGGGTATGGTGGCGCGCCCGCGTCCTTGCGCGAGCGCGGCGCCGAATTGCTGCGCCGCTCGGCGGACGTCACGTACGACGAGGCCGCCCATCCTGCCTACGAGCGCATCCTGGGAGAGCTGGCCCCCGATGAGGGACGGATCCTGCGACTGCTCGTGCTCGAGGGGCCTCAAACGGCGATCGACGTGCGTACTTCCAAGACGCTCAACGTCACATCCGAGCTGGTGGCCCCGGGGATCACGATGATCGCGGCTCAGGCCGGCTGCCGCTACGTGGAGCGCGTCCCCGGCTACCTCAACAACCTCTATCGCCTCGGCCTGATCTGGTTCTCGCGCGAGCCGCTCGCCGAGCAGGGCCGCTATCAGGTGCTCGAGGCACAGCCCGACGCGTTGCAGGCGCTGAGGAGCGGGAAGGGTCGTGGGCGCCTCAGCCGCACGGTCCGCCGCAGCATCCTGCTGACACCGTTCGGCGAGGACTTCTGCCGCGTCTGCCTGCCGCTGGAGACCGCGGAGCTGGATGCATTGCCCGCGGACGTGGCCGTGAGCGCGGTCGCGGCCGCCGATGTGGACGCGGCAGCGGCGGCCGCCGAGGACGCCGCGGAGGCCGGTGAGGTCGCGCGAGAGACAGAGACTGCCGAGGCCGCGGAGGACGCCGTCGCTGGTAAGGGTCCGCATTCGTCGCGGTGAGCTCTGAAAGTCGGAGCCTGCCATATGCTTGCCTCCTTCTTCTGGGTCAACTTCTTCCAACGGAGGTCAAGCGATGCTCTCCAGATATAGGCGCTACGCCGTCTGGTCGATTCTGCTCGGCGCGTCCGCGGTCGGCGTCGCCGCCTGTGGCAGCAGCAGCAGCAGCAGCAGTAGCAGCAGCAGCAGCGGCACAAAGTCGGCACCGGCCGCGTCCGTCATCGCCGCCGCAAAGCCCGACGCACACGTCGTCGCCGAGCTCCCGGCCGCGATCAAGTCGAAGGGCACGCTGACGATCGCCGCCGACGCCAGCTATGCCCCCAACGAGTTCATCGGGCCCGACGGGCACACCGTGGTCGGGATGGATGCCGACCTGGCCACTGTCCTGGGGAAGACGATGGGACTCAAGGTCAAGATCGTCAACGCCACATTTGACAGCATCATCCCCGGTCTCGCAGCCCGCAAGTACGACCTCGGCATGTCGTCGTTCACAGATACCAAGGTGCGCCAGAAGGTGGTCGACTTCGTGACCTACTTCCAGTCCGGAACGGCCTTTTACACCAAGAAGAGCGGTGGGACAGCGGTGAACGGGCTGGCGGACCTGTGTGGTCATACCGTGGCCGTCGAAAAGGGAACAACCGAGCAGACCGATGCCACGACTCAGGGGGCGGCGTGCAAGAAGTCGGGCAAGGGCGCGGTCACCGTGCTCGTCTTCCCCGATCAGAACGGCGCGAACCTGGCCCTGTCCAGTGGGCGGGCGCAGGTCGTCATGGCCGACTCGCCCGTCGCCGCCTATGCGGTCAAGCAGTCAAACGGCCAGTTCGCGCTGGTGGGCCAGGTCTATGGCAAGGCGCCGTACGGGATCGCGATCCCGAAGTCGAGCGGGCTCACCAAGCCCGTGCTCGACGCGATGAAGGCGCTGATCACCTCCAACATCTACACCCCGATCCTGCAGAAGTGGGGGCAGAGCCCGGGCGCGATCACCGCGCCGCAGACCAACGGAGCGATCAGCTAGCCAGGAAGCAAGAGAACCGGGGTGTCATCGCAAGACGCCACCGGGACCCCGACGCCGGCCGGGCGGCCTGAGGACATCAAGGCCGTCCCGGTCCGGCATCCGGGCAGATGGATCTCCGCGGCGATCGTGGTGGTGCTGGTGGCGACGCTGGTCCGCTCTGTCGCCATCAACCCCAACTTCGGTTGGGGCGTCGTCGGGCAGTACTTCTTCTCCAGCCGGGTGCTGAACGGACTGGCGGTGACACTCGAGCTGACGGCGATCGCGATGGTCGTCGGGATCGTCCTCGGCGTGCTGCTGGCGGTCATGCGCCTGTCGCCCAACCCCCTGGTGGCGAGCGCGAGCTGGGCGTACATCTGGTTCTTCCGCGGGACGCCGGTCCTGGTGCAGCTGCTGTTCTGGAACTTCTTCTCTGCGCTGTATCCGACGATCTCGCTCGGGGTCCCGTTCGGAGGACCGGGGTTCATCCACGCGAATGCGAATTCGCTGATCACGCCGTTTGCGGCTGCGATCCTCGGGCTCGGGCTCAACGAGGGCGCCTACATGGCGGAGATCGTGCGCGCCGGGATCATCTCGGTGAACGAGGGTCAGACTGAAGCGGCCCAGTCGCTGGGAATGACGCGGCTTCAGACCATGCGCCGGATCGTCTTGCCACAGGCGATGCGCGTGATCATCCCGCCGACGGGCAACGAGACGATCTCGATGCTCAAGACCACGTCGCTGGTGAGCGTGATCGCCTACGCCGAGCTGCTCTACTCCGTGCAGCTGATCTACTCGGCGAACTACCGCACGATTCCGCTGCTGCTCGTGGCGAGCATCTGGTATCTGATCGTGACCACGGTGCTGTCGATCGGGCAGTACTACATCGAGCGCTACTACGGGCGAGGAGCGAGCCGCAACGTTCGACTCACGCCGATGCAACGATTGCGCCAGGGCTTGCTCATACGCCACGACAAAGGGGCCCTGTGACGCCTCCGATGGTCAGCGCCGAGGGCGTGCGCAAGCGCTTCCTGCGCCACGAGGTGCTCAAGGGCATCACGCTCGAGGTGCAGCGCAGCGAGGTCATGTGCCTGCTCGGTCCGTCGGGATCGGGCAAATCGACGTTCCTGCGCTGTATCAACCACCTCGAGACCATCGACGCCGGGCGACTGTCGGTCGATGGCGAGCTCGTCGGCTACCGCGAGTCGGCCGGCAAGCTCCACGAGCTGCGCGAGTCGGAGATCGCCGGCAAGCGGGCCGAGATCGGGATGGTGTTCCAGCACTTCAACCTCTTCCCGCACATGACCGCGCTCGAGAACGTGATCGAGGCGCCGATTCGAGTGCAGAAGGTTGACAAGAGCGAAGTGCTGCAACGCGCCACGGAGCTGCTCGAGCGCGTCGGCCTCGCCGACAAGGTCGGAGGCTACCCCGCGCAGCTCTCGGGCGGCCAGCAGCAGCGAGTCGCGATCGCCCGGGCGCTGGCGATGAAGCCGAAGCTGATGCTCTTCGACGAGCCGACCTCGGCGCTCGATCCCGAGCTCGTCGGCGACGTCCTCGACGTCATGCGGCAGCTCGCCGCCGATGGCATGACGATGATCGTCGTGACCCACGAGATGGGCTTTGCCCGCGAGGTTGGGGACACGCTCGTGTTCATGGACGACGGCGTGGTGGTCGAGACGGGCAGCCCGCGCGAGGTGCTCTCGGCGCCGCGCCACGAGCGGACCAAGACGTTCCTGGCGAAAGTGCTCTAGCGGCGTCTAGGGCCAGCCGCGGGGCGGGTGTGCCGTGTAGGACGCTGCCGAACGCTCGCTCGCCGCGTGGGGGCGCTGGCCTGTGGCGGGTGCCGCGGGGAGGCGGACGCTGACCGCTGACCAAGGGGGTGTGCGATCTACTCGGTAATTATTCGGGTCTTGATCGCACGCCTACGGCGGCACAGCGCGCACGCCTAGCCGCGTCCGAGAACAACCGGCTAGCTCGCTGCACTCAGCGCGCGCTCGGGGCCCAGCGGGGCACGCCCGGCGATCAGGTCAGCGGCCTTCTCGGCGATCGCGATCGTGGGTGCGTTGGTGTTGCCGCGCGGGACGGTGGGCATGACGGAGGCGTCCACGACTCGCAGCCCCTCAGCGCCGTGGACGCGCAGCTCCCCGTCGACGACGGCATCAGGCCCAGATCCCATCGCGCACGTGCTCGTGGGGTGATAGAGGACCTGGGTGTGGCGCGCGACGTGCGCGCGCAGGCTCGCGTCGTCCTCGCCGGCGGGACCGACGTACATCTGCTGGCAGTAGCGCGCGAGCGCTGGCTGGCGCGAGATCTCCAGCGCCCGGCGCTCGATCGCGATCATCCGCTCGAGATCGTCGGGGTCGTCGTAGAAGTTGTGGCGGATCGCGGGCTTGGCGGCGGGGTCGTTGGAGCGCAGCGAGACGCTGCCACGGCTACGCGGCGTCAGCAGGCAGCCGCCGAAGGAGATCCCATGCGCCGTCGGATCGCCGAGTCCCTCGTCGACGAACATCACCGGCGCGCAGTGCCACTGCACATCGGGGGCGTCGAGCCCCTCGCGCGAGTGCCAGAAGCCACCCGTCTCGGCGACATTGGACGTCAGTGGGCCACGGCCGTGCTCGGCGAAGGCAAGCTGCTGCTCGGGTTCCATTCCCAGCAGCAGCGAGACCGGCTCCTCGGTGGTGAAGATCGCGCCGGTCTGCGAGTGCTCCTGGAGGTTCTGACCGACGCCGGGGAGCTCGATCAGCGGCTCGATCTCGCGCATCGTCAGCGCCTCGGCTGACCCGATCCCCGACAGCATCAGCAGTTGGGGCGAGTTGTAGACACCGCCGCTGAGGATCACCTCGCGCTCGGCTCGCGCCGCGAAGGCCTCTCCCTGGTGCTCGCCGGCGACGCCGACAGCGCGCGTGCCCTCGAACAGGACGCGATGGGCGAGCGCACCCGTCTGCACGGTCAGGTTCGCGCGCGCGATCGCCGGGTGCAGGAAGGCGACCGCCGCCGAGCAGCGCATGCCGTTGCGTTGGGTGACCTGATAGCGCCCGGCACCCTCCTGGCTGGCGGCGTTGAAGTCGGGGTTGTGCGCGTCGCCGGCCTCGACCGCCGCCGCGACGAAGGCGTCGGCCATCGGGTTGTTGGAGCGGCTCTCGCAGACGCTCAAAGGACCGCCGACGCCGTGGTAATCGGATGCGCCGCGTTCGTTGTCCTCGCTGCGCTTGAAGTAGGGGAGCAGATCGTCGTAGCCCCAGCCGGGGTTGCCGAGATCGCGCCAGGCGTCGTAGTCGGCGCGCGCGCCGCGGATGTAGACCATCGCGTTGATCGACGATGACCCGCCGAGCACGCGTCCTCGAGGCAGGAACATCATGCGGCCGTTGCAGCGCTCCTCGGGCAGCGTCGCGTAGTCCCAGTCGACATCGGTCTTGAGCAGCGCGCCGAATGCCGCCGGCACGTGGATGTTCTCCTTGGTGTCCGGGGGTCCGGCCTCAATCAGGAGCACGGAGACGTCGGGATCCTCCGTCAGCCGTGCCGCGAGCACGCAGCCCGCGGAGCCGGCACCGACGACGACGTAGTCGTAGGACTGGATCCCCATCGTGTTCTCCCTCTCCTCGAGTGGGTCGTGCCAGACGATCGTACCGCCGTCGCGACGCTTAACGCACGAGACCCGCCGAAGCGGGCCTCGAGAAAACCTTGTGCGGCTCTTGGCTACAGGACCTGGACGTTGACCGCCTTGGGCCCCTTGTCGCCGGACTCGGCGTCGTAGGAGACCTTGGCGCCTTCGGCGAGCGAGCGGTAGCCGTCGCTGACGATCCCGGTGTGATGGACGAAGAGATCCTTCTGTCCATCGTCGGGGGTGACGAAGCCGAAGCCCTTGTCGTCGCTGAACCACTTGACGGTTCCAGTGGGCATGTGTGTGTTCCTCCGCGTTGTACGTGCTGCGACGCGGAAGATGCTGGAAGCTTCGACTGCGAGCGCTGGCACTGCGTTTTCCCGGGTCTGAAGCGCCCGGATCGAGTCGCGACGGTAGCAGGATTCGCCATCTCGCGGGTGGCGGCGCCTGCGCCACCGTGTCAGCCGTCTGTGGTCCTACATTGCAGGGATGCAGATTCTCGTCGACGGCATGAACGTCATCGGCACGCGTCCGGACGCCTGGTGGAAGGACCGCGACGCGGCGATGGCGCGCCTCGTGGACCGGCTTGAGCGCTTTGTGGCGTCCAGCGGCGACGACGTCACCGTCGTCTTCGAGCGCCCGCCAAATCCGCCGCTCCGCTCCAGTGTCATCGAGATCGCCCACGCGCCGCGCCCCCGCGCCGACGCAGCCGACGATGAGATCGTCCGCCGCCTGCAGGCCAACGCCCGTTCGGGCGCCGTCCGCGTGGTCACCTCCGATCGCTGGCTCGCCGATCGTGCGCGCGCCGTCGGAGCGACCGTCGAGGGGTCGGACTCGTTCCGCAGCCGGATCGACGGCGTGTGATCAGTCGGCGTCTTCCGGCCCAGGACGTCCGCTGCTGGTCAGCGAGCGCGTGTTGAGCGACCAGCCACCGTCGATCGAGATCGTCTGACCGGTCAGCTGGGAGGCCTCGTCCGAGACAAGGAAGGAGACGGCCGCGGCCACCTCATCGGGCTCGACCAGGCGCCCGCTCGGGAGCCCGGCCACAAGCGCATCGAGGACGTGGGCGGGCATCGCCCGCACGGTTTCGCTCGCCACGAGTCCGGGCGCCACGGCATTGGCAGTGATCCCCGCCCCCGCGTATTCGGCCGCAAGCGTGCGGACCATGCCCAGCAGCCCCGCCTTGGAGGCCGCATAGGCCACCTGGCCCGGGAGGCCGCTGAGGGCGGCGAGGCTCGAGATCGCGACGACACGCCCGAAGCGTCGCTCGAGCATCCCCGGCAGGCATGCCTGCACAGTGCGAAAGGCGCCGCTGAGGTTGACGTCGATGTCGCGCTGCCATTGTTCATTCGTCATGCGGTGGCTGGGGGCGATCGTCGTCGTGATTCCGGCATTGGGAACGCAGACGTCGATGCGTCCAAAGTCGGGCAGCGCTTGGGTCGTGACGTCGAGTTGGAGGTCACAGCCGGCGCGCACATCGGCCGTGATCACCTCGAGGCCATCTGAACGCAGGCGGGCGGCGATCGCCGCCCCGATCCCGCGAGCGGCACCGGTGACCAGCGCTCTGCGCATCTGGCGCACGTTATCCCACGCCAGGCGACGTTGACTTAGGCTGACGGTCCGCAACCCGAGGAGGCTGAGATGACCGAGCGCTGGTTCACCGACGAGGAGCTCGACGCGCTTTCCCGCCCGACGATGGACCGCGCGATCGCGGCGATCGACGCCGGCGAGCTCGACTCCGCCCGGCGGCTCTGCGGGGAGATGAAGCACGAGTGGCTGATGCTCCACGACCTGATGGTGGAGTCGATCCTCGGGCTCGTCTCCTTCGTGCAGGAGCGACTCGGCGACGATGGCGTGGCGGAAGCCTGGACGCAGTGCAGCGAGCGCGGCTGGCGCCGACACCACGACGCGATCAACCGCCTTGACCGCCGCGAGCTCGTCTACCTGCTCGCGGCGACCTGGCGCGCGCACTCCGGCTCGGGAGTCGGCGAGCACCCGGGTCGCTTCGCGATCGAGGAGGACGAAGACAAGGTCACTTTTCGCATGAACCCCTGCGGCTCGGGGCAGCGGCTGGTGCGTCGCGGCGTCTACGAGCAGGGTGGCTACGGGCGCACGCAGGAAGCCCACGACTGGTCCTATGGACGCACGAACTTCCCCCTCTACTGCACCCACTGCTCGTTCATGAACGAGTCACTGCCGATCCAGTGGAGCGGGTATCCGCTGTATCCCTCCGATCCGCCCGAGGACTACGGCAGCGACCCGTGCACGTGGTACTGGTACAAGGACCCCGATGCCATTCCAGAGCGCCACTGGCGGCGCTACGGCGCGGTCAAACCCTCACACTGAGTCAGATTCGCCCGACGCCGCCGGCTACTCCGTACGGCTGAACTCGGCGATCGCGATCGCCAGCATGATCATCCCGATCACTGCTACGACCGCCGCTTCGATCAGCCCCGGCACGCGCCAGCCGAACCACGTGACGCCCGGATCGAGCGTGTGACGCGCGATCGCGCTGATGTTGAGGTGCGCGAAGACCGCCCGGCGCATCGGATCGACGGCATAAGTGAGCGGATCGACGTGGTTGAGAATCTCCAGCCAGCGGGGCAGCCCCGCCACGGGGAAGAGCGCGCCGGAAAAGGAAGAACATCGGCATGATCAGCATCTGCATCAGCGCCATGAACGACTGCATCTGAGTCGACTTGCCCGCGCCGTTGGGTCCGAGAAAGCCAAAGGTCTCGCCGGAGAAGACCTCGAAGTCGATGCCCGACACGGCCTCGACCGGGCCGTAGCGCTTGACCAGTCCGTTGACGGCAGCCGCCACTGCGGTGCCGTCTGTGGCCCCGATCGCGGCTTCAGAGCTGATCTCCTCCACGCCTGAGTGAGCCTTCAGCCGCGCGCAATCAGACGCACGCGATTACCGAACGGATCGGCCACGATCGCCGCGCCATCGAGCTCCTGTGGCTCGAGACCGGCGGCGCTGAGGCGTCCCCTCAGACGAGCGAGCTCGTCGGTGTCCGGAACGATCACGTCGAAGCGGTCGAGCCCGCGCGAGCCCGGCGGCGGTGCGCCGCCACCGAGGGAGCTCCACGTGTTGAGCCCGATGTGGTGGTGGTAGGCGCCGGCGGAGACGAAGAGCGCGCCCGGATAGCCGCGAACGACGACGTCGAAGCCGAGCAGGCCGTGGTAGAAGCGCTCGGCATCCTCGAGGTTGCCCACTTGGAGGTGCACGTGACCGATGCGGGTGCTGGCGGGCATGCCCTCGTCCGGATCGTCCGCATCGGCCGGCAGCTCGGCCACCACGCCCTCGAGATCCAGCGGCAGCGTGCTCATCGCCAGCTTGCCATCGCGGTACGTCCATTCCTCGCGAGGCCGGTCGCGGTAGAGCTCGATGCCGTTGCCCTCGGGGTCATCGAGGTAGAGCGCCTCGCTGACGAGATGGTCGGAGGCACCGCTGAGGCGCCAACCAGCGTCGCTGACACGTCGTAGCGATTGCGCGAGCTCCGCGCGCGAGGGGACGAGGATCGCCAGATGGAAGAGGCCACTGGCGCGTCGCGGTCGCGCGGGAGCGCCGGGATCGCCGACCAGCTCGACGAGTGGAGCAGAGGCGGTGGCGCCGAGCGTGGCGGTTTCGCCCGCACTGCCGATCAGTTGCAGCCCGATCACGCGCTCGTAGAAGCCGCGCTCGTTCTCCAGGTCGGAGACGATCAGGCGCACGCAACCGACAGCGGTGTCGGGATGAATCGAGACCGCTGTCGGCGCGGCCGTGGCGGGTTGAGCGTGTTGGTTGATCATGCAACTATACCTGCGTTTGCGCGACCGGGGTAGGGTTGCTCGCTATGGCCGATAGTCGCTACCTCGGCGCCGTCGAGCGCCTCTGGCCGGTGCTCACCCGGCTGATGGGCGCGCACGCTCGGGTGTACCGCGCCTCCCACGGGATCGTCGGGCACCGCGTCCCCGGATTGCCGCCGATGCTGCTACTCGAGCACGTCGGAGCCAAGAGCGCCACCAAGCGAACGACGCCGCTCGTGTACATCGAAGACGGCGACGACCTCGTGATCGTCGCCTCCAAGGGCGGTCACCCGCGTCATCCGGCCTGGTTTCACAACCTGCGCGCGCACCCCGATACCTCGATCCAGGTAGGCGCGACGCGCCGGTCGGTACACGCGCGCGTCGCGAGTCCGGCTGAGCGCAAGCGATTGTGGCCGCGGGTCGTTGACGTCTACGGCGGGTATCGGGGCTACCAGGAGCGCACCAAGCGCGAGATCCCCTTGGTGATCCTGGAGCCACGCTGAGGTGACGGCCGACGGACTGCGCGCCAGCGAGGAGAAGATGCGCGCGGCTGGCGTGCCCGACGTCGCGATCCGCACCTTTCAGCACCACTACAAAAAGCTCGCCGCGGGCGACGCGGGCGTCCTGCGCGAGAGCGAGATCGAGCCGGTAAGCGAGCTTCCCTCCGTCGCGGACCTCACCGCGAACGAGCCCGGAAAGAGCGAGGCGCTGGACCGCACCGTGATCGTCAAGGTCAACGGCGGGCTGGGGACGAGCATGGGACTGCCGCGGGCAAAGTCACTGCTCACCGCCAAGGACGGTCGCTCCTTCCTGGACATCATCGCTAATCAGGTGCTCGCGCTTCGCCAGTGCACCGGGGCCCGTCTTCCGCTCGTGCTGATGAACTCGTTTCACACTCGCGAGGACTCGCTGACTGCGCTCGGGCATCACAGCGAGCTCGCGACGGACGTCCCCCCAGACTTCCTGCAAAATCGCGAGCCGAAGATCCGCGTCGACGATCTGCACCCGGTCAGCTGGCCGGCCAAGCCAGAGCTCGAGTGGTGCCCCCCTGGCCACGGCGACGTGTACACCGCGCTCGTCAGCTCGGGCATGCTGGCGACGCTGCTCGAGCATGGCTACCGCCACATGTTCATCTCAAACGTGGACAACCTCGGGGCGGTGCTCGATCCGCGCATCCTCGGCTGGATCGCCTCCGAGGACATCCCCTTCCTCTCCGAGCAATCCGAGCGTACCGAGGCCGACCGCAAGGGCGGCCACCTCGTGCGCCGACGCAGCGACGGACGGCTCGTTCTGCGCGAGACGGCGCAGATCGCGCCCGACGACGTACAGGCATTCGAGGACATCGGGCGTCACCGTTACTTCAATACCAACAACCTGTGGGTAAATCTCGAGGCGCTCGATGCCCTGCTCTCAGCTCATGACGGCGTGCTCGAGTTGCCGCTGATTCGCAACGAGAAGACGGTGGATCCCGCCGATCCCTCGACGCCCGCCGTCTACCAGCTCGAGACGGCGATGGGGTCGGCGATCGGCGTCTTCGCAGGGGCGCGCGCTCTGCAGGTGGGGCGCGAGCGCTTCCTGCCGGTGAAGACGACGGACGACCTGCTCGGGCTGCGATCGGACTGCTACGAGCTGACCGACGACTTCCGCGTCGTGGTGTCGCCGCGGCGCACCATCGGGCCGCTCGTGGTCGCGCTCGACCCCCATTACTACAAGCTGCTCGCAGACTTCGACGCGCGTTTCCCGGCCGGCCCCCCGTCGCTGGCGCAGTGCGAGCGCCTCGCCGTCCGGGGAGACGTCACCTTCGGGCGCGACGTCGTCGTGCGCGGTCGCGTCGAGCTCGATGCCGCGGAGCGGCGGCGTCTCGGCGACGGGACCGTGCTCGAAGGCTGATCAGTCGCCCGCCTCGCGCTCGCCGCCCGCGACCACGGGCGTCAGCGCCGCCAGCGACCCGATCGCGACCGCGGCAAGCGACAGCGCATCGGGGTCGGGTGGGTGCGCGGGGTTGGGCACGGCGATCACGCGCATCCCCGCCGCTGCCGCCGAGCGCAGGCCGTTGCTCGAGTCCTCGATCGCGGCGCAGCGCGCTGGGGCGATCGCCAGCTTTCGGGCCGTCTCGAGGTAGACGTCGGGTGCCGGCTTGCCCCGCGGGACCTCCTCGGAGGACACCGTGACGGCAAAGTGGCGCGTCAGCCCACCGATCTCGAGCGCGTGATCGATGATCTGCCGGTTCGACGAGCTGGCGAGGCCCAGGGGCCAGAGCGCGGCCATGCGCTCGACCGCCTCCGGGGCGCCGTCGATCCAGGGCAGCTCATCGCGATAGCGCCCCAGTAGCTCGTCGAGCACGCGCTCGTTGACCTCCTCCGGCGTGCCGGGTAGACCCACCTGCTCAACCAGATAGCGCGACCACTCGGGGGAGCTCATGCCCATCATGTCGCGCGTCGCGGTGGCGGGCCACCGCCGGCCCGCCGCGGCTGCCAGCTCGCGGCGAACGTCGTCCCACAGCTCCTCGGACTGCAGCAGCACCCCGTCGAGGTCGAACACCACGGCGCCGATCTCGGCCACCGCTGCGAGCGTCCGCTATCCGCCGCGCGCGCGGTTGGAGCGGCGCCACAGGTTCACCGCACCGGCGCTGAGGATCACGATGCCGGCCACCAACAAGACGAAGCGACCGACATTGAGGCTGTAGCCACTCTTCGTCGTGACGTCGACAACCGCGACCACCGCGACCGCGAGCAGGAACAGCGTCACCACCACGATCATGATGGAGACCAGCTTCAGCGCGACGCTCATCGATCAGGCTCCTGGGTCCGGTTGCGGGCTCAGACTACGGCAGCGTCGGGCGCCTGCGCTTCGCGCTCGCGCGGCGCCAGTTCTCGATCACGTCCTCTGACGGCAGCCAGCCCGCCAGCGGCAGCGCGAGCTGCGCGGCGATGGCGATCGTGTAGCGCTCATAGCTGGCGCGCAGCTCGCGCAGACGGCTGCGCGCCTCGTCGCCGTCGGCGAGCGCGAGCCCGCTGCCCTCCAGCCTCGAGCACAGCTCGTCCAGATCCCCGTCGGGCAGGCGGTCGGCATGGCTCGCCTTGACTGGGGCGCGGTAGGCATAGGCGAGGTCGGCGAGCGCATGCCGGCCGATGGCGAAGGTCAGCTCGGCGGCGAGAACCTCACCCTCGGGCGCGAAGGCAATCGCGAAGGCGCAGCTGTCGACGACCGCGGTGAGCGCCGCCAGCCAGTTCTGGTTGACGTGCTGGGAGCGGAAGTAGCCGATCGCCGGGTAGGAGAGATGGGTCTCCATTAGCTCGGCGGCCCAGCCTTCCCACTCCTGGAGGTAGGCATCCAGCTCGCCCCAGCCGGCGCGCTCGCCGGAGCGCACGAGCAGCCCGCCCGCCGTCGGCGGCGACCCCGCACGGGCGTCGAGCTGGGAGACGGCCTTCTCGCGCTCGGAGAACGCCTGGAAGAGGGCGGGCAGATAACCGATCGAGATCGCGAGCACGCCGAAGCCCGATGCCGCCTCGACGACCTGGATGAGCTTCCCGACGCCCTTGGGCGAGACCGTGACCGAGACACTGAAGAACGAGCCGGCGCTGAAGTAGAGGTCCTGAAGGAAGCTCGCAGCGTGGGCGCCACCAAGGTGGGTGTCGGCGGCCCAGTGCAGCCCGCTGTAGCCGATGATCAATCCGACACTGAGCGCCACCAGGATGAGCACCAGCCCAAGGGGTCCGTAGATCCCCAGCATCGTGTCCCCGGCGACAGGCGAAAGCCGCGCCGCAATCGCGCGCCAGGGCGTCCAGAACCAGGTGAAGAAGCGCCGCGCGATCCGAGGGTCGCGCTTGACGCGCCGTGGCAGCAGGAAGGTGACGAAGAATTCCGTCAGCATCAGTGCGACGACGAGCAGGCTGAGGATGGCCACCGCGATGCGCATCTGAGCGGAGCCTGCCATGCTCGATTAAGCGATGCCCCGCCATGTTGCAGCCGCGCTCGTCGCCGTCGCGCTGGCCGGTGCTCCGGCCAGCGCCCATGCGGGATTCTTCGCCGGGGGCGCCAGCGTCGACATCACTCCGCGCACAGCGGGCGCCGCAGACCCCAACGGCTTTGGCGCCAATCCCCTATGCGTCGCCGAGAACGCGCTGTCCGCAGCGCGCGTGTGGTCAGACGACGAGCCCTACGTCGACATCGCCCGGCGCGGCCAGTACGCCTTCGGCGACGTCTATTGCGATGCCAACGGCAACCTGCGCCACGACCAGATCTACACCTCGGGCGCCACGATCGGCAGCCCGAAGGCCGCGACATCGGTGCACGACCCGCTGCAGGCGCGCGCCTTCGCGATCTCCGACGGCGCTCGCACCGACGTCGTTGTCTCCGTGGCGGTGCAGGGTCTTTTTCGCCAGTACACCGATCAGATGGCGGCCATGGGCCGGCAGCTCGCCCGGCAGATGGGGACGAGGGTCGACGACGTCATCGTCAGCGCCAACCACAATGAGAGCTCGCCCGACACGCTCGGCATCTACGGCGGCCCCTCGCCATCGACGCCTGATCTTCCCGGCATCGGGGCGCTGAGCTCGCCGGCCGGCTTGCAGTCGGGGATCGACGACTACTACATGAGCTTCCTCGATGCGCGCGTGGCCCAGGTCATCGCCGCGGCGGCTGCGTCGCTGCGCCCGGCCACCCTGTATGCCCGTCAGCTGCCGATGCCCGTGCAGGAGGCGGAGAGCTGCGCGTCTGCCGGCGTTGCCCGCGGGGCCATTCCCGGACTCTGCGTGCAGTTGTCGGACAACTGGCCCACGACCGGTCACGACTCGCACGGCCACAGCTATGCCGCCGCGATCGACCCAAAGGTTGGGGTGCTGCAGGCGCGCGATGGGGCGGCCAGGACGATCTTCACGGTCATGAGCCTCGCCGCCCACAACCAGGAGGTGGGCCACTCCGGGACCAGCGCGTTGTCATCGGACTGGCCCGGGTACTTCGAGGACGCGCTGGACCGCAAGCTTGGTGGCGAGTCGATCTTCCTGGTGGCAGACAACGGCTCCGAGGAAGACGCGACCACCGTGCCGGCGGTCGACCCCAGGCAGGGGACCTTCGCCCAGGCGAACGCCACCGGTCAGGCCTGGGCGGCCCTGATCGCCGCCCAGGCGCGCAGCGCCCAGCGGCTGCGCTTCGGCCCGCTGCGCTTCGCCAGCCGGGACGAGTGCGTGCCGCTCGAGAACAACCTCTTCCGCGCCGCGGCCGTGGTCGGACTCTTCGGCCCGCGTCCCAGCTATCTGGGGCCCGGCTGCAACAAGCTGGCGCCGCCGGCGCTTCCAGGGGGCCTGGAGGGGCCGCCCGCGGCGATCCCCGACCACCTGCTCTCGAGCGTCGGCGTGCTCGACGTCGGACCCGACCTCCAGCTGATCGCCAACCCGGGCGAGGCCTTCCCCGCGCTGATGCTCGGCGGTCCGTGGGGCTACGAGGACGTGCCGCGCGAATGCAACGGGCGCCCAAACCCGGGCGTGCCGGTGTGGCGCAGCCACGCACTCTTTCGCTTCCCGGTCGGACTGGCCAACGACATGATCGGCTATCAGATTCCGGCCTGGGCCTACATCGGGTCCCCGGGGACGATCACCAGCACCGCCCCGCTGTCGGGGCCGGGCTCGGGCCTCAGCTGCCAAACGGGCACGCCATCGAACCCAAGCGCCAGCGTCGACAGCGCCGGCCACCAGCACAAGCTCGAGACCGAGGGGGCGGGACCGACCGCCTCGAACATGGTCGCCGACGGCCTCACCCAGCTCGTCGCCGCTGACGCATCCGATCCCTCGGCGCGCGTCGGCCCCGGCCGCTTCGTCCTGCCCGGCGGCGGCTACGCCCGCTCGGCGCTTGGGGCGGCCGGCATCCTGCTGGCGCCCGCGCCACAGCGCGGTCTCGATCCCGCGGGCGGGACGCTGATCGGGGCGCCCGGGGTAGCGGGCTTTGGCGCTCGCGCTGTCGACGCCACCGGCTACTTCATGGACTACGACGGCCAGCCGCAGGTAGCGGCCGACCTGAGCACCCGCGGCATGGTCGTGTTCGATCCGTCCGGGTGCGTGGAGAGTCGTTACTACCTCGACGTCTTCCCCGCGCTGGACGGCTCTCATCCGCTGGGCGCACGCCGCGACCAACCGCTGGCACCACCGGCCGTCAACTGCCCGGCGGCGGGACTGGCGGGCGCGGGCGGCGTGCCCGGCGTGCAGGAGAGCGTCTTCGCCGCGCTGGCGAGCGCGTTCGGGGGTAGCGAGGCCGTCAGCGTGCAGACAGCTGCTGAGCGCGCATGCCTCGCCGGATTGACGCTGCGCAGCCGGATTCTTGCCCCTCGCCGCCCTCGCGGCGGACGCGCGGTCGTGCTCAGCGGCGGACGGCTCGTGCTCCGCGGTCTGACCACGACGGGCCGCTGCCGCTCACGCGGATCACGGATTGCACGGATCACGGTCTCGATCCTGCGAGCGCAGAGACGCCGCTGCCGTTTCGTCGCCGCCGGCGGTCGCCTGGGGCGATTGGGCTCCTGCGCGCGGCCGACGTTGCTGCTGGCGCGTGGACGGACGCGAT
Source organism: Solirubrobacterales bacterium (assembly GCA_003244205.1). Lineage (GTDB taxonomy): Bacteria > Actinomycetota > Thermoleophilia > Solirubrobacterales > Solirubrobacteraceae > QHBW01. Next base: position 39,449 of record QHBW01000029.1, on the reverse strand, counting down.
GGGCGCTGGCGCTGCGGCTCCACCACCTGGCGCGCGGCGTCTACCGCGTCACGGTGCGCGCGGTGGACCGGTCCGGTCGCCGCGAGCACGTGAGCGCCAGCGACCGGATCGCGCTCTCGATCACCTAGGCGCCCGCGCCCCCGCCGGCGCCCCGACGCACGAGCGCGAGCTTCTGCGCGCGGCTGAGGCGCTTGATCGCCGCCTCCCCGCGCCGCGCGGCGCTGCGATCGGCCATGGGCAACGCGAGTGCGAGCTCGAGCGGGCGTCTGCTCGCGGTGTACCGGCTGGCTGTGCCCGTGGCGTGGCGCGCCAGCCGCCGCTGCAAATCGACTGTCCAGCCGGTGTAGAGCGAGCCATCGCGGCAGCGCAGCAGATAGACCCAGGCGGCGGGCATCGGACAAGGTTCGCCGTCTCTACGCCGCCACCTTGAGTGGTCCGTCGTTAGCATCAAGCGCAGCGGCGCCCGAGGCGGCGCCCGTACCGGAGAGGAGAGAGCCATGCTCGAGGGACTGATGCAGCACGATCATCCGCTGACGATCCAGCACATCCTCGAGCGCATGCGGCGAGTGCACGGTGACAGCGAAGTCGTGACCCTCACCGAGAGCGGCAGGGAGCGCGCCAGCTACAGCGCGGTCGCCGAGCGCGTCGACCGGCTCGCCCGCGCGCTCGGATCGCTGGGCATCGAAGAAGGCGATCGCGTGGCGACGTTCGCGTGGAACAGCCAGCGTCACCTCGAGGTCTATTTCGCGGCGCCATGCCTCGGCGCCGTCCTTCACACCCTCAACATCCGCCTCTTCGCCGAGCAGCTCACCTACATCGCCAACCACGCGCAGGACCAGGTCGTGTTCGTGGACGACTCGCTGGTCGAGGTGCTCGAGCAGCTCGCCCCGGCGTTTGAGACGGTGCGCCACTACGTGGTGATGGGTGACGGCGAGATGGGTTCCCTGCCCAACGCGATCCGCTACGAGGACCTGATTGCCGACCAGTCACCCGGCTACCGCTACCCGCGCCTCGACGATCGCCAGGCGGCTGGGCTCTGTTACACGAGTGGGACGACCGGCAACCCCAAGGGCGTCCTGTACTCACACCGCTCGAACCTGCTGCACTCCTTCGCGACCTGCACGACCGATGCGATGGCCTTGTGCGCGGATGACCGCATGCTCCCGGTGGTGCCGATGTTCCATGCCAACGCGTGGGGGATCCCTTATGCGGCAGGCCTCTCGGGGGCCGATCTGATCATGCCGGCCGGGTTCCTCCAACCCGATCCGCTGACGCGGCTGATCGCCGAGGAGCGCGTCACGGTGTCGGCCGCGGTTCCCACCGTGTGGAACGACATCCTTCGTCACGTAGAGGACCATCCCGCTGACCTCTCGAGCGTGCAGCGGGTGATCTGCGGCGGCTCGGCGGTTCCGCTGTCGCTGATGCAGGCGTGGGAGGAGCGCCACGGGTTGCGCTTGATCCAGGCCTGGGGGATGACGGAGACCAGCCCGCTGGGGTCGATGGCCCGGCCGCCCGGCGGTGCCGAAGGCGACGAGCACTGGTCCTATCGCGCCAGCCAGGGGCGGATCATGCCGCTCGTCGAGGCGCGATTGATGAGCGGCGAGGGAGAGGAGCTGCAGTGGGACGGCGAGAGCACGGGGGAGCTCGAGGTCCGCGGTCCGTGGGTGGCATCGAGCTACTACGAGGACTCCTCCGAGGACGACAAGTTCCATAACGGCTGGCTGAGGACCGGTGACATCGCCTCGATCGACGACCACGGGTTCATTCGCATCTCCGATCGGGTCAAGGACGTGATCAAGTCAGGCGGTGAGTGGATCTCCTCCGTCGAGCTCGAGGTCGAGCTGATGGCACACGACGATGTCGTCGAGGCGGCGGTCATCTCGCGGCCCGACGAGCGCTGGCAGGAGCGTCCCTTGGCGTGCGTGGTTCGCCGAGAGGGTTCTTCGGTGACCGCCGAGGAGCTTCGTGACCACCTCGTCGAGCGCGTCGCGAAGTGGTGGATCCCCGAGGAGTTCGCCTTTATCGACGCGGTGCCGAAGACCAGCGTGGGCAAGTTCGACAAGAAGGTTCTGCGCGCGCGCCTGGCGGACGGGGAGCTGGAGGATCGCGAGCGCTTGGAGTCCGCCTCCGCGAAGAAGGCCTCAGCAAGCCGATGAGCGAGCTGGTCGCCCGCGTCGACGGGATCGAGCTGGCCTACGAGACGTTTGGCGATGCCGGCGACCCGGCGGTCCTGTTGGTGATGGGGCTCGGGGCCCAGATGCTGTTGTGGGAGGAGGACTTCTGCGCGCTGCTCGTCGAGCAGGGGCGCTTCGTGGTGCGCTTTGACAATCGCGATGTGGGTCGCTCGAGCTGGATCGAGGGTGGGCCCGATCCCGACATCCTCGCGGCGCTGCAGGGCGATACCAGCACGGCGAGCTACAAGCTCGAGGAGATGGCCGGCGACGCGGTCGGGCTGCTGCACCACCTCGAGATCGATGGAGCCCATGTCGTCGGCGCCTCGATGGGCGGGATGATCGCCCAGACGATTGCGATCCGCCACCCCCAGCGCGTGCTGTCGCTGACGTCGATCATGTCGACCACCGGCGATCCCGAGGTGGGCAAGGCTCGGCCCGAGGTCCTTCCCTTGCTGCTGACCCCAGCGCCAGCCGAGCTGCCGAGCTTCGTGGAGTACTTCGTGAGCCTCTGGCGGACCCTCGCCGGGCCTGCCTATCCGCCGGACGAGGAGCGTCTGCGCACGCTCGCGGCGCGGGTGCACGAGCGCGGCGTCAACCCGCGGGGCACCGGTCGCCAGCTGCTCGCGCTGCTCGCCTCGGGCGATCGCACCGCCGCGCTGGCGACGGTGACCGCACCCACCGTCGTGCTCCACGGCGAGGACGACCCGTTGATCGACGTCTCCGGCGGACGCGCCACGGCGGCCGCCATCCCCGGCGCGCAGCTGACCGCGTTCCCCGGGATGGGTCACGATCTCCCGCGCGAGCTGTGGCCGCAGATCGTCGAGCTGGTCGCGACCAACGCGGCCTCGGCGCAGCGGGGCTAAATCAGCCCAGCGCTCGGCTCTGCCGATCTTCTCCTGCACGAGCTCGAAGTCCGCGAGCGGCTGGCCGAACTGCTCGCGCTCGCGCACGTGAAGGATCACGCGGTCCAGCAGCCACTTGCCGGCCCCCCATGATCACCGAGAGCGTCGCGTCGATCTGGGCGCTCCTCCGAAACGCGGCAGTAGCCCGTCTGTGAGAGGCCGGCGCCGCCGTACTCCTCGGCACGTAGAGGCCGAGCAGACATCTCTCGCCCAGATCGGCGATCTCGCGATCCCCGATCCAGCCGCGCTCTTCCACGGCGCGCTCGTCATAGGTCTCGCCGAACTCCCGCACCGAGCGCACGAGTGCTCCGATCTTGCGGCGGTCGTCGGCATCGGGGTAGGGATAGGGGAAGACCAGATCCTCGTGGATCTCGCCGAGGAACAGCGACTTGGCAAACGACGAAGCGCCCTCGCGCTGCGGCGTCCTCTCTGGCGCTGTGGCCGCTTCCATCGCTCGGCACGCTACCCCGCCCCGAGGCCTATCCTGACCTGACGATGCTCTTCTCCTCCGCCAAGACCAAGATGATCGAAGCGCAGACCGCGCTGCCGGGCCGCGACTCCGCGATGCAAGTCCCCGGCCAGCACGCGGTGCTCGGTCACCCGCTGACGCCGCCGTGGCCCGAAGGACACGAGACGGCGGTGCTCGGGCTCGGCTGCTTCTGGGGAGCCGAGAAGCTGTTCTGGGAGCTCCCGGGCGTATGGACCACCGCGGTGGGATACGCCGGTGGTTTCACGCCGAACCCGACCTACGACGAAGTCTGCTCGGCGCGTACTGGTCACACCGAGGCGGTGCTGGTCGTCTTCGACGCCGCGAGACTCCCTTATGAGGAGGTACTGCGGACCTTCTGGGAGGGGCACGATCCGACTCAGGGCATGCGCCAGGGCAACGATGTCGGCACGCAGTATCGCTCGGCGATCTATACCGCCAGCGCCGCTCAGGAGAGCGCCGCTCGTGCCTCGGCCGAGGCGTACGGTCGCGTCCTCGCGGCCGCCGGACACGGGGAGATCAGCACCGAGATCGCGCCCGCGGGGCCCTTCTACTACGCGGAGGGCTACCACCAGCAGTACCTCTTCAAGAACCCGAACGGCTACTGCGGCCTCGGCGGCACCGGCGTCAGCTGCCCGGTCGGGATCGGCGCGCGCTCCGCCTGAGCGGCGTGCCGCGCGCCGGCGCCGGCTACGCCGTGACCGTGGCCAGCGCGCTGGCCACGCAGGCGACGCGGACCTGCTGCGGGTCGGTGCGAAAGAACTCCGGTACTCCGGGCGCCAGCTCGCGCACGCCGCCGCCGAGGCGGGCGAGGTGCATCGCGCCGAGGATCTGGGTGTAGAGCAGGTTGGCGGTGAACGCCGGATCCTCGAGCGCAAAAGCGCCCGTGCGCTTGCCCTCGGCAAGATTGGCGGTCAGCAGCGACAGCAGCGCAGCCATGCCCTGACCGAGCCGGAACCACACCGACTCCGAAACCCTGTCGTGCAGCTCGCGCGCGGGCCGGCGCATCAGCGACAGCGCGCAGTCGAGGAAGGCGGGATAGCGAAGGCAGAAGCCGGCAAACGCGTCGAGCCCTCGCTCGAGGCTCTCGCGCGGACCCTCGCTGCCGTCGACCGATGCGCGCACGAGCTCGGCGAGCTCGTCGAGATAGTCGGTCACCGTGAGCACGAAGAGCTCCTCCTTGGAGGAGAAGTGGCGGTAGATCAGCGCGCGGTTGATCCCAACCGCCTTGGCGATATCGTCGATCGGAGCGTCCTGGACACCGCGCTCGTCGAACAGCGCCCGGGTCGCGTCGATCAGCTCGCGTTCGCGAACGCGGCGAAACGGTGTTGCGTCGGTGCTCGCCACCGATCCAGCATACTCCAGCCTCGACTAGAACGATGACACTAGCGCTGACATGCTGTTACCCGAGCCGCCGGGTGACGCCCGCTAAGCTGCGCCGCCGTGTCGTTGCGCCGCGCTTTTCTTCTTCCTCATCCCCGCCCGGCAGCACTCGTCGCGGCGGGCCTCGCGGCTGCGCTGCTCGTCGCCGCCTGCGGCTCCTCGGACAAGAGCGCGCTAACCGCCGTGTCGGTCCCCGCCTCGCTGACGCAGACGACCGCCACTGCCAGCGCGCCGACGCCGCCCGTGCCGGCGGCGATTGCGACCAAGCCGACCGTCGTCGCACCGAAGGGCCCGGCGCCGAAGACACTCGTGATCAAGGATCTCGTGAAGGGCAGCGGCCCCGCTGCGGCGGCGGGCCAATCGCTCACCGTCCAGTACGTCGGCGTGCTGTACAAGGACGGGACGCAGTTCGACGCATCCTGGGACAGGAACATGCCCTTCACCTTCACCCTCGGCCAAGGCGCGGTGATCAACGGCTGGGATCAGGGCCTCGTCGGCATGCACGTCGACGGGCGCCGCGAGCTGATCATCCCCGCCGCGCTCGCCTACGGCCCCACGGGCCAGCCCCCGAAGATCCCACCGAACTCCCCGCTGGTCTTCGTGATCGACCTGCTCAAGGCAGGCTGACGCTCCCCTGGCTGGGCCTCGCCTAGCCGATCTTCCAAGCGATCTCCCCGAGCCCGGGGAAGTTGAGCACCGCCGCGGTGGCGCCGGTGAGGTCCCAGAGGCGCCCGGCGATGTAGGGGCCGCGGTCGAGCACCGGAACGGTCACCTGGCGGCCGCCGTAGCGGAAGGTCACGGGCGTGCCGCAGGGAAGCGTCAGGTTGGCGACGCCCAGCTGGTTGACCCCGAGCACGCCGCCGCAAGCAAGCCCATATCCGTAGTCGGTGAAGACGGACGCGACGCCCATCTGGAAGCCGCCTCGCAGGCGGCGGTTGATCGCCTCCATCTGCGCGAGCTCGAGCTTGATCTCGGCGTCCGAGGGCGCGCCCGGAGCGATCGGCGAGTACTGGGGCGGGACCGGGTGGGCGGGCGGCGGGGGGCGGCCGGGAACGAGCGGGGCGAGGGGGGGAGAGCCGGCGGGCGCAGCCTCGGTCCGGACGCGCCCGTGGGTGCGAGCTCTCCTAATAGAAGGAATGGCCACGGTGACCGGGGTCCCGGCCGCGGCTTGGGCAACGCCGCCGGCGGCTGGCGCGCGGGTAGCGCTGCGGCTGGCACCGTGGTGCTGCAGAGCGACCGCCGCGCCCGCTCCGAGCGCGAGCACGCCGAGGCAGATGGCGGTCACCCGCGCCTGTGGCGTGATCTGCATCTGTGCATCCTTGCGGAAGTGCGGTGCGGGCGGCGCGGTTTGGCGGCGCTCAGATGATCCCCGGGACGGTCCCACCGTCGACCGACCACGCGGCGCCCGCGACCGTGCTGGCCGCCTCCGAGCAGAGGAAGACGATGACGGCGGCGATCTCCTCCGGCTGCGCAAAGCGTCCGAGCGGGACCTTCGCCGTCTGGTCGGCGAGCACCTCGTCACGACTTTGCCCGCGGGCCGCGGCCGCCTGATCGGCGAGACCGCCCGGGCCGAGCCAGAGCTCCGAGGCGACCGGACCTGGGGCAACGGCATTGACGAGCACGCCGTGCTCGGCATAGGTGTCGGCGAACACGCGCGAGAGCGAGAGCAGCGCCGCCTTGGTCACCGCGTAGGCGGCGTTCGTGAGCGACGGGCGCTTGCCCGCCGAGGAGGAGACGTTGACGATCCTTCCCCAGCCGCGCTCCGCCATGCCCGGCGCCGCCGCCTTCATCAGCCGCAGAGGGGCCATCACATGCAGCTCCCACTGCCCGCGCCAGTCGTCCTCGTCGAGCTCCTCGAGCGAGCGAAAGCTGGTGGTCCCAGCGTTGTTGACGAGCACATCGAGACCGCCGATGCGATCGCGCGCTGCCGCGAGCAGGCGATCGCCGGCGTCGGCGTCGGTGAGGTCGAGCGCGAGGCCATCGGGACCGGGATTGCGCGAGACGCCGAGCACGCGGGCTCCCTCCTGTTGCAGAGCGGCAACGGTCGCCGCGCCGATCCCGCCGCTGGCGCCCGTGACCACGCAGGCGCGTCCCTGCAAGTGCAAGTCCATGGCGCCATGATGCCCGGTCGATGACAACGCACACCGTCTACCGGACGTTCGACACCGAGGGGCGCCGGGAGTTCGTGCGCATCACCGACGACGTCCAGGCAGCGGTGGCTGAGTCTGGGATCGCCGAGGGGATGGTGCTCGTGTCCGCGATGCACATCACGGCGGGCGTATGGGTCAACGACGACGAGCCGGGGATCCTCGAGGACGCGCTCGAGTGGCTCGACAAGCTGGCGCCGCCCTCGTGGCGGCCCCCCAGCAGCGACGTCGCGCGTCAGCTGCTCCCGGATCACGGCGACTACCGCCACCACCGCGGCGGCGAGGACAACGGCGATGCCCACCTCAAGAACCTGCTGCTCCATCATCAGGCGATCCTTCCCGTCACCGCCGGGCGCCTGGATCTGGGACCCTGGCAGGCCGTGTTCTACGCGGAGTTCGACGGACGGCGGCGCAAACGCCTCGTGATCAAGGTGATGGGTGAGTAGACGCACTGCCCACATCGTTGTCGCGGTCGCTGCCCTGCTCGCGGCCTCGTCGCTTGCGCCGGCGCCCGCGCAGGGCGCGCGTGTGGTTCTGGCAACGTCGGTCGGCAGCCCAGGCGCCGACGGTGGCGTGCGCGCCACGATTCGCCGCACCGCCGAGGGGATCCCGCACATCTACGCGCGTGACTGGGCGGGACTGGGCTACGGCTATGGCTACGCGCTCGCCGGCGACAACATCTGCGTGCTCGCCGATTCCTACGTCACTGTCCGGGCTCAGCGCTCGCGCTATTTCGGCCCCACCGGATCGTGGACGTTCGGGGGCAACGGCACGATCCAGAACAACCTCAACTCCGACTACTTCTTTCAGCAGATCATCGATGCGCAGACGATCGGGCGCCTGCTGGCCCAGCCACCGCCGAACGGCCCCTACCAGCAGCTCCGCGACCTCGCGCGCGGGTACGCCGCTGGCTATGACCGCTGGCTGACTGACACCGGCGTTCAGAACATCTCCGATCCCGCCTGTCGCGGGAAGCCATGGGTGACGCCGATCACCACTATGGACGCCTACCGCCGCATCTATGCCTTGGCTCTGCTGGCCTCGGGCGCGGTGGCGATCGACGGCATCGGCGGCGCCCAGCCGCCGCTGCCATCCTTGCCCCTGCTCGGCTCGGCCGCGGGGGCGGCTGCGCCGGCCGCAGCGGCGGGGGGGCCGCCGGCACCGACAGGGTTGCTCGAGCAGCTTGGATCAAAGCTCCCGCTGGGCGGCATCGGATCAAACGCCGTAGCTCTCGGCCGCGCCGCGACGGTCAACCACCGCGGCATGCTGCTCGGCAATCCGCACTTCCCCTGGAGGGGCTCGGAGCGCTTCTACGAGGCGCAGCTGACGATCCCAGGCCAGCTCAACGTCGGCGGCGCCAGCCTGCTCGGCGTGCCGTTGATCCTGATCGGTCACACCGCGCATCTCGCGTGGAGTCACACCGTCTCGACGGCGTTCCGCTTCACCCCCTACCAGCTCGTCCTCGTCCCGGGCTCGCCGACAACCTACCTCGTTGACGGCCAGCCGCGGCAGATGACGGCGCGCACCGTAACGGTGCAGGTACGCCAAGCGGACGGCTCGCTCGCTCCCCGCAGCCGCACGCTCTACTCCACCATCTGGGGCCCGATGATGACGTCGCTCGACGACCTGCCGCTGTTCCCGTGGACGCCGCTTGTCGCCTACGCGATGGGCGACGTGAACGCCAACAACTTCCGTTTGCTGAACCACTTCTTCGACACCGATCGAGCCCAGAGCGTCGCCGCGCTCGACGGGATCGAGCGCCGCGAGCAGGGGATCCCGTGGGTGAACACGCTCGCGACGGATGAGTCGGGCCAGGCCTACTACGCCGACATCGGTGCGATCCCGAACGTCAGCGACGCGAAGGCCACGCAGTGCAACACGGCCTTTGGTGTCGTAGCCCAAGGCCTGGTAGGGCTGCCCGTGCTGGACGGGTCGCGCTCGGCGTGCGCTTGGGGCAGCGACCCCGACGCGGTCGCGCCGGGGCTGCTGGGCCCCGCCCACGAGCCGTCGCTGTTTCGCGACGACTACACGGAGAACTCGAACGACTCCTTCTGGCTGTCGAACCCCCACCAGCCGCTGGTCGGCTACCCGCGCATCATCGGCAGCGTCGGCACCGCGCGCTCGCTGCGCACGCGGCTGGGGCTGACGATGATCGAGCAGCGACTGGCCGGGCGCGATGGACTGCCGGGCACCGGCTTCACCCTCTCGCAGCTGCAGGACATGGTCTTCAACGACCGCCAGTACGCCGGAGAGCTGTGGCACGACCAGGTCGTGGCCATGTGTCGAGCCAATCCCGTGGTGGTGACGACCGCTGGCCCCGTCGACGTGCGCGCGGCGTGTCCGGTGCTGGCGGCCTGGGATCTGCACGACAACCTCGACAGCCCGGGCGCGGTGCTTTTCCGGCAGTTCTCGACCCACGTGCTGTCGCTGCCCGGCGCGCCCTACGTGAGCATCGCGGGAGCGCCCTATTCCGTCGCGTTCTCGGCGAGCGATCCGTTGAACACGCCGGCCGGACTGCAGACCGGCAATCCACTCGTGATTGCAGCCCTCGGCTCGGCAGTTGCAGACCTCGAGCGCTCACACATCCCGCTGAACGCGACCCTGCGCCAGTACCAGTACGTGGTCCGCAACGGCTCGCGGATACCGATTCACGGAGGCCCCGGGACGTTGGGCCTGTTCAACGCGATCAACGACAGCTTCGTGCCGGGGGTCGGCTACCCCGACGTGCCGACGGGGTCGAGCTTCGTGCAGGCCGTGTCCTTCAATGGCAGCGCGTGCCCCGACACGCGCACGATCCTGACGTACTCGCAGTCTGCCGATCCGACGTCGCCCTACTACGCCGACCAGACGAGGCTGTTCTCGGCCAAGCAGTGGATCGACCCCGGCTTCTGCGAGCGCGCGATCGTCGCCGATCGGTCGCTGGCGGTCACGCTTTTGAACGGCGGCGCCGGCGGGACGCCGCCGCCGTGCCCAGCGCGTCGTGGGCGGGGAGGTCGGGGGCGTCGGGGTGGTGGGCGTCGCGTGCACGTGCGGCGCGCGCCGGTCTGCATGCGTCTGGGACCCCGGCGCAGATAGCCTGCCGGTCATGGCGCAGCGCGGCGTGATCGTCATCACCGGGGCATCGTCAGGGATCGGAGAGGCGTGCGCCCAGCGGCTGGGGGCGCTTGGGTTCGACGTCTTCGCGGCGGTGCGCAGCGACTCCGCCTTCGAGCGCGTCGGCGCTGCGGGCGGGGGGGTGCGTCCGCTCAAGCTGGACATCACCGACGCCGAGTCGATCGCCGCCGCGGCGAGCGAGGTCTCGGCTGCCGGAGACGGCCGGCTGGCCGGGCTCGTCAACAACGCGGGAATCGCGGTGTCCGCGCCGCTCGAGTTCATCCCGATCGAGGAGCTGCGCCACCAGCTCGAGGTCAACGTGGTCGGCCAGGTGGCTGTGACGCAGGCGATGCTGGGGATGCTGCGGACGGCGCGTGGGCGCGTGGTCAACGTCAGCTCGATCGGCGGCATCGTGGCCGCGCCGATGCTCGGCGCCTACGCCGCATCGAAGTTCGCCTTGGAGGGGATCTCGGACGCCCTGCGGCGCGAGCTGCGCCCCTGGGGAATTGGGGTCTCGGTCGTCGAGCCGGGCGCGATCTCCACGCCGATCTGGGACAAGGGAGCCGCGGTGGCCGACGGGTTGCTGGAGCGCGCTCCCGCGGCGACGACCGAGCTCTACGGCCCCGTGATCGAGACGATGCGCGCGGGCGCCGAGCAGGCGGCGCGCGACGGGCTGCCGCCCTCCGCTGTGGCAGACGTCGTCGCCCACGCGCTGACGTCCTCGCGCCCGCGGACCCGCTACCTCGTGGGACGGGAAGCAAAGTCGCGGGCGGCGATGTCGCGGCTGCTGCCGGACCGGGTGTTCGACGCGCTGATCGCGCGTGCGCTCCGCTGGCGCTGAGCGATGGCGCCAGGGCCGACGATCGACGAGCTCGTGCTCGGCGACGAGCCCGACGGCTGGATCGCGCTCGGCTTCACGGTCGTGTCGGGTATCTGCGACGTAGGGACGGTGCGGCTGCGACTGGCCGGATCGGAGGCGGGCCATGGGATCGTCAGCTGGTCGCTGCGTGGACTTGAGTCCGTCGAGCTCGACGGCCTGGTCACGTCGCGCTCCGAAGCCGCGCCGCGGGAGCCTGCCGCGCGCCACCCCAACGGCGCGACCGGCGTGGACCACGTGGTAGCGCTCAGCGGCGACTTCGATCGCAGCGCCGCGGCGCTGGGCGAGGCTGGGCTGAAGTTGCGGCGGGTGCGCGAGATCGAGCGGCCGCGCGAGGGCGCCAGGGCGGCGGGTCTACTCGCCGAAGCGCCGCCGCCGCCGATTCGCCAGGGCTTCTATCGCCTCGGTGAAGCGCTGCTCGAGCTCGTCGAGGCGCCGGGCTCCGGGCCGGCGCGCTTCTGGGGGCTCGTCGTCGTGGTCGAGGATCTCGACGTCTGCGCTGAGCTGATGGGCAAGGACCTGGGCCGCATCCGCCCCGCTGTGCAGCCCGGGCGGCGGATCGCGACGGTTCGCCCGACCACCGGCGTAGGGGTCGCGCTGGCGCTGATCTCGCCCGCGCCGCCGCGGTAGGGCAGCACGTGCGCGTCGCTGTCGTCGGACACGTCGAATGGGTCCAGTTCGCCTGCGTGGAGCGGCTGCCCGAGCGCGGAGAGATCCTCCACGCCGGCGCGTACTTCGAGGCCGCGGCCGGCGGCGGCGCAGTGGCTGCGGCGCAGCTCGCCCGGCTGGCGGGTGGGGCGACGCTCTTCACCGCGCTCGCCGACGATGAGCTCGGTGAGCGCGCTGCTGCCGAGCTCGCGCGTCACGGCGTCGAGGTTCACGCCGCCCTGCGGCGGCAACGCGCGCAACGGCGGGCGTTCACCCACCTCGACGGCGGCGGGGAGCGGACGATCACGGTGCTGGGCGAGCGCCTTGGCCCGGTCGGTGACGACGCGCTGCCGTGGGAGCTATTGGACGGCGTCGACGGGGTGTACTTCACTGCTGGCGACGGCGCTGCACTGCGTCAGGCGCGGAGGGCGAGGGTCGTGGTCGCGACTCCGAGGGCGCATCAGGCGATCGGGGAGGTCGGGGTCGAGGCGGGCAGTGCGGTCGGGGCGGGCGCTGCGCCGCTCGACGCCCTCGTGCTGTCGGGCGGGGATGCCGACGAGCGGCGCTGGGCTGTGGGCGTCACGCCCCAACCACCGCTGACCGTCTTCACGGAGGGGGCGCGCGGTGGACACTTCGCCTCTGCGGCCGGGCGCACCACGACCTATGAGGCGGCGCATCCTCCGGGACCACCTGTCGACTCCTACGGCTGCGGCGACGCGTTCGCGGCGGGGCTCACTTTCGGCCTGGCGAGCGGCCTCGAGGACGCCGCGGCGATCGCGCTTGCAACTAGGTGCGGGGCGGTCTGCCTAACCGGAAGAGGCCCGTACGGACGGATGCTGAGCGCGGCCGAGCTCGGGGCCTGAGTCTGGGAGGCGAGATTTGCCACAATCGTCACGACCCTCTCGAAAGGAGTGCGCATGGAGTCCTCCGCCAGCGTCCGCATCCTCGTCGTCGCCAACCGGACCGCAGCGACCCCCGGGCTGATCCAGGCGGTTCGAGAGCGCGCGGGTCGCGGCAAGTGCACTTTCACGCTGCTCGTGCCCGCGTGGGCCCACGGCCTGCACAAGGTCATGGATCCCGAGGACGCGGCCGCCCAGGACGAGGCTCAGGCGACGCTCGAACTGGCCATCCCCCTGCTCGAGGAGGCTGCAGGCTCTGCGGTCGAGGGAATCGTCGGCGACCACGAGCCGCTGAACGCGATCCACGACGCGATCAACCTTCGCGGCTTCGACGAGGTCATCATCTCGACGCTGCCGCAGCGAGTTTCGCGCTGGCTCCGTCTCGACCTCCCGCACAAGGTCGCCGGGATGGGGCTGCCAGTGACGACCGTGACCGCTCAGGGTCGCGAGCAGATCCCAGCGCACGCGCAGGCGTAGGAACGAGATTTGGTCGGCTGCGAAACGAACACCATCGTTCCCGCTGACCTTGCGCGGAAATGATGAGCCCGCTCCAACCGAGGCGCTAGTAGCCAGCCGGGTGGCGCACGACGTAGCCGGATGTGTCGGTCGCCGGCCCTGTCCAGCGTGACCCGGTCTGCTGCAGCGCCACGGTGTCGAAGCGCCGCCCATTGACGGTCATGAAGACATGGCCGGAGTTCGCGTAGATCGTGATCCAGCGACCGGTCCCGGGCTGACCGTAGCTCTCGAAGCCGGTTGAGTCCTCGGGTGAGCTGAGCAGCCCGCCGCCGTGGAGTGCGTAGGACACCGAGCCCGAGCAGTCATAACCGCTCGAGTTGAACGACCCGTGGCCGCCGCCGTAGACATAGGGGTCGGTGGCGATCTGGTTGCCGGCCGCGATCACGGCCTGGACGACGGACGGCGACCCCCCGCCAGCTACTCCGCCGCCGCCAGCAACAGCATGACCGCCGTGGCGACGTGCGCCGAAGCGCGCGAACTCCCGCATAACCGGGTGGCTCGCGCCGATCCCGAGCGCGCTCCAGGTCTGGGGACCGACGATGCCGTCGGCCGTGATTCCGTGGCTCCGTTGGAACGTCTTCACTGCGGACACGGTGCTGGGACCGAAGACGCCGTCGGCCGAGATGCCGAGGCGGCTCTGCAACGCGGCCACGCTGACCCCGCCCGCACGACGGCCTTGAGCGCTGCGTGGGCGCACGGCCGCCGCGTGCGCACCGCTGCGTGCGCTGCGTGCGTGCGCGGTGCGGCCTGTAGCGACACGGCCCGTAGCGGCGCGATCGCTGGCCTGGGTGAATCGAGGCTCCTCGCGCAGGACCGGATGAGCGCCGGCGATACCCAGCGCGGCCCAGACCTGGGGGCCGACGACGCCGTCGGCGGGGAGCCCGTGGGCATGCTGGAAGGAGCGCACGGCTGCGGCGGTTGCCGGACCGAAGCTGCCGTCCGGGGTGAGCGTGAGCGCGCGCTGGAGGTCTGCGACGTTGCCCCCGCTAAGCCCGGCGCGGCGCGCAGGCGCGGCAGCGATCCCTGCGGAGCGCTTGAGATGCTGGACCGCGCGCGAGGATACGGTGAGGGTCGCGCGGTGCGCGCCGGCGCCGCGGTGCGCGAGCGCCGCTGGCGGCGCGGACGAGCCCTTGGAGACGTGGGCACCCGCAGCGCTAGCGCCGTCGCTCGACCCGGCCAAGAGGGTGGTCGCCGGAACGGCGGTCACCGCCACCGCGGCGGCCACGGTGACCGCGCGCTTGGTCGAGGGGGTCAGCTCGAAGCCTCCCGGCGCAGCCGCCCGGCGCAGCTGCGAACGCTGCAGCGAGAGCTCCCAGGGCTCCAGCGCCGCAAGATCGCGGATCGGGTTGCCAGTCAACGTCAGCGAGCTCGTGCTCACAGCGGCCATGCTCCACCTCGTGTTTTGGATTGGGCCTACGAGGTGAGCTGACGGGCTCGCGGTCTCCACTGCGAAGATCGCTACGCCGCGATGCGACGATTCGCCCCTGCGACCCAGGACGGGCCGCTGCGGGTCCCCCGTTCCCCCGGCGCGGAAGCCTGGGAATTCGGCGGGCGCGAAGCTACCAGCGATTCTCCTGCTATCTGCATGATCCGTTGCGAGCGGCGGATTCGGCAGAGCGCTTGCGCGCAGACGCCGCGTCGACGAGCGCGCGCCGCGGCGATATCCCGCCTGTGGAGGTCAGCTCCACGCACGCGCGCGTGCAGGCACGCGTGCTGCACGCCTCCATGCTCAGCGCAGCAGCGTGAAGTCGATCAGATTGCCGAGGCGCGCGCGGAACGCGCTCGTCTGATTACCGGCGTTGTCGGTTGCCTGCACGCGCAACTCGTAGATGCCGGTCGGGAGCTGCGATCCCGGCGACAGCTTGTAGCTCCACCTGCTGCCCGTCACGTGTGCCTTGAAGTACTCGGGTGCGCTGCAGCTGGCGCGGTGCAGGCCGCGGCGTCCGTTGAAGAAGTAGCAGGACACAGCGCTGGCACGCGCGCTGCTGGCGCGCCCGATGAAGGCGAGCGAGAGGCGCACCGAGCGAACGCCGACGGGGTCGACGGCTGCGCCGCGCAGGCTCACGGCTCTGCTGCGGAGGCGCACCGTTGCGTCCTGGCGTGGGCTGACGATCGTCACGGTGGGGGGCAGCCACTCCCGGACGGCGAGGGTCACGGGCGCCGACGTCGCGGCCAGTCCGCCCCCGCTCACAACCACCGTCGCCACGTAGTGGCCGGGTTGGGCATAGGCATGCAGTGCCAGGGGCGAAAACGACGACTGCGTGATGCCATCGCCGAACTTGAAGAGGTAGCTGAGCTGGTCTGCGCTCACGCCGGTGAGCTGCGAGCCGCTGGCGTTGAACATGACGCCGTGGCGCTGCAACGGGTTGCGGTCCGCCACGTTGAGCACCGCCGTCGCCAGCGCGCTCGCCGGCGAGATCCCAGCGACCATCAGCGCGCCGAGCACCGTCAGCGCCCTCAGCCATCCTCGCCCGCCCGCGCCTGCTCGCATCGCCGCCGAGCATAGTCCGCTGTCAGGCGCGACGGCGCAGTTCAGCTCTGCTCGGAGTCCTCTACCGCGCGCCGGGCGCCCTCGAAGCCGATCTTGGAGACGAGGTTGCGCGAGCAGCCGGCGCCGGCGTCGGCCTGTAGGCGCTAACTTCCGGTGCGATGTGGGGATCGAGATCGCGACGTCCCGCGGCGCTCGCGGCCGGCGCGTTGGTGGCCTTGGGGCTGGTTGGGTCTCCCGCTTACGCGCAGCCCGACCCGCCGATCCCTCCGCCGCCAACCGCCGCACAGTGCGACTCGGCGCAGGCGCAGACCGAGCTGCCGCCGATCGAGGCCTACGACCCGCGTGCCTCCGCCCCGCGCGTGTTCGCGATGCAGTTCAAGCAGGACCTTGCGAACGCGCTGAGCTATCAGAGCTTTCGCACCAAGGTCGAGTGCATGATCCGGCAGGTGGTCGTGCCGCGCCTGGCGCGCGATCGCCCGAACGTTGTCGCCTTCAACGAAGACATCGGCTTGATGACGATCGCGATCGGCGCGCGGGGCGCGCTCGCGCGCACGATCTTCGGCCAGCCGGGTGGGCTGAGCTGCGAGTCGCAGGGTCTGCCCTGCGCGACGCTCTCCGCGCTGGCCGCGATCACCGCCGCCTACGCGCCCCAGGTCGTCGCCTACCACCTGCGCTTCCCCAGCCTGGCGACCGTGTCGCAGGCTTTCGTGGCGGCTACGGACACGATCGTGCGCGCGTTCGTGCAGACGTTCTCGGACATGGCCCGGCGCTACGGGGTCTACATCGTGGCCTCGGGTGACCTGCCGAACTTCACCGAGTCCAGCAATCCGGCCGACGTCGCCGCCTTCGCCGACCCCGAGCTCAAGCCGGCGCCGTCTTCGGTCTACGTCGCCACCTCCCCCGACGTCCACAACCGCGCCTACATCTGGGCGCCGAGCGACGTGCGGTCCGACGGCCCGGCGCCGCTGCGCAACGTCGTCGCAACCAACGACAAGGTGCCGCTCACGCCGATCGAGCAGGAGCTGCAGTTCGTTGCGGGCCCGCGCAG
Organism: Solirubrobacterales bacterium; assembly: GCA_003244205.1. GTDB lineage: Bacteria > Actinomycetota > Thermoleophilia > Solirubrobacterales > Solirubrobacteraceae > QHBW01. Next base: position 22,784 of record QHBW01000029.1, on the reverse strand, counting down.
CGGCCCGGCCGCCGTCGCCAACCTCCGACCTTATCCACTGCCCGGCTCGGCGGCGCGAATCGCGATCGCGACCAGCCTGCCGGCCTTCGTCTACGGCAATCCGCCCGCCGGCAGCGACCCCTGCTCTGATACCTCGCTCTACTACATGCGCTGTCTCGACGAGCTCGGCGCCAACGTCGTGATCCAGGACGAGGCCAACCCCGGGCGCTGGACCGGGGCCGACGGCAACGGCATCGAGCAATGGCAGCCGCTGTCGTGGATGACGTCGGCGTGGCGCGCGGTCGCCGATCCGACCGTGCATTTCGCCTATGCGGTCAATCCGATGATGGTCGGCAACCTCGCCGACCTCCCGTTCGACGGCCAGAGCGCGATCCTGCAGCGCGGGCTGACCGGACCGGGCTGCCACTACGTCGGCAACCAGGACTGGCTGACGGGCGAGGACCAGTCCTCGCTGAGTGGCGATGCCGGAGCCAAGCCCGAATTCCTCGCGCTGGCGCCGTGGGTGACCTCCGACGCCGCGCGCGCGCAGCTGCGCGTGGTGGGCGGCCAGCTCGCGCCGGGTTCGGGAGCCGCGCGCGAGAACGACTATCTCGAGACAGCGCTGGTCGCCGATCTCCCCCTCCCGGCCGATCCCCACCGGCGCGACTGCGCAGGGGCGCTCAAGACGCCACCGCCCGCAGCGGCTCCCGTGCGTTGTCCACGCGGACCGACGGTGGTCTTCGCGGCGCACCTGCGCGCCGGTCGCCTGTCGCTCAGCGGGCGGGCGCGACCGTGCACGCGGGCCGGTCCCCGGGTCGCGCGGGTACGGGTCTCGCTCACCCGTCTGGGTGTACGGAGCGGGCCTCGGACCCGCCGGCTGACCGCGCGAGCCGCTCCGCGGGGCGGGCGTTGGCGGCTGAAGGCGATCCGTCTGCGCTCCGGTCGCTACCGGATCACGGTTGCTGCGGTCGATGTCAGCGGGCGTCGAGGTCCGGCCGTGACGAAGCTGCTGCGGCTGCGCTGACGCTCAGCGGCCGCGCCGGCGCGCTCGTGACAGCAGCGCGGCCGCTATGAGCGCGGCGATTCCGGCGCCGAGGATGCTGCGAGATCGTCTCGGCGCCGCGCGGCCCCGGCTGTCGGGGGCTCCGCTGCGGGCGCCAGGCGCCGGGAAAGCGAACTCGTCGGCCGACAGTACGTCGTGCGGTGGCGCGGCCGGGTTTGAGTCCTCGGGATTGACCGGCGCCCGCGGCGGCAGAGCGGCCGGGAAGGCAAACTCCTCAGCTGCCAGGACGTCGTGGGGCTCGTCAGCGGCGACCGGATCGACCGGCCGTCGCGGGGCGAGCGCAGGTTCCGGCGGCTTCGCCGCCGCTGGCCCCGCGCCGTTGGCGCCAGACCCCTGCTCGGCATCTTCACGCTGATCGCTCACGCCGTCGATGGTCGCACACCAGCCGCCCCGCCGCGGCGGCCCGGCGGTTTCCGACTCCGCTGGTAGGATTTGATCTCAGCGTGATCTTCTCCGCCAAGACCGAGTACGGCGTGCGGCTCATGGTCGAGCTCGGGCGTCACGGCGACGGTCCCCAGCCGGTCTCGCTGAAGACGCTGGCTGCCGCCGAGCAGCTTCCGCTCTCCTACCTCGAGCACGTCGTCGCTGCGCTCAAGCGCGCCGAGCTGGTGACGGCGAGCCGCGGCGCCCACGGCGGCTACCGCCTCGCCCGTTCAGCGGCCGAGATCACGATGGACGAAGTCGTCCATGCGCTCGAGGGCACGATCGCTCCGATGGAATGCTTCGCCGACGGCGAGCACCATCGCGTCTTCTGCTCGCACGAGGGTCAGCTCGGGCAGCACTGCGCGACGAGGCTGTTGTGGACGCGTGTGCAGAGCGGGGTCGTGCGCGCGCTGCAGACCACTACGCTGGCGGACTTGGTGGCGTTCGCGGGTCATGGTCCCGACGCCGTCGCCGGCAGCACGCACGCCACGGGGCTCACCCCCGCGCCTGCGCTCGGCCAGGCGCCACCGCTCGCCCGCGCGCTCTAGGACCCCTTCCTCGTGCCCGGACTTCAGATCGACAACCTCCACGTGCGCGCCGGGGAGCAGGAGATCCTGCGCGGCGTCGACCTATCCGTTGCTCCCGGGGAGATCCACGCGCTGATGGGTCCCAACGGCTCCGGGAAGTCGACGCTGGCCAACGCGATCATGGGCCATCCGAACTTCGAGGTCACCGAGGGCCACATCTCGCTCGACGAGCGCGAGATCACCGAGATCGATCCTGATGAGCGCTCGCGGGCCGGATTGTTCATGGCCTTCCAGTACCCGGTCGCCGTTCCCGGCGTGAGCGTGACCCGCTACCTGCGCACCGTGCTCAACGCCCACCGCGAGGGGCGTGGCGAAGAGGCGATCTCGCTGAAGGACTTCCGTCGCGACGCCGAGTCGGCGATGGAGCTCTGCGAGGTGCCGCGCGAGTTCTCCCAGCGCTATCTCAACGACGGCTTCTCGGGTGGTGAGAAGAAGCGCATGGAGATCCTCCAGCTCGCGCTCATGCGTCCACGTATCGCGATCCTCGACGAGACCGACTCGGGGCTGGACATCGACGCCCTGCGCGTGGTGGCAAACGGCGTCAACTCCGTCGCGGGTCCCAGCATGGGGTTGCTGATCATCACCCACTACCAGCGCATCCTCCACATCGTGCGGCCCGACTTCGTGCACGTCCTCTACAAGGGCCGCATCGTCAAGGAGGGGGGACCCGAGCTCGTCGACCAGCTCGAGGCCAAGGGCTACGGTTGGATCACCGACGAGCTCGCCGCCGCCTGATGGACGACCTCTACCGCGAGTACATCCTCGAGCACTACAAGCGCCCGCATAATTGGAGCCCGCCCTGCCCCGAGCTGCCCGAGGCAGACCTCGAGTTCGAGGACACCAACCCGCTCTGCGGAGACGAGCTGCGGGTTCAGATCAAGCTCGACGACGACAACCGCGTCGCCGACCTCCGCTTCTCCGGCCACGGCTGCGCGATCTCCCAGGCCGCCGCGTCGATGGCCTCAGACGAGGTCAAGGGCATGACTGTCGAGGAGCTGCTGCACCTCGACAAGGCCTTCATCCTCGACCTGCTCGGCATCGACATCTCGGCCACCCGCATCAAGTGCGCCCTGCTGTCGTTGAAGGTGCTCAAGTCCGCCGGTCTCGGCGGCGCCGCGGACTGGGACGACGCCAGGCAAGCAGACGAAGCAACGGCGGCAGCGGGCCTCGCAGAACGCCAAGCAGCTGGGCTCTAGCAAGCGTCGGCGCGGGACCGGGCCGGCTCGGCATCCCCGTCGCCGCCCGACTTAAACGGCAAGAAGTCGGGCGTCGCCGGGGTGTGCCGGCCGCTCCGGCCTCCCCGTGACCGCTTGTCTCGCTACACTCGTGGTAGAAATCCTATCCGCGGGGTAGGACTTCGGTTAGCCCGCCCGCAACGCCCTTTTCTTCCTCATTTCCTTGACCGAGACAATCACCGTTTGTCCCGTCTCCGAGCTGCCCCCGGGGAGCGTGAAGCTGGTCGAGTGGGAGGACCTCGAGATCGGCGTTTTCAACTGCGCGGGGACTGTTTACGCGATCGAGGATCGCTGTTCGCACGACAATGGGCCGCTGGTGGAGGGGGAGCTCGACCAGGAGAAGTGCACGATCGAATGCGCCCGCCACGGCTCGCTCTTCGACTTGAAGACGGGCGCGCCGCTGACGCTGCCGGCGTATGTCCCCGTTGACACTTTCCCCGTCACGATCGATGACGGCACCATCAAGCTGGAGGTCGACTGACACCCATGGCCACGCCTGAGACTCTGACCGAGAACCAGCAGCTCTCCACGATCAACTCCGATTACACGGAGCGCTTCGGCTTTCACGATGCTGAGAACTATCTCTACAAGGCGCCCAAGGGTCTGACACGTGAGCTCGTGGAGAAGATCTCGGAGTTCAAGTCCGAGCCCGAGTGGATGCGTGAGTTCCGTCTCAAGGCGCTCGATCACTTCCTCGCCCGACCGATGCCCACGTGGGGCTCGCCGGCTCTCGCCGAGGTCGACTTCGACAACATTCACTACTTCGTGCGCGCTTCCGAGCGCGCTGAGCGCTCGTGGGACGACGTCCCCGAGGACGTCAAGCGAACCTTCGATCGCCTCGGCATCCCCGAGGCCGAGCGGAAGTTCCTCTCCGGCGTCGGCGCCCAGTACGAGTCCGAAGTCGTCTACCACCAGGTGCACAAGGATCTCGAGGCCCAGGGCGTGATTTTCATGGACATGGACTCGGCGCTGCGCGAGCACGAGGATCTCGTGCGCGAGTACTTCGCGACGGTGATCCCGCCGAACGACAACAAGCTCGCGGCGCTGAACTCCGCGGTCTGGTCGGGTGGCTCGTTCGTGTACGTGCCGCCGGGCGTCACCGTCGAGATGCCGCTGCAGGCCTACTTCCGCATCAACACCGAGAACATGGGTCAGTTCGAACGGACACTGATCATCGCCGACGAGGGCTCTCACGTGCACTACGTCGAGGGCTGCACCGCACCAACCTATTCCAGCGACTCGCTGCACTCTGCGGTAGTCGAGCTGGTCGCCAAGCCGGGCGCCCGGATTCGCTACACGACCGTACAGAACTGGTCCACGAACGTCTTCAATCTCGTCACCAAGCGGGCGATTGCGCGTGAGCACGCGACGGTCGAGTGGGTCGACTGCAACCTCGGCTCCAAGCTGACGATGAAGTACCCCTCGGTGTACCTGCTCGGCGAGGGCGCTCACGGTGAGATCCTCTCGATCGCGTTTGCCGGCCCCGGTCAGCATCAGGACGCGGGCGGCAAGATCATCCACGGCGCTCCGAACACGACGTCGAACATCTTTGCCAAGTCGATCTCCAAGGGCGGCGGTCGCTCGAGCTACCGCGGCCTGCTCGAGGTCGCCAAGGGCGCGCACGGATCACGTTCCAAGGTGGTCTGCGACGCGCTCCTGCTCGACGAGGCCTCGCGCTCGGACACCTATCCGACGATCCGCATCGGGGAGGACGACGTCGACGTTGGTCACGAGGCGACGGTCTCGAAGATCGGCGAGGAGCAGATCTTCTATCTGCAGTCCCGCGGCATCCCCGAGGAGGAGGCGTCGAAGCTGATCGTCAACGGCTTCATCGAGCCGATCACCAAGGAGCTGCCGATGGAGTATGCGGTCGAGATGAACCGCCTGATCGAGCTCCAGATGGAAGGATCGATTGGTTAGCGCAGCAGTCGCTGAACCGGCCTGGCTGACGGCGCGCCGCGAGCGCGCCGTCGCGCTGAGAAACGAGCTCGCGCTGCCCAGCTTTCGCGGCGTACCGGGGTGGGAGTACTTCGATCTGGAGGGTCTGGACCTCGATGCCTTTGGCGTCGCGGAGGACAACGACAATGCTCCCCGCGCGCTGCCCGGAATCTTCCGCGTGCCCGACGACGCCGTCGATCACCACGTCCAGGTCGATGGCCGCCCGCTGGATGACGGCGTCTGGGCAGCAGGCGGGCAGGCCGCGGGCGGCGCCATCGTGATGCCGCTCTCGCGTGCGGCGGCAGAGCACGCCGACCTCGTGCAGAGCCATTTCGGCTCGCTGGTCGCCTCTGAGGACCCGTTCGTGGCTCGCAACGAGGCCGATTGGTCCGGCGGGGCGTTCGTCTACGTTCCGGCCGGTGTGAGGGTGGCGCGACCGATCGTGCTCAGCGCGATCCAGCAGGCCGCGGGCAGCGCGTTTCACTGGCGCGCGCTCGTCGTCCTCGAGCAGGGAGCCGAGGCCGAGGTCTGGGAGCAATATCTGTCCGATGGCTCCCCTGCTGGCCTGCTCAACGCCGTCGTCGAGTTGTCGGTCGGTCCCGGTGCGCGCCTGCGCTACCTCTGCGGACAGGATCTCGACGAGCAGAGCTCGCTGTTCGGCACCCAGCGCGCAGAGGTCGCGCGCGACGCGACGCTCGAGTGGGTCGCGCTCGGCTTCGGGGGGGCTCGCGGCAAGGTGCGCATGGAGACCAGCCTGGCCGGGCCGGGGGCCAGCGCGCGCGTGACAGGCGCCTACGCCAGCCACGCCCGCCAGCACCTGGACTTCGACACCACCCAGGAGCACGTGGCGCCGCACACGACCTCGGACCTCGCATTTCGCGGCGTGCTCGGGGACCGCTCCACCGCCGTCTGGCGAGGCATGATCCGGGTCGATCCGGGAGCTCAGCAGACCGATGCCTTCCAGGAGTCGCGTAACCTCTTGCTGTCCAAGCGCGCCCACGCAGACGCCATCCCGGGGCTCGAGATCGAGGCCAACGACGTGCGCTGCACGCACGCGGCGGCGATCGCCCAGATCGACGCCGAGCAGCTCTTCTATCTGCGTTCGCGCGGACTCGGGCGCGGCGTCGCGCAGCGGCTCGTGATCGACGGCTTCATGCAGGCGCTCGTGGAGCGTTTCCCCGCCGGGATCGCCCACGACGCCGTGGCGGGTGCGCTGGAGCGCCGCTTGGAGAAGGTCCTCGGAGCGCTCTGAGCGCGATGGATCTGATCGCCGGCCGCGGAGCGACGATCGCCGAGCTGGCCCGGGCGATCGCGGGGCGGGCCGAGCGCGAGCTCGAGGCGTTGGTCGCGGTCTCCTCGCCATCCGGTGACGTTGACGGCGCTGAGGCGGCCGCGTCTGTCCTCGTCGCGCTGCTCGCAGACGAGAGCAAGATCGAGGTCGAGCGCGTGCCGTGCTCCTCGCGCGACCACGCACCCGACCTGATCGCGCGAGTGCGCGGTAGCGGGAACGGACGGATCGCGCTGCTCGGACATCTCGACACCGTCGTAGCGCACGATGGCCACCGCCCGCTGCACCGCCGCGGAGATCGCCTGGTCGGCTCGGGGAGCGTCGACATGAAGGGCGGAGTGGTTCTCGCCGTGGCTGTCCTGCGGATGCTCGCCCGGCGGCCCGAGGCCTTCGCGGAAGCGGCGCTGCTGTGCGTGATGGATGAGGAATGGCGCACCGAGCCGTTCGCCCACACCGAGCGCCTCCGCAACTTCGACGCCTGCCTCTGCTTCGAGGCCGGCCAGCTGGTGGGCGCCAGCGAGGCGGTTGTCGTACAGCGCAAGGCTGCCGGCACGCTGCTCGTCGAGGCTCACGGGCGCGCCGCGCACTCGGGATCGGCGCCGGACCGCGGCCACAACGCTTTGCTCGCGCTTGCAGAGGCGGCGCGGCTCGTCGCTGCCCATCACGACCCGGCGGGTCCGGATCGACTCACGGCAGTGCCGACGATCCTGCGCTGCGGAGACGCCTTCAACGTGGTGCCAGCGGCGGGCGAGCTCTTCTGCGACCTGCGGGCCGACCGTCTGGCCGCCTTCGACGACGTGCTTGCGGCGATCCCGCAGGAGGTCGGCGGCGCGCGGCTGAGCGCGACGATGCAGCGGCTGTGGCCGGGGATGGACTCCGGCGCGGCGACGGCGCGGGTGCTCGAAGGGGCGACGGCACGCCTGGGGTCGCCGATCGTCGCCTCAGAGCGGGGCGGCGCGAGCGACGCCAGCCATCTGGCCAGCACGATCCCCGTGACCGTCGACGGTCTCGGTCCTCGGGGCGGGAGGGCGCACGCGCCCGATGAGTACGTGCTCGTGGACTCGCTCGTGCCCCGGGCAGCGATCGCGCTCGCGCTGGTCGCGGAGGTGCTGGGGGTCGACTGGAGCGCCGCGTGAAGCGCCTGGCCGACGGCGTCTGGCAGCTGGGTGGGTTTCCGCCCAACGCGATCAACGTCTTCCTCGTCGGCGACGTGCTGATCGACGCCGCGACGCGCCGGGCGGGGCGGCGCATCCTGCGCCAGCTGCGCGGCCGCCGGGTGATCGCGCATGCGCTCACCCATGCCCACCCCGACCACCAGGGAGCCAGCCAGGAGGTGTGCGATGCCCTGCGGATCCCCTTGTGGTGCGGAGACCGCGATGCGGACGCGATGGAGCAAGGGACGATTCCCAGCACGCAGCCAGATCACCCCGTCAACCGCCTGATCGACCGCTTCTGGCTGGGACCGCCGCACCCCGTCGCCCGGCGGTTGCGCGAGGGCGACGAGGTGGCGGGCTTTCGCGTGCTCGAGGTGCCCGGCCACTCAGCCGGTCACCTCGCCTACTGGCGCGAGCCCGATCGTGTGCTGATCCTCGGCGACGTGCTCACCAACCTCGACACGCTGACCGGGATGCCCGGGCTCGGCGAGCCCAGGCGCATCTTCACGCCAGACCCGGTGCGCAACCGCGAATCGGCGAGGCGCCTTGCCGCGTTGGAGCCCGAACTGGTGTGCTTTGGACACGGCCGCCCGCTGCGCAATCGCAAGCGATTGCAGTCCTTCGTGCAGCGCTTGCCGGAGCCCTGAGGGCGGGTCGGCCGAGCTCTCGCGCAGAGGGCGTGGCTCGCGCTAGGGTCCGCTGCCCGTGGCCAGCGATCCAACCGCGCTGCGTAACCGGCTGATCGTCGCCGCCGGCATCTGGCGAGAGTCGACGACGCAGGCCCTCCCGCGTCTGGAGCCCGGCAACCCGGCTAAACAGATCGAGGACTTCGAGCTCAAGCTCGTCGAGATGCTCTGCCGCGACGCCACCCCCCAGACGGCTCGCGAGATCGCCGAGAAGACCTGGGATCTCGTGCACCAGCGTCCCGACTCCGACCCGGTGAAGCAGCTCGTGATGGAGCGCCACGAGGCGCTTGCGCGGCTGGCGCACAGCGACCACTGGTAGAGGCGCCTCGCCAGCTTCGCGGTCAATCCTCCGAGGCCGGACGGCGCCGATCGCGTTTGACGTTTGAGCGCAGCCGCTTGGACTGCAGCCGCGCCGTGCGCTGGGCGCGGCTTGGTGAAGTGGGCCGGCGCGTGCGCGGCAGCACGAGCGCCGCCGCCAAGCGGTCGCGCAGCCGCCGCAAGGCCAGATCGCGGTTGCGCGCCTGACCGCGGGCGTCCTGGCTGACTGCGACGACGCGCGGTCCCAGACGCGCGAGCAGCCGGCGTCGTTGCGCTTCGGTGAGCGTGGCTGACGCCAGCACATCGAAGGAAGCCTCGATGCGCGACGCCGTGACATTGGCATGCTGGCCGCCGGGACCCGAGGAACGGCTGGCGCGCACGGCGATCTCTGAGAGCGGCAGGGTCAACTCCCGGTTGATGCGCAGCGGGTCCTGCACGGGCCGAGTGTGACGAAGTGCAGCGCGCTTTGGCGGCTCAGCGGTCGGGCGACCACACGTTAGTGTGGGTCGATGCTGATGAGCGCGCTCAACCTGCTGCTGGGAGCGCTCATCAGCATCCCCCGCAACCTCGGCTACATCGCCGTCTTCGTCTTCGTCGGCGTCGAGGCCAGCGGGATCCCGGTGCCCGGAGAGACATCCCTGATCGCGGCCGGAGTGGCCGCCTCCCAGCACAAGCTGACGATCGAGCTCGTGATCGCGATCGCCGCGGCGGGGGCGATCGTCGGCGACAACGTCGGCTATCTGATCGGTCGTCGCCTCGGTCGCCGAGTGATCACGAGGCCGGGGCGGATGTACGAGCAGCGGCTGGCCGCGCTGCAGCGCGGCGAGCAGCTCTTCGAGCGCCACGGCGCGAAGGCGGTCTTCTTTGGGCGCTGGGTCGCCGGTCTGCGGATCTGGGCGTCGTGGCTGGCGGGGATGACGGAGATGCCGTGGCCCTCGTTCTTGGTCTACAACGCCCTCGGGGGGATCACCTGGGCGATCTGCTTCGGTCTGGTCTCCTACGCGCTCGGCGATGCGGCCGCCAAGCTGGTCGGCACGATCGGCCTCGCAGCCGCGGGCGCCGGGATCGTCGTCGTGGCGATCGTCGCCTTCGTGATCCACCGCCGGCGCCGCGGGCACGGCCGCAAGCCGCCGGGCAAGCCGGACGTTGACGCACCCTCGGCCTCCTGAGCGAGGCGAGCTAGGGGACCCAGGTCAGCTCGCTGATCGACGCCGAGCTCTTGCCGGGCGGGAGCTTGGTGATCCAGACGAGCGCGTAGCGAACGTTGGGCTTGGCGAGATTAAACGTCGTCTTGGAGTTCGCCGACGAATTTGAGGCCAGCAGCGTCCAGCCGCCGAGCGTGCTCGGAGGACCGTTGCGCGCGCCGTAGAGCGCGAGCGAGAAGCCCGGCGTCGGGGTGGCGATCGTGAAGCTCTTGATCGGCGTCGGGACGGCGGCGTCGACGAGGATGCCCACGCCCGGCTTGTTGAGCGCTCCGCCGGCATAGTCCCCGGTGCGCCACGCGGTGCTCGAGTCGCCGTCGATCGCATAGCGCGCCAGCTCGGGGTGATCCGAGCCGCCATAGGGATCGAAGACCTGGGCGGCGTTGGGGTCAAACGAGATCGGCACCGGGCCCGAGGGCGCCTTCACCGGCGGTCCTGTGGGGTTCGTCGACGGGTTCGAGCTGGTGTTGGTGCTCGTGTGCGTCGTCGTCGACGTGCTGGTCGCGCCGGTGCCCGCAGTGCTTCCCGCAGTCGCTCCGCCCGCCGAAGTCGACGGCAGCGCCGCCCCCGACGTGGCGCTCGCGGGAGTCGGGAGCTTGGAGGTCGGCAGCACGGCCGCCGGCGTGGGAGTCGTGGTCGCGGGCGTGGTGGGCAGCGTCGGCGTCGTCGCCGCAGGCGGCGTCGAGAAGGGCCCCGGCCGGCCGGCGAGCGCCGTGGCGCGCTGGCTGTGATCGGAGACCGCGACGTAGGCGAGCGCGAATCCCATCGCAGCGAGTGTGAGCAGCGAACCGGCAACGGCGAGCCCGAGCCGCCAGCTCGGGGTCGGCGCGTGATCGATCTCCGTCCCACAGCTCAGACACCAGCCCTGCTCGGGCCCGAGCGCCGCGCCGCAGGTCGGGCAGCTAGCGGCCGCGGCGGTCGCGGCGACGTGGCTCGCGCCGACACCCGCGGCGCCGATACCCGCGGCGCCCACCGCGACCGCCGTGACGGGCATCGGCTCGACGGCGGGGGCGCCTACGCCGGGCACGGACTTCGTGGCCACCGCCGATGCGGGCAAGGCCGCTGAGGACTTGGGCCGCTGCGGCGGGAAGACACGGTCGAGCAGCGACTGCCGCGGCGCCGCTGGCGCGGGATGGCCATTCGCGCCGATCGCCGGGGCCTGCGGGGGCGCGAAAGCGTCCGCGGCAGGCGGTTGGATCTGCGGGGTCGCGACAGCGTCCGCGGCAGGCGGTTGGATCTGCGGGGTCGCGACAGCGTCCGCGGCAGGCGGCCTGGTCGGCGGAAAAAGACGGTCGATCAGCGAGGGCATCGGCTATTGACGTCGCGGGCCTGCGCGCCTCAGTTTAGGCACTCTGCGGCGGACAGGTAGCCACTGGACTCGCTCAGCGCTCCCCAGCCCGCACGACTCGCACCGAGCGTCGCAGCACGCGGCAGTTTCGGTACAGCCGGGTAGTGACGATCACGGCGCTTTCGTCCGTGACCGCCCGCACCACAACGCGATAGGTGCGGTCAAAGCCCGGCGCGCGCAGCGAGATGTGCGTGAGCCCACGCCCGCGAGGCCCCGACCGCGCCGAGGCGCGCCGGCGCCCGTTGACGAACGCGACCGCGCTGAGCACTCGACCGTGCGACGCGCCCGAGAGCGCCAGCATCAAGCGCCGCGAGCGCCGGCAGGCCGCGCTGGCCGCGCTCATGACCGCCCCGCTGTTGGGATTGATCTGTGCGCCGGTGAGCGTGTCGATCTCCGCGGGGAAGCCGACGTTGCCCTGCTCGTCGACCGCGCGCACGGCGACGTAGCGAGCGTGGCGGGGTGTGAGCGCGATCGCCTGCTGGGTGCCCGCCGCCGTCGGCGTCGGGTAGGGACCGGGCAGCCGCGAGGCCCGCAGGAAGCCCTCGGGGGAGATGATCCGCCGCGACTGCGCCACCTGGTAGTAGGCGGCGGTGCCGCACATCCCGTCGCCGCCCGGCGCTGTGAAGATCAAAGATCCGCTCGCCACGGCGAGCCCGTCGGGATGGCCGGGCGCGATCGCGTCGCGCGCGTAGTCGCCCGAGTTCGCGAGGTCGTGGTGGTAGCGCGGCCACGAGCTGGGGGAGCAGGCTGGTGCCGGGGTCGCGTAGACCGCGACCGTGCCGGAGCGCGTGATCGAGACGACGTCCTTGCGTGCGGCGGGGTCGGTGTCGAGCGTCCCGAACGACCCCAGCTCGGGGGTAGCGACCGTCCAGTCCCCCGTCAGCTTCGGCCACGCCGCGCTCGCCGCCTGTCCCTGCGCGTTGAGCGCCACGAGGTCGAGAGAGGCGGTTCCGCCGACGATTTCTTGCCCATGTCCGCCGAGGATGTCGCCCACCGCCGGGCCCGTGAGAAACTGGAGGTCGTTGACCGGCGAGGGGAAGCCGGGCTGGTACTGGCCGCCGGGGAAGCTGGTGTTCCAGGCGCCGAGGAAGTCCTGGCCTCCCTGGTAATCGGGCGCGACAATGTCGAGCGCGCGCATCAGCCCCGACTCCGGCGCGATCACGTCGGTGGTCGTCCCGTCGAGCGTTCCGAAGGCCGGGTTGCCGACCGCCGGGAAGGCCGGATGGTCGTACTGGTTCTGTCCCACGGAGAAGTCGATCTCGAGCGGGTTGTCGGCGCCGCCGAGAGAGCCGTAGCACGAGCTTCCGTCGGGGTTGAACACATAGGCGGGACCGGCGTCGGGCATCGCGGCGATCTTCTCTGAAGGGGGTGCGCCGCCGCAGTTCGCCGGTCCGACGATCGGCGATCCGGTCACGCCCTCGCCGACGTCGGGGAGCAGACCGCGGTCGAGGATCCCGAGCTTCTTCGGCCAGCCGGCGCGGAACGGGCGGCCGCTGGCGTTGCCGTCGTGGTTGACGACGTAGAGCCGCGTATTGGCAAAGCTGAGGACGCCCGTGGCGCCGATCAGTCCCAGCGACGCCGCCGTCACCGATCCGGCGTTGATGGCCCCCTCGTCGCCGGTGTTGACCCCGTAGGACTCGTTGGTCCCCAGCACGATCGAGGGCGGCTGCGAGGGGCCGTCGAGGTAGGCGACGGCGGGCGTGTCCACGAGCTTGCCCTGGTCTTCGCTGATTCCGGGGTTCTGCTGGGCATTGCTATTGAAAATGACGTGGTTGGTGATCGGATCGACAGCGGCAACCTTGTCGCGGTCGACCATCAACACCGGGAACCCGGCGACCGGCTTGCCGGTGGCGTGCCAGGCGTAGAGATGGCGATCCTCCCCCGCGGCGAGGATGTCGGGCCGCCCGCTGGCAGCGGGACCGTCGAGGTTGGCGAGCACCGGGGCCGCGAAGAAGCCGTGCTCGGTGCGGTCTCGCGGTCCGTTGCGCACGCTGACCAGCGGTCGCAGCGGTGCCCCGGAGTAATGCGGGTTGGCCTCGGCCTTGAACACCAGCCGCCCGCGGTAGTCCCAGGCGTAGACGTTGCCGCCGTTGTCGTCGGCGACGATCTCCGTGCGACCGTTGCGGAAGAGATCGCCGGCGGCCAGGCCGCCGAGCACCGCGCCGTAGTGAGAGCCGGGGACGGCGCGGGTGCGAAAGGCGGCTTCGCGCGGGTGGCCCGGCAGCGGATCGGTGTGCACCGGCCAGCCGGGCGGTTCGCTGCCGTCGGGGCGGAATGCGTGGACGATGCCGTCTGAGGTCGCGACGATCAGGTCGTTGCGGTTGGTGCCCTCGAGGTCCACGAGCAGCGGGCTCGAGTCGCCGTCGCCGCCGAGCTCGCGGGGGAAGCCTCCGAGCATGTCGCGATCGCGGTGCAGGAAGAGCTGACGGCGGTCCTCGCCGCTCATCGGGATCCCGCCGCCGGCCGTGGTTACGACGACACGGATGGTGAACGCATAGGGCATCGTGTTGGGACGGCCGTTGGAGGTCTGGGGACCTGCCAGGCCGGGCTCGCGCCCGCTGAAGTCGCCGACCGATGACGCCGGGAACATCGCGCGCAGCGCCGACACGTTGAGCGTGGCCACTTGCCCGGCGTAGGGGCGCGTGTGGACGGTGCTGCCGTCGCAGAAGCCCCCGCCGGCGGGGGCGAAGTCACCGGCGGCCGTATCGGAGACGCGTCCGTTGTTTGGTGCGGCGCCGGGCGCGGCCTCCACCTGGCAGCGGTATGGCGACCGTGCGCTCACCTCTGCGCTCACCGGCACCGCGGCGCTGTCCGGGGACAGCTGGCGGAACCACTCAGGCGACTCGATCTCCGCCTGCGGCGGGATCGTCCCGTTGGCCGCAGCGCTGACGGCGCGGTAGGCATTCAGGCGTCCGTAGCCGTAGAACTCGTCGAAGCCGCTGCGGGCGGGGTAGCGACGGGTGTTCGGCAGCAGGCCGCCGTCGATCCCGAGGTTCTGCTGCAGCGAGAAGGCGATGTTGCGGTTGGGGTCCGTGCAGGCGGGCACGCGCTGCTGGGTGCACGAGGACTCCGGCTGCTGCGCGAAGTTGACGTCGTCGGACTGCCCGCTCCCCATGTCAGCGGGGGCCAGCGAGCCGATGTCTCCCGATCCCATCAGCTGACGGACCTCGTTGGCGGTGATCGCGCACGCCGTCCCGTCCACGCGGCGACAGTCGCTGCTGGGCGCCAGGCGGCCACTGTCACGGGCGTTCAGCGCGGCGCTGTAGATCAGGCCCGCGATGCCCGCACTCTTGCCGGTCGCCTCCGAGGAGCACGACGAGCTGGGGACGGCGACGGTGATCTTGGTGGAGAAGTTCGTGCAGCCGTTGAGCTGCAGGTACGACGGGGCTAGCGGAGTGAAGGGGACGCCGGCGAGGCTGGTGTAGCGGGTGACCGAGTTGACGACGATCGTATGCGCCAGCGCGCCGGGCAGGTTGTGGTGCTCGGCGGCCTCGTCGGCCGCCGAGGCGATCACGACGACGCCGTGGCGGTAGGCGTAGTCGATCGCCTCGCCGGCGAAAAGCGGTCCGTTGAGTGAGCCCAGCGCCTCTTGGATGACCGAAATCCCGCGGTCGACGCCATAGAGCACGGCCGCCGCGAAGCGGTTGGCGTCGGCGATGAAGGACTCGCCGACACGTAGCGGTAGCACCATGCAGTTGGGGCAAGTGCCCAGCTCCTGATTGGTGTTGGCCTCGCCGTTTGAGTCCTGGGCCTCGCCGGTCCCGTGGCCGTAGTGGACATCGTCGTAGGGGTTGTTGTTGTCGTCGACGAAGTTCCAGCCCGCGATGTCGCCCGCAAAGCCGTTGTGGTCGTGGTCGACACCCGGTTTGGAGAACGCGAGGATCAGGTCCTCCGGGGTCAGCACCCCCGGAGGACCGTGCCGGCGGGCGTCGTGGAGGCTGACGCGCGCGTCGCAGGCGTAGTCGAGCAGGTTGAAGACGCCCTGGCGGAGGATGTCATAAGGGATGACACCGTTGGCTTGGCGGTCGCCCGCGCGCGGGTTGTAGTCGCGTCCGGCGGCGCGTGCGTGCTGGGCCTTGAGCGCGTCGCAGTTCACCGAGGCGTCGAGGCGGTGGGCGTTGTCGAGCGTCACCCGAGGGGCGGGGAGCTCGCCGGCATTCAGCTTGACCTTCTTTCGCACTGCGGTCATGGCCGCGGCGTTGTTCCACTCGATCCCCGAGTCGAGCACGGCGATGACGACGTCGGGGCGCCCGGTCGTGTACTCGAATGCCGTCTTGACCGGCGACCCGGCGAGCGCCCGGCAGGCCGGGTCTGCGGTCAGCGGGAAGTCGGCGGCCGGCATCGTCGCGTGGAGATCGACGACCCCGGCGCCGCGGATTCCGCAGAGCTCCGAGGCCTTGCCGTTGTCGAGCAGGACGCTCGGGGCGCTGGGTTCGGGGGTGGCCGCGAGCTTCCAGTCGTCTTGGAAGTTGGTCGGGGCGTTGCCCGGAGCGAGCTTCCAGGTTCCCGGGTCGTTGGGATTGGCGCCGGGCGGCAGGTAGGGGAAGTCGGCGCGCGCGGGTGCGGCGGCGGACACCGCCACCACGGCGAGGACGACGACGAGCCTGCAATGCACCGGATCTCCTCCCAAAGGCGCGCACGGGCACGAGCCAGCTGGTGGCAGTGAATCAGATTGGCTGCCCTGTGAGCGCTGCCAGCTCCCGCCGGCGCTCGGTCCTGCGCTCAGTGGTCCGCGACGACCCCGCCCTCGGGCTCCAGCGGGAGCCCGGCCTTCGCCCACGCCAGCAGCCCGCCGCGGAGGTTGAAGGCTTCATAGCCCGCCGCGCGGAACGCCTGGGTGGCCATCCCGGCTCGGGCTCCCAGCCGGCACTGGAAGACGACCGGGCGGTCGCGGTCGATCGTCTGCGTCTCGGAGGCGAGCCGCTCGAGCTCGATGTGGCGCGATCCCGCGATGTAGCCCGCCTCGCGCTCGTAGCCCTCGCGGACGTCGATGATCTGGATCGAGCCCTCCGCCAGCAGCTCGGCGACGCGGCCGGGCTCGAGCTCGTGCTCGGGGTCGGCGAAGGCGCTCATCGCAGGCTCAGAGGCGTGGCGTTGGTGTTGCCGTAGATGTCCTGCGCGCCTCCGGCCGGCACGCTCACGGCGGTGCCGGACGGGACCGGGAGCGAGAACGTCGTCCCGCTCGCCTGCCTCACCACGACCGGTTGGGCGCCGAGATCGAAGGTGACCTGGCCGCCGCTTGCCTGCAGCGGGCGCGTGACGAGGTCCTGGTTGATCACCGGCGTCGGGTAATCGATCGAGACGGCGATCCGTCCGCCGGGCACGGGGACGGCCGCGAGCGCGAGCGTGTGGGACACCGAGACGGCGAAAGGCTGCGAAGTGAGGGTGTAGTGGTTGGCGGTGATCTGGAAACGGTAGCTGCCGGGCGCCGCGTCGATCGGGACCTGCCAGAGCGCGCTGTAGACGCCGCTGTCTGTGACCGACCAGACAAAGTCCAGGCCGAGGTCGTCGTCGACCGGCTGCCACGCGCTCATGGTCGTCACACGTCGCGTCGTGTGCACCCGGCGACCGCGCCGTGCGCTGCTGCGCCCGACGATCACCCGCCGCGTTGTGATCAGGTGAGCGACGCTCACGAACGCGCGATCGAGCGGGCGGTCATAGCCCTTGGGAGCCCCCTGCCAGCTGAAGCTCGCGCGCTGGAGACGCTCGACGGCAGCGGGTTGGGCCGTCGCCGTCGCCGTTGAGCTGCCCTGGGGGAATGGGCTCGGGTCGATCGCCTGTCCGTTCGTGGGGTCGTAGGGATAGGGCGCCGGCGCCGGCCCGGCGCTGACTAGTCTCCTCGCGAGGTCGACGAGCGTCTGCTCGAGCAGGTTCGAGGAGAACTCCCCGAACAGCGTCGAGCCCCCCTCGTAGTGCTGCTGCTCGTACTCCTGCGGCGTTGTGAAGTACGAGATGTACTCGTTGGCGAGCCCGGAGATGACGACCGCCGAGATCCCCGCTCCGGGTCCGACCGCGCTGAGCACCGCAGCGCGCACCCGCCGGCCCATCTGCTCGGTCATCTCGCCGGGGATCGAGACGATCAGGCGATCCCCGACGCGCAGCACCATCTGCGCGCCGGCGTGGGGCAGCGACCCGACCGCCCCCTCCGGGTTGGGGAGCTTGTCTCCCTGAACACCGACGTCGACGGGAAGATGATCGCCCTCGAAGTTGAAGTCCGTGGTGCTGTTGGACAGCAGCCCCGAGAGTCCGCCGCGCCCCTCCTCCGAGCCCGTAATGGCGGGCAGGCCGAACTGAGGACTGGAGTCCACGCGACCGCCCGCGACCTGCTGTGCGCAGAAGCAGGTCCGCGTCCAGCGCCAGTCCAGCGTGGGGCTGTTCGACATGCTGCCGGCGGCCTGTCGCCAGGCAGCGAGGAAGGCGGACGCCTCGGCGTCGCCCACGTAGTTGGCTGCCGCGGGGCCGCTGCGCGTCAGGCCCGCGCTGATGTCGCCCTCGTCGGAGTTGCCATAGACATTCTCGATGTCCTGGGTGAGGGGGACCAGCCGCGGCGTGCTGCAGCGCCGCAGGACCCGGGCGCGCAAACGTATGCGCTGGCAGCGCGTTGGACCGGCGAGCGCGCGCGCGGCTGCCTGTCGCAGTGAGGCCTCCACGACGCGGTCGGCGGTGGCGTGATGATCGCCGTTGTAGTAGGTGAAGTTGACCTTGTTCACGGTGCCGTGGTCGGCGAACTGGGACCACATGCCGATCGGCACGCGGCGCCCGCCGATCAGCTTGTCGACGCGCAGCACGTCGACGTTGGGATCGATCGTGTCGGCGTACCCGAAGGGGTCGTTTGCGGGGGATCCCTGGCCGCGAGTGAGCAGCACGCCGTAGTCGGCCAGCTCGGCCTCGATCGAGCGGTTCTGCGTAATGCCGAGCAGCGTCGTTTGGCCCCAGCCGGCGACCGCCGGCGCCTGATCGTCGTCGGCGCGTGCGATCGCGCTGGCGAGCTGACGAGCCTCGAACGCGTAGAGCTGGGCGTCCACGCCGGAGTGCAGACCCGTGGGATGGTTGATCGTGGGCGCTACGGAGTCGTAGGTCGTGAACGGATAGAAGGAGGTCGGGGCCGCGTGCGTGTGGGTGGCCGAATCGAGGATGTTCTGCTCGTTGAAGCCGCGCTTGGCCAGCAGCTTGGCCGCCTCGCTGAGTACTCCGCCCGGGATGCCGTTGAGGTCCTCGGCGACGAGCGCGAGCTTGCGCGTGCCCTCGCGGAGCACGAGCGCGCGCGCGTAGAGGCGGGTGTTCTGGCCGATGACGAGCCCGTCGGCGCTGACCCAGCCCATCATGTAGTAGCCGGTGGGCGGCGTGATGTCGGCGCGCCCGACGCCTGCGTAGAGCGGGTCGGCGCTCGCTGCCGCGGTCGCGCTGCTGGCGAGCGTGGCCGCACCCGCGACGAATGTCGCCAGGCCTACGGCCAGCGCGCGGAGCCCGTGCATCGCGGCGACATGATGTCGTTTGGCCGGGTCGCGGCGCGTCATCAGCCGCGCCACGGCACCGCTCGGCTGCCCTGCCGCCTACGCCCGCGGGCCGCGGGCACGCGGACCGCCGGCCGCGTCGCGGGCGACGAGGACGTGGGCGTTGCGCGCCCAGTCGCACAGCAGCGGGCGGCTGTCGCGAGGGTCGATGATCTCCTCGATCGAGAAGCGCTCGGCGCTGCGAAAGGGGGAGCGCACCGCGTCTAGCCGCGCCGCGATCTCGGCGCGCAGCGCGAGCGGATCCGTGGCTGCCTCGAGCTCGCGCCGGTAGGCGGCCTCGATCCCGCCCTCGACCGGCAGCGAGCCCCAGTCGCCCGACGGCCAAGCGAAGCGCACCTGCAACCCGCCTGCGCCGCCACGGTCGCCAGCGAGCGCCGCACCGGCGATCCCGAAGGCCTTGCGCACGATCAACGAGGCCGTCGGAACCTCCGTCTGATAGAGCGCGAAGAGCGCGCGCACGCCACGCCGGACGGTGTTGACGCGCTCGGCCGCGGTGCCGATGACGAACCCTGGTTGGTCGACGACGTTGACGATCGGCAGCCGGAACTGGTCGCAGAGATCGATGAAGCGCACGAGCTTGTCGGAGGCGTCGCCGGTGAGTCCGCCCCCGGCGAAGCGCGGATCCGACGCCGAGACCCCCACCGCAACGCCGTCTAGGCGGGCGAGCGCGCACACGACCGAGCGCCCAGCGCGCGCGCCGATCTCAAACAGCGAGCCGCGATCGCAGATCGCGGCGAGCAGCTCGCGCACGGCATAGGGCTTGCGTCGGTCGCGTGGGACGATCTCCAGCAGGCTCTGCTCGCGACGATCTGGGGGATCGCTGGCGTCGACCCGCGGTGGGGGCTCCCAGGCATTGGCGGGAAGGAAGGAGAGGAAGCGGCGCAGCTGATCCAGCGCGTCCTCATCGTCTTCGGCGATGTTGTCGATCGCGCCCACGGCGGCCTGGGTGCGGGCGCCGCCGAGCTCCTCCTTGTCGGGCGCCTCGCCCATCGCCGCCGCCACCACGGGGGGGCCGGCGACGAACAGCTGCGCCGCCCCGCGCACGATCACCGAGAAGTGCGAAGCGACCACGCGCGCGGCGCCGAGTCCGGCGCAGGGGCCGAGCGCGGCGGCTGCCACCGGCACGCGCGCGAGGTTCTCGACAACCAGATCGAAGCCCGGCAGGAAGGGGACGTAGGTGAAGCCGTGCTGCTCGAGATGCTTGACGGAGCCGCCGCCCCCGGTCCCGTCGACGAGGCGGACGAGCGGAACGCGGAGGTCGTGGGCGAGGCGCTCGGCGTGGACCATCTTCTGCCAGATCGCGGCGTCGGCGGCGCCGCCGCGCACCGTGAAGTCGTCGCCCTGTATCACCGCCGTCCGACCGTCGATACGGCCGTGGCCGACGACCATGTTCGCCGGCGTGAAGGTCGCGAGCTCGCCCTCGGCGTCGTAGTCGGCTGCGCCCGCGAGCGCGCCTGACTCGTGGAAGCTGCCTCGATCGAACAGACGCTCGATACGTTCGCGCACGGTGAGGCTGCCGCGCGCGTGCTGGCGCTCGATGCGCTCTGCCCCGCCCATCGCGTGCGCCAGCGCCTCGCGGCGGCGCAACTCGGCCAGTTCGCGCTCCCACCCCATCGCGCGGCAGCATAGGTGTCGTAGGCTGCGGCTAGGGCCCTGGCCCGGCGATCCGCCGCGATGGGCGCACGTAAGCTTGCTTGCAAGGCCCGCCGGTGGAGAAGGAATTGCAGGCCGCCGGCGAATCCGCTACTCTGGCGCGCTTCGTGTAGTCGATAGCCGAGTCTCGTGTCGCCCTTCGGCGCGGGAACGGGGGACCCAATGGGCCGCCAGCATGGGGCTCCGGGGCGAATGGCCGCTACCGCGGCCTAGCGCAGCTCTTTCAGCGCGAGCCCGACAGCTCACCTCGTAGGCGCCCGAAAGAGAAAGGCCTTTGTTCCTGTGACTTCACGTCGTACCCTGTCTCTACTGGCGGTAACCATTGGACTTGTCGTGGCGGCGCCCGCCGCGGCGGCGCCGTCGCGGGCGACGGCTGGCAAGCCCGCGCGCCTCGGGCTGCGCACACTGCACATGGGCATGCGCGGCGGCGACGTCGCGCTGCTGCAGCGCGAGCTGGCGGCGCTCGGCTTCCAAATTACATCGACCGGCTACTTCGGTCGCGTCACCGCCCACGACGTCGCGCAGTTCAAGCGTCAACAGGGGCTCACCCCGGCCGACGGGATGTTCCGCACGCATGACGCCGTCCCGCTGTACGAGGCGATCGACGCGTCGACCGCGGGAGGCGCCCAGGCGCTCAAGATCCCACCGGCCACCCCGACGGTCTCGCGGCCGACCACTCAGGCCGCGCCAGCGCCGCTGGCACCCGGCCAGCGCGCAGTGCTGCGCAGCGACGGCACCGCGATCGCGCCGGCCAGCGCTCCTCTGGCGGTCCAGCAGATGGTCACCGCGGGCAACAAGATCGCCACGCTGCCCTACCGCTATGGCGGCGGCCACGGGAGCTGGAACGACACCGCCTATGACTGCTCGGGCTCGGTCTCCTACGTGCTCCACGGAGCCGGCCTGCTCGACTCCCCGCTGGACTCCGGCTCGCTGGAGAGCTGGGGACGGCCCGGGGCGGGCCAGTGGGTGACGATCTACGCCAACTCCGGCCATACCTTCATGTACGTGGCGGGCCTGCGCTTCGACACCTCTGGTGCCCAGGGCGGATCGCGCTGGCAGACCGCCCACCGGGCGACAGACGGCTACGTCGTAGTCCACCCGCCCGGGCTGTAGCGCCGGCGCGACCGCCGGGTCGGGGCAGCAGGCCGGGTCGGGCAGTAGGCCGGGTCGGGGGCGCGACCGCCGTGCCGGCGGTCGCGCGGCCGTGATCGGCCCACTTCGAGCCGCTTAGCCCAGCACCGGCCGCGCGTTCCGCGCGGACGGTTCATTCATTCTCAGGAGGGCCTCTGGAAGGGACCGGCGGCGGGGTGTGCGATCCCCTCGAGAATAATTTGGGTCTTCATCGCACACCCCTGAGCCTCCCTGGAAGGGATCGGGTGGAAGGGCCCGGGCCTCTCTCCGGAAGCGATCGGCTACTTCACGGTGATTCGGCTCAGCAGTCCTTCGGCGTAGTGCGGCTTGCCGCCGTTGCGGTCGCGCAGGTGGCAGAAGAGCAGGTACGTCCCCGGCTTCGACAGCGTGACCCGCGTCGACAGCGACTTCCCATTGTCGAGCTCTGCGGTCTGGATTTCAGTGCTCGGGTCGATGTAGCTCGGCGGAGGGCCGTTGGAATTGGAACTCAGGTCCTTGATGATCTTCGCGCTCGATGGATTGCCAGTAATGCGAATGGCGTCGAGCAGATGCAGCGTCTGGGTGCCCTTGCTCACGAACGTTACGTTGTTGGCGCCCACCATCAGTGGAGAGCCGGCGATCTGCCACTTGTAGTGGTCCTTGCTCGGCGCGGTGGCCGTCACGGTCGTAGCGCTGGCCGGCACGGGCGCCGATTGGCCCGACGTGACGGTGAGCGGGGCGAAAGCCGGCGGCCCACCAGAGCCAGACTGGGCGCCGGCGACGTCGACGATCGCGTAGTTGCCCGCCGGCAGGTCGACCATTGCACTCGCCGAAGTCCCCGGATCGGCCAATCCGATGCCGCCCTCGGCGTGCAGCCAGCTCGGCGTCTTGGTGTTGTGGCCGCCGACTTGCATCAGCGCCTGGATGATCGTGTGCTTGCCGAGGATGCGCACGAGCTGCGCGCCGTGCGGACCCTTGCCGCTGTTCATCAGCTTGACCGTCACGAGGCCGCCCTTGACGGACGTCGGGCCCGTGTACTTGGACGCCTTCCCGGATTCGGCGATGCTCAGCGCCAGCGTCGTTGCGCTCGCCGCCGGCTGGGCGCTCGTCGTCCCCGCGCTGCTCTTCGAGCTGCTGCTGCTCGAGCTGCTGCTGCTCCCGCAGCCGGCCACGCCCACCGCAACCGCGAGCATGACCGCCGCGGCGCTCCGCGGCGCGTTCAGAAGCGCTGATCGCATTGCCTGCAACCTCCTCGGTTGACCACCCACCCCAATCCCGGCCCACCC
>QHBW01000073.1 GCA_003244205.1 Solirubrobacterales bacterium | reverse complement strand
ATCATCGACGAGGAGCTCACCGCTCCCGCCAGCTTCGACATCGAGAACCTGCCCAAGCCGCGGGAGATCGACGCCGTCCTGAACGAGTACGTGGTTGGTCAGGAACAAGCCAAACGCACGCTCTCGGTTGCCGTCTACAACCACTACAAGCGCGTCCAGATGATGCAGGTGGAGGACGCCGACATCGAGTTGCAGAAGTCGAACATCCTGCTGCTCGGTCCAACCGGCTGTGGCAAGACGCTGCTGGCACAGACGCTCGCGCGGATCCTCAACGTCCCCTTCGCAATCGCCGACGCCACTGCGTTGACCGAGGCGGGATATGTCGGCGAGGATGTGGAGAACATCCTGCTCAAGCTGATCCAGGCTGCCGACTATGACGTCAAGAAGGCCGAGACGGGGATCATCTACATCGACGAGGTCGACAAGATCGCGCGCAAGGCCGACAACCCGTCGATCACGCGCGACGTATCGGGCGAGGGCGTCCAGCAGGCGCTGCTGAAGATCCTCGAGGGGACCACGGCGTCCGTCCCGCCGCAGGGGGGACGCAAGCACCCCCACCAGGAGTTCCTCACGATCGACACGACGAACATCCTGTTCATCTGCGGCGGCGCGTTCGCCAACCTCGACAAGGTGATCGAGCGCCGCATCGGACACAAGGGCGTCGGTTTCGGCGCGGCGATCCAATCGCGCGCCAACAGAGACACCGGCAACATCTTCGAGCGCTGTCTCCCCGAGGACCTGATCGCCTACGGTCTGATCCCCGAGTTCGTCGGGCGCCTGCCGGTCGTCTCAGCCATCCACCAGCTCTCGCGCGACGATCTGGTCACGATCCTCACCGAGCCGCGCAACGCGCTCGTCAAGCAGTTTCACCGTTTCTTCTCCTTCGACGGCATCGAGCTGGTGTTCGCGGAGGAGTCGCTCGGGGCGATCGCCGACAAGGGGCTCGAGCGCGAGACCGGCGCCCGCGGCCTGCGCTCGATCATCGAGGAGGTTCTGCTCGGCGTCCAGTTCGAGTTGCCCTCACGGCGTGACGTCAAGAAGTGCGTGGTGACGCGCGAGACGATCGAGAAGGGCCTCCAGCCCACGCTCGTCACCGAGGCCGCCCCGGAGGAGGACGACGACGAGCTCCGCGAGGAGTCGGCGTAGGCCCGTCAGCCGCCGGCGAGCTGAACGGCCTTGACGACCAGCATCAGTACGGCGAGCACGAGGTAACCGGTCAGCACGCGCATCGCCAGCGTGCGCCCCAGCGACCACTGCGGGCGCCCGAGCAGCGCTAGCGGGGGCATCGTCCAGCTAGCCCGCTCCTCCGAGCGGACGGCAAGCGCGGGAGCGCCCCCAGCGCCCCGACGCCAGATCACCAGACCGGCACCGACAAGTCCGACTACCAGGCCGAGCGCGAGATACGTGGTCAGCCTGGTGACGTCGACCGATGGGAACAGCACGGTGCTCACCAGGACGATCGAGAGCACGAGCAGGATCGAGATGATCACGGTGGCGACGACGTTGAGCCACGGGCGATTGACCCAGGGGCCAAGCACTTCGCGGTCGTTGCACAGCAGCAGGAGGAAGACCGTTGCGCTCGGCAGCAGCACACCGGCGAGGGCCTGGACGCTCTCGGTGATCACTCCGAGTGGCGCTCCGGGGGTCAACACGATTCCGGCGGCACACAGCACGAGCAGTGTGTAGCTCACATAGAAGGCCTTGGCGTCGCTGAACCCTCGGTTCAGCGAGTGGCTGGCGCCAAAGATGTCACCGAAGGCATACGACGTCGCCAGAGTAACTGCCGCGGCGCCGATCAACGAGGCGTTGAGCAGAACGACCGCGAAGAAGGTGCCACCTGTCGACCCGAGCCGTTGGCCGAGCGCGGTGGCGGTCGCGCCGGCGTCGGTGAACGCAACGGGATGGGGCCCACTGCCGAGGGCGAAGGCGGTCACCGCCATCAGCGCGCCGGCGCCGAGCACGACAACGAACGCGCCGATGACAGTGTCGGCGCGTTCGTAGTTGATCCATCGTGTGGTGATCCGCTTGTCGACGATGTTCGACTGCTGAAAGAACAGTTGCCACGGGGCCACGGTCGTGCCCACGATCGCAATGATGAGCAAGATCGCGTTGGAGCTCGCCCCTCCCTGAATCCCGGGAATGAAGGAGTGGTGGACAATCGTCGCAACGTTGGGGTGAGCCAGGATCAGCAGTGGGATCACGAGGAAGTTGGCGGCCACGAAGACGTACATGAAGCGCTCCCAGCTGCGGAAGCTTCCGGTCATCGTGATGGCCACCAGTGCAACCGCGGCGATCGGAACCGCTACGTACTTGCTGACCCCGATGTACTCCAGCGCGAGCGAGACGCCGATGAACTCGGTGACGATCGTGAGGAAGTTGAGCACGAACAGATCGATCACCGAAAACCAAGCCCAGAAGCGGCCGAAGCGCTCCTTGATCAACCGCGCGTGGCCTACCCCGGTGACGGCGCCAAGGCGGATGACCATCTCCTGGTTGACGATCAGCACCGGGATCAGCAGGAGCAGAGTCCAGAGCAGGCTGGGGCCGTAGCTCTGTCCCGCCTGGGCGTATGTGGAGACCCCACCGGCGTCGTTGTCGCCGACCATCACGATCAGACCCGGACCCATGATCGCCAGCAGGGCCATCACGCGCGAACGCACGCCCCGTCGGGGTCTCGTGTCGTCGAAACGGATCGTTCCAAAGGCGCCCTGGATGTCGCCCGCTTGGACATTGCCGAGCACCGGCGGCTCGCCGGCGGGTCGAGGCTGCCCGGCGCCCTCGACGTTGGGCGCGATCGTGCCCTGCTCATCTGCCATCTCGATTCACCTCCTTCCCGAATAGGAGCGCCCATGACGCAACGACGATCCGGCCAGAGCCGGCAAGACTGCGGCGGCGCGACGCGCTGGAGCGGTGAGCTGTCGCCTAAGCGGCAGTGCTCACAGTGGCGCGGGCGACCGGCCGGCTACTTCGCGGCAAGTCGGGATCCATGCAGCCGGCCTCCTTTCGCGTCGCCCGTGGCACGCCAGCAGCGTACCAGCGGAATCGCGCTCCGCGGTCTTGCTCAGCGCTCAGCCAGCAGCCCGAAACGTCGCCGCCAGTCCTTCGGCAGGGTCAGCTCGAGCACGTCATCGACGGTCACGACGCCGACCGGTTGGTCGTGCTCGTCGAGCACGGGCAGCATCGTGAGGTTGTAGTCGGTCATCAGCCGCGCGACCTCGGTGATGTCGGCGTCGGTATGCACGTGCACGAGGTCCTTGGTGGCGATCTCGCCCACCGCGTGGGTGTCACGTGCACGCAGAAGCGCCACCACCGGGATCGCTCCGGTCAGCTTTCCGTCCTGCGCCGTCGTGTAGATCGTCGTCAGCGCCTCTGGCTCGATGTGGCTCGTGCGCACGCGATCGAGCGCTTCGCCGGCGCCTGTCGTCTCCGGTACGGCGACGAACTCGGGGCTCATCAGCCCACCAGCGGTGGATGGGTTGTAGCCGAGCAGGGCGCGAATCTGGCGACCCTGGGCCGCTGGGAGCAGCGAGAGCACGGGCTCGCGGCGCTCCTGATCGAGCTCGCCGATCAGGTCGGCGGCATCATCGGTGGCCATCCTCGCCAGCACCTGGGCGACTTGCGCGTCGGGGCGCTCGCGGATGAACTCGACCTGATGGTGGTCGTCGAGCTCCTCGAACACGTCGGCCTCGAGCTCGCGGTCTTGGCGAACGGCCTCGATGATCTCTTCGCCCTGCTCATGGGAGGCGGCCTCGACGAGGTCGGCGATCTGGGCGGGATGGAGCTTGGCAAGCTTGCGCGAGGGCAGGCGCAGCCGGCTGCTGGGGACGTGGCCGACGAAGGGCTCGAGCTGGGTCCACTCGATGATCGCCCGGTCGCCGTCGCGGCGCGCGGCGCCAGGGAGCAGGCGCTGCAGGCGCGCCCGCGGGCTGGGATCGATACCGACGACCCGCCACCACCCATCGATGCTGGCCAGCGCGATGTCGTTGGCCGGGACGAGCCGCGCCGCCTCGACGTGAATCAGCTTGCGCCCGAGAATGTCCTCGCGCAGCAAGACCTCTCCGGGACGGCGCTCGAAGCGCTTGAGGCTGAGCTTCTCGCCCGAGAGCTGCGCCTTGGTCGCCTCCAGCGAGGCGATGCGGTCGGTCGGTACGAAGAGCTGACGGCCTCCGATGCTCGCCTTGAGACCCGTCACGGGGGGGAAGTTCCCATCCAGGCGGACGATCACGTCATCCACCCGCCCGAGCTTGTCTCCGGCGCGGTCGACCAGCGGGCTGCGGATCAGAGACGACAGGTGCAGGATCTGCGGCGCCACGCGTCGCATACGGTACGCCACCGCCATGCTGGAGTGCCATCGTCCTCACCGTCGACCTCCCCGTTGGAGCGTGGCGCCCGCGCGAGGCTGACGCTGCCGATGTCCCCCTGCCGCCGGGCGTGACGATCGCCGACCACCTCGGGGGGGGCGGGCGCGACTGCCAAACCGGCTCCCGGCAGCGGCTGGGACCGCGGGCTGACTTGGGCGGACATCGAGTGGGTGAGCCACGCCAGCGGGCTCCGCCGCCGTCGCGCTCGAAGAGGTGACGGCAGCGGTCGCCGGGCGGGTGTCGGTGTTGGTCGACGAAGGCATTCGTTGCGGCGCCGACATCGCGCGCGCGCTCGCACTAGGCGCCTCTGCCACGTTGACCGGCCGCCCTTGGATCTGGGCTTTGGCGGCAGGCGGCGAGAGCCCCATTCTCGAGCTGTTCGAAGCCCTCCGCGACGATCTCGGGCAGACCTTGGCCCTGCTCGGATGCCGCCGCCCGCACGAGGTCGGCCGCGAGCACGTTCGTCGCGCGCCGGGTTGGCCGTGACGCGCTGGCAGGCACCGAACCACGCCTACACTCCGCATCCACGTGAGCACCGATGACCTCGCACGCCGGACGCGCTACGAACCTGCCGAGGCCGAGCCGCGAATCATCCAGCGCTGGCTCGAATCCGGGATCAACCACCCCCGTCCAGAGGGCACCGCCGCGGCGAACTACTCGATCGCGATCCCGCCCCCCAACGTCACCGGCTCGTTGCACATCGGGCACGCCTTCCAGGACGCGATCATGGACACGCTGATCCGCCACCATCGGCTGCACGGGCAGCGCGCGAGGTGGATCTTCGGGACCGATCACGCGGGCATCGCCACCCAGACCCAGGTAGAGCGGCTGCTGCGCGCCGAGGGCACGAGCCGCGAGGAGATCGGCCGAGAGGCGTTCGTAGAACGTGTTTGGGCCTGGCGCGAGCAGTACGGCTCGGAGATCATCGGCCAGCTCGAGCGGCTCGGCGCCTCGTGCGACTTCGACGACGAGCGCTTCACGCTCGACGAGGGCTACGTGCGCGCCGTGATGCGCGTCTTCGTCGAGCTCTACCGCGACGGGCTGATCTACCGCGATCGCTACCTGGTCAACTGGGATCCCGGCAGCCGCTCTGCGATCTCAGACCTGGAGGTGGTCGAACAGCGGGTCACCGACACGCTCTACTCGATCGCCTACCCTCTGACGGACGGCCGCGAGATCATCGTCGCCACGGTGCGCCCGGAGACGATGCTCGCTGACACCGCCGTAGCCGTCAACCCGGCTGACGACCGCTACCGCGACATGGTCGGCGGCGTGGCGATCCTCCCGCTGGTTGGCCGCGAGCTACCGATCATCGCCGACGACTACGTCAGGCCGGACTTCGGTACCGGCGCACTCAAGATCACACCGGGTCACGACGCCAACGACTTCGAGATCGGACGCCGCCACGAGCTCGCGGAGCTGACGGTGATCGGCGAGGACGGCTGCATGAGCGCCGCGGCAGGCGAGCAATTCGCTGGGCTGTCGGTGCTCGAGGCGCGCGAGGCGGTAGTGAAGGCGCTACACGAAGGCGGGCTGATCCGCGCTCGCGTGCCTTACTCGCACGACGTGCCCTTCTCGCATCGATCCGGGGAGCGGATCGAGCCGTTGATCTCGCTGCAGTGGTTCATGCGCATGGACGAGCTGGCACGGCCCGCGATCGACGCGGTCAGCTCGGGCCGCGTGCGGATCAAGCCGGAGGGATCGCGCCGTGTCTACCTCGAGTGGATGACGGCGATCCGGCCCTGGTGCATCTCGCGCCAGCTGTGGTGGGGACATCAGATCCCTGTCTGGTATCGGGGCGAAGAGGTTCACGTTGGCGAGGAGGCGCCCGCGGGCGACAGCTGGGAGCGCGATCCCGATGTGCTGGACACGTGGTTCTCCTCGGCGCTGTGGCCGTTTGCCACGCTCGGCTGGCCGGAGCAGACGCCCGAGCTGAGCGCCTTCTATCCCACCGATGTCCTCGTCACGGCCCGCGACATCCTCTTCCTGTGGGTTGCGCGAATGGTGATGATGGGGCTGCGCTTCACCGGCGACGTGCCCTTCTCCGACGTCTACGTGCACTCGGTCATCCAGGCGCCCGACGGGCGCCGCATGAGCAAGTCGCTGGGCACCGGCATCGACCCGCTCGACCTGATCGAGGGTGGGCCGCGCCCACCGGTGTTCTCCCAGGGCGGGGAGTTTCCGGCATACGGCGCGGACGCGGTCCGGTTCGGCTTGTTGGCGATGAGCTCGACCCAGGACGTTCGCTTCTCCGAGGAGAAGGTCAGGCAGGGCGAAGCGCTGACCAACAAGCTCTTTAATGCCGCGCGGCTAGTGCTGCTGCGCGTCGACCCCGATGCCGAGGCGAGCCCCCGACCCGAGGCGATCGAGGATCGCTGGATTCTCTCCAGACTCGAGCGCACAAAGGCCCATCAGGCTGACTCGATCGGCAGCTACGAATTCGCCAAGGCAGCACTCGGGCTCTACGACTTCGTCTACGCGGAGCTGTGCGACTGGTACCTCGAATGGGTCAAACCGCGACTGGCCGCCGCTGGCAACGGGGCTGTGTCCTCGACCCTGCTGCACGTGCTGCTGGAGACGCTCGCGCTGGCGCACCCGATCATCCCCTTCGTCACCGAGGAGATCTACTCGCTGGCCCCCTCCACCGACGGACTGCTCGCCGCGTCGCGCGCGCCAGACGGGGCCAGCGGGCTAATCGACGAGGCGGCCGAGACGCAGGTCCAGCGGGCGATCGTCGCCGTCACGGCGCTGCGCAAATGGCGTGAAGGGGTGGGCGCCGGACGTCGCGAGCTGCTCAGCGCGCGGCTCGAGGCCGCGGGCTACGAGGAGACCGCGAGCGGGATCGCCGCGCTCGGCGGAATGCGCTGGAGCGAGGACGGTTGCGAGCCGGCCGACAGGGTGCCAATCCCTGGCGGCGCGGTCGCAGTGCTCGACGCCAGCGGGCTGGACCTCGAGGCACCCGCTCGCCGACGCCAGCACGAGGGTGCCCGTTTGGAGGCCGAGATCAAGCGTGCCGAGGACAAGCTCGCCAACACCGGATTCGTCGGCAAGGCGCCGCCAGAGCTGGTTGATGCCGAGCGCGAGAAGCTGCGCCTGCTGCGCGCCGAGCTCGAGGAGCTGTGATGCCGTGAGCGCGACGTGGAACGCCGCCGATGCCGAGCGTCACCTGCTCGGCATCGAGCTCTTCGGCATGCGCTTCGGGCTAGAGCGCATGCGCAGGCTCACGAGCGCGCTCGAGCGTCCGCAGGATCGCTTCGCCTCGATTCACGTCGTCGGCAGCAACGGCAAGAGCTCGACCACGCGCATGATCGCCGCGCTGCTCGAAGGTCATGGGGTGCGCACCGGCAGCTTCCTCTCGCCCCATCTCGTCTCCTACGCCGAGCGCATCCAGATCGGTGAGCGCGAGCTTGCACCCGCTGCCTTCGGCGCCGCGGCGCAGCGGGCTGCGCACGCCGCCACTCTCGTCGAGCGCACGCTCGAGCCCGGCGACCGCGTCACCCAGTTCGAGCTGCTCGCCGCCGCCGCCTACGACGAGTTTGCGCGCGAAGAGGTGGAGGTGGCGGTGATCGAGGCAGGTCTCGGTGGACGCTGGGATGCCACCAACGTGATCCCCTCGCGCGTCGCGGCGCTCACCAACGTGGGGCTCGAGCACCAGCGCTGGCTCGGCCCCACGATCACCGACATCGCGCGCGAGAAGCTGGCGGTCGTGCGCGATGGGACCACGCTCGTCGTGGGCGGGCTCACTCCCGACGCCGAGCGCGAGGCACGCGCGACCGCCAGCGCGCGGGGCGCAAGGCTCGTTCACGCCGAGCCGAGCCCACTGGATGACGCCGTGCGCCTGCTGGGCGCCTTCCAGCGCGACAACTTTGCAGTTGCACGCAGCGCGGCTGAGGCGTTGCTCGGAACGCTCGACCCCGCTGTCGTGCGCTCTGCGGCTGAGACGCTGCGCATCCCCGGACGGCTCGAGCCGGTGGATGACGATCCGCTCACGCTGCAGGACGCGGCCCACAACACATCGGGGATGCGCGCGCTGTGCGACTCGCTGGGCGACATCGCCGCTGGCAGACCGGTGGTGGCGGTGGTGTCGGTGCTCGACGACAAGGATGCCGCGGGGATGCTTGGCACGCTGCTTCCGTACTGTGCCTCAGTGGTGTATTGCGCGAATGCCAATCCGCGGGCGCTGCCGCCGGGCACGTTGGAGTCGCTCGGGCGCCAGGTGTTGGGCGATCGTGGCGGGCGCGGTCTCGAGACAGAGATCGAGTTCGACCCGCGGCGTGCGCTCGCGCGCGCCCGCGAGCGCGCACGAGAACTCCAGGGCATCGTGCTCGCTGCCGGCTCGATCTACTTGATCGCCGACCTTCGGCGCCCCCCGCGCTCCGGGGAGGTGTCGGCGCTCTGAGCGCGAATCAGGTCATGGACGAAGACGACGGCCCACATTTCTTCACGATGATCGCCTTCGTAGCGGTGATCGTGGCGCTCGTGATCCTGATCTTCTTTGGCATCGGCTACGCGTTCGGCCGCCTCTTCCTCTAGCCCTAAGTCGATTCGCCCATTAGACTCGCGCCCGATGCTCGCCCTCTTCGGCATCACGAACCACACGCTCGATCTCGTCGTCAACCTGTTGTTGCTGGTGTTGATCGTGCTCTGGCTCGCTCTCGTCTACCGCACCTACGCGGACGCGCGCAGGCGAATCGAGGACCCGATGCTCGTCGCGTGCGCGACGGCGGCGTCGCTGTTCCCGTTCGTCGGGACGCTCGTCTACATGACCGTACGCCCGCCCGAGTACCTCGACGACGTGCGCGAGCGCGAGCTGGAGATGCAATCCGCCGAGGCGCGCCTGCACGAGCTCGACTTTCGCCTCTGCCCGCATTGCGACAGCGTCGTGGAGCGCGACTTCCTGCGCTGTCCGAGCTGTCGGCGCAAGCTGAAGGACCCCTGCCCGCAGTGCGCGCGGCCGCTGGATCCGACCTGGCAGCTGTGCCCCTACTGCGAGTATGACTTCACAGCCGCAGCGCCGCGGACGACCAAACCGGCGCGGCGTCGGCGTCGCACGACCAGCGAGCAGGCCGCGATCTCGGAATCGCCCCCCGCGCTGGATGCGCCGCCCAGCTCCTCCTAGCTGGGCGGCGCAGCCACAGATCCCCGACCGCAGGAGCCGCCACCGTGGACCGGACGCTCATCCTTGTCAAGCCGGATGCCTTCGCGCGAGGGCTGACAGGCGAGATCATTGCCCGCTTCGAGCGCAAAGGGCTGCGCATCGTCGCGCTGCGCCATCTGCGCATCGACCGCGAGCTGGCCGAGGAGCACTACGCCGAGCATCGGGAGCGGCCGTTCTTCGGCGAACTGGTCGACTTCATCACCGGCGGCCCGCTGGTGGCGATGGTGCTCGAGGGAGACGAGGCGGTGAAGTCAGCGCGCCAGGTGATTGGGGCGACGAACCCGCTAGAGGCCGCCAGCGGCTCGATCCGCGGGGACTTCGCGATCCAGACAGGCCAGAACATGGTCCACGGATCAGATGGGCCGGAGTCCGCGGCGCGCGAGGTCGCGCTGTACTTCCCCGGGTTGGTCTGAGCTCTCGGGGCCCCTCGCCCGGGACGGTCGTGATGCGGCTCGTGCTCGCTTCGCGCTCGCCTCAGCGGCGGATGTTGCTCACGCAGCTGGGGGTCGAGCTCGACGTTCGCCCGTCGTCGGTCGTCGAGGTCTGCGAGGGGGAGCCGGGCGCAGTGGTGCTTGCCAACGCACGCGCGAAGGCGGCGGCGGGGGTGGCCACGATGGCAAACACCGAGACAGCGGGCGTCGTGGTGATCGGCGTCGACACAGTCGTCGCGCTCGACGGGCGGATCCACGGAAAGCCGTCGAGCGCCGCAGACGCGGCCGAGACCCTGCGGGCGCTGTCGGGGCGCACGCACGAGGTCTTCAGCGGGGTAGTCGTCCTGGGCTGCGCTGAGGGCGAGCGCTCGCACGTGGAGCGCACCGAGGTCGACTTCCGCGCGCTCGATGCGCACTGGTTGCAGTGGTACATCGACTCGGGAGAGTGGCGCGAGCGCGCTGGCGGCTATGCGATCCAAGGCCGTGGAGCGGCGCTCGTGCGCGCTGTGCGCGGTGACTGGACGAACGTGGTCGGGCTGCCACTGGGGGCGTTGCTGGAGCTGTTGCCGGAGCTGCTGGTTGGCTAGCGCAGGGCGCCGTGCAGATCGTTGCCCGCGCTTGCAGGGCTTGCCGGTTTCCAGGTGTTTTTCGCGGAAAGCCGCGCCCCAGAGCGGTATTTGCCCCCACCTTGTCCGCTACACTGCGAGCGCGGACGCGCCTGACGGCACGTCGCGTAGCGGCGACCCACTTGCTGGGCCTCGAATTGCGGCGCGGACGTGGCCGTGACGCCCACTCCCGCCGGGCGGCGTCCCCTTCAACAATGGGCTTGTTCACCTACATGACGGGCTTTGGCGGCCGCGACATGGCCGTCGATCTCGGCACGGCCAACACGCTGGTCTACGTCCGCGGTCGCGGCATCGTGCTCTCCGAACCGTCGGTCGTGGCCGTCGACTCGCGCAGCGGCGAGGTGCACGCGGTGGGGATCGAGGCCAAGCGCATGCTCGGTCGCACGCCGGGGACAATCTCGGCCATCCGGCCGCTCAAGGACGGCGTGATCGCCGACTTCGACGTCACCGAGCAGATGCTGCGCCACTTCATCCAGAAGGTGCACCAGAACCGCTGGGCCCATCCGCGGGTGGTCGTGTGCGTGCCCTCGGGAGTGACGGGCGTGGAAAAGCGCGCCGTCGAGGAGGCCTGCCTGTCGGCAGGCGCGCGGCAGGCCTACCTGATCGAGGAGCCGATGGCAGCCGCGATCGGAGCCGGCTTGCCAGTGGGCGAGCCGACCGGCTCGATAGTCGTGGACGTCGGTGGTGGCACTTCTGAAGTGGCCGTGATCTCGCTGGGCGGCATTGTCGTATCGCAGTCGATCCGCGTCGGCGGTGACGAGCTCGACGAGGCCATCATCAACTACACCAAGCGCGAGTACAAGCTCCTGATCGGCCAGCAGACCGCCGAGGAGGTCAAGCTCGAGATTGGCTCGGCCTACGAGATGGCCGAAGAGGTTCAGGCCGAGATCCGGGGGCGCGACATGGTCTCCGGGTTGCCCAAGACAGTCGTGCTTACCTCGGAGGAGGTTCGCATCGCTCTGGACGAGCCCGTCGGACAGATCATCGACGCCGTCAAGGAGACGCTCGATCGGACCCCGCCCGAGCTGGCGTCCGACATCATGGACCGCGGAATCATGCTCGCGGGCGGCGGGGCGCTGCTGCAGGGCCTCGACGCGCGCCTGCGCCACGAGACGCAGATGCCCGCGCACCTGGCCGAGTCGCCGCTGACGTGCGTGGCGGTCGGCTCCGGGCGTTCGCTGGAGGAGTTCGAGGCGATCCACCGTTCGCATCGAAACAGTCGCAACAACCGGCGTTCCCGGCGCTACTGAGCCAGTACTCGCAGATACTTTGGAGACACTGTTGCCGTGTATGACAAGAAGGTCCGTAGAAGGCGGGCGGTGCTCGCCCTGCTGGTCGTCGCGTCGCTGCTGCTGCTGACGGCGTACTTCGGCGAGGCGAACTCCGGCGCGTTGCACTCGGTGCAGCGCGGGGTGCTGACCGTATTTGCCCCGATCCAGGACGGCGCATCGCGGGCACTGAAACCCTTCCGCGACGCGATCAGCTGGTTCGGCGACACGCTCGACGCGAAGTCACAGCGCGACCAGCTCAAGCACGAGGTGGCCCAGCTGCAGCAGCAGCTGGTCGCGGCCAAGGCCGAGGCCCAGACACACATCGACCTCGGCAACCTCGCGCTGCTCGATCACGGCTCGGCACTCGACCAGTACCAGCCGGTGACGGCGCGTGTGATCGTGCGCTCGCCGACGGTGTGGTTCGCGACGATCGAGGTCGACAAGGGCTCCGGCGACGGCGTCGCCCTCGACCAGCCCGTCGTCGGCGATCTCGGCCTAGTTGGTCGCGTGAGCCAGGTCACGAGCAATGCCTCCCAGGTCACGCTGATTACGGATCACACGAGCGGCGTGTCGGCGAAGGTGCTCCCGGGGGCCAACCGCCCGGCGACCGACTTGCGCTCCAGCACCGGCGTCGTCGTCCCGTCGGTGGGTGACCCCAAAAACTTGCTGCTCCAGTACGTCGATCCCAGCCAGAAGGTGCAGCCCGGCGATTACGTCGTCACCGCGGGCTCGACCTCGGGCCCGCTGGAATCACTGTTTCCGCCGAACATCCCGATCGGCCAGGTCAGTCGCGTGGACGCCGGCTCAGGCGACGTCGGCCAGAACATTCACCTCAAGCCGGCGTCCGACCTTCAGGCGCTCGACTTCGTCCAGATCCTGACGCGCCCGCATGCCGGCCTCGGTGTGCGCGCGCAGGTGGGCGGCCCGTGACCGCGCCACGCATCCCCCTGACGGTTCGCCTCGGCATCCTCGCTGTGCTCGTGGTGCTGATCCAAATCGGGTTGCTCTCCCAGCTCGCCCTCTTCGGAGTGCCGCCCGACATCGGTCCCCTAGTGGTTATGTCGGTCGGCTTGCTGATGGGCTCGATTCCCGGTGCCGTGATGGGCTTCTGGATGGGGCTGATGGTGGACACAGCGCTGCTGCAGACGCTCGGGATCGACTCGTTGCTCTACATCGTTGTCGGCTATGGAGCGGGGAGGCTGCGTGAGCTGCGCGATCCCGATGGGGCGCTCGTGCCGCTGGCGGTCGGCGCTGCCGCGACGGCGGTGACGGTAGTCGGCTTCTCGATTGTCGAGTTCCTGCTCGGGGTCGACGCTCCCGTCTCGTTGCTGCTGGTGCGCGAGATCGTGGTGACGGTGATCGTCGGCACGCTGCTGGCGATGCCGGTCTACGCGCTCGTGCGCCGCGTCCTCTCCCCGGTGCTCCCCGATGACTTCCGCCGTCGGCGCAGGCGCGCCTACACCACCGGCGGGTTGAGCCCGATCACGCGTTCGCGCGCATGATCCAGCCGCCGTCGCACTTCGATGAGCGTCGTCCTCCGATCACTCCGCAGCTCGCTGTGCGCGTGGCGATTCTGGGCGCCTTCGCGTTCGCGCTGTTCGCGATCATCTTCTTCCGGCTGTGGTTTCTCCAGGTGCTCTCGGGGGACCAGTACCTCGCCAAGGCCAACGAAAACCGTGTGCGCGAGATCGCGATCCCGGCTCCCCGAGGCGTGATCGTCGACGACCAGGGCCGCCAGCTGGTCAGCAACCGGCGCGCGGAGGCGATCCAGATCGATCCTCAGAACCTGCCCCCATCGGGACCACGGCGCCAAGCGCTCTATCGCCGTCTCGGCGCCATCCTGGCACTGGCGCCACAGCGCATCGCACACGAGGTCTTCATCAAGACCGATCCGCGCCACGGGCTCCCCTACGCCGCCGTGACGCTGACCACCGACGCTGCGCTCCCGGTCTACAACTATGTGGCCGAGCACCAGGCCGAGCTCGACAACGCGGTTCAGATAACGCCGGTCTTCACGCGCGACTACCCCCGCGGGGACCTCGCCGCCCAGCTCTTCGGGACGGTCGGACAGATCAGTCCCCAGGAGCTCAAGGACACCGTCCACTATCGCGGGGTGAGGCTCGGCACGATCGTCGGCCAGGACGGCATCGAACGCGCCTACGACCACTACTTGAGGGGCCAGAACGGCGCCGAGCGTGTCCAGATCGACGCGCTCGGCAACCCCAAGGGAACTGTCTCAACGACCCCGCCCGCGCAGGGTCAACGACTCAAGCTGTCGCTCGATCTCGGCATGGAGCGCGCCGCCCAGGACGCGCTTGGACAGGCGGTGGCCAACAGCACCGGCGACGCCGGCGGCGCGGTCGCGATCGATCCGCGCACCGGCGCAATCGTCGCGATGGCCTCCTATCCCAGCTTCGACCCCAACATCTTCTCCAAGCCCTTGAGCCAGAGCGTCTATGACCAGCTTTCCAAGCAGCAACCGGCCCCCCTGATCAACCGCGCGATCGGCGGCGTGTATCCGACCGGCTCGACGATGAAGCCGATCACGGCGACGGCGGCGCTCGGTACCCCGAAGGCGAGCTTCACTCCCGGCTATACGGTTGACGACGCCGGCTGCGTCACGATCTCCAAGCGCCAGTTCTGCAATGCCGGCAAGGCGGTCAACGGCTCGGTCGATCTCCAGAACGCGATCCGGGTCTCCTCGGACGTCTACTTCTACACGGTCGGCGCACTGCTCAATCCGATCGCCGGCGAGCCGTTGCAGACCTGGATGCACAAGCTTGGCCTAGGCAACCCGAGCGGCATCGACGTCGCCGGTGAGAGCAACGGGCTGGTGCCCGACCGCGCCTGGCGGGCCCACATCAACGACGTGCAGGTTGCGTGCGCGCGGCGCTATGGACCGCACTCGCTGCATTGCTTCACGGCGGGCGGCGCGCCCCTGTTCTCCGATGGGCGGCCGTGGGCGGTGGGCGATAACGTCAACCTCGCCGTCGGCCAGGGCGACCTCGAGGCCTCTCCGTTGCAGATGGCGGTCGCGTACTCTGCGCTACAGAATGGCGGCACCGTGGTGACCCCCCATCTTGGGGTTCAGATTGAAGACAACCAGGGTGCCGTCGTCCAGCAGCTCGACGTTCCGCCCACGCGGCACGTCAACCTTCCCGCTGGCGAGGACGTGATCCGCGCCGGTTTGCACGACGCCACGAGCCAGCCAGGAGGTACCTCCTATGACGTCTTCAACAACTTCCCCGTTCCCGTCTATGGCAAGACCGGCACCGCTCAACGCCCACCGCACAACGATCAATCGTGGTTCTTGTGCTGGGTCGACGCGGGACAGACACCCAAGCCGCATGGCCCGCTCGTCGTGGCCGTGACGATCGAGAACGGTGGCTTTGGCGCCCAGGCGGCCGCTCCGGCGGCGCGCCTGATCCTGTCCAAGTGGGTCGGGACGCCCGGCCAGTTCGTCG
The DNA here is from genome assembly GCA_003244205.1 of Solirubrobacterales bacterium. Lineage (GTDB taxonomy): Bacteria > Actinomycetota > Thermoleophilia > Solirubrobacterales > Solirubrobacteraceae > QHBW01. The sequence continues at coordinate 7,174 of QHBW01000073.1, read as the reverse complement.
TCGGCTCCTCGAAGACGCTGTGAGCGCCACCTCCGCATGAGCGCCAACCTGATCCAGCGTTCGCTCGAGGATGCGACTCGCCCCTCAGTGCGCTTGACGCTGCGCTTCGACTGGTCGCTGCTCGCGGCCGTCGGCGGCCTGGTGACCTGCTCGCTGGTGGTAATTGACGGTGCCACCCAGAACGCCGTCGCCGGAAGCCCGCACTACTACACCGTGCGCCAGGCAGGCGCCTGCGCCGTTGGGGCCGTGCTGATGATCCTCGTGAGCCGGATCGACTACTCGCGCCTGAGGGAATGGAAGTACGGCATTTACGCGCTGATGCTCGGTCCGATCGTGCTGGTCTTGGCGCTCGGCGGCCTGACGCGCGGCTCCAAGCGCTGGATCAGCTTCCCGTTCTTTCAGTACCAGCCGTCGGAGATCGGCAAGCTGCTGCTCGTATTGTCGATATCGGCCTTCGTGGTCGACCGCTCGCGACGCCTGCGTGAGCGCGAGACGACGACTCGCACGATGCTGCTCGCCCTGGTCCCGGCGATGCTCGTGTTCCTGCAGCCCGACCTTGGGTCGGGGCTGGTCTACCTGGGCATCGCGCTGATGGTGCTGTTCGTGGCCGGCACGAGCTATCGCCACTTCCTCGGGCTCTTCGCGCTCGCTGGTGTGGCGTTGGCGCTCGTGCTCGCGGTCGCGCCAGCGGTGGGCGTGAGCGTGATCAAGCCCTACCAGCTGGCTCGCCTGACCGCGTTTCTGCACCCATCGCAGAATCCGGCCAGCCAGGGCTACCAGCAGGCGCAGTCGGAGATTGCGATCGGGGCCGGTCAGCGCACCGGGCGCGGTCAGACCAACGACACACAGACTCGACTCAACTTCCTTCCCGACAACCACACCGACTTCGTCTTTGCGGTGGTCGGTGAGCGCTTCGGCTTTGTCGGAGCGTCGCTCGTTCTCTCGCTGTTTGCACTGCTGATATGGCGGGGCCTGCGAATACTGACGCTCGCGAAGAATCTCTACGGGACCTTGGTTGCCGGGGGGATTGTGGCGATGCTGTTGTTCCAGGTCATCGTCAACGCCGGCATGACCGTCGGCGTCATGCCGATCACCGGGGTCCCGCTCCCGCTCATGAGCTATGGGCCGTCCTCGGTGCTCACTACCTTTCTGGCCGCCGGCATCCTGCAGTCGATCTACGTGCAGGGACGCGAAGCGGCCGCCAACAAGGGCCGAATATCGGTCCTCGGATAGACATGAGGTTCCACTTTGAAGAAGCAAGTCTTGGTCAGCGTCGACCGCGGGGAAACCCGGGTCGCGCTGCTGGAGGCGCCGGGCGATCCGGTGTCAACTGCGGCCATGCGCCGCCGGCGCGAGAAGGCGGCGCCAACGCGCGGCTTCCGGGTCGCTGAGCTGTACATCGAGCGCCGCGGCTCTCGGTCAATCGTCGGAAACATCTACAAGGGACGCGTCGATAACGTGCTCCCCGGGCTCGAGGCGGCGTTTGTCGACATCGGGCTCGACAAGAACGGCTTCCTGCACGTCGATGACATCGTCATGCCCGGGGTGGAGGTTCCCCGCCGCGGACGGGGCCGCTCGGGCGAGGGACGCGGCATCGCCGACGTCTTGAAACCGGGACAGGATGTCGTCGTCCAGGTCGTCAAGGATCCCCTGAAGACAAAGGGGGCGCGGCTCTCGATGGAGCTGACGATCGCTGGGCGTTACATGGTGTACGCGCCGACGGGCGAGGGCATCGGCGTCTCTCGCCGGCTAGAGGACGCTGAGCGTGAGCGTCTGCGCAAGGAGGCCATGTTGCTCGACCTCGGCGGCGGAGGGGCGATCATCCGCACCGCCGCCCACGGGGCGAAGCGCGTGGACTTCGAGCGCGAGCTGCAGTACCTCTTCAAGCTCAACGAAGTGCTCGCTAAGCGCGTCGCCGAGAGTGTCGCGCCGGCGATGGTCTTTCAGGAGGCGGACCTCTCCGTACGGGTCGTGCGCGACATCTTCGCCGCCCATTTCGAGCGCGCGATCGTCGACGACGCCAAGCAGTTTCACCGTCTGAGCGCGTTTTTCCAGCGCACCGCGCCGGAGTTGGTGGAACGCGTCGAGCTCTATGGGGACACGGACGTGGGCCTGCTCGAGCGCTTCGGCGTCGAGGAGGTGCTGGCCGGGACGCTGTCGCGGCGCGTGGATCTCCCCTCCGGGGGCTACCTGATGATCGACTACGCCGAGGCGCTGACGGTCATCGATGTCAACTCGGGCTCGTTCATCGGCCGCGGCAAGGGCGCGCGGTTGGAGGACACGATCACGAAGACCAACCTCGAGGCGGCTGAAGAGGTCGTGCGCCAGCTGCGCCTACGTGACATCGGCGGCATCATCGTCATCGACTTCATCGATATGGCGCGTGCGCGCAACCGCGACACGGTGCTCAAGACACTGCGCAAGTCGCTCGACGAGGACCGTACGAAGACCTTCACGGCCGACATCTCCAAGCTCGGCCTTGTCGAGATGACCCGTCAGAACGTCACCGACGGTGTGCGCGAGATCATGACGAGGACTTGCCCCACCTGTAACGGCGAGGGCGTTATCCGCTCGGAGGAGACGATCTCCTACGAGCTCGAGCGCAAGCTGCGCGCGCTGGCGCTAGAGCGCGGTGGCCGCGGCGCTGGGGGCGTGGAAGCCTTCTTGATCCAGGTCAACCCGCGCGTCAGCGGGCAGCTGACCGGCAACGGAGCGCGGGCACTGCATCGGCTCGAAGCGGACACTGGCAAGGTCTTCCACTTCGAGGGCTCAGAGGGACTGCCGCTCGAGCACTGGGACGTTGTGCTCGAGGGGAGCGCCGACGAGGTCCGTGAGCGAGCGGTGCCGTTCGCCGTTGGCGACGAGGTGCTCGTCGACATCGTCGAGCCGCACATGTACGAGGACAACGATGCCGTGGCGAAGATCGACGGCTACATCGTCTCCGTGCGCGGGGGCGGGCGGAACGTGGGCGAAAAGCGGTTGGTGCGGGTCGAGGAGGTGGGCCGTACGGGCGCGGCGGCGTCGATCGTGGGCGGGGACCAGGGCGGTGGGGGGGCTGAGTCGGCTGTCGGGTCGCGTGATGCGTTGGGCACTGGCTCGGGCCGTGGTGGCGGGTCGGGCGGTCGCGCGTCCGGCCGTGGGTCGTCTGGGCGTGGCGGCGCAGCGCCGCGCGCCGCCGCCAGTGCCGCTGAGGATGAGGGCGGCGACGGTGGCAGCGACCAGTCGGGCGACGGGTCGCCCGAAGGGTCAGCCGAGGGGGAGGCGGTACAATCGCGTCCTCGGCGCCGCGGCCGCAGAGGCGGACGGCGCCGTTCGCGCGCCGCGGCCGGGCCACCGCCGGACGCCTGAGCGCGGACGAGTGCGAGGCAGCTCGCGCCGCCGATCCCACGTTGACCCCACTCGCACTTCGCACCCCAAGCCATGCCCATCTACGCGATCGTCAAGACCGGAGGCAAGCAGTACCGGGTTGAAACCGGCCAGACCCTGCTGGTCGAAAAGCTGGCGGTGAACGAGGGCGCCACGGTCGACCTCGAGCCGCTCCTGTACCGCGGCGATGAAGACGTCGTTACCGACGGCGCCCGGCTCGCGGACGTCTCGGTCAAGGCCACGGTGATCGGTCACGAGCGCGGCAAGAAGATTCGCGTCTTCAAGTTCAAGCCCAAGCGTGGGTACAAGCGCACGGCCGGCCACCGCCAGTCGCTGACGCGCATTCAGATCGCGGAGGTCGCGCTCGGCGGGGCGCGCCGCAGCCGTGTTACGGCAAAGCCGGCGGAGGGCGGGCAGGCTGGGGCTCGCAGCGCCAGGACCAGTGCATCCAAGGCCGAGTCCGCCACGAAGAGGCCCGCCGCCGCCACGGACAAGCCGGCGGCCTCGAAGTCGTCGCCCGCGAAGTCGGCGGCCTCGAAGTCGGCGGCCGAGAGCGGCAAGCCGGCGGCCTCGAAGTCGGCGGCCGAGAGCGGCAAGCCGGCGGCCCCCAAGCGCCGCCCACGTCGCGCTGCCGCGAAGCCTGCCAAGCCTGTCCAGGACAAGCCGGACCACAAGAGCGATGGAGACGACGATGGCTCATAAGAAGGGACTGGGATCGAGCCGCAATGGCCGCGATTCGAATGCCAAGCGCCTAGGCGTCAAGGTGTTCGCCGGTCAGACCGTGACGGGCGGCGAGATCATCGTGCGCCAGCGCGGCACTCGCTTCAAGCCTGGCGACGGCGTTGGGATCGGCCGTGACGACACGATCTACGCCTCCCGACCGGGAGTCGTGGTGTTCGCCGAAGGCCGCAGCGGCCGCGTCATCTCTGTCGCGCCCAACTCCGCCAGCGACTAGGCACAGTTTCGCCACAATCGGGGCCTTGTCCCGTCGCGGGCCGGGTGCGAAAGTCGAGCCATGGCCGATGTGTCGCCCGTGGTGTCCGGCCCCCGGACGTCAACGGTCACAGATGGCGTGTCCAGGCTCGCTGGGCGCCAGGGTGGCGTCGTGTCGCGCACGCAGCTCGCACGCCAAGGCATGACCGCCGGGGCGATCGCGCGCGCGGTTCGAGCCAGTCGCCTGCACCGCATCTATCCCGCCGTCTACGCAGTCGGCCACCGCGCTCTCACAATCGCGGGGTGCCTCGTCGCTGCGCTGCTCCACGCCGGGCCTGGCGCCGCGCTCAGCCATGCGACCGCGGCATGGTGGTGGGGTCTGACTGACGCGGCGCCCCGCAGGATTCACGTCAGTGCGCCCGGGCGTCGGCGCTCACGGCATGAAGTCTGCGTGCATCACCCTAGGTCGTTTGATCGCCAGTACCACCGACACCTGCCCGTCACCCCAGTCCCCCGCACGCTGCTGGACTGCGCCGCTGCCTTCTCCTTCAATCAGCTTCGCCGAGCACTCGCCGAAGCTGACTACCTCGGCCTGCTGAATGATCGCGAGGTAACGCGCGCGCTGGGCCCGGGCCATCACGGCGCCGCTTGCCTGCGCCAGGCCCTCGCCAAACACCGTCCGGAGCTGGCGCGAACTCGCAGCGTGCTCGAGGAGCGCTTCCTCGCGCTATGCGAGACCACGGACCTGCTGCTTCCCGAGGTCAACGCAACCGTCGCGGGCCTCGAGGTCGATGCGGTCTGGCGCGCTCGAGGCGTCGTCGTGGAGCTCGACGGCCAAACGGCGCACGGTGGCGACCGATCGGTAGGGCGTGACCGCGATCGAGAGTTGCGGTTGCGCGCCGCAGGCTACGTCGTCCTGCGCTACAGCCGGGAGCAGATCACCCGCGCGTCCGAGCGCGTGATTGCCGACACACCCCAGCCCTCATCCCTCCTGCGCCGTCGGGCGCACCAGGATCTCGTTGACGTCCATGTGTGGCGGCTGGGAGATCGCCCAGAGCACTGTTCGGGCGACGTCGTCCGCCTCCAAGCGGCCCTCGCCCGGGTTGTCGAAAAATGGCGTGTCGACCATTCCGGGCTCGATCAGGGTCACCCGGATGCCGCTGCCGTTGACCTCCTGGCGGAGGCTTTCGCCCATCGCCGAGACGGCGAACTTGGTCGCGGAATAGAGCGAGCCCGCAAGCGCGCGTCTCCCGGCCACCGAGCTCGTGAGCAAGACATGTCCGCGGCTCGCACGCAAGCACGGGAGCGCGGCGCGGATCGTGTAGGCGCATCCCAGGACGTTGGTCAGCACCATCGTTCGCCACTGCTCCACGGAGGACTTCTCGAAGCCGCGCTCAGCTCCAAATCCGGCATTGGCGACAACGACGTCGATCCGGCCGTAGGCGTCGCGGCCCCGCTCGACGACGGCCTCGATGTCGGCGAACTCGGTGACGTCACAGCGCACAGCGAGCGCTCTCGGCTCCCCGCCGAGCTCGTCGGCGAGCGCCGAGAGCTTGTCGTGAGAGCGCGCCGCGAGCACGAGGCGGTAGCCCTGTTCGGAGGCCCGGCGCGCGGTGGCGGCGCCAATCCCGCTGGAGGCGCCGGTGATGAGCATGACGGGGTCGGCCATTGGAGCCCAGATCCTTTTCGCTAGCGGATGAAGACGCGATCCTGCCCGATGGACAGAACGCGATCGTGCCCGATCACCGCGGGACCATGCACCGGCAGGCGAATCGCGCTTGCAGGAGGCTGCCACGATGGTCCTCTCGTGCTCTACGACCGCGCAACCATCCACGTCCGCGCCGGGCGCGGCGGCGACGGCGCCACCAGCTTCAGACGCGAGGCGCACGTCCCCCGCGGCGGACCAGATGGCGGAGACGGCGGCCGCGGCGGCGACGTCGTGCTGCTCTGCGATCAGTCGCTGCGTGATCTGCAGGGGTTCAAGCGCCGCGCGCACTTCCGGGCGGCGCACGGCGGACAGGGGCGCGGAGCGCTGCGGCACGGGGCGGATGGCGAGACGCTCGAGCTGCGGGTGCCCTCAGGGACAGTCGTCACCGTGGCAGAGGAGGGAACTCGCCACGATCTCGTCAATCCGGGCGCCCGGGTCGCGGTCGCGCGCGGTGGCCCTGGGGGCCGGGGTAACAAGCACTTCACGGGACCCACCCGCCAGGCGCCGCACTTCGCCGAGGGCGGCCTCGACGGCGACGAGCGCACTGTCCAGCTCCAGCTCAAGCTGCTCGCCGATGTCGGGCTCGTCGGACGCCCCAACGCGGGCAAGTCATCGTTGCTGGCGCGACTCACGCGTGCGGCGCCCAAGGTCGCCGGTTACCCGTTCACGACGCTTGAGCCGATCCTGGGGACAGCGGAGCTCGACGGCCGCCAGCTGATCATCGCCGACATTCCGGGACTGATCGAGGGCGCTAGTGAAGGAGCCGGGCTGGGTCACGAGTTCCTCGCGCACGTCGAGCGTTGCCGGACGCTCGTGCACGTGCTCGATCTCGAGCCGCTGGACGGCGGCGACCCCAAGACCAACTACGAGACCACCGAGCGCGAGCTGGAGCGTCACGATCCTCGGCTCGCCGCGCTGCCGCGGGTGCTCGCGCTCTCAAAGGCGGATCTCGTCCCCAACGAGGTCTCTGAGAGCAACGCTGCCGCTTGGTCCGAGCGCCTGGAGGGCGAGCGCCGTCCCCCGGTAATCGTCACCTCGAGCGCCACTGGACAAGGGCTCGACGCGCTGCTGGCGCAGCTGTTCGCGATGGCGAGCGAGGCGCCGGGCGCAGGCGTGGATGCACCCCCGCCGGCACCGGACATCGACCAGCTCGCCGAGCACCGCATC
>QHBW01000052.1 GCA_003244205.1 Solirubrobacterales bacterium | reverse complement strand
TGATGGCGGCGGCGTGAAACTGATCCAGTCGGCGGCCTGAAACTGATCCACCCCGCAGATGCGGAAAGTTGCCGGCCGGGTAGGCCGGGAGCCCCGTTGGAGGATGCTGCGGATGGATCAGGTCTACGTTATTCGGCACAAGGTGCTCGTGGAGAAACTGTCGGTCCGCCGTGTGGCGCGCGAGTTCAGCGTGTCGCGCAATACGGTGCGTCGCTACGTCGAGGGTGCGCAGCCGATCGCGCGCGCGCCGGCCGCGCGGTCGAGCCCGGTCAAGCAGCGGCTGTGGCCGCGCGTCGAGCAGATACTCATTGACGCGCCGAAGTGGACCGGCGGTAAGCAGCGGCTGACGGCGGCGCGGCTGCACCAGCTCCTCGTCGACGAAGGCCAGGCGATCGGCGAGCGCACGGTGCGCGAGATGGTGGCCGAGTGGAAGCGGCGGCGGCAGGAGGTCTTCGTTCCGCTCGTGTACCACCCGGGCGATCTCGCCGAGGTGGATTTCTTCGAGGTGCTGGCCGACGTCGGCGGCGAGCGGCGCAAGGCGTGGATGTTCGTCATGCGGCTGATGTACTCGGGCCGCGACTTCGCGTGGATCTATCCGCGCCAGGACCAGGTGGCGTTCCTCGACGGGCACGTGCGCGCGTTCGAGCACTTCGGGTTCGTGCCGCACCGGCTCGCGTACGACAATCTCAAAGCGGCCGTTGCACGCCACCTCGTCGGCAGCGAGCGTGAGCTATCGCTGCGATTTTTGGCGCTCACGACGCACTACTTGTTCGAGGCGAGCTTCGCACGACCGCACACCGGCCATGACAAGGGCGGCGTCGAAGCGCGCGGCAAGGGGATTCGCTGGCAGCACCTGGTGCCGATTCCGTCAGGCGCCGACCTGCGCGCGATCTCGACGGCGCTGCTTCAGCGAATCGACTCGCAGACGGAGACCAAGCGCGGCTCCGACGGGCGCACCATTGCCGAGCGGTTCGTCGACGAGGGCGCGCGCATGCTGCCCTTGCCGCCAATGCCGTTCCGCGCGGCGTCGTTCCATCACGTCGAGCCGTCGCGCCGCAGCCTCGTCCAGGTGGCCGGCGCCGCGTACTCGGTGTGGAGCGAGTGGGTCAAGCTGCCGGTCAAAGCCTTCGTCGGCGTCGACGAAGTCGAGATCATTGGTCCCGACGGGCGCCGGGTGGTGCACCCGCGCCAGCCGTTCGGCGGGCGCTCCGTCGACTACCGCCACTACCTGCCCGAGTTGGCGAAGAAGCCGCAGGCCGTGCGCCAAGTCGCCGACGAGCTGATCCGCGATCTCGGCGCGCCGTACGATGCGCTCTGGCGTCAGCTCGTCGACGAGCGCGGGCCCAAGCAGGCGGCGCGCACGTTCGCGCACGTGCTCAAGTCCGTCGTCGAGTTGGGCGAGTCCATCACCGCCGAGCGCGTGCGGTGGGCGCTCGCCTCCGGCGAGCCGGTGTTGCTCGCGCTGCGCCCGTCGGATCCGGCGCCGCCATCCGTCTCCGTCGATGCGCTGCCGTCCGCGCTGCGCGAGATCGAGGTCGCCACCGGCTGCGCCGCCGACTACGACCTCCTGCTCGGAGGTGCCCAATGAGCAGCACCGCCATCATCGCCGACGTGATTCGCACGCATGCGCGCCAGCTCAAGATGCCCGGTTTGGCTCGCTCGTTCGCAGCCCTCGCTCGCCAGTCGCGCGAAGAGCATTGGTCGCACGAGGACTACCTGCAGGAGGTGCTCGCCGTCGAGGTCGCCTCGCGCGCCGAGTCCGCCGTCAAGCAGCGCCTGCGCTCGGCCGCCTTTCCCGACCTGAAGACGCTCGATCAGTTCGACTTCTCCGCCACCGACGGCGTCAGCGCGTCCAAGCTCGCCGAGTTGGCCCGCTGCGACTGGATTGCCAAGGGGGAAAACGTACTGTTCGCCGGTCCCATCGGCACTGGCAAGACGCACCTGGCGATCAGCCTCGGCGTCGAGGCGGCTCGCCAGCGACTGCGCGTGGCCTTCTGGCGCGCGGCAGACTTGGTGCGCACGCTCATCGAGGCCCGCGACGCCAAGGAACTGGGCCGTCATATGCGACGCTTAGAAAACGTCGACTTGATTATCGTCGACGAAGTCGGCTTCGTTCCGTTCGATCGTGTCGGCGGCGAACTACTCTTCAACGTGCTCGCCGCCAGGCATGGACGGCGCAGCGTGCTCATCACCAGCAATCTCTCCTTCGCCGAATGGCCGCGCGTCTTCGGTGGCGACGAGAAGCTCACCCTGGCATTGCTCGATCGCCTCGCCGAGAACTCAACCGTGATCACCACCAAGGGCAAGAGCTACAGAATGCGCAAACGGGGGACCGTGGCTTCGGCCGATGCTGCGCCGGCTACACCCGCCGATGTCCCCTCAGTCGCCCACCCCGACAAGGGGCAGAAGGGGTAAACTTCAGACCACTGAACATAGGGGTGGATCAGTTTCAGGCCGCCGAAGTGGATCAGTTTCAGGCCGCCGAAAGCACCAGCCGGAGCCTGTCAACAAGTTTGAGACACCGGATTTCAGAGTTTAGAGTCGAACCTCCTCTGTCCCA
>QHBW01000059.1 GCA_003244205.1 Solirubrobacterales bacterium | reverse complement strand
GGGCTGCGCGGGGGGGGGCTGCGCGCGGGGGGGGGCCGCTGCGCGCGGGGGCCGGGACGCCTCGCGGAAAGCTGCACAACTCAGTCACGGTCCGCTCCCGCTCGCGAACGAAGGAGCGCCAATTCGCGCGCTTGAGGCCCCGACCCGCACATCGTGGGCGATGGTTGCAGCGTGACCCCGGCCCAACTCGCACAATCGCACACTCGAGGCCCAAAACCGTGGCCATGGGCGACTGCGCACCTTGACGATGCAAAACATCACAGTGGCTTGGTTTCGATGGCCGAGTGTGAAGTTCTGCATGGTCAGGTTGGTCGGGATTGGGCGATCGCAAAGATCGCCACCGCGCAGCGCGGGGTCGCGACTTCCGCCCAGCTGATCGCCGCCGGCGTCAGCCGCGGAGCCATCGTCACGCGCGTGCGCCGCTGCCAACTGCATCGCCTGCACCGCGGCGTCTACGCGGCGGGCCACACCTGTCTTTCACCGCTCGCTCGAGAGACCGCCGCTCTGCTCGCCTTCGGTCCCGGCAGTGTGCTCAGCCACCTCTCGGCCGCGTCGTTGTGGAGGATGGTCGAGGGCCCGCCGCTCGGGGAGGACGTGACGTGTGCTGGTCACGGTGGGAGGCGCCCGGGCATCCGCTGCCATCGAGTTCGCATGCTCGAGTACTGCGATGTGACAGTTCGTTACGGCCTACCCCTGACGACGCCGGTGCGAACACTGCTCGACCTCGCCGACGTGCTCGACGCGGGAGACCTCGCGGACGTGGTCGAGCGAGCGCAGGTCTTGCGACTGGTCAGCGCCAGCGGGCTCGATGCCGTGCGGCAGCGCGCGCGCGGTCGCCGCGGCGTGGCCAAGTTGCGGGCACTCCTAAACGCTCCCGTCCTGACGCGCTCGGAGGCCGAGCGCCGGATGATCAACCTGGTCCGCTCCGCGCGCCTGCCGAGTCCGGCCGCGAACGCCCGCATTGGTGGCCATGAGGTGGACCTCGTCTGGCGGCACGACCGTCTCGTGGTCGAGGTGGACGGCTATGCCTTCCATGCCACGCGAGCCGCCTTCGAGCGTGATCGGGTGCGTGATGCCGAGTTGCAGGCTGCGGGATATCGGGTCATCCGGGTGACCTGGCGGCAAATCGCCGAGGAGCCCGCGGCGGTGGTCGCGCGGCTCGCGCAGGTGCTCAACTCTGGCTGGCGATGAGGGGCCGGCCGGATTCGGCGCTAGACGGTGGCCCGCTCACCCAAGATCAACGCGGCGATCTCCGCCACCTCCGTGGGAGTGCGCGCGACGCGCACACCGCGAGACTCAAGTGCCTCGGCCTTGGCTTGGGCAGTGCCCTGTGAGCCCGAGACGATCGCTCCGGCGTGCCCCATCGTCTTCCCGGGCGGCGCGGTGAAGCCGGCGATGTAGCCGACGACCAGCTTGGAGACATTGTCGGCGATGTACTCCGCCGTGCGCTCCTCCTCGTCGCCGCCGATCTCGCCGCACATCACGATCAGCTCGGTCTCGGGATCGGCCTCGTAGAGCGAGATGATGTCGATAAACGACGAGCCCACGATCGGGTCGCCGCCGATGCCGACGATGCTCGAGTTGCCGAAGCCCCGCTGGGCGAGCTCGTTTCCGACCTGGTATGTGAGCGTCCCCGAGCGCGACACGAGCCCGACGTTCCCCGGCGAGAAGAAGCTCGCCGGGATGATCCCGACGTTGGCCTTCCCCGGCGAGAGCACGCCCGGGCAGTTGGGGCCGATCAGACGCGTGCTGCCGCGCTTCAGGTGGGTGTAAACGCGCAGCATGTCGTGCGCGGGGATGCCTTCGGTGATGCAGATCACCAGCTCGATGCCGGCCTCGCCGGCCTCGAGGATCGAGTCGGCGGCAAAGCGCGGCGGGACGAAGACCATCGCGGTGTTCGCCTGCTCCGACTCCACAGCGGCGTGCACGGTGTCAAAGACGGGGATTGCATCGACGTCCTGACCGCCCTTGCCCGGTGTCACCCCGGCGACCACCTGGGTGCCGTAGCTGCGGTTGTTGAGGGCGTGGAAAGAGCCCTCGCGCCCGGTCAGGCCCGTGACCACCAGCCGCGTGGATTCGCCGATCAGGATGCTCATTGGGTTAGCTCCGCGGGGCCTCCAGCCCCGCGGATTGAGACGATCGGGTGGCCTCCGGCCCCCCGTTGACTGCCGCCAGCTCGACGACGCGCGCCGCCGCGCCGAGCATCGTCGACTCGACGTGGACGTTGGGCAGGTTCGCTTCGGCGAGCAGCCTGCGGCCCTCCTCGTCGTTGGTGCCGTCGAGCCGCACGACGAAGGCAACGGTCGGCTCGACCACGCCGAAGGCCTCGATCAATCCGCGCGCGACCTCGTCGCAGCGCGTGATGCCGCCGAAGATGTTGAACAGCACCGCGCGCACGTTCGGGTCGGACAGGATCACCTCGACCGCGGCGACGATCGCGTCGGCCTTGGAGCCGCCGCCGGCGTCGAGGAAGTTCGCCGGCGAGCCTCCGGCCTGCGCCACCACGTCGAGCGTCGACATCACGAGCCCGGCCCCGTTGCCGAGGATGCCGATGTCACCGCCGAGCTTGACGTAGATGAGTCCGCGCTCCTTGGCCATGCGCTCCTGGGGGTCCTCGGCGGAGGGGTTGCGCAAGGCGGCGTTGTCGGGGTGGCGGAAGAGCGCGTTGCCGTCGAGGGTGACCTTGGCGTCGAGCGCGATCACCTCGCGGTCCTCGGTGACGATCAGTGGATTGACCTCGATCAGCATCGCTTCTTCGGCGATGAAGGCGTCGTAGAGCTTGTGCAGCAGCGAGCCGAGCGCCCGCACGACGTCGGCGTCGACGCCGGCATCGAAACAGAGGCGGCGCGCATGAAAATCTTGGAAGCCGATCAGCGGGTCGACGTGCAGCCGCGCGATCGCGCCAGGGTCCTCGGCAGCCACCTCCTCGATATCCATACCGCCGCGCGTGGAGAGCAGCGCGAGCGGCGCGCGCGCCGAGCGGTCGAAGACGATCGATGCGTAGAGCTCGGCGGCGATCTTCGAGGCCTGCTCCACCCACAGCTCGTGCACAGTGTGTCCACGGATGTCCATGCCGAGGATCGCGGCGGCGTGGGTCTGGGCTTCGTTGCGATCGGCGGCGAGCTGGACCCCCCCGGCCTTGCCGCGCCCACCGATCAGGACCTGGGCCTTGATCACGACCGGATAGCCGAGCTCGTCGGCGGCGCCGACTGCGGCCTCGACGGAGTCGGCGGGGCGCCCCGCGGGGATGGGGACACCGTTGCGGCCAAGCAGCTGCTTGCCCTGATACTCGAGCAGGTCCATGCGCGGCGCGGCACTCTAGCCGAGCGGGCGTGGCGGTCTAGCCGAGCGGGCGCGGCGATCGGCGAGGGCCCCGCTGTCGCGCTGCTGCGACAATGCCCGCCCTCATGGCGCTGCCCAAGGCCCCCAAGTTCGTCACCTTTGATGTCTACGGCACCCTGATCGACTGGGAGACGGGGGTCTACGACGCGTTCGTCAAGGAGGCCCAGCGCGACGGCTTCACGATCGAGCGCGACCAGCTGATCTCGCTCTTCCATTCGGTTCAGCGCGAGATCCAGGCCGGCTCATACGAGCTCTACGCCGAGGTGCTGCGGCGCACGGCGGTGCAGATCGCCAAGGACCTGGGATGGCCGCTGGAGCCCTCGCGTTCGGGCTTCCTGCCCGACTCGGTACAGCGCTGGCGCCCGTTTCGCGAGACCAACACCCAGCTGAGCCGCTTCGCCAAGAAGTTCTCGCTCGGCCTCATCTCAAACGTCGACGACAAGCTCCTCGGCCAGACCCGCCGGCACATGCCGACGGACTTCGACCTCGTCGTGACCGCCCAGCAGGTTCGCTCCTACAAGCCCGATCCCGCCCACTTCAAGGAGTGCGAGCGTCGGGTCGGAGGCAGGAAGGGCTGGGTCCACGTCGCCGAGAGCTACTACTACGACGTCGAGCCGTGTCTCAAGTTGAAGGTGCCGGTGATCTGGGTCAACCGCGCCAAGCAGCAGCTCGAGCCCAGCCAGCGCAAGCCCGATGCCGAGGTTCGCAACCTGCTCGAGGCCGCGAAGCTGCTCGGCGCCGCCTGAGCGGCTGCGCGTCGCGGACCGGCGGGGATCGGCGGCGGGTGAGCGATGCGCGCGGTCGGTCTCCACGGCGACGTGATCGTCGTCACCAGCCGCGTGTGGCGCACAACGGCGACCGCCGTGCGCTGCGGGAAGGAGGCCTTCGTGATCGACTCCGTCGTCTATCCGGACGAGCTCGACGCGCTGGCGGGGCTCACCGAGCGGGCCGGCTTCGACGTCCGCGGCCTGCTCGCCACGCACGCCGACTGGGACCATCTGCTTGCGCTGCTCGCCTTCCCGGAGGCGTCGTTGGGCGTCGCCGAGAGCAGCGCTGAGCGACTCGCGGCCGAGTCGGGGGCCGCGCAGCGCGAGCTGCGCGACTTCGACGACCGCCACTACGTCGAGCGCACCGGCCCGCTCGCCCTGGCCGCGGTCCAACCGCTGCCCGTACCTGGGCGCTGTGCGCTCGGCGAGCGCGAGCTGGAGCTTCATCGCGCCGACGGGCACACGGCCGATGGGATGGCCGTGTGGATCCCCTGGGCGCGGGCGTTGATCTGCGGGGACTACCTCTCGCCGGTCGAGATCCCGATGATCTCCGCGGGCGGCTCGGCGGGGGCGTATCGCGCGACACTGGGGCGGCTGGCGCCGCTTGTCGAGCAGGCCGAGTGGGTCGTTCCCGGTCACGGCGGCCCACTCGACGGGGCCAAGGCGGCGGCGATCCTGAGCGAGGATCTCGACTACCTCGACGCGCTCGCCAGCGACGGCCCCAAGGCGACGCTGCCGGTCGGACGCCGCTCGCCGCAGCAGCGGCGGCACAACGCCGCGAACGCCGAGCGCGCAGGAGCCTCCTCGGCGGCGTGACGGTGTGCGGGCCGGCTAGTCGCCGAGCTCGCGCAGCGTGACCTCGGTGCCCGCCGCCGCGGCGGCCGCCTGCAGCGCCGCCTCGAGCGCATCGGACTGCAGGCCGGCCGGAAGTACGACCTCGACAAGCATCGCGTAGACCGGCGGATCGCCCTCCAGGCGGGTCTGAAGGTTGCGGATGTTCACCGACAGCCCCGCGAGCGCGCTGGAGATCGCGAGCACGATCCCGGGGTGGTCGGCGTCGCGCGCGCTGACCACGTGGGTGGCCGACTGCAGCGTTGCCGCCACGCGCGGGTCCGCGAGCGGGTGAAGCTCGACGTGGTCGAGCGCGAGCTGATCGCGGGCCGCTCGCAGCGCTGCTCGCAGCCCGGCATCGTCGAGGTCCTCCGGGGCGCGCGCGACCATCAGCATGGCGAAGTAGCCGCCGAGGACCGCCATGCGCGAGTCCTCGATGTTGCACCCGAACGCCGTCAGCGGCTCCACCACCCCCGCCACGATCCCCGGACGATCGCGTCCCTGAGTCGCGAGCAAGAGGTGTCGAGCCTCTGCGCCTGACCCCGCCTCCTGCGAAGGACCCATCAGCCCTGGGCGTGCTCCCGCAGGCGCAGGCGCATCAGCAGGTCACGGCCGTCGAAGCGAGCGGGGGTGCAGCTGAAGCCGAACGCCTCGTAGAGCGCCACCGCGGCCGAGTTGCCCTCGTTGACGTCGAGCTCGATCCGGCGGCAGCCACGTTCGCGGGCCCGCTCCAGCGCGGCCGCGACGAGCTCCCCTCCGAGCCCTTGCCCGCGCGCGCCATCGCGCACGTAGAGGTCCTCCAGGCAGCAATCGTCGGCCGCCGTCCAGACCGACCCGCGGAAGCGCAGCTGGCAGACCCCGGCAGGAGGAGCGTCGTCGTGGACCGAGCCGAGCAGGTATTCCGTGTCGCGCTGCTCGATCAGCCGCTCCACCGCCGCGAGCATGGCGTTGTCGGAGGGCCAGCTCTCGCCGAGGAAGTTGCGGAACTCGATCATCAGATGGGCGACGGTCTGGGCCTCGTCCACCTCCGCGCGCCAGACGCGCGCGGTCACCTCGGCCATCACGCGGCCGGCGAGGTGATCACGGCGAGGGTGTCGCCGGAGGACACTGACGCACCCACGGCGATCGGCAGCTCGGCCACCGTGCCGGCCTTGTGAGCGGTGATCTCGTTCTCCATCTTCATCGCCTCGACCACGGCGATCAGGGCTCCCTCCTCGACGCTCGCGCCCTGCTCGACCGCGACCTTGAGAACGGTGCCCTGCATCGGCGAGGCGAGCGTATCGCCGCCTGCGCCGCCTGCGCCGCCGCCGGCCGATGCGCGCTCGCGTCGAGGCCGCGGTCGTGCGCTGGCGCCGGCGCTCGTGCCATTGCCCGCCGCCGCGGACGCCATTCCCTGCGTGGCGGCTCCGATCACCTTGACGTCGAAGCGCCGTCCCGACACCTCCACGGTGTACTGCTGCTCGACCGCCGCGGCCTCGGGCGCGTCAGCATCGTCGGCTGGCTCGGGCTTGGGCTGGGCCAGCGACTTCAGCCAGGCGCGATCGTCGATCAGATCGCGGCAGGTCTCACCTTTGCGCCACTGCTCGCTGGCGAGCAGGGCCGTGTGGAACGGGACGAGCGTGCGCAGCTCACCGATCTCGTACTCGCTCAGCGCGCGCAGCATGCGGGCGGTCGCGCGCTCGCGGTCGACATCCCAGACGATCAGCTTGGCGAGCATCGGGTCGTACATCGGCGTGATCTCCGAGCCCGGCCCGACCCCCGAGTCGACGCGCACACCGGGGCCGGCGGGCTCGCGGTAGGCGCCGATGCGCCCGGGCGCGGGCGCGAAGTTCTTCGCCGCGTCCTCGGCATTGATGCGGCACTCGATCGCGTGCCCGCGCAGGACGACCTCCTCCTGGGTGACCGAGAGAGGCTCGCCGGCGGCGACGAGGATGCCCTCGCGGACGATGTCGATCCCCGTCGTCATCTCGGTCACGCAGTGCTCGACCTGCACGCGCGTGTTCATCTCGAGGAAGTAGTACTCGCCATCGGCCAGCAGCCCCTCGATCGTCCCCGCCCCGACGTAGTCGACCGCGGCCGCGGCGTCGGTGGCGATCTTGCCGATGCGCTCGCGCAGCCGCTGATCGACCTGCGGGGCGGGTGACTCCTCGATCAGCTTCTGGTGGCGGCGCTGGATCGAGCAATCGCGCTCGCCGAGGTGGATCACGTTGCCCGCACGGTCGGCCAGGACCTGCACCTCGACGTGGCGAGGGTCGGGGAGATAGCGCTCGAGGTAGACCGTGGGGTCGGAGAAGAACTTCTCGCCCTCGCGGGCTGCGCCCTCGAAGGCGCTCTCTAGCTCCTCCTCGGCGAGGGCGACCCGAAACCCCTTCCCTCCCCCTCCGCCGGCCGCCTTCACGGCCACCGGATAGCCGATGCCATCGGCGATCAGCTCGCGTGCGGCGTCGACGTCGGCGACGGGCTCGATGGTCCCCGGCACGATCGGGACACCGGCCTGCTGCATCAGCTCGCGGGCGCGGGTCTTGGAGCCCATCGCGTCGATCGCCTCAGCGGAGGGTCCAATGAAAACGATGCCCGCCTCATCACAGGCCCGAACGAACGCCGCGTTCTCGGCCAGGAAGCCGTATCCAGGATGCAGCGCCTCGGCTCCGGACTCCTTCGCCACCTCGATCATGCGCTCGATCTTCAGGTAGCTCTCGGCCGCCGGTCCGGGGCCGAGCAGGTAGGCCTCGTCGGCGCGGCGCACGTGGAGCGCGTCGCGGTCGAGCTCGGAGTAGACCGCCACGCTCGCGATTGACATCTCCTCCAGCGCGCGGATCACGCGCACGGCGATCTCGCCACGGTTGGCCACCAGCACCTTGGAGAACATGCGGCGCGGCAGTCTATTCGACAGTCTGCGACGAGCCACTACGCTGGCCGCCTTCTCCGGCCTTCTCCTCCCGTCGGAAGCTCGCAGCGTGTCCTTCGCCTCACCAATCTTCCTCTGGTACTTCATGCCGGCGCTGCTGGTCGTCGTGTGGCTGACCCCGCGGTCGGCCCGCAACCTCGTCGTCGCCCTCTTCAGCCTGCTCTTCTACGTGTGGGGGGCGGGGACGTTCGTATTTCTGCTGCTGGCCTGCATCGCCGTCAACTACGCGGCGGGGCGACTCGTCGAGCCCGGGCGCGGAGGCGCAAGCGAGCGTTCGCGCAAGCTCTGGCTCGCGGCGACCGCCAGCTTCGACGTCGGCATCCTCGCGATCTGGAAGTACGGGACCTTCGCGCAGCAGCAGTTCCACGCGCTGGTGCACGACTTCGGCGGGTCCACGGGCTCGGTGCTGCGCATCGCGTTACCGATCGGGATCTCGTTCTTCACCTTCCACCACCTCTCCTACGTCATCGACGTCTATCGCGGTGTCCGCCCCGCGCAGCGCCACCCGGTGGCGTTCGTCACCTACATCGCGATGTTCCCGCAGTTGATCGCTGGCCCGATCGTGCGCTACCACGAGATCGCCGACCAGCTCCCCGAGCGCCGGCCCGACCGACTCGGCGACTTCGCCGCGGGCTTCCCGCGCTTCGCCCACGGGCTCGCAAAGAAGGTGATCGTGGCCGACTCGATCGGGCCGATCGCCGACTCCATCTTCGCGCTGTCCTCCAACCAGCTCACCACGCCCGCTGCGTGGCTGGGGGCGTTGGCCTACGCGCTGCAGATCTACTTCGACTTCTCCGGTTACTCCGACATGGCCATCGGCCTCGGCCGCATGCTCGGCTTCCGCCTTCCCGAGAACTTCGCGCGCCCCTACTCCGCCGTCTCGATCACGGACTTCTGGCGCCGCTGGCACATGTCGCTGTCGCGCTGGTTTCGCGACTACCTGTACATCCCGCTGGGAGGCAATCGCGGCTCAGCGGGACGCACCTACTTCAACCTCTACCTGGTCTTTGCGCTCGTCGGCTTCTGGCATGGGGCGAACTGGACGTTTCTGATCTGGGGGCTCTACCACGGCAGCTGGCTGGTGCTCGAGCGCGTCACCGGATATCGCAGTTGGGCCGACGAGCGCCTGCGCGTGCTGCGGCGCCTGTTCACCTACTTCGTCGTGGTCGTCGGGTGGGTGTTCTTCCGCGCGCCGAACCTGCACGCCGCCGGCTCGATGCTGCAGGCGATGTTCGTGCCGCGCTTCGGGCCGCTGCCCGACACCGTGACGGCGGCCGCCAACACGCAGCGCACGCTCACATTCGCGCTCGCTCTCCTGGTCGTCCTGATCCCGGGCCGCTTTGTGCTCGGGCGCTTCCTCGAGGCCAGCACGTCGCGCATCGGCTCGCTCGCGCGGGTGGGCGTGACCGCGGTGGCCGCCCCCTACGCCGCAGTCCTCGTCGCGGCCGGGACCTTCAGCCCCTTCCTCTACTTCCGCTTCTGATGCGCACGGTCTCCGAGCAAGTCGGCCCCGTCGCGCCGCCGCGCTGGCTGCGCGGCCCCTGGCGCTGGCTGGTGCTCGCGCTCGCTGCCGCGTTCTTCTTCGCTCCTGTCGGAGTCCGCGTCTTCGGCGTGAGGGCCAAGCCGATCGAGAACCGACCGCTGGTGGCATTTCCGCCACTGAGCCGTGGCTTTCACATCTTCGCGGACCTCACGCAGTGGTCGATCGACCACCTGCCGCTGCGCAAGCTCGCGGTGCGCACCAACGCCAGGCTCTCCGAGGACCTCTTCGGCGAGCCACCGACCTACAACGTCGCCGGCGCGCCGGTCGGCATCGGTCAGGGCGCAGCGCTGGCGGGTGGCGCGAGGCCAGCGCCCGGCGGCAGCTTCGACAACATGGTGATCTCCGGCAGCCACGGCTGGCTGTTTCTCGGCGACGAGTTCGTCCGCGGGTGCACGCCGGACTTCACGCTGACGCAGTTCACCGCCGCGCTGCGCCGGCTCGACACGATCGTGACGGCGTCGGGGCGCAAGCTCGTCCTAATCGTGGCGCCCGACAAGGACACCGTCGATCAGCGCTTCGTGTCCTCCTCGACGCCGTTCGCGGCCTGCTCGCGCCAGGCCAAGGCCGAGCGCTGGGCTGCGCTCGGCGCGCTCGGGCTCCCGGACTTCGTCGATCTGCTCCCGCGCCTGCAGGTCGAGGAGCGCACGACCGGCCAGCCCAGCTTCCTGGCACTCGACTCTCACTGGAGCGACCGCTCATCGACGACCGTGTTCGTGAAGTCGATGCTCGACGCGCTCAGCCCCAGTCTCTACGCCAGCGCCCGGGTCGCTCCCGGCCCGCGTCAGGCCTACACCGGGGATCTCAGCGTGCTCAACGGCGCTCCGATGCAGGGGTCCGACGTGCGCTGGCTGCTGACCCGACCGGGCGTCGCGCCGGGCGCAACGACGACAACAACGCCTTTTTTGAACTTCCCGATCACGCACTACGTCAACGCGGCGCGGCCCGGGGTGCCGCTCGTACGCCCCCACACCCTCCTCTACGGCGACTCCTTCAGCGTGCGCGCGCTCGACCAGATCGCTCCCTTCTTCGCCGACCTCACCTACATCCCGGAGGTCAGCCGCGGCGCTGTGGAGGGTCCGCAGGCGCGAGCCGCCGCGATCGCGGCGCTCGCCGAACAGATTCGCAGCGCCGATGTCGTCGTCGTCGAGCAGGCGGAGCGCGAGCTCGTATCGGCCGTGGGATCGATCCTCGCGCCCGACGTGCTCGATGCGCTGCAGTCGGCGCTGGCGAAGGCCCCGCGGGGTCGCGGGCTGAGCGTGCGCTGACGGCTCAGCCCCAGGGGTGAGGGTCGCCCCAGGCGGTCGGGCGCGAACGCGCACCGATCGCCTCGAGCGCCGCGGCGCGGGTCCACTGATCGCGTCTGCCAGACGGCGGCGACGGCGCTGGCGCGGTGTCGCGCATGAAGCGCTCGAGCGCCGCCACGACGGCGGCGGCCTCGGCGTCCGACACGGCCGCGGGGGCGACGATCGCCAGCTTGGGACGGCGGTTGACCATCGCGTCCCAGGCTATCGTGGCCGCCCGGTGAAGCTCCCCGTGCTCGACCACGACGCCGTGCTCGCCACCGTGGACCTCCAAGCCGCGACCGCGCAGGTGCGCGAGGCGTTCGTGCGGCACCATCGCGGCGAGTGGGAGATGCCCGCGAAGGTCTATCTGCCGTGCCCGCCCGACGGCGACTTTCGCGCCATGCTCGCGCGCGGCGGCGAGCTGGCGTTGCTGAAGTGGATCTGCTCCTTCCCCGGCGCCGCCGCCGCCGGGCAGCCGACGGTGGCCGGGATCGTCTGCCTCTCCGACGCCCGCGACGGACGACCGCTGATGCTGCTGGACGCCCGCGCGGTGACCGCGCTGCGCACGGGCGCCGGCGCCGCGGTCGCCACCGAGGCGCTCGCGCCCGACGATTCCTGCACCGTGGGGATTGTCGGCTGTGGCCTGCACGGGACGTGGACCGCGCGCTGCCTGGCGGCCGCCGGCTACGGTCCCGGCGTCTGCTTCGACCCCCGGGTCGATGCGGCCTCCGCGCTCGCCGCCGAGCTCTCCTGGGAGGCCGGAGGGCGCGAGGCGGCGCTGCGCTGCGACGTCGTCTGCTGCGTGACCCCGGGTGCCATGCCGGTCGTCGAAGGCGTCGACCTGCGCCCCGGACTGCACCTCAACATGCTGGGCGCCGACGGCCCCGGCAAGGCCGAGGCTACGATCGGAGCGGTCGCCTCATGCCAGCTCTTCTGCGACGAGTGGGAGCAGGCCTCCCACGGCGGCGAGCTGACCGGCGCGGTGCAGGCCGGCGCGGTCGATCGGGCGGCCGTGACCGAGCTCGGCGCCGTGCTCTGCGGCGAGCACGGCGGTCGCTGCGGCCCAGACGCCGTGACGCTGTTTGACTCCACCGGCCTGGCGATCCAGGACCTGGCGATCGCCAAGTCCGCGTTGGAGGCATGGCAGCACGGCAGGGTCGAGGCCCAGACGGTGCGGCTGTGACCGCAGCCTAGAGCGGGATGTTGCCGTGCTTGCGCTGGGGACCGGGATCGCGCTTGGTCTGCAGCGTGCGCAGCGCGGTTATGACCTTCGGGCGCGTCTCGTGCGGGACGATCACGTCGTCGATGTAGCCGCGCTCGGCCGCTGAGTAGGGGTTCGCAAAGCGCGCCTTGTAGTCGACCATCAGCTTGTCGCGGCGCCGGTCGGGCGTCGGGCTGGAGGCAATGTCACGCCGGTAGATGATGTTCACTGCGCCCTCGGGCCCCATCACGGCGACCTCGGCGGTTGGCCAGGCGAAGTTGAAGTCGGCGAGCAGGTGCTTGGAGGCCATGACGTCGTAGGCGCCGCCGTAGGCCTTGCGCGTGATCACGGTGATCTTGGGGACCGTGGCCTCGGTGAACGCGTACAGCAGCTTGGCCCCGTGGCGGATGATCCCGCCCCACTCCTGGGCGGTGCCCGGAAGGAACCCGGGTACGTCGGTGAACGTGAGCAGGGGGACGTTGAACGCGTCACAGGTGCGCACGAAGCGCGCGGCCTTGGCCGAGGCGTCGATGTCGAGCACGCCCGCCATCGACGCAGGCTGATTGCCGACTACCCCGATGGCGAATCCGTCGAGGCGCGAGAACCCGCAGACGATGTTCGTGGCATGGTGCTCGTGGACCTCGAGGAACTCGCCGTCGTCGACCACGAGGCGAATCACGTCGCGCATGTCATAGGGCTTGTTGGGGCTGTCGGGCACGACCGTGTCGAGCTCGGCGTCCATGCGCAACGGGTCGTCAGTCGGCTGTACGCGGGGAGGCGACTGGAGATTGTTGGAAGGAAGGAAGGAAAAGAGGTAACGCGTGTCCTGGAGGCACGCATCCTCATCGTCGGAGGCGAAGTGCGCCACGCCGGACTTGGTGTTGTGCGTCATCGCCCCGCCCAGCTCCTCGAACGTAGGCTCCTCACCCGTCACGGTCTTGATCACATCGGGGCCCGTGATGAACATGTGCGAGGTCTCCTTCACCATGAAGATGAAGTCAGTGATCGCCGGTGAGTACACCGCACCGCCTGCGCAGGGACCCATGATCAGCGAGATCTGGGGGATCACACCCGAGCAGCGGACGTTCCGCACGAAGACGTCGCCGTAGGCGCCGAGCGAGACCACGCCCTCCTGGATGCGGGCGCCGCCGGAGTCGTTGATGCCGATCACCGGGCAGCCGATCTTGGCCGCCAGGTCCATGATCTTGCACATCTTCTCCGCCATCACCTCTCCGAGCGAGCCACCGAAGACCGTGAAGTCCTGGGAGAAGACACACACCCGTCGTTCGTCGATCGTGCCATGCCCCGTCACCACGGCGTCACCCCAAGGGCGGTTCTTCTGCATCTCGAACTCGTGGGTGCGGTGACGGACGAAGGTGTCGAGCTCTTGGAAGGAGCCGGGGTCCAGCAGCTTCTCGACCCGCTCGCGGGCGGTGTACTTGCCTTTGGCGTGCTGCTTCTCCTCGGCTTCCGGCGCGGAGTGGGCGGCGGCTTGACGGAGCTCGGCGAGCTGGGCCAGCTTCTCTTCGTATGTCTCGGCGGCGTCCTCTCTCATGGCGCGGATCCTAGCCCTCAGGCGTCGGCCTGATAAGCGCCGAAGACCTCGCCCATGGCTCCGCACACCTCGCCCAGGGAACATCTGTCTCTGAGCGCCTCGCGGATCGGCACGAGCAGGTTCTGATCGCCGCGCGCAGCCGTCTGGAGCTGCTCGAGGCGGCGCGCGACCAGCGCCTGGTCGCGCTTGGCCTTGAACGACCGCAGCCGCTCCACCTGCTCGCGCTCGGACTCGGGGTCCACGCGCAACGTCTCGGGGACCTCGAGCGCCTCCTCCTCGTACTTGTTCACGCCGACGACGACGTCCTGCCCGAGGCGGTAGCGCTCGGAGTAGCTCCACGCCGACTCGCCGATCTCGGCACGGATGAACGGGATCGCCTCGACCGACCCGCCGAGCTCGTCGACGGTCGCGATCAGCGCGCCGGCGCGCGTCTCGATCTCGTCGGTCAGCGACTCGACGAAGTAGGAGCCGGCGAACGGGTCCACCGTGTCGGTGGCTCCCGACTCGTGCGCGAGCACCTGCTGCGTGCGCAGGGCGATCCTGGCGGCACGCTCCGTCGGCAGCGCGAGCGCCTCGTCGTAGCCATTGGTATGCAACGACTGCGTGCCGCCGCAGACGGCTGCGAACCCCTGCAGCGCGACGCGCACGATGTTGTTCTCGGGTTGCTGGGCTGTGAGCGTCACGCCACCGGTCTGAGTGTGAAAGCGCAGCCGCAGCGAGCGCTCGTCCTTGGCATTGAAGCGGTCGCTCATGATCCGCGCCCACATCGTGCGCGCGGCGCGGAACTTGGCGACCTCCTGGAAGACGTTGTTGTGACCGTTGAAGAAGAAAGCGAGCCGCGGAGCGAACTCGTCCACGTCGAGCCCCGCGTCGAGCGCGGCCTGCACGTAGGCGATGCCGCTGGAGAGCGTGAAGGCCACCTCCTGCACCGCTGAGCAGCCCGCCTCGCGGAAGTGATAGCCCGAGATCGAGATCGTGTTCCAGCTGGGTATGCGCTCGCGGCAGTAGGCGAACAGATCGGTCGTCAGGCGCATCGACCCCTTCGGCGGGTAGATGTAGTTGCCGCGCGCGATGTACTCCTTGAGGATGTCGTTCTGGGTCGTGCCGCGCAGCTTCTCGGCGGCGACTCCCTGCTCCTCGCCGACCAGCTCGTAGAGCATCAGCAGCACGCCCGCCGGCGCGTTGATCGTCATCGAGGTCGAGACCTGGTCGAGCGGGATGCCGCCGAAGGCGGTGCGCATGTCGTCGATCGTGTCGATCGCCACCCCCGTGCGGCCGACTTCGCCGAGCGAGCGCTCGTTGTCGGAGTCGAGCCCCAGCTGGGTCGGCAGGTCGAACGCCATCGACAGCCCGGTGGAGCCGTGGGCGAGCAGGTACTTGTAGCGCTCGTTGGACTCCGTCGCCGAGGCGTAGCCGGCGTACTGGCGCATCGTCCACAACTGCTTGCGGTACATCTCGGCGTGCACACCGCGTGTGTAGGGGAACTCTCCGGGCTCGCCCAGCTCCAGAGGCTCGGGCACCTCGGACTCGTCGTAGAGCGGTGCGACCTCGACGCCCGAATCGGTGAAGCGGCGCTCGTCGTCGGGCCCCACGACCGGCGCGATCGTGCGGTGCTCGGTCCCCGGCGCGACCGTGCGCGGCTGCGAGCCCGGCTCGCGCTCGTCGGGGTCGACCGGTGGATGTTCGGTTGTCGCCACGGGCGGTCAAGCCTAGTACCGGCGCACCCGCTGCAGCCCGACGCCGCGCTAGCGCGTCGGTCGCGCGACCAGCGTCGCGTGAAAGGGCGAGACCACTCGCTCCAGCGCTTCGAACCCGCTCGCCAGCAGCATTCCCTCCAACGCGCTCGGGGTGATCCCCCACCACCAGTTCTCGTACCCGCGCGCGGCATCGAAGGGCGTGTCGAGCGCGACGCGCTCGGAGCCCGAACGGCGTCCAGCAAACGCCCGACGCCCGCTCGCGTCCAGCCCCGGATAGAAGACGCAGGCGCCCCGCAGCCCCGGGAGCTCCGGCAAGACCTCGGTCGCGAGCACCAGCTGCTCTGTCGTCAATGTCCGCAGGCGCGCGAGCGTGAGCAGCGGGTTGGGTGCGTGGTAGAGCACGCCGCTGCACCAGACGACGTCGTGAACGCCGACCTCCTCGACGACGCCAGCGTCATGGATGTCTCCGCGCACGAAGCGAACCGCCGAGCCCCGGCGCGCGCGCTCGGCCTCGAAGGCGGCGGTGGGCGCCATCAGATCGACGCCGGTGACCGAGCGCGCCCCCGCCTGCTCGGCGGCGAAGGCGATCGCGCCGTCGACGCTCCACATGCAGCCGACGTCGAGGAAGGAGCGTCCCGGGACGAGGCGGCGCACGAGCTCCGCGCGCGGTGGCTCGGCGCCCGCAGCGGCCGCAGCGGAGCCCAGCATCCGTCGCGCGCGCTGGCGCGCGCGGACGGCCGTGATCCAGGCGCGGGCGACGGCGTTCACCGCGCGAGTATCGCGCCGCGTAGCCTTTCGGCCGGTCGCCATGCAAGTCCGAGTCCGCCTCTTTGCCCAGCTGCGCGAGCGCGCCGGCACCTCGGAGCTCGAGCTCGAGCTGCCGCCCGGCGCGTGCGTCTCCGATGCCCTCGCCGCGGTCGGCGAGCTCGCCGGGGGACTTCCGCTGGTGATGGCGATCAACCGCGAGTACGCCGAGCCCAACGATCCGCTCGCGGCCGAGGACGAGCTGGCGCTGATCCCGCCGGTCTCCGGCGGTGCCGTCGATGACGTGCAGGCCCCCGCCCTGCACGCCCGCGTCACCGGGGAGCCGCTCTCAGACGACGCGCTGCTGGCTCGCGTACGCGACCCGCGCGCGGGCGCCGTCGTTGTCTTCCATGGCGTGACACGCGAGGTTGAGCGGCTCGAGTACGAGGCCTATGCCGAGATGGCGAGCGAGCGGATCGCCGCGATCGTCGCCGCCGCCGCAGAACGCCATGGGCTGTGCGCGGCCGCCGCCGAGCACCGCGTCGGCGTCGTGGCGCTGGGCGAGCCGTCGGTGACGGTGGCCGTCTCGGCGCCCCACCGCGAGCAGGCGTTTGCCGGCGCGCGCGAGATCATCGACGCGATCAAGGCACAGGCGCCGATCTGGAAGAAGCAAGTCAACGACGGAGGGTCGGGATGGGTGCCGGGCCACCCGCCGCGCAGCTGAGCGCACGCCTGCGCGCGCTGCCCGCCGTGCACGAGCTGGCGGCGGCGCTCGATGGACCACGGGCGCCGGCGGTTGCCGCGGCGCGCGCCGTGCTCGACCAGCGCCGCGCCGAGCTGACAGCCGGGGCGCAGGGTGACGAGGACCTAGCGGAGCGGGCGCGAGCGATCCTCAACGGCGCTGGGCGGCCCTCGTTGCGTCGCGTGCTCAACGCCACCGGCGTGATCCTCCACACCAACCTCGGCCGCGCCCCGCTCGCGCCGGCGGCGCGCGCCGCGGTCGCCCGCGCGGCCGAGGGCTACTCGAACCTCGAGCTCGATCTGCAGACCGGCGCGCGCGGATCGCGCCACGACCACGTCGAGCGGCTGCTGCGCG
The DNA here is from genome assembly GCA_003244205.1 of Solirubrobacterales bacterium. Taxonomy (GTDB): domain Bacteria; phylum Actinomycetota; class Thermoleophilia; order Solirubrobacterales; family Solirubrobacteraceae; genus QHBW01. Next base: position 32,137 of record QHBW01000059.1, on the reverse strand, counting down.
AGCTCACCGGCGCCGAAGCGGCGATCGTCGTCAACAACTGCGCTGCCGCCGTGCTGCTCGCCGCCGCCGCGCTCGCCGGGCCAGAGCGCTCGATCGCGGTCTCTCGAGGACAGCTCGTTGAGATCGGCGGATCGTTTCGCATTCCGGACGTGATCGCCCAGTCGGGCAGCCGGCTGGTCGAGGTCGGTACGACCAATCGCACCCGGCTGGCGGACTACGAGCGTGCCGTCGGGGCCGGTGTCGACGCGATCCTGTGCGTGCACCAGTCGAACTTCCGCACCGTGGGCTTTGTCGAGGAGGTCGAGATCGAGGCGCTTTGTCTCCTCTCCGCGCCAGTGATCGACGATCTCGGATCGGGCGCGCTCGGGGAGATCGGCGACGAGCCAACGATCGGGCGTTCGGTGAAGGCCGGCGCCGCGCTCATCTGCTGCTCGGCGGACAAGCTTCTTGGGGGTCCGCAGGCGGGCGTGATCGTCGGCACCGCCGGTGCCGTGGCGGCGGCCCGCGCCCATCCGCTGGGGCGCGCGCTGCGCATCGACAAGCTCTCGCTGGCGGCGCTCGAGGCGACGCTCGAGCTTCATCGCAGCGGCAGAGACAGAGACGTTCCCGCGCTGGAGATGCTCACGGCCGACGAGCAGACGCTGCAGCGCAGGGCCGAGACGATCGCGGCCGCCGTGGGCCCCGCGGCGGCGATCGTGCGCGCCACCGCGAAGGCGGGCGGCGGCGCGTTGCCGCTGCTGGAGCTCGACGGGCCGGTCGTCGCGGTCACTGGCGGCGATGACCTGCTTGCGCGGCTGCGCGCGCACGATCCGCCAGTGATCGCACGCATCAGCGAGGGCCGCGTCCTGCTGGATCCGCGGACGCTCAGCGATGAAGACGCGACCGAGGTCGCCAACGCACTCGCCGTCGCGCTCGATGGCTGAGCTCGCGCCGCTGACGCTCGGGACCGCCGGGCACATCGACCACGGCAAGACCGCCCTGATCGCCGCGCTCACCGGGCGCGACACCGATCGCCTGCCGCAGGAGCGTGCACGCGGGATCTCGATCGAGCTGGGCTACGCGCCGCTGACGCTTGCATCCGGGCGCCGGCTCTCGGTCGTCGACGTTCCCGGTCACGAGCGCTTCGTGCGCACGATGGTGGCCGGGGCCACAGGCATCGACCTCTACCTGATGGTCGTTGCCGCAGATGACGGGATCATGCCCCAGACGCGCGAGCACGCGGCGGTCCTGCGCGCTCTCGGCGTCGACGTGGGTGTCGTGGCGGTCACCAAGAGCGACCTCGCCGACCCCGCCGCCGCGCGCGATCAGGCGGCGGCGCTGCTTCCGGGGGCCGAGTGCGTCGCCCTCTCGGCGCGCACCGGCGCGGGCCTCGACGAGCTGCGAGACGCCCTCGAGTGCGCCGCGGATGGCCTCGCCTCGCGGGCCGATGACAACAGCCCTACGCGGCTGCACATCGACCGCGTGTTCAGTATCGCTGGCGCGGGAACGGTGATCACGGGCACGCTGTGGTCGGGGACCGTGGCGCGCGGCGACGAAGTGCGCGTGCTCGGCGGCGGCGACGCACGCCCGCTGCGCGCACGGGTCCGGGCCGTTCACATCCACGACGAGCCGGTGGCGCGCGCGCAAGCCGGCCAGCGCGTCGCCCTCAACGTGGTCGGGCCAAAGCGCGGCGAGCTGGCCCGCGGCGACGTGGTCGTCGCAGACGGGGCGCCGGCGGCAGTGAGCTACCGCCTCGACGCCGCGCTCGAGTGGGCCGACGCCGGGCGCGAGCCGGCCGGCGGTGAGCGCGTGCAGGTCCACCACGGCACGCGCGAGAGCCCAGCTCGCCTGGCGTGGCTCGGCGGTCGCTACTGGCAAGTCCGCCTCGAGCACCCGCTCGTGGCGTGGGTGGGCGACCGCGTCGTGCTGCGACGGATCGCTGCACCCGACACGCTTGGCGGCGGAATCGTGCTCGACCCCGCAGCCGCGCGCCACGGCCCCTCGCGCGCGCTCACGGCACGGCTGACCCGGCTCGAGCGTGGTGAGCCGGCGCAAGAGGCCCCGGCGGCGGCATCGGCGCCCGCACCGGCGCTGGCAACCCGGGCGGAGCCGGCTTTGCCGGCGGAGCCCTCCTTCTCCCCCAGCGCATTGGCGCTCGAGACGCGCCTGCGCAACGCCGGGCTCGAGCCGCCCAGCGACGCTGATCTCGCCGCCGACCCCGCTGATCTCGCCGCGCTGCGCGCTGGCGGGCGCATCGTGCGCGTGTCCCGCACGCTGCACTTCCACGTCGATGCACTGAGCGCGGCGCGTGAGCGGATCCTCGCGCTCGCCGCCGCCAACGCCGGCGCGGTCACGCTGGCTGACCTGCGCGACGAGCTGCGCACATCGCGGAAGTTCGCCCAGGCGCTGCTCGAGCACTTCGACGCTGCGCGGCTGACCCGCCGCGAGGGAGATGCGCACGTGCTGCGGCGCCGCTGACGACTGCCGCGAGGGTATGCTGGTGGTCCATGCCCACCTGCCTCGTTACCGGGGGCGCGGGGTTCCTGGGCTCGCATCTTTGTGACGAGCTGCTGCGCCGTGACCATCGCGTCATCTGCGTGGACAACCTGGAGACTGGATCGCTCGCCAACATCGAGCACATCCGGGACGCGCGCTTCCACCACCTGCTGGTCGACATCACCGAGCCCTACTTCGTCGCGGAGCCGGTGGACTTCGTCTACCACCTGGCCTCGCCGGCATCGCCGATCGATTACCTGCGCCTGCCCCTGCACACGCTGAAGGTGGGCGCCTACGGCACGCACCACACGCTCGGCCTGGCCAAGCTCCACCGCGCGCGCTTCCTGCTGGCCTCGACGTCGGAGGTCTACGGCGACCCCCAGGTGCACCCGCAGCCCGAGAGCTACTGGGGACACGTCAACCCGATCGGTCCGCGCGGCGTCTACGACGAGGCCAAGCGCTACGCCGAGGCGCTGACGATGGCCTATCACCGCCAGCAGGGCGTGGACACCTCGATCGTGCGGATCTTCAACACCTACGGCGCGAAGATGCGACCGCACGACGGGCGTGCGATCCCGACGTTCCTGCGCCAGGCGCTTCAGGATCGTCCGCTGACCGTTTTCGGCGACGGCTCCCAGACGCGCTCCTTCTGTTATGTCGACGACCTGATTCGCGGGATCGTCTCGCTGGCTCAATCCGGGTACCACTCCCCGGTGAACATTGGAAACCCGGACGAGTACACGCTGCTGGAGCTCGCTCGCGCGGTCATCGAGGTGACGGGCTCGCGTTCGGAGATCGTGCACGAGGCGCTTCCCACCGACGATCCTCAGGTGCGCCAGCCCGACATCTCGCTGGCGCGCGAAGTGCTCGCGTGGGAGCCGGAGATCGAGCTGCGTGAGGGCCTGAGGCGTACGATCGAGCTCGCCGGCGTGGAGGCGCTCGTCGGCCTGGGCCAGCGGTGAGCGGAGTCGTGGCGCCGAGCGCAGCACCCGGGCCGTGGCGCGTAGGAGAGCCAGCGGCGCTACTTCTAAGCGCCGGGCTCGTTGTTAGGAATTGATGTCGAGCATGCCAAAGCAAGCACCGGAGCTCGAGCGCAGCGCTGTCGCACCAGCGCCGATCCCGGCCAGGGACGGCGAGGGCGAGCTGGGCGACGTCTCCCTGCGCCTCCCCGGACGCGACGTGCGCCGCAAGCGCCCCCCGCTGCTGCGCTTCCTGCTGCGCTGGGAGACGCTCAGGCGCCTGGTCCGTGTCGTTGTGCTGATGGCGATCGACAGCGGCGGCGTGTTCGCCGGCATCTTCACCGCGCTGGTGGTCAAGTCGCTGATCCGGACCGACTCCTTCCAGTCCAGCCGCGCCTACGGCGAGACGCGCCACTTCGTCGCCTTCGCCGTGCTCGTGTGCGTGCTGCTGTTCGCGCGCTCGCAGCTGTACTCCTCGCGAGCCCAGCGTCCGGGCTTCGCCCGCATCGTCGCATCGCTGTTTCAGACGATGGTGGTGGCGGCGATCTTCGCCGTTGTCAACGGCGACCGCTTCCAGAGCTACTGGATCTTCTACGGGTCGCTGTTCTTCGCGGCTGTCTTCGTCGGTGGCGGGCGCTACCTCTACGAGCGCGCCAGCGGGATCCTGCTGCGCGCGGCCGGCTATCGGCGCCGGGCGGTGCTCGTCGGCAGCGGGCGCCACATCGAGGCGGTCGCTCACGCGCTGCGCGACAGCGCCGACTCGCCGATCGAGCTCGTCGGCTACATCTCGCTGACGCCGCGGCCGCAGAACGGCCTGCGCTCGCTGGGCGACGTCGATCATCTCTCCGAGGTGCTCGACTCGGCCCGCATCGACGAGGTGATCATCGCCGATCCGGACTTCCCCCAGCCGCAGGCGGTGGAGCTCGTGGACACCTGTCACCAGCGCGGCGTCGCCGTCCGGATCGCGCCCTCGACAATGGAGATCCTGATGAGCAGCGCGGAGCTCGTCCCCGGCCAGTCGGTGCCGCTGTTCGAGCTCAAGCCCCCCGTGTTCGAGGGCTTCGACTACTTCGTCAAGCGCGTCTTCGACCTCGTCGGCGCGACCGTGCTGCTCGTGCTGCTGAGCCCGGTGCTGCTCGCGCTCGCGGCGGCGATCCGGGTCAGCTCGCGGGGTCCGGCGCTCTACCGCTCCCACCGACCCGGCATGGGCGGGGTGCCCTTCGCCTGCTGGAAGTTCCGCACGATGCTCCACGACGCCGACCAGGCCCAGTCCGATCTGGAGCCCGTCAACGAGGCCTCGGGACCGCTGTTCAAGATCCGCGAGGACCCGCGCATGACCCCGCTGGGCCGGTTCTTGCGCCGCTTCTCTTTGGATGAGCTGCCGCAGCTGGCAAACGTCGTGGCGGGCCAGATGTCGCTGGTGGGCCCGCGGCCGCTGCCCCAGCGCGACTTCGACCGGCTCGAGGACTGGCACAAGAAGCGCTATCTCGTGCTCCCCGGGATCACCGGGCTGTGGCAGGTCTCGGGGCGCTCGGAGCTGGACTTCGACGACCTCGTGCGCCTCGACTTCCTCTATCTCGAGCGCTGGTCGGTGGCGCTGGACTTGACGATCCTGCTGAAGACGGTCCCGGCGGTGCTGATGCGCCGCGGCGCGTTCTGAGCGGCCCCGCGAGACCGGGCGCCTCGCCACGCCGCCCATAATGGGCGCACGCATGCTCGCCTACCGCTACCTGTTCGAGCAGATGGTGCGCCGCGAGCTGCGCCAGAAGTACAAGGGTTCGGTCCTCGGCGTCGCCTGGTACTTCATCAACCCGCTCGTCCTGATGGGCGCCTACGGGGTGATGTTCGGAAAATTCCTGCCGCTGCCGCGGATACCCGACTACCTGATCTTCCTGATCGTGGGGATCGTGGTGTGGACGTTCTTCCAGCAGTCGTTGCTGTCGGCCGCACCGTCGTTGGTCGAGCAGTCCTCGCTCGTGCGCAAGGCGCGCTTCCCGCGGGAGACGATCCCCGCGGCGAGCGTCGCGGTGCAGGCTGTGACGCTCGCGATCCTGATGACGGTCGTGGTCGTCGTCTCGGTCTCGGTGCGGGGGACGCTTGGCTTCGCGCTGCTGCTGCTGCCCGTGCTGATCGCCTGCTTGCTGGGCTTCGCGCTCGGCCTGGGGCTGGCGGTGTCCTCGCTGCATGCCCACTTCCGCGACGTCGCTCCGATCCTGTCGGCGGCGCTGCTGCCGTGGTTCTTCTTGACACCGATCTTCTTCCGGCCCGACACGTTCCCGTTCTTCCAGCGGCACGCGTTCGTGCGCGGCGTGATCGAGTGGGGCAATCCGGTGGCTCCGTTCATCGAGGCGATTCGCGCTGTCCTCTACGAGGGACGGGTGCCGACGGCGGGTGTGCTCGTGTACGTCGTGGCGGCTGCGGCGCTCGCGCTGGGGCTGGGACGCGTCGTCTTTCGGCGGCTGGATCGGGAGCTGGCGGTGGTGCTGTGAGCTCGGGCTCTGACGCCGGGCCTGGTGGCGGGCTGGGGCGCGGGACTGGTGGCGGGACTGCGGGCGGGCTGGGTGGCAGGCCTGGTGGCGGGACTGTGGGCGGGCTGGACCGCGGAGAGATCGTGCTCGAGCACGCCTCGCGCTCCTTCAGCGTGCGCGCCGACAACGCCGGCACGCTGAAGGGCCTGCTGATCGGGCGCAGCGCGCCCGGGCCTCCCCCTGTCCAGGCCCTGCGCGACGTCAACCTTCACGTAGCTCCGGGAGAGACGCTGGGGCTCGTGGGGCGCAACGGCGCCGGCAAGAGCTCGACGCTGAAGGTGCTCGCCGGGATCATCCCGCTGCAGCACGGCCGCGCGGCATGCGGCGGGCGCGTCGTCTCGCTGCTCGAGCTCGGGGCCGGGTTCGGGCGCGACTTCTCCGGCCGGGAAAACATCTATCTCAACAGCGCGCTCTATGGCCTAGGACGCCGGGAGGTCGAGGAGCGCCTGCAGGACATCATCGCGTTCTCGGAGCTGGGCGACTTCATCGACGTCCCCGTGCGCACCTACTCCTCGGGAATGTACGTGCGCCTCGGCTTCGCGATCGCCGCGCACCTCGATGCCGACATCATGCTGATCGACGAGGTGCTCGCGGTCGGCGACGAGTCCTTCCAGCGCAAGTGCCTGCGGCGCATCTCCGAGCAGATCGCCACCGGCACGACGCTCGTGCTCGTCTCCCACGACGCGCACTCGATCGAGCGCGTCTGCGAGCGCGTCGTGGTCCTGGAGGCAGGCGAGGTCGCCTGCGACGCGCCGACCGCCGACGGGCTGCTGCACTATCACCGGCAGATGGGGACGGGCAGCGGGGAGACCGCGTCGGTGCGGCGGCCGGCTGGCTATCCGGTGGAGGTGGTGCAGCTGGGTCTGCGCGACGCTGACGGGCGCGCGGCGCGACTGTTTCACAGCGGGGACGTTGTGCGCGTCGAGTTGGACGTCGCCGCTCGGGGTGTGGCTGTCGAGCCTGTTCGGGTACGGCTCGAGGTGCGCGACGAGGAGGGCCGGGCTGTGTTTCGCACCACGCAGGGTGTCGGTCGCGTGGACGGGCGCGTGCCGATCGCCTTCGAGATCGCGCGGCTCGCCCTGCTCGGCGGCGACTACGAGCTTGCGGCGCGGGCGCTAGGCGACGACGAAGCGGACGACCTCGACCGCGCCGATCGCCTGGCGGCGTTCTCCGTCGCGCGCGAGCCGGAGGCCGACGGCGTGGCCGATCTGCGCGGGACTTGGGAGCTGGGGACGCGGGCCGAGGTGGCGCCGTGAGCGGAGGCGGCCCTGAAGAGGCGCTCGTTCGCGCCCGCGCGGCCGCCGCGGCCGCGCGCGCCGAGGGCGCCGGCGCGCAAGCTGATGACGGCTTTGCGGTAGAGGCGACTGACACCGTCGACACCGCGCGCCTGCTCGAGTGGGCGATGATCGAGCCCGACATCGAGCGGGTGCGCTCGACTCGCCGGGGCGGGGCGCCGATCACCGCGGCCAAGCGCGCGCTGATCCACGTCCTGCGCCAGTACCTCGGGCAGATCGCCGCCGATCAGACCCGCTTCAACCACCATCTCCTGCTCTACGCGAGCCGCCTCGCTGACCGCGTTGACGAGCTCGAGCGGCGCGTGGCAGAGCTGGAAGGCCGGCCGGGGGGACACGACCCGTCTGCACAGGCGTGATCGTCCACCAGCTTCTCAGCGGCGCCGGCCCCGTGGACGCCGTCACCGGGCAGGCACTCGCCTTCCGACGAATCTTCGAGCGCTGGGGATGGGGCGGCCAGGACGTCGCCGCGGCGATCGACCCCCGCGTCGACGGAGCGGTGCGGCCGCTCGCGAGCCTGCGGCGCCGACCGGGCGACCTCCAGCTGCTGCACTACTCGGCCTACGCCCCGCGGCTGCGCCCGCTGCTCGACGACGAGCACCGCACCCTGCTGCTCTCCCACAACATCACCCCGGCGCGCTATCTGTGGGACTACGAGGCGGGTGCGGCGATCGTCTGCGCGCTCGGGCGCTCGCAGCTGTCCGACTTCGTGGCTGGCGCGCAGGCGACAGCCGGCGTGTCGGCCTACAACGCGGCGGAGCTCGCGGGCGCCGGGGCCAGCGACCCGGGTGTGATTCCCCCACTGATCGATCGCGGCCGGCTCGGCTTGCCGCGCGCTGGCGGCGAGCCTGCGCCGCCAGTGACCGTGCTGTGTGTGGGGCGCCTGACGCCGCACAAGCGCCACGACGCCGTGATCCGGGCGTTTGCCGGGTATCGGCGACGCCACGAGCCTGGGGCGCGGCTTGTGGTGGTCGGCGAGCCACTCACGCCGCGCTACCGCGAGGCCCTCGTGGGGCTGGCGGAGCGCCTGGCGCCGGGGGCCGTGGTGTTCGAGTCAGGCTTGTCGGAGGACGAGCTCGCGGACCGCTATCGCAGCGCGCACGTGCTGCTCTCGCTCTCAGAGCACGAGGGTTTCTGCCTGCCGATCATCGAAGCGCTCCACCATGACGTCCCGGTCGTCGCGCGGGCGGCCGGGGCGGTACCCGAGACGGCGGGCGACGCGGCGCTGCTGCTGGGAGCGCAGGACGATGTCGCCGTGGTGGCCGAGACGCTCGCGCTGGCGGTCGGCGACGCGGCGTTGCGCGCGGAGCTGGGCCGGCGCGGCGCGGCGCGGTTGGCGCAGCTGGCGCCGGAACGGACCGAGGCGGCGCTGCGAGAGGCGTTGGCGGGGCTGGTGGGGTGAGCCGGCGTGGTCGGCGCGCGGTCAGCGGGGCGAGCCGGCGCGGTCAGCGGTTGCGTTTGTCGTTAAGGGCACTATTTCGACCGAACGACAAACACCCCTGGCCCCCGGCCGCGGGTCGGGGGGCGCGACGACCCCGCGGGCTGCGGCGCTGCCGCGGGTTGGGGCGCGACGACCCCGCGGGCTGCGGCGCTGCGAGACGCGGCCCCCGCCCGCGCGGGGCGGCTCAGGCGCCCGCGCCACCGTTGTGCCGGCGACGCGCCTGGGCGTACACGCGCGAGAGGAACACCGGGTTGCCCAACAGGTAGCGGCGCCACATCCGTCGCGGCTCGATCCCGAGGCGGAAGATCCACTCGAGGCCGTTGTCGGCCAGCCAGCGCGGGGCCCGCGGCGTGCGTCCCGAGACGTAGTCGAAGAGCGCGCCGACGGTCCAGCAAACCGAGACGTCGAGGCGGTCGGCGTAGCGGTCCACCCAGAGCTCCTGCTTAGGGGTGCCCATCCCGACGAGCACGATGTCGGGTCGGCGCTCGTTGATGTCCTCGATCACGCGCTCGTGGTGGGGGGAGTCGAGCGGGAAATAGCCGTGGTGGGCGCCACAGACGTCGAGATCGGGGTGCCAGCGTTGGATGCGCGACGCCGCCTGGCGCGCGACCGGCGGGTCGGAGCCCAGCAGGTAAAGCGAGCGACCGTTCCTTTCGCAGAGCCCAGCCAAGCTCCAAATCCAGTCGGCTCCGGTCATGCGATGGGGGACCGCGAGATGCAGCGCGCGAGCCGCCAGGCGAACGCCGTAGCCGTCGCAGTAGACGAGATCGGCGTGCGCGAGCGCGCCGGCGAGCTCCGCCAGCGCACGCGACTGGTTGACGACATGGGCGTTGACGTACATCACGCGGCGCGGCGGTCCACCGTGACCGACCCAGCTGGTGATCTCGCGCAGCATCTCGTCGGGCTGGCCGAGATCGATGGGAATATCGAACACGCTGGAGTGCGGCCGTGCGGCAAGCGTCGGCGAGAACGGCGCTGCGACGGGCGTCGCCTCGAGCCCGGCATCGCCGGCCACTGCCGTGGCGTGAGCAGATCGGTGAGGAGTCATGGGATTGCACGCCGCGATGCGTCCGATTCGATCGCGCCCGGACGCCCGCTGCCAGCCAGCATGCTACGCGCTGGGCTTGCCCGGGAGCGCCGCAGCCAACGCCGTCGCGCCCCAGCCCGACTAGGGTTCGCGCCAGTGTCCCTGGTCGTGTTCGACGCGTCGGAGGCAATTGGCGCACGCCTGCGCGGCTGGAGTCGCTACGCGGCCGAGCTGGCCGCGGCGCTGCGTGCTCGCGACGCAGGGGACGACGGCGGCGATGGGGGGTTGCGCTATCGCGTCGTGGCCGGCCGCCTGCGTGGCCCGGAGATGCTGTGGGAGCAAGTCGGCCTCCCGCTCGTGCTGCGGCGGGTCGGCGCGGCGGTGGTGCATGCGCCCAACTGCTTCTTGGCATTGCGGCGGCCGTGCAGGGGCGTGGTGACCGTGCACGACCTCGCATTCGAGCGCCATCCCGGCGACTTCCTGCGCACCACGGGCGCGAAGTACCGCTATTTCGCGCCGCGCGCCGTCCGCTCCGCGGAACGCGTCATCTGCGTGTCGCGCTTCACGGCTGAGGAGGTGCAGCGGCTCTACGGCGCCGATCCCGAGTCCATCCGCGTGATCGCGCCGGCGCCCGCCCTGCCTGTCGGGACCGCCTCGCCGCCCCCCGGGCGCTACCTGCTCGGCGTGGGCGACCTGAGAATGAAGAAAAACTGGCCCACGCTCGTCCGCGCATGGCTCCGCTTGCGCGCCGACGGGCTGCCCCACCGGCTCGTGCTCGCCGGCGCCGATCTCGGCGAAGGGGCGGGGTTGCAGGCGCTGGCCGGCGATGCGCCGCTCGAGCTGACCGGCTACGTCGACGATAACCGGCTCGATGCGCTGCTGCGCGGCGCCGACGTGCTCGTGCACCCCAGCCGCTACGAGGGCTTCGGGCTTGTGGTGGTCGAGGCGATGGCGCGCGGATGCCCGGTGATCGCCGCCAGCGGATCGGGGCTGCAAGAGGCTGGCGGCGACGCCGCTCGCTACGCGGATCCCGCCGACCCCGCGGCCTTTGCGATCGAGATCGCCGCCGTGCTCGGCGACAGCGGCGAGCGCGAGCGCCGCGTTGCTGCGGGCCGGGCTCGGGCCGCGGGGCTGAGCTGGGCGCGCACCGCCGAGCAGACCGCCGCTGTCTACCGGGAGCTGTGTTGAGAACGACGGTGCTGCTGCTGTCGGTCGACGAGGGCGCGCTCTTGCGCCATTCGCTGCCGGCGGCGATCGCTCAGCATGGCGCTGACGTCGTCGTGGTCGACAACGCCAGCCGCGACGACACCGCCGCGGTGGCCGCCGACCACGGCGTCCGCCACCTGGGCCTGGCGGTCCGGCGCTCCTATGCCGGCGCCATCAACGCCGCGCTCGCGCAGACCGGTGGCGACGCGGTGCTGCTGCTCAACGCCGACTGCTTCCTGGCGCCGGGGTTCCTGGCGGCGGCGCGTCCGCGGCTCGCCGAGTCGGGCGTCGGCTCGGTCGCCGTCAAGCTGCTGCGCGTTGCGGGACCGCCGCCGCCTGCCCTGGGGGAGGTCGATGCCTGCGGGATGTCGCTCGATCGCCGGCGCAAGAACGGCCTCGTCGGCCACGGCGCTGCGCCGGCGACGTATGCGCGCGCGGGCGAGGCGTTCGGCGCCGACGGGGCGGCCGCGCTCTACCGTCGCGAGACGCTCGAGCAGTGCGCGTACGCCGAGGAGGTGCTCGACGAGGACATGGCGATGTGGGCCACGGACGCCGACCTCGCCTGGCGCGCGCGGACGCTCGGATGGCGCTGCGTCTTTGAGCCAGAGGCGATCGGCCACCACATCCGCAGCTACTCGCCCTCGACGCGAGCCGCGATGCCCGAGGCGGCGCGGCGACAGCAGTTTCGCAACCGCCTGCTGATGATCGCCAAGAACGAGACCTGGGCCGGCGTGCGGCGCGACGGCGCTTGGATCGCTGCCTACGAGGTCCTCGCGCTCGGCCACGCGCTGCTGCGCGAGCGCGAGCTGCTGGGCGGCTACGTCGAAGCTGCGAGGCTGCTGGGCGGCGCGTTGGCACGCCGCCGCGAGCTCGCGGCGCGCCGGCGTGTGGCGCGGCCGCCGTTCGGGCTCGAGCCGCGGCCGTGATCAGTCAACGGACCACCATGACCGGGCAGTGGGCGTGATGCGCGACCCGGTCGGCGGTCGAGCCAAGTAGGTAGTCGCCAAGGAAGTGGCCGCGGTGGCCGATCACGATCAGGTCGTGGCCGTGTGCACGTGCGTAGTGGGTGATGACCTCGGCGGCGTGGCCCGCGACGAGGTCGGTCTCCATCACCACCTGCTGCGCTGCGGCGGTCGTCCGGGCATGTTCGAGGACGCCTGCGAAGTACTGGTCTTTCTCGGTCTTGACCTCGTCGACCTCACCCCGCGATGCCGCATAAGCCGGGAGCTTGCCCTCGACCGCGAGCCCCATGAGCTCGGCGCCGACGGCCTGGCAAATCGAGATCGCGCAGTCCAGCGCCTTCGCGGAACCTTCCGATCCGTCGACTGCGGCGAGCACGCGCTTGAAGTCATACGGAGTCATGCTTTCTCAGCGGCCGGCAGCGGCACCTGGCTCGGCGCTCGTCCGGGTGAATGCACTGCTGGCGTGCCCGCGGCTGTCGAGGTTGACTTCGTCCTCGACGTTCGGGGAAAACCAGTGCTGCGCGATCGCGGTTGGCAAGATCGCTGACAACACCACCACGGTGATCAGCAGCGAAAACTGAGTGCGGGCGTGAGGAAGCTGAACGCGACGACGCGCAGCCGCTGTTGCTCCTGGCGGTGGCGCTGATAGTGGCGAGACATGACGAGCCCGAGCACGAATGCGGGCAGCACCGCTTGGCTGTTGGCCTGCTCGCCGAGCACCATCAAGACGAACAGGACGAGGAGGATGAGCTTGATCTCGGGCTCGATCACGCGGTCTCCGTAACGGCCGAAGAACCAGGGCGAGAGCTTCGGCAACACCACGATCAGCGCGACCGAGACGACGATGAAGACCGGGAACCAGATGGTCGGCGTGATGAAGATCGCCGACAGCGCGATCACCGTGCACATGTCGGTCACGAAGCACGCGGACATGACCAGCTTCCCAACGCGCGTCCTGTTCAGACCGGTCTCGACCAGCACGGCGTAGACGACCGCTAGCGAAGTGGTGGAAAGGGCGGTGCCGGCGATCAGCGAAGCCTTCAAGCTCCAGCCGAGCGCACTACGACGGCCGCGAGAATCGCGGCGAGCTCGACCGGCGTCATCGGCATCGCCCCAACGGCCCAGTCCAGGCCCAAATCGCAAGAGCTACGAGACTGCCTGGCTCCATCACTACCTCCACGAACGTCAGTTGGACGACTGTCGTAGAGGCCATCAGCGGCTTGAGGGCCGCGGTTATGGAGCGAGCCTCATCGCTCTTGGCCGAGGACAGCCGACACCCCCTCAGGAGCGCGGCACCGCCGGCCCCCGCCGCTCCGCGGCGTCGGCGTAGATCTCCCATGTCCTGCGCGCGGCATCGAGCCAAGTCCAGGTCAGTGGCGGGGGCGCCGGGCGCTTGGCCGCCTCGCCCGCCGCGAGGAGCCCCTCGATGTCGTCGGCCCCCACGAGCGTTGCGCGCTCGCCGAGGACCTCGCGCACGGCGGGAACGTCGCATGCCACCACGGGCGTGCCGCAGGCGAGCGCCTCCACCGGCGGGAGCCCGAAACCCTCGTCGTCGGAGGCGGAGATGAGCGCGTGGGCCCCGGTGTAGATCGCCGCGAGGTCGTCGTCGGGGACCTCGCCGGTGAGCTGGACGTCGCCGTCGAGCTCGTGCGCCCAGGGCGCGGTCGGGCCGACCATCACGAGCGGCAGCTGCCGCGGAGCGCGTGCGAGGGCCATCACGCGCTTGCGTGGATCGGGATGCTCGAGGCCGCCCACCCAGAGCAGGTAGCGATCAGGGAGCGAGTAGCGCCGGCGCGCCGCGGCGACCTCATCCTCGTCGCGCGGATGGAGGACCTCGGCGGCTGCCTCGGGTACCACGACGATGCGCTCGGAATGGATGCCGAGTCGCTCCTCGGCGTCCGCCGCCACGGCCTCGGTGGGCACGATGATCCGCACCGCGCGCTGGACGGCGAGATAGCGCAGGCGGAAGCGCACCCCCGTGCGCAGGTACTCGCCGCGACGCTTGAGCGGGACGAGGTCGTGCAGCGTGACGACCATCGGGCAGGGCGAGCGCAGCATCGCGCCGTCGATCCATGGCGTGTGGAAGACGTCCACTCGCCGCGGACGGTGGCTCTCGAAGACCTCGCCGATGTCGACCTCGCGCAGGGACTGCAGCAGGCAGCGCGCGTAGCGACCGATGCCGCGGTTCTCCGCGGCGGCGCGGGAGTCATAGGCGATCCGCATCCGGCGCATCAGCGACGCCCCTCGCCGATCAGGTCGGCTACGCGCTCGACGTATGCCGCGGTGTGGAAGCGACGCGCGCGCTCACGTGCGGCTCCACCCATGCGCTCGCGGTGGTCGAGCACGTCGAGCACCGCGGCCGCGAGCGCGCGCGGATCGCCTGGCTGCACGAGCCGACCGCTGACGCCATCCTCGACGACCTCGGGCAGTCCGCCGACGGCGGTCGCGACCACCGGGGTGCCGACCGCCATCGCCTCCGCCAGCACCGTCCCGAAGGGCTCGAGATGGGACGGAGCAACGAGCACGTCGAGCTCGCCGAGCAGCCCGGCCGCCCCCGGCACCCACGCATAGTGCTCTACACCGGGCGCCGATCGCACGGCTTCCAAGTAGGCGGGGTCGCTGCCATAGGGGTCGGCGCCGATGATCAGGATGCGAGCATCGGGTCTGGCGGCGTGGATGGCGGGTGTCGCGCGGACCAGGTCGAGCACTCCCTTGCGCAGCTCGATGCGCCCGACGAACCCTACGCGCGGACCGTCGCCGGCTGGCCACGGAGTGGCGACGGGCGGCGGATCCGGGTCCACGGGACAGAAGACGACGTGGGCGTCCAGTCCGTTCAGCGGCGCCGCCGCGGCAGCCGAGTCGGCGAGCACGACCGCGGCTGCCCGCCAGTGGCGCGGCGGAGGATGGGCGATGATGTCGTGGACGTGCAGGACGCAGCGCTGCCCGCGCAACGCCGGCAGCAGCCGCCCGCAGACCGTCCCGTTGAGGTAGACGACGTCGTGCGCTGCCGCCAGCCGCCGTGCCCGCGGCCACGCGGCGAGCGAGCGCAGCCCCGCTCCGCGGCCCAGGCCGCCGAGTGCCAGGGGCGCCCAATCCCAACCGCCAGCGCGCGCGGCTGCCTGCATCGTCCCGCCGGAAGGCGAGGTCAGCGTAATCTGCCAACCGCGACCGGCCATGCCTGCGAGCAGGCGCAGCAGGCCGATCTCGGCGCCCCCTGGTTCGTCGACGGCGGCGACGGCCAGCAGTCGCGGGCCGTCCATCAGCTCCCTGGCGTGCGTTTGCCGACGAGCGTCACGCCGTCACGGACGGTGAGCAGGACGGTTGCCAGCCCGGGATCGGACGCCAGCCGCCGGTTCAGCGCGTCCATCTGCACCCCCCGCTCGTCCTCGGGGTTCAGCACGCTGCCGTCGCGCAACGTGTTGTCCAGCGCGATCAGGCCGTGGCCGGCGAGCAGCGGCAGCGTCAGCTCCAGGTAGCGCGCGTAGCCACTCTTATCGGCATCGATGAAGACGAACTCGAACGGGCCATCGAGTCGCTGAAGCGTCTCGGCCGCCGGGCCCTCGATCAGCTCGATGCGATCGGCATGCGGGCTCTCGCTGAACGTGCGGCGGGCGAAGCTCGCGTGCTCGGGATCGGCCTCGAGCGTGACGATGCGTCCCTCGGCGCCGAGTCCCGCGGCCATCGCGAGCGCCGAGTAGCCCGAATAGGTACCGATCTCGAGTACCCGTTGAGCTCGCGTGGCGCGCACCAGCAGCTCGAGCAGCCGCCCCACGACGGGACCGGAGAGCATCTGCGGGTTGGTCAGGGTGGCCCGGGTTGCCCGGTCGAGCTCCTGCAGCCAGTCGGGCTGTGGCGAGCAAACGGCGGCGGCGTAGTGGTCGATCTCGTCTGCGATCACTGGGCGCCGAGTCTACGCGGGACCACGAGCGCGAAGATGTCGGTCATGCCGGCCTCCGCCGTCCAGCCCACTGGCCTGCCCGCGGCAAGCGTCGTCGTGCGCGCTCACGACGAGGCCGCCGAGATCGGTCGCACGCTCGAGCGGCTGGCCGTCCAGGACATTGCGCACGAGGTGATCGTCGTGGACTCAGGGTCACGCGACCACACGCGCGAGATCGCACGAGATCGCGGCGCCGGGGTGATCGAGCTCGAGCCCGAGACGTTCTCCTTCGGCCGGGCGCTCAACCGTGGGGCCGAGCTGGCGCGCGCGCCGGTGCTGATCGCGCTCTCCGCGCACGCCCGCCCACCCGACCGGGGCTGGCTGCGGCGGATGCTCGCGGCCTTCGAGGACCCCGCGGTCGCCTGCTGCTCGGGAGAGCGACGGGGCCCCGACGGACGTCCGCTCGCCGGCCCGCTGCGCCAGGACGCGGCACTGCTGGCGGCGAACCCGTACTGGGGCTACTCCAACAGTGCCGGGGCGCTGCGAACGGGGCTGTGGCGCGAGCGCCCCTTCCGCGAGGACCTGCCGGGCAGCGAGGACCGCGAGTGGTCGATGTGGGCGCTGGGACGCGGGTTCGTCTGCGTGCTCGATCCTGCTCTGCTCGTCGAGCACGACCACTCCCGCGATCCCCTGCGCGCCTGCTTTGCGCGCTATGCGCGCGAGCACCGCGGCTTTGTGATGTTCGTGCCCGGGTTGGAGCCCTATCGGCTGCGCGACGCGCTCGCTGAGTGGTGGGGCGACCAGGGCCAGCATCGCTCACGCCTGCGCGCTCGGCTCGACCCGCGGCGAATCGCTCGACTGCTGGGGAAATGGTGGGGACGGCGAGCGTGAGCGAGCGCTACGAGGAGCGCTGGCGAACGCTGCCCGACCGGCTCGAGCCGGAGCGCTGCGAGCAGCGCCGGGCCTGGCTCTTGAAGCACGTCAGGACGGGCGACGTCGTGCTCGATGTCGGCTGCGGCGACGGCGCCTTCGCGGAGGCGCTTGTGGGCGCGGGAGCGGACGTAATCGGCGTTGACGTCGCCGAGCAAGCGATCGCGCGGGCTCGGGCTCGAGTTCCCCAGGCGCGCTTCGAGCTCTGGCCGGCGGCGCTCGAGGACGGCACGGTCGACGTCATCTGGGCGGGGGAGGTGATCTCCCGTGTTGTCGACGTCGCGGCATGGCTGTCGGAGCTGCGGCGGGTGCTGCGGACCGCGGGTCGGCTGCTGATCTCGACGCCCTATCACGGGCGGCTGAAGACGGCGGCGATCGGCTTCGAGCGTCAGTTCGATCCGCGCGGAGAGCAGCTGCACCACTTCACGCGCCGTTCGCTGTCGTCGCTGCTGGCCGACTTCGGCTTCGAGGATGTGCGGATCGAGGCGATCGGCGGCGTGCCGCTGCTGCGCTCGACGCTGCTGGCGCAGGGCGCTCGCGCCGGCCTGGGGGTGTCTGGAGCAAGTGCGCGTCCTGCTTGACGCCAGCTTCGCGCTGCGCGGCGCGAGCGGCACCGGGGTCTACATCGAGCGCCTGATCCCGGCGCTGGGCGCGCTGGGCGTCGACGTCGTCGAGGCAGCCAACGACTCGCGCGGCGACCCCGGCGGCGGCCCGTGGCGCTCGCTACGCAACCACCTCTCCGACGCGCGCTGGACCCGCTTGGAGCTGGCCCGTCTCGCGCGCGCTGAGGACATAGACGTCATCCACCACCCGCTCCCCGCCCGCACCCCCGCGAGTCCGTGCCCGCAAGTCGTGAGCGTCCACGACCTCGCCTTCCTCCAGCGCCCCGACCTCTTCGCGAGCGGCTACCGCCAGTGGGCGGCGCTCGCACACCGCCGCGCAGCTCGAGCGGCCGCTGCCGTGATCGTCGTTTCAGAGGCCACGGCGGGCGAGGTCAGCGCACGCTGGCAGATCCCCCCAGAGCGGATCGTGGTGGCCCACCACGGTCCGGGCCAGCTGGGCAGACGTCGCTGCCGGGCGGAGCCCGGCCATCAGCATTTCCTTTACGTCGGAGACAACGAGCCGCGCAAGAACCTCGACGCGGTCCTCGCCGCCTACCAGGCCTACCGAGCAGGCGTCTCGGCGCGGCTGCCGCTCATACTCGCCGGCGCCGCCGCACGCCTGGCGAGCGGCCAGGACGGCGTCCGCGGCGAGCCTGCGCCCGACGCCGACCGGCTTGCCGAGCTCTATCGGGGTGCCGCCGCGCTCGTTCATCTCTCGCTCGTCGAGGGCTTCGGGCTCACGCTGCTGGAAGCGATGACGGCGGGCACGCCCGTGATCGCCGCGTCAATCCCGGCGGTGCGGGAGCTCTGCGCCGACGCGTTGCTCGCCGTCGAGCCGGGCGACGCGGACGGGGTCGCCGCGGCGATGGCGCGGCTCGCCGGCGACGCCACGCTGCGCGCCGAGCTGGGCGCGCGCGGGTTGGCGCGCGCCGCGGCGTTCTCCTGGGAGCGCTCGGCTCGTGCGCATCTCGCGGCCTATAGCCTCGCGCTGACCGGATGAAGCTCGCGATCCTCGGCACGCGCGGAATTCCCGCCTCCTACTCCGGCTTCGAGACGGCCGTCGAGCAGCTCGCAGCGCGGCTGTCGGCGCGCGGCCACGAGGTAGTCGTCTACTGCCGTCCGCACGTCGTCGACCGCCGTCTGCGCCGCTACCGCGGCGCGAGGCTCGTTCACCTCCCGACGGTACGCAACAAATATTCCGACACGTTCGTGCATACGTTCCTTTCGGCGTTGCACTGTGCGCGGGTGGAGCGCCCTGATGTGGCGCTGTTCTTCATTGCCGGCAACTCGCCGATGTGCCTGATCACGCGACGGGGTCGCATCCCCTCATTGATCAACGTCGACGGGCTCGACTCGGTGCGGCGCAAGTGGCCCGCGCCCGCCCAGGCCTATCTGCGTTTCGCCGAGCGCACGGCGCCGCGCTGGGCGGATCGGGCGATCACCGACTCCCACGCGGTCGCGGAGATCTTCGAGCGACGCTACGGGCAGCGCATCGGCGTGATCCCCTACGGCGTCGAGGACCCCGGATACGAGGGCACCGAGACGCTCAAGCGGCTGGGGCTCGAGCCGCGCCGCTACCTCCTCTTCGTCGGGCGCCTGGAACCGGAGAACAACCCCCACCTACTGGTCGAGGCGTTCGCGCGCATCGACGCGACGCGCGCGCGCGGCATGAAGCTCGTGATCGTCGGCGGCGCGCCCTACGCCTCGGACTACATCCGCGGGGTAATGCGTGCTGGTGACCCACGCGTGATCTTTCCCGGCTACATCTTCGGTCAGGGCTACTGGGAGCTCCAGCGCCACGCCTACCTCTTTTGTGCGCCGACCGAGGTCGGTGGCACACACCCTGTGATCCTCGAGGCGCTTGCCGCGGGCAACTGCGTGCTCGTAAACGACCACCCGCCGAACGCCGAGACAGTGGGCGACGCCGGGGCCTATTTCTCGGGTCGCGCCGGCGTCGAGGACCTCGCGCAGCAGCTGGAGGCCCTGCTCGATCATCCCGAGCGCGTGGAGGCCTACCGGGCGCGAGCGCTCGAGCGCTCGCGACGCTACTCGTGGGACGCGGTGACCGACGAGTACGAGCGCGTGCTCGAGCAGATCCGCGTGGCGAGCGGCCCCGGGTCGCTGCCTCCAGAGCTGCTGGACCGCGCCGTCGGCGATGCCGGCGCGGTCGTCTCGGAGGTGCTCAGCGGACGACCGTCACATTAACGGTGCGGCTGTAGTCGCTGTTGCCCGAGGAGTCCGTCCAGGCGACGCGCAGCTGTCCTGAGCCCGGGAGTCCCACGCGCGCGGTGAAGAAGCCCTCGGGGTTGGCGGTCGTGCGCGTGGCGATCGGCGAGAAGCTGCCCGAGCCGTTGGGGGCGAACTGGATCTGGGCCGCCTGGGCGACGTTGTGGGGAGCGAGGCGCAGCTGGCCCCAGACGAGCATCTTGTGACCGAGCTTGACCGTCGGTTGGGGGATCCAGACCGGCAGGCGGTAGGCGATCAGCGACGGCTTGGGGCTGCCGTCGGCGTATTCCAGTCCGGTCTGGAAGGTGCTCCAGTAGGCCGGCGTCCCCGGCGCGGCGCCGGCGAGCGGGCGGTCGTCGCGCAGCAGGAACTGCGACAGCGTGGCCACACGCGAGTTGCGCGAGGCGATGTAGTCGGCCTGATCGATGTAGGCGGCCTGGGCGGACAGCGGGAGGCCCGAGTAGGGGTCGGGGGGGTTGGTCTGATAGCCGTACTCGGTCAGGAAAATCGGCACGCGACGCCGGCTGCCGTAAGCGGAGAAGGCGCGGTCGAGCGTGTGCGTGAGCCGGCCGAGCTCGCCGATCGCCGCCCAGTCCGGGTCGATGTCGACGACGCTCGGCGCGAAGAGCAGGGAGTAGGGATGGTCGGCGAAGCCGGTGGTCGTGAAGAGCGCGGGATGAAGTCGCGGGAAGACGCTGCGGATGTTCTGCAGCGGGCAGCCCGCGGCGGCCGCGGCGGACCCGCTTAGCGGGCGCAGCTTGTCGCCGAGGCAGTACAGCCTGCGGATGAAGCGCAGCGGCGTCAGGGCCGAGACGGCGCGGCGATCGGGCGCGCCCTTCGGGGCGGTCTCCCCGATCAGGATCGTGTCGTGGCCGTGACCACTCGAGTCGAGACCGCGCACGCCGTTGTCGACAAGCACGCGGTAGATCGAGGCGCCGCGCTCGACTTGCCGGCCGTGATAGCTCGACCACTGCGGCAGCAGCCATCCGGGTTGGTTGGGCTCGTTCCACAGCGACCAGTAGTTAACGCGCGGCAGCGGGGTGCCGTTGTTGGCGGCGATCTGGTCGTTGGGGTCCGAGGAGGTGCGGCTCGCGGGCGCCTGCGCGCTGGGGCTCGGACCGAGGATCCCGAGCAGGCCGCCGTTCTGGGTCTGCTGAGGGGGCGTCACAGGCGTCGGCGCTGCGCTGGACGGAGGGACGAAGGTGCCGCTGTAGCGCCTGCCGAGCGCCTCGAGGAAGAGCCCGTATGCCTGCGCGTTCGGATTGAAGTTGCTCTTGAGGTCCAGCGGCGAGCGACTGTCGGTGGCCCACAGCGGCGCCGGCGAGGTCACGTCGAAGTCGACGCCGATGGAGCGGGACTGCGCGAGCCGGACGAGCTGGTCATAGCGCGTCCAGTTGCCGGCTGGATAGGCATTGGGATCGGCCGCGTCGAAGCTCGGGGGCGTCGCGGAGTGGGGGTCGGGGGCAATGTCGGCCCAGAACACCGACACGCGGATGCGCTGCACCCCCAGCCCCGCTAGCGTGTCGAGCGTGCTGGCGATGCGCGAGGGGGCGTCGCCGAAGACGAGCATGCTGTCGTCTTGGAACATCGATTCCTGGCTCGAGCTGGCGGCGGCAAGGGGCGCGCTCGCTGCGGTCAGGGCGAGCGCCAGGAGGAGCGCGAGGGCGAGCGTGAGTGTGCGGGCGCGTGGTCGCAAGTAGGTCATGGTCACGGGTGCAGTGTGGTCGGTGCGCCGGTTGAGGGCAGCGCGCGCGTGGTTGAGGGGATTGTCGGCGTCGTGGGCGTGGGCGTGGTTGCCGGGGGAGCGGCGGTTGTCGCAGCCGCGGGAGCCGTCGTCCGTCGCAACCCTTCCAGGAAGTAGCCCACTGCCTGGGCCGACAGCGGATCAAGATAGAGCGCCACGCGCGCGGCGACGAAGCCGCTGGTGGGGTCCTGGCGCTGGTGCAGCTCGAAGTCGGCCAAGCGCTCCCACGGGGCTGGAGTGGCCGGAGCGCTGCTGACCGCGCTGCGCAGGTCGGCCTCGGCGGCGTTCAGGCTTCCCGCGCTCTGGTCGATGACCGCCAGCGTGAACCAGGGGTCAGCGGCGAAAGGATCGCGTCCGGCCGCCTGCAGCGCCAGCTGGCGTGCGGTGGCGGTGTGACCATGAGCGAGGGCCGTGAGCGCGCCGTTGCCGGCGTCGCTCGAGCGCAGCGGCTGCCAGATCTCCCACACCGCCGCGCCGCTCACCACGAGCGCGAGCGTGGCGGCCGCGACGCGCAGCGCCGTGGTCCTCCAGAGCGAGCCGCTCGACGGGCGTCCGTTCAGCAGTGGCCCACGGCCGGCGACCCACCCTGCGGCGACGAGCGCCGGGAGCGCGGTTCCCGGGATGATCCATGTCCAATCGACAGCCGAGTGCACGCCGAAGGTGACGACGACGGCCAGCAGCGTGAGCAGCCCGCAGCGCTCGGCGTCGACCGCCGGATCGAGCTGGGGCCAGCGTCGCCCGATCGTGCGCCTGCACGCAGCCAGCCACGCGGCGAGCAGCGCGAGGCTGACCGCCATGCCGGTGATCCCGAGGTCGGCCAGCGTCTGCATCACGTAGCTGTGGGCGTGCTGGACGAACAGCGGGCTCTTGCGCAAGCGCAACCTGGCGGTCGCGAAGGATCCGGCCCCGGTTCCGAGCCAGGGATGGCGGGCGAGGATCGCCGCGGCCTCGCGGAAGTAGCGCGAACGCACGCTCGAGGCAGCGGTAAGTCGCCCCGGGGAATTAGCCGGGCCCGAGACCGTGTCGGCGGTCAGCTGGTGCCAGGTGTGCGAGATGGTCCCGCCGATCCCGCGCTGCGACGCGGCCAGCGCGGCCAGCCCTGCGACCGGCAATAGCGCCAGGGCGACGAGGATCGTGATGCCCGCCCGCCGGCGCGTCCGCGCGGGCAGCGGCCAGGCGGCGCGCGCGAAGCCGGCGCCGAAGCCGGCTGCGATCAGCGCGACGAGGACGACGCCCAGCAGCACTCCGAACTGATGCCCGGATGACACGCGATCGGGGAGCGCGACATTGTCGGTGACGAGGTTGTGCTGAGCAAAGGTCCATGCGCTCACGCCCACGGCGCCGGCGACTGCGAGGACGAGCACGACGAAGCCGCGCAGGCGCAGCGGAACGAAGATGAACCAGAGCGCGACGCCGAGGCCGATCGCGAGCAGCGAGCCGCGCGAGTAGGCCAGCAGCATGCACACCAGCAGCGCGCACAGGATCGCGGGCGCGAGCGCGTTGACGGCCGGATGGCCCTCGCGTCGGGAGCCGAGCCAGAGGCAGCCCGGAGCCCCGAGCGCGGCCATCAGCCCGACGGCGTTCCAGTAGCCAAAGGGGTCGCGCAGCCGCGCGAACGTCGCGTTGGGGCTGAGGGCGTCGGGGAATACCTTGCTCGCGAGCGCGTAGAGCGAGACGATCATGGTCGCGATCAAAACGCCGCCGACGACCGAGGCCCAGCGGCGGGGGGCGAGGCGCACGAGCGCCACTGCGCCGGCGAACGCGGCGACGTAGCTGAGCGTGCGGCTGACCTCCAGCCAGGAGTCGTCGGGCGAAAGCGACCATGTGAGCGACAGACCGGTCAGCACTGCCAGCACTGCGAAGAGGACGAGCGAGCTGGCGCCGTAGAGCGGGCGTCGCGGCGACGCGACGATCGCGCCGGCGCAGAGCGCGCCGCCAACGGCCGTGACGCTCATCTCGACGAGCGTGATCGGCCGCAGCTGCAGGCCGCCGTTGGCGATGAAGGCTGTCGCTGTCAGGCCGGCGCCGAGCGCGAGACCGAGCAGGGCGCCGAAGCCGGCCTGCGAGCGCGGCAGCGCCAGCGCTCCGACCCGCCGGGGGCTAGCCCCGTAGGCGACGCTTGACACGGGGAACGGTGGAGCGCGCGACGAGCACGAGCGTGGCGGCGCCGAGCAGCGCGAGCACGACGATGATCGGGGCGGGGATGGCGTGGCTCAGACTCGCGGGGTTGACCGCCAGCAGAGGAGCCAGCCGCGAGGTCGGGGCCGGACCGAACGGAAACGGCGTCTGCTGGGCGTGGCGAACCGCGTTGACCTCGGCCGCGGTCTGGGGCGTGCCCCCCGGCCCGCCGCCGCCGGTGATCGGGCCGAACCCGCCCGAGCCATTGCCTGTGCCCGAAGACCCCGCCGCCCGGGCGAGCTGCGCACGGTGGATGATGTCGTAGCAGTTGGTGTACTCCGAGATGTCGGCGGGAAGCTTCTCCAGCGCCTGCTTGTAGACCGCCGGGGAGTACGCGCCCGGATTGGCGATCTGCCCGGTCGAGGCGCACTCGTGGACGAGCGCCTGCCACGTGTCGGCGGCCTGGGCGCTCGCGGGTGCGAACGCGAGCGCGGCGGCGACGGCGACGGCGACAGGGATCAGGCGGCTGAGGCGGAGGCGGCTGGGGAGGGGCATGCGGGCAGCGTGGGCGCGGAGGAATAGTGGGCGCCCACCGCAATCAACGCTACCAAGGGCCCTCTGATGCGGTTTATCGCCCCGATTGCAGGTAGACGAGCGGCACCGTCGGACTGAGGCGGGCATTCGCCAACGTCGTGGTCGCGACGGTATGCGGATTCTTGGAGCGGAAGCGCTCGAGGGTGTACAGCGGCGCACGCTTGGCCTCAACCAACACGAACGAGCCCCCCAGCATGGGCACAGCCGGGCTGGCGGCCGGCGGTACGGGCGTCTCTCCCGAGCCGCGGCTGGCCATGCCGACGAGGTCGATTTCCGAAACGCTCGCCGCCGCGGCGGTGAGCGACTTCACGTGGGACAAGTAGATCGAGATCGGGGCCGAGCCTTGTCCGGGGGTCACGACGATCGCGCGTGCTGTGCTCGGCGCCGCTGCGCCGAGCGCGTTCATCGCGCCGCGCCAATCGTCGCGCTGGGCGGTCGGCGTAGTGTCGACCGTCACAACGACGAGCAGGCCGATAGCCGCCATCGCGGCGCCAGCGATCCCTCCGGGGCGCCCGCCGGCCGCGAAGCCGATCCCCGCCAGCGCGAGCAGCGGCACGGTCATGGCGATCATGTTGCGCGAGTCGAGGTAATCGAGACCGACCGCCGCGAGCACGGCAATGATCAGCAAGGCGCCGATCAGCACGGCCACCAATCCGGCTGCGCGCTCGCGCACGGCGGCGCTGCGCAGCAGCCACCCCAGCGCCGCGATCATGAGCACGGCGCTGAGCACCGCGAGGACCCGGTCGCCTGGGGAGTGGTAGCCGACGAGGAGCTGCTTGGGGAGCTGTACGAGGCGGCGCGCAAAGCCGCCGAGGATCGCCTGGCGTGCGTGGTTGTGCTGATGCAGCGCGAGCGGGGCGAGCGCAGCTGCGACGACGGCCAGCGCGCCGAGCGAGGCGGCGATGGCCCTGCGCTGACGGCGCTGCGTCACGACGAGCCAGACAGCCATCGGCGCGAGGAACAAGGCGGCGAAGTAGTGCGTCGCAAGCGCGAGCCCCGACCACACGGTCCACCCCGCCAAGGCACGCCCGTTCGGCTCTTGCTCCTGCTGGAGGCGGACGAAGGCCAGCAGCGCGAGCGCTACGAGCAGCGTCATCAGGCTGTAGTCGCGGGCCTCCTGGGAGAACCACACCAGAAACGGGGCCACGGCCGCCAGCAGCGCCGCTGAGAGCCCCGCTGCGACGCCGGCTATCCGGCGTCCGATCAGATAGATCACCACCACCACCCCGCTGCCGCACAGCGCCGACAGCGCCCGCAGGGCGACCTCCCCGGTGCCGAACAGCCGCGCCCACAGCCACGCGATCACGTAGTAGAGGGGCGGGCTCGCCTCGGTGTCGGGGAGCAGGTGGAGCATGTGGCCAAAGCTCCCCTTGACGAGCAGCGCGGTGTCCGCCTCGTCGAACCAGTAGCTCTGCAGCCTCAGCGTGGAGAAGCGCAGCGCGACGGCGAGCGCCAGGGCCGCGCCGAGCGCGATCCTGGCCCGCGTCTTTGTCAGCATCTCGCGGCCTCGATCGCGTCGAGCATCCCCTGCGCCCAGCGCTCGTAGGTGTAGCCCGCGACGGCGGCGGCGCCGGCGGCGCCGAGCCGTTGTCGGAGCGCGCGATCGCGCTGCAGACGGGCGAGCGCGCCAGCCAGCGCCTCGGCGTCCGCGGCGGGCACGATCAGCCCGCAGCGCTCGTTGAGGACGAGGCCGCCGGCCGCCGCGCCAACGGCATCGGTGGCGATCACCGGCAGCTCCCTGCCGAAGGCTTCGTTGACCACCAGTCCCCAAGGCTCGCGGAAGGTCGCCGTCGCGATCGAGGGGACCACGACGACGTCGGATCCCGCATAGAGATCGCGCAGCGCTGCGGCCGATTGAAGGCCGATCGCCTCACACCCGGGGACCGCGGCGGCGCGGTCTCGCTCGGGGCCGTCGCCGGCGAGCACGAGCCGGGCGCTGGCCGGATCGGCTCGCAGCCCACGCCAGGCGTTCAGAAGCGGCGCGATTCCCTTCTCGCGCGCGAGGCGCCCGGCGAAAAGGACCTGGAAGGGTGCCCGGCGATCTGCTCGCGCTCGGGCGTCGCCCCAGAAGGTGTTGTCAACCGCCTGGGGCGCCTCGAAGACTCGCTTGGCGCCGCGCGCGCGCACGTAGGCGGAGACGTGGGGCCCGTAGGTCGCGACCGCGTCGGCGTTCGTGTAGACGTGGCGCAGGAGCGGATAGCCCGCCAGGCCGGCAGCGCTGCGCGGCTGCGCCCAGAGCGAGGCCCAGAGCACGAACGGACGCCTCGCGCGACGAGCCGCGATGTAGGTCGCCGGCAGGGCGATGCGACCACCGGTGCCGCAGAGCACCGCGCTGAAGCTGCCCGACCCAGCGAGGCGTGCCGCTCCGCGCTGGGACGTGACGGTGACGTCGAAGGGCAGGCTGGCGGTGTCGACCGGCGCGGCGGCGTGGTGGACGCGGCCGCCGTAGAGCGCGAAGTGCACGCTGGTGCGGGCTGCCAGTGCCGCGAAGGCGCCGACGCGCGCAGGGGGAACCATGTTCGTGACAAAGAGGATCGGCTTGCCCGCGTGCGATCGGCTCATCTGAGTGCGTCTTCATAGGCGGCCATTGTCGCCGCGCCGCAGTGCTCCCAGGTGAAGGAGCGCTCCACCGTGGCACGCGCCGCCCTACCCAGCTCGTTGAGGTAGCGCGGGTCCCCGAGCAGCGTGTCGATCTCGCCCGCGAGCGCCTCGGCGTCGCCGGGCGCCACGAGCCGCAGCCCGTCGCCCGCCGCGGCAATCTCCTGCGGGCCGCCCTCGCCCACGCAGCCGATCGCCGGTACCCACCCGGCCATCGCCTCGATGTAGGCGACCCCGAAGGCTTCACCGACGCTCGGAAGCACGAAGAGGCTTGCCTCGCGCGCGGCGGCGCGGGCCGCTGCGGGCGCGAGCTGGCCGCGTAGCTCGACACGAGCGCCGAGACCGAGCTCGGCGGCGCGGCGCGCGAGCGGCTCGCGCTCGGGGCCGTCGCCGACGATCACGTAGCGCAGGTCGGGATGGCGGTCGCGCAGCAGCCAGAGAGCCGACAGCACGTCGGCGTGGCGCTTGCGCGGGTCGAGGTTGGCGACGGTGACGAGCGTGGGATGCGATGGGGACGGCGCGGGCGCGGCGGGGAGGTCGGTGCCCAGGTGGACCACTCGCGTGGCGCTCGCGCCGAGAGCGGCGCTGCGCCGGGCGGTGTCTGCGCTATTTGCGAGGACCAGTCGGGCGTGCTCGAAGACGCGGCGCACCGCGCCGCGCCCGGCAGGGCCCGACGGCGCCGTGGCGAGCACATCGCCGCCATGGACGGAGATCACAAGCGGGGCCTCAGGTGCGGCCCGGCGCACAGCGTCGCCGGCCGGGACCGCGTAGTGGGCGTGTACGAGGTCGTAGGGGAACTCGCGGCGCAGCGCGCGCAGCGCCCTGCTCAAGGTCGGCGCCGCCCAGGCTCCCCAGTGCGCGTAGGTACGCGGTCGCGGCGGCGCGAGGAAGCGCACGTAGCGGACCTCGAGGCTGTCCATGCGGGCCCGGCGCGGCTGGTCGAGAGCGTCGCGCAGGCCGGTGACCGCTGCGCCTGGTGACGCCAGCGAGGAGCGCGGGGGAATGGGACGGTGGAGCGCCAGCACGCGCACGTCGGCGCCCGCGTCCGCGACGGCGCGAGCTTGCTCGTGCGCCCAGATCCCGCGCACGGGATCGTGGCGGCGCGGGTAGTACTCGGCGACGACGCAGACTCGCAAGGTCGCTGAGTTTCCCGCTTGCGGCTCAGTTGCCGCGCTCAGCCTAGCGGTAGGGTCGGCGCCGGAGCGGCAGGGGCCTGGTGGCCCATCCGGTCTTCAAAACCGGCAGGCCCGGGCAGCCCCCGGGTTGGATGGTTCGATTCCATCGCCGCTTCGTGGCTCTGGGGCCCTCGTTCGGCCATCGGCGTCGCGTCGGCGGCGGTCAGATGGAACTGGCTTCCGGGTACTCGTCCTTGCGCCACGCGCGCGCCGCCTCAGGCTCAGCCTTCGGCGTTCGCTTGAGCAGGAAGGAGTGGTACGTCGTAACGAACGGATCGGGCGCCGTCACCGTGTAGGTGTGATACACGGTTCCGTTCTCGCGCGCGAAGGCGATGAAGCCCGGGTTCTCGCGCAGGCCGTCCTCAAGCTTGGCTCCGACCTGCCGTCCCCAGTGCTCGAGCCACTCGGGAGGATTGTCGATCATCGAGTTGACCTCGGGGATCTCCTGCGCCTGCTGGGGCGTGAGCGCTAGCCCGAAGTCAAACGGAAACTCCGTCGCATACGTCGAGACGTAGGGGAACTGCCAACCCATCCGCTGCTTGTAGGCGTTAAGCCGCTCGATCGGCGCGCGCGAGAAGCAGATCAGCGTCACATCGCGGTGGCTCAGATGCACCCGCGTGGCGTCAAGCTCATCTCCCAGGTTCGAGCACCCGGGGCAGGCGCCGAGCTCATAGTCGGGTCCGTACATGATGTTGTAGGCGAGCAGTTGGGAGCGTCCGTCGAACAGCTCGGCGAGCGTCCTCTTCCCGTGCCGGGTGTCGAACTGGTACTCCTTCTCTACTGGCACCCAGGGAAGCTTGCGCCGCTGCTCGGTCACCTTCTGGCCGAGCTCGGCGTATTCGGCCTCGAGCGTTGCAAGCGCGGCGCGTGCCGCCTGCCAATCGTCGCGAGTTCCAATTTCGTGTTCGGGCATCGTTCGCCTCCTTTAGCTGGGCAGTTCGCACGCCGGCGTGACCGGCGTCGTAGCGGGCCGGCTATCGCCAGCCGTACGTACAGACCCGCGCACGATGCCAAACTCATCGCATCACGCGCGGCGTTGGTGTTCCCGCGCGCGGGCACGGCCGCGGGCGGGAGCCGCGGGTGGCGGCAAGGCGGCCGAGCAGGTCGCCCGCTAAACCTGAGCGGCGTCCCGCAACTCGCCTCAGTGAGAACCTGATGCTCGGCGGTCGGTGTCGTCCGGCTCGTCGGTTTGGCTCTCGGACGGCGGCGGGCCGACTCTCTATTCGCCTGTCGACCTGGTCTGGGTCTGACCGGCTCTTGCCTTGTCGCCCGGCGCCGTCGAGGATCACCGCTATGGCGGCCGATGGTTCGAGTGGTGAGCGTCATAGGCCACGCCATAATCTCCGCCTGGCGCTCCGCCGCGGGCGTGGATGTAGGTGAGGTACTGCACGGACAGCGCTGCTTCGGCTACCACGAGCACGGCGAGCAGGCGGCGGCCTCGCGGACGTAGCAGCGCAGCCACGGCAAGCGCCACGAATGGCAGCGCGAACGTGACAATCATGTAGTGGCGGTAGATCGCTACGCCGCTCACCGTGATCAGGAGCCCGTAGCCCCACAGTGCCCCCTTGATGACGATGGCAGTGTCTGATCCGCTGCCTCCCAGCGGGCGTTGCGACCGCGTGCGCCGCGGCCAGATGGTGACAGCGAAGGCCCTCACGGCGATCGCGATTCCCGCACCCACGATGACGGCGAACGTGGCCGCGACGAGATAGAGCGATGTGCCTCCGACCGTGGGCCACGCCAGCAATCGCCAGGAGTCACTTCCGAACGAGTCGAAGAGGTTCAACGAAAGCGGATAGGTGACCCACAGGCCCAAGATCCGGGGTTGCACGGAATTCGCCAGGCTTCGCATCGGACCGCCTTCGTGCGTCACCACGTGCACCAACCAGGGGACGAGCGTGAGCGCGCCTAGCAGTGAACCGCCCAGCCACCAGCGCCAGCGGGTGCTGCGACGGTCATACAGCGCCGTCCACGCGGCGAGCCCGCCCGCGAAGAAGAACCCGGTCATGTGGATCTGTCCCAGCCAGGCGCCGATGACACCCCACGCGAACGCCCCCGCGCGCTGCCCGCGGCGCCACCAGCCGAACAGCGCTGCCAACAGGAACGGTGGCAATGCCGATTGGATCCAGATCTTGCGGCTGAACAACACCGCCAGCGGATTTACGGCAATCAGCGCGGTCGCCCAGAGCCACGCTTCCCGCTGTCTGCGCGGCACGACGTTCAGCGCGAAGAGCGCGAGCGCCCCGAGCGCGATCACGTTGAGCGCCATCACCCCACGCACGAGTTGCACCGGGGTGTTGAGGCCAAGGCCCTGCGCCATCACCGAGTACACCCAGATCCCCATCCCGGGATTGCTCGTCCCCACGCCCGACGACTGTCCCACCCACGGAAACGGGTGGGGCCCCGTGGCGTGGAGGTAGAGGAACGCCTCGTCGCCTTTGTACTCCATGTCGGCGGGCCAGATGACGCGCAGGATCACTGCGAGCGCCACCACGGCAGCTGCGGCAACTAGCGTTCCGCGTCTCGCGGCGCGGATGCGAGACAGCGCGCTGCCTGCGGCCGAAGTGGTGAACACGCGGCTCGAAGCTGGACCGATGTTGTAAAGGTAGCCGCTCCGCGCTGGCGGACGGCATCTGAGCTAGCGGGGCCTGGCTAGCGTCCCGATCGCGCGGCCGCTAGGACCACGCTCGGCGCCAGACGTGGATCGAGTAGCCGCAGTGGGGAGCGCCGCCGGCTGACCACCTGCTCCAGCGCTGCGGCCACGCTGGCGTCCACGCTCGCGGCGCGGAAGAGGGCTCGCTCGGCCGGGAGCAGCCTGCGCCCCGACGAAAACTCGGCGATCAGGAAGTGGTGAAGGGCGAGGCGCCGGCGAAACAGGCGACGGTAGCGGCCCAGCGCCGCAGTGAGATTGCCGCCCCCGAGCAGCGCCGGAGCCGTCTCGTCGACGAGCCATTCGGCACTCTGAAAGGCCCAGCTGCAACCGCTGCCGAAGAGCGGATCGGTCGCCAGTGCCGCATCGCCGACGAATGCGATCCCGCCCGCGGCCGCGGGGCGCATGACATTGGGCATCGCGAGCTTGCCGATCAGCTTCGATACGCGCTGAGCTTCGCTGAGGTCGGGCGCGTCGGGCACGCTGGAGATCCTGCGCGCGTATGCACCCTCTAGGTCGCTGCGAAACTCGGGCAGTCGCGGGTGGTGGACCGCCACCGCGAGCAGGGTGAGACCATCCTCGCTGGGAAACTGGGAAACGCCGTCAGGATCCAGCAACCACGCGCGTATGCGATTCGTCCGCGGTTGCACTCCCCGCCAATAAGCGAAGTAGAAGAAGCGCCCGTGCGGGCGCACGCGTCCCGGCACGCGCGCCAGGCGCGCCGTGGTGGACTCGCGACCGTCGGCGCCGACCACCAGCCGCGCGCGAATGGAGTGCGTGCGCCCATTGGTGTGTGCCCCCGCGACCTCGACGCCCGCCGGACGACCGTCGTCGCTCAACAGACCGACCGCCGTCTGACCCGCGAAGAGCTCAACGCCCGGCGTGTCGACGGAGAGCTGACGCAGGATCGGGTCCAGCGCACGGCGAGTCACGCCATAGCCGCGGGGAGCGTCGGCGGGCGCGCGGATCCAGCCGCCGCACGGTGTCCAGAAGTCGGCGTGGGTGCGGACGGCGCCGACGTCCTCGAGCGGGCGCTCGAGACCGAGTGCAGCGATCGTCGGCGTTGCGCTCGAGAGGATCGCGTGGGTGCAGGCGACCTTGTAGGCGGCGATGTCAGGGCGCCGCTCGATCAGCGCCACGCGGGCGCCGGCCTGAGCAAACAGGCGGGCCGCGCTGCAGCCGGCAATGCTCGCGCCGACGATCGCGACGTCGAAGGGCCTGCCGGGCTTTGCCCGGGTAACGGGCAGCCTGACGACAGCTTGACTTCCCACCAGCCCGCGAGCATGCCGATCAACCCGAGGCGGGGACGCACCTCCCATGCCCCGCAACCCGGCTCGCCCAGGTCGCTGCTCCAGACGCGGACGAACTTGTGGCGCGGCGGGTCGGCGAGCATGCGCTCGAGCTGTTGCCGCGCACGCTCCTGCGTCGCCGAGCGAGTCGCGGCCGCCGTCCTCGCACCGTCGAGCTTCACCAGCAGCGCATCGCGCGTCGTCTCGAGCTCTCCGAGTGAGAGCAGGTGAGCGGTACCCGCCCTGTGGCGGGGACGCTGACGGTCAGGCTGGACGACTGTGTCTGTGACAGTGAGCGTCAGCGTCGTTGCGAGCTCGCGTTCGAGCCTGGCGATCTGGCTGCGGAAGGCGCGCCGAGCCGCGAGGCCGTCCGCGGGCGCGTGCGGCGCGTGGGGCGCGTGGGGCGCCGCGGGAGACGGCGGCGGGAGGGTCGGCGTGTCGAGC
>QHBW01000024.1 GCA_003244205.1 Solirubrobacterales bacterium | reverse complement strand
GCTCGCAATTGCCCGTGCGTTGATGACCCATCCCCGGCTGCTGCTGCTCGACGAGCCGAGTCTGGGCCTCTCCCCGCGGCTGACCGCCGATCTCTTCAACAGCGTCGCCGGGATCCGCGAGCGGGGTACGACAGTAGTGCTGGTGGAGCAGAAGAGCATGGCATTGCGGATCGCCGACTATGCCTACGTCCTGGCCAACGGCAGCGTCGACCACAAGGGCCGACCCGATGAGGTCATGGGAGATGACCAACTCAAGCGCGCCTACCTCGGCGGCTGACGCGCAGGTGCCAGACGAGGTCTCCCTGCCCGCGGGGGCTACTCTGGCGGTGGTCCAAGCAGCGCGCGACCTGACGCGCGTTGTTCCGCAGGAGCCCTCGGCCGTCGCCAAGCAGTGTCTGCTCGACTGGCTCGGCGTCGCGCTCGCGGGCGCCTCGGAGCCGCTCACCGTGATGCTCACCGACGAGCTCACAGGTGATAACCCCGTGGGAGAGGCCACTCTCGTGGGTCGTTCGGGTTGCGCCACGGCCCCGGTTGCCGCGCTGGTCAACGGCGCCGCAGCCCATGCACTGGACTTCGACGACATGCATTTCGCGATGAGCGGGCACCCGACCGCGTCGGTCGCCGCCGCCGCGCTGGCTCTCGGTGAGCGCCTGCGGGCAAGCGGCGCTGAGCTAGTGGCGGCGCTCGTGGCGGGCGTGGAGGTGGAGTGCCGCCTTGGGCTACTGGTCAACCCGAGTCACTATGAGCTCGGCTGGCATGCAACCGGTACGCTGGGCACCTTCGGGGCGGCGGCGGCGTGCGCCAGCCTGCTCGATCTGGGCGAAGAGGGGTGGCTGCGGGCGTTCGGGCTTGCCGGCACACAGGCCGCCGGGCTCAACGCGGTCTTCGGCACGATGGGCAAGCCACTCCATGCGGGCAAGGCCGCGATGAACGGGCTGCTCGCCGCCACGCTCGCCATGCGTGGGTTCACCTGCAGGCCGGACATAATCGAGGCAGATCAGGGATTTGCGGCGACCCACGCGCAGGAGCTCGCAGACGTCAGAGTGCTTGACGCGCTTTCGCAGCGCTACCTGATCCGGGACACCCTGTTCAAGTATCACGCGGCCTGCTACTGGGCTCACGCGGCGATCGACTGCGCCCTGGAGCTACGCGACCGCCCCGGTTTGTCGCCCGCGGACGTGACGGACATCGAAGTCGAGGTCTCAAACGAGGTGATCGCCGCCGCCGACATCGCCGAGCCGCGAACCGGGCTCGAGGGCAAGTTCAGCGTACGCACCCTCATCGCAATGGCGCTCCTGGGCGACGATACCGCCAACCCCCTCAGCTACTCCGATGCGCGCATGGCGGCGCCCGAGCTTGTCGAGCTTCGCAAGCGTGTGCGCGTGATAGCCATCGGCGATCACACGCCGGGGGTGGCGAGGCTGCGTATCGCAACGCGAGCTGGCCAGCGCTACGAGGCGACGGCTAACACCAGCGCTCCCGCGACCGAGCTCGCGCATCAGCGTGAGCGCGTCGCGGCCAAGTTCACCACCTTGGCCACTCCTCTGCTCGGCGCAGACCGCGCCGAGCAGATTCGGAATCTCATCGACCGCTTGGATGAGCTCCAGTCGGTGGGCGAGCTAACCGCTGCGTATCGGCTGTGACGTAGGCGCAGCGGCGCGGCCCTAGCCGCCGCTGGACTCAGGTGACCTCGCAGCTAGCGCCCTGCGTCGTCCAGCAGCGCACGATGTCTCGCATCGAGAGGATCCCGACGACTTCGGACCCATCGAGCACGACGACGTGGCGGAAACCACCACGCACCATCTCCTCGGCTGCCCGCTCCAGCGACCAATCGACCGCCGCATAGGAGAGCTGCCCAGAGAGATGATCGCTCACGAGCTCCACGTCGATGTCCTGACCGGCGCCGTTTGATCGCAGCAGGTCACGCTCGGTGATGATGCCCGGCCCGGGCTGCTCGGGGTCGATTACGACGGCCGCGCCGACGTTGTGGGCGGTCATCCGGCGCGCCGCCTCGCGCAGGGTGTGCTGCGGGCCCACCGTCACGGTGATGCGGTTCATGCCGTCGCGCACCTGCATTCCCGGCGCTCCTCCTTGTGCTTGCTGTCACAACCATATCGCGCCAGAGGCCCCCGGGCGAACCGCGACGAGCGCCTTCAGGTTCCGGCTGCACTGACCGCCGAATCCAGCGACGAGGCTGGATCGGCGGCGGGCAAGTCGGCATCGGCGTTGCCTGCGCCGGAGCGGCCGCCCTCCCCGCCCAACGCCACCGTGGCGCGCGCGGTCACCAGGTGGTAGAGGATCAAGAGCTGCACCAGCGCCAGCGACTCGGAGCGATGGAGGTCATTGGCGATCGTGAACTCGCCCAACCGCTGCGAGCGCAGGTGGCTGGCGAACTGCATCTTCTCCCAGATCGCCTGCTCGATCTCAGCGGCGCGCTCGGCGCCAAGCTGTCCCGGGATGCGCAGCACCCGCTCGCCGTCATCCTCCCCCAACGTGATCCCTCCATCGCTGTCCGTGAACGGCGAGAGGTCGGGATGGGGCAGCCCGTCGCGCAGGGTCAGCTCGGCGTCCAGATGGTCAGGATCGCTGCGATCGTCGGCTGTGAAGGAGACGACCAGATCCGCGTAGCGTTCCTGCGCGTTCGGCCCGGCACCGCGCGACTGGTATGCGATGCGCTCCTCGGTTGGGCGGTCACGGCCGATCGTGGCCGAGTTCCTGACCTTCGTCACCTCCACGAGCGCTCGCCGCGCGCTGGAGACCTAGCGAGGAGCGCCGGTCGCTGCGCCTCGCCACCCGGCGGGCGATGTCGCAGATGGCGGCTGCCGCGAGCAGGATCACAAAGGGCTCGAGCGGCGCGCGAAAGCGTGGTGTCTCGGTGGTGATGAAGACGATCGAGGCGTAGCCGAGCAAGGGGATCGCCCACAGCGCTCGCGGCGCGCCGCGAGCGGTCTTGCCCAGTGCGCCGAGCAACGCCAGCGGCGCCAGCAGCCAGAAGGCGATCGCCGCCAGCGTCGCGCTGCCGGGTCCGAGGCCGATCGTGGCGGCCGTCTCCCGTGAGCGGCCGAGGCCGGCGAGGTCCAGCAGGCGCAGCGTGTTCCACTTCCACACCGTCGCCAGGTACGACGGGTGTGCGCCGATGAAGCTGAGCGCCGCGGCGCGCAGCTCTTGGTCGCGCTGGGCCTCGTTGGCGTGCGCCAGCCGCGCGTAGAGATGTTGGTAGCCGGGCACCACACGGGGTTGCCAGGGCGGCGCACGGTGGGGGATACGCCAGGCAGCCGGCTGGGCGCGATCGGCGCGCGACAGCACGTTGTAGGTGCCGGCCAGGGTTTCGCCGAACTCGGTTGAGACGAGCGGGATCGGTTGATGAAAGACGGTCCAGTTGCGGATCGTCCACGGTGCCAGCACCGCGGCGACCGTGAGCGCGAGGACAGCGATGCGGGACCAGCGAGGACGACCAGCGGCGCACAGCAGCGCCAGCGGGGCGAGCATCACCAGCCCCACCGGCCGCGTCAGTGTCGCTAATCCGATTGCCGTGCCGCAGGCGACCACCCAGGGCCAGCCGGCGCGGCGGCGTGAAACCACCACGGCGCACGTCACCGCGAGCAGCATCAGGGGAACGAACAGCGCCTCGGAGACCATCGACTCCGAGACCAGCCAGAGCGGCGGGTAGACACACGCGATCGCTCCGGCCACGAGTCCCGAGCGCCGTCCCCAGAGCTGTGCAGCGATCACGGCGATCAGGACCACCGACAGGGTGCCAAGCCCGGCCTGCGCAAGACGGACTCCGCTCCAGCTGCTCTTGGGCACCCCGGTGATCGCGTACCAGAGCCCAAGGAATCCGGCGTAGCCGGGCGGCCGGAAGGCCGTCAGCTTGCCGTTGAGGACGTAGCCGTGTCCGAGTGCGAGCGAGGCGCCGAGGCGGTTGTAGTCCACACCGTCGCGAACCGGCTGGTAGTTGGAGGTATGCAACACCCATGCCGCACGGACGACAATCGCTGTGGCGGCGAGGATCGCCGCGTCGCGCACCCCGAGAACACGCGCGACGCGCTCGCTCTCACACACGCGCGCGGACAAGACCCCCGAACCGGGCCGTTTGCGAGCCCAGCGGCGTGGTGGCCATCCGGCCGTGAGCTCTGCCATCGCCCGCAGCACCGAGACACCTTAGAAGCCCTGGACAGGAGCGCTCGCGCAGTTCAGCAGATGGCTCTGTGCCGCTGGCGCCCTCTCGGGGCCCCGCCGCTACCAAGGATCGAGTTGATCGCGTTCCCGATGTCGCCGACGAGCCTGTCGCCCATGTCGCGCGAGAAGTTCTCCTTGATCACCATCCGCAGGACCTGAACATGCTGGGCGTCGGCCGGCAGGGTGTAGGCGGGAACGATCCAACCGCGCCCCCGGAGCTTCTCCGAGACCGTCGCCAGGTCGAGGCGCTCGGGGTCGCTGGCCCGCACGCACACGACCGGGAAGCGGCTGGCGTCGTTGATCACCTGCAGGTGCTCGTTGGCGCCCAGGTGCTCGCCGATCCAGCTAGCGTTCTCGAGCACGCCGCTGACGATGCCGCGGTAGCCCTCCATGCCCATGCGAAGGAAGTTGTAGTACTGGAGGATCACCGTGTTGCTCGGCCGAGAGAAGTTGAGCGAGTAGTTGGGCATATCGCCGCCCAGATAGTTGATGTGGAAGACGAGCTCTTCGGGAAGGTCCGAACGGTCGCGGAAGACGACAGTGCCGAGGCCGGGATAGACGAGCCCGAACTTGTGGTTTGAGACGTTGATCGAGCGGACCTGGCTGAGGCGGAAGTCCCAGGCGAAGTCCGGCTCGGAGAACGGTGCAATGAAGCCACCGGTGGCGGCATCGACGTGCATCGGCACGTGCCAGCCCTTGTCACTCTCGAGCGACACCAGCAGGTCGTTGATCTCGGCGAGCTCGTCGACACCGCCTGTAAACGTGGTGCAGAGCACGCCGCCGACCGCGATCGTGCATTCATCGACGCGCTCGGCGACATCCGCAGCGCTGAGGGTGTAGCTGTCCTCGGTCATCGGTGCCACGCGAGGCTCGACCTCGAAGTAGCGCGCGAACTTCTCCCAGCAGGTGTGGACATCGGCGCCGATCACCATGTTGGGGCGGTCGGTCGGCTCGCCCGCCTGCTCGCGGCGCCGCTGCCAGGCACGCTTGTGGGCGAGCATGCCCAGCATGATCGCCTCGGAGGAGCCGATCGTCGCCGTACCGACAGGATCGCGGTTGGCAGGTGCGTTGAAGAGCCGACCGATCATCGTCACGATCCGCTCGTGCACTTCCTCTGTCTGGGGATACTCGTCCTGGTCGATGAGGTTCTTGTTGAGCGTCTCCTGGGCGAGCAGGTCGGCGGTTGGATCCATCCATGTCGTGACGAAGGACGCAAGGTTGAGGACCGGGTTGCCGTCGAGGTTGAGCTCGTCACGGACGAGCTGGTAGGCCACCATCGGGTCGAGGCCGCGCTCGGCCAGTGCGAACTTCGGGATCGGGTGAGAGAACGAGCGCGCGGCGTAGGTGGGCGTGTGGTTCGCCGATGAATCGAGTCTCAGCCGGTGCATGCGGTCCTCTCCGATGAAAGAAATGGCGTGGTGCGGGGAAGCTACCGTGACGGGTCCACTGGCAGCGGTCGGGAGCCTTTAGGCCCCACGAAGGGGCGTGGATAACCTCGATCGATGGCCGATCGGCTCAAATTCACCCTGCTGGGAGCGCTCGCAGCGCTCGGCGGACTGGTCATGTGCGCGCTGGCGGCGTTGCGCTGGCCCGCTGCGCACTGGGTCGACACGACCGTGCTCCAGGGTTTCGTCTCGCTGCGCAGCTCGCAACTGCACGCCCCGGCGAGCGTGCTCGTGCACATTGCCGATCCGCTCCCCTACGCGGTCTTCAGCACCCTGCTCGTCGGGCTGGTCCTGCTGCGCGGCCAGCCGCGCGTGGCGCTGGTGATCGCGGTCGTGCTGCCCGTCGCGGCCGCGACCACCGAGCTGCTCAAGCAGCTGCTCGCCACACCGCGCCTGGCGCCCGCGCTGGGCGACGGGCAGCTCTCCGCGGCGTCCTTCCCCAGCGGCCACGCGACGGCCTCGATGGCGCTTGCACTCGCGCTCGTGCTCGCTGTGGCGCCGCGCATGCGTTCCGCGGCCGCGACGCTCGGTGCCGGAC
Source organism: Solirubrobacterales bacterium (assembly GCA_003244205.1). Lineage (GTDB taxonomy): Bacteria > Actinomycetota > Thermoleophilia > Solirubrobacterales > Solirubrobacteraceae > QHBW01. The sequence continues at coordinate 81,703 of QHBW01000024.1, read as the reverse complement.
TCACGGTCGCGGTCTCCTACTCGCTGCTGACACTTGGCTGGCACTATCCATCCGACGTTCTCGGCGGCTATCTCGTCGCCTGCGTGTCTACGCTGGTCGCCGCGGCATCGCTGCAGTGGGCTGCCGGCCGCTGGCCAGCGCGAGCTGGACGTCGTGCCGTCGCCGACGCGCTACAGCGCGCCCGCGCGCAGCGCGCCGACCGGTCCGCAGCGGTCGATCAGGCAGCCAGCCTGCCGCGCGCGTGGGAGATCGTGCGTGTTCCCACGACGGTGGGGATCGTCGCTGGAGCGTTCGCCACGCTGGTCGCGATCAGCCGGCCCGACGCAGCTCTAGAGTTCGTCCAGAACCACCACGCGGTGCTCGTCGGCGCCGCCGTCATCGCCGGTTCGGCACTGATGGTCGCGCTCGTCACGGCGGCCCTCACAAGCCAGCGGGGCTGACCTAGCCAAACAGCGTCCGTGCGCGCTCGGCGACCAGCTCCGGGCGCTCCTCGGCGATGAAGTGAGCGCAGTTGGGAACGAGCTCGACCGTGAGAGCCTCGACGCCCCTGTCGACGCCGCGGAGCAAGCTTGTCGAGATCGCCTGGTCGTCCACCCCGAAGAGCAGATGCGTACGCACGTGGAGGTCGCTACCGCGATAGCGCCCGCGCAGAACGGCCAACTGCTCGCGTTGGAGGAACGTCCGGTAGAGCAGCACGGACGCACGGGCTCGTCGCGGCTCGCTCAGGACTTCACCGAAGTTGTCGAGATCCTCCCGCGTCCACGCCTGGGGTCGGCTGGCGCCGAACACGATCGCGCGTCCGACGAGTCGCGGATAGCGACGCAGCAGGACACCCCCGAGGCCGCTCGCCAAAACCCACTGGTACCAGAAGCGCCAAGATCCGAGCGCGTTTGCGAGCGTGATCCGCGGCCATGGTGGGGGAATGTTGAGAACGAGCACGCGCTCGAATCGCTCGGGCGCGCGCAGCGCCGCGAGGAAGGCGACCCAACCACCCCAGTCGTGTCCCACGACGCGGACACGTTCGAGTGCAAGGACGTCGAGCAAGGCGAGCAGGTCATCCGCCAGACGCTCCTTCTCGTATCCGGCGGCGGGCGCGTCGGTCCAGCCAAAGCCACGGAGATCGGGGCAGATCAGGCGGTAGTCGTGGGCGAGCAGTGGGATCACGTGGCGCCAGGAGGCCCAGTGCTGCGGCCATCCGTGCAGCAGGATCACCGGATCGCCGGCCCCCGCTTCAGCGAGGTGGACGCGCAAGCCGTTGGCTTCTACAAACCGATGCTCGACGCCGTCGACGTGCGGCAACGGCGGCGTCAACGATTGCGCCCGGGCTCCCAGAGTGGCTCCGCTCCGGCTGCGTGGTTGGCGTCCCTGGAAAGAATGAAAAACAGGTCCGAGAGGCGGTTGAGGTAGCGGATCGTCTCGCGGTTGATCCGCTCTGCCGCCGCGAGCGCGATCGTGCGGCGCTCCGCACGGCGGCAAACGGTGCGGCAGACGTGCAGCTGGGCCGCCGCCGGTGTCCCGGCGGGGAGCAAGAACGACCGCAGCGGGCTCAGCGCTCCGTTGACCTCATCACAGATGCCCTCCAGCCACTCGGTCTGCGTGGCCGCGAAGCGCAGTCGCTCGGCCTCGCGCTCGCCGCCGGCGGGCACCGAGATGTCGGCGCCGATGTCGAAGAGGTCGTTCTGGACGCGCTCGAGCCAGTCGCCGTGGCGCTGCGGCAAGTCCGAGAGCGCGCGCGCGACGCCGATCTGCGCGTTGAGCTCGTCGATCGTGCCGTAGGCCTCGATCCGCGGATTGGTCTTTTCGACCCGGCTCATGTCGCCCAGATGGGTCTGGCCGTCATCGCCCAAGCGCGTATAGATGCGGGTCAAATTGACCATCATCGTCGCGAGTGTAGATCGCCGCCGCAGGCGCTGAGCGTTACCAGCCGGTGCCGCGATAGGATCCCGTCCTCAAACACCAGGGTCGGTGGTCAAGGGAAGCCGGTGAGACTCCGGCGCGGACCCGCCACTGTGACCGGGGAAGCCTCGTCGCTCGCGCACCCACGGTGCGGGCCACTGGACCGAAGCACGGTCCGGGAAGGCTGGATGAGGTAGCTCCCGGGAGCCAGGAGACCTACCCCGATCGTCAAGCCGTTGAACCCTCGTGGAAAGGGGTGGCTCATGAAGATCGATCTCCGGCGCGCCGCCAAGGCGGCGGCCGTCGCGGCGGGAACCTGCGCGCTCGCATCCGCCTCACCCGCGGCGGCCGCCGGCACACCGGCGACGGTGAAGGTACGGGTGGTTGGGTTTAACGGAACCACGCTGCTGCCCGAGACGCAGGTCACTACCACCACGACCCCAATCGATGCCGACGGGCATGGTGACCTATGCAGCGGCACGAGCGCGGGCGGGGCCCTGTATGACGCCACTAAGGGCAACTGGGTGGTCAAGTACGACGGCGCCAGCCTCGGGTACGAGATCGACGGGATCGAGGGGCTCAACTTCCAGCCGTTCGGAAGCAGCCCCCGCTCCGACGCGTACTGGTCGTTCTGGCTCAACAACACTTTCGCGTCCAACGGCGCGTGCGGTCAGGAGCTTAACCCCGGAGACCACGTGGTGTTCTTCGCGCAGTGTCAAGCCACCGGCAGTGGCTGCCCAAGTGCGACAGTGCCCGATCACTTCCTCACTGAGGCTCCGCCTGTGCCGGGCACGGTGCAAGTCGGGACGCCCGTATCGGTGACGGTGGGCTCGGTGAGCACGGCGACGGGCTCCCATGAAGCCGCGCTGCCCAGTGGGGTGACGGTCACCGCGGGCTCACAGCGGGCGTCGCCTGACGCGCAGGGGCTGGTGAAGCTTACCTTTCCCACTCCGGGCACGTACACCGTCCAGGCGTCCGCGCCGGACGCCGTTCCCTCCGATCCCCAAATCGTCTGCGTTCACAACGGTGATGACGGCCACTGTGGAACGCCGGCACTCACCCCGACGACGGCCCGGGTCGCCGGGCTGCGCAACGGCTCGGTGTTCGCGCTCGGACATGCCCCACGTCTCCTGCACGGGACCGCCGTGGTGGGCACGCTGGGGCTGCGCCAGGTCGAGCTTCGCCTCGCCCGTCGATCCGGCAGACGCTGCCAGTTCTTGTCCGGGCGAACGGGACGTCTGCGCAACGCGAGATGCGGCCACGGCTGGCTGGTGCGGATTGGCAGCGCGCCGCGATGGTCCTACCTGCTTGCCCAACAGCTCGCCGTTGGCAGCTACCGGCTCGACGTGGTGCCGTTCGAGAGCCTGGGCGAGCAGGGACGCGCGGTCACCGTGTACTTTCGCGTTGCGGCTGCGCCGGTTCTGCCGGTCAAGAAAGCACGTGCCGCCTCCTCGGCAGCAGCACCGACCGTCACGGCCATGGTCGTGGGCAAGGGAGGCAAAGTGCTGCTCGCGTCACGGCCGCTGCGACTCCCCGCCACTCGGATCGCGGTACCCGGCGCGGGGCTCTGCGCACTCGCCGCCGGCACGCCGCTCCGAGTCCTGGAGACAGCCAGGCGGGCCGGGCGACTGCGCTATCAGCTGCGCCGCGAATCCTCCTGTGACCCCAGCCAGCTGTTCGTCACGGCGATCGACGGTCAGCGCAACGGCGGCGTGGCTGGGTGGGTCTACAAGGTTGACGGCAGGGCTGGGACGGCGGGAGCCGCGGATCCCGCTGGGCCCTTCGGGACCGGTCGGCGGCTGCGCGCTGGACAGCGCGTGCTGTGGTTCTACTGCGTCGACGCCGTGCGCTGCCAGGCCACCCTCGCGGTACGGCCCGACGCGCGCGCGGTGACCGCCGGCGGTCAGCTCGGTGTCACCGTGCTGGCAGTGGACGACCACGGTCATAGCACTCCTGTCGTGGGCGCCACTGTGACACTGGGCGCGCAGACGGCTACTAGCGCGGCTGGCGGACGGGCCATCGTCACAGCCCCGCCGGTCCCCCGCGCCTATGCCCTCAGCGCCCGCGACGCTGGCTTGGTGCCGTCGTTCCCGGAGGCCGTCACCGTCCAATGAAGCCGATCCTCCTCGTGATCGCCTGTGCCGCGGCGCTCGCCGCGAGCGGTTGCGGGCTCGGGCCGGGACCGCGGCACGGCGGCGCCAGCGTGCTCGTGACCAGCGAGTTCGGGACCCACGCCGTGGGGATGCACACATGGGCGCGGGTGGCTGCCTCTGACACGGTGATGCGGCTGCTCGAGCGCTCGTTCACGGTCGACACGCGCTACGGCGGCGGCTTCGTCCAGACGATCGACGGGGTGGGCGGGGGACAGGGCAACGGCGGTCCGCTCGACTGGTTCTACTACGTCAACGGCATCGAGGCGGGCAGGGGGGCGGCTGTCACCGCCGTGCATCCCGGCGACCGCATCTGGTGGGACCGTCACGATTGGGGGGCTGCGATGAGTGTTCCCGCCGTCGTGGGGTCCTTCCCCGAGCCGTTCCTACGCGGCGTCGCGGGCAAGCGTCTGCCCGTGCGGGTCGACTGCGCTCAGGGCGCCGACGTCGCCTGTCGTATCGTCGAGCAGCGCTTCGCATCGGCGGGGGTGATCGCTTCGTCGGCGGTCCTCGGGGCGCCCTCCGGGCTCGACGTCGCGCGCGTACTCGTTGGGCTGTGGAGTGCGGTCGCAAGCGACCCCGCCGCCCAGCAGCTCGCAGCCGGCCCGTCAATCAGCGGCGTCTACGCGCGCGTCGTCAGCGCCGGACATCGAGTCGTTCTGCTCGACGAAAACGGCCACCCGGCACGCACTCTGGGGCCGGGCACGGGGATCGTCGCGGCCACGCGCTTTCGCGACCAGGATCCCACTTGGGTCGTGACGGGGACGGACTCCGCTGGCATCGCGGCCGCCGCCGAGGGCTTTGACGCCGCCACGCTCGATCGTCACTTCGCGGTCGCGTTCGTCCGGGGGCGACCGGTCTCGCTGCCGCTGGTGGCACCATGACCTACCGCCCCGGCGCCAGCGCGCTGCACGCCGCGCGGGCGAGCGTCGCGCTGGTTTATTGCGCGGCGCTCGTGATGCTCGCGCTGGCGGCCGATCATCCGCTCGTGCTCGTCGGCGCACTGGTCGCGGTCCTGCTCGCGGGCTCGCTGGCGGGCGTGGGCGCTGCGCTGCGCCGCGCAGCTCGCTGGTGGCTGATCGCGGGGTTGCTGCTGACCGCGCTGAACCCCCTGATCAACCAGGGCGGTGTTACGGTGCTCGCGCGCCTTCCCGACCTCCCGTTGATCGGCCAGCGCGACATCACTCTGGAGGCGACGATCGTGGGCGCGGTGCTCGCGCTGCGCCTCGTCGACGTCGGGCTGGCGTTCGCCCTCTTCGCTCTCGCCGTCGACCCTGACGCGCTGCTGCGCGCGGTGCGCCGGCGCTCGCTGCACTCCGCGCTCGCGGCGACGCTCGCCACGCGTCTGTGGCCGCTGCTGCGCGCGGACAGCACGCGACTCGCCGAGGCCCGACGGTGCCTCGACGGTGATTCGAGGCCCAGCAGGCGCGAGCGCGTCCTGGTCGTGCGGGCGGTCGCGGTCGGGGCGCTCGAGCGCGCCGTGGACGTCGCGGCGACGCTCGAGCTGCGTGGCTACACCGGCGCCGCGCGACCCCCCCGTGCGCCACGCCCCTGGTCGCGTCACGATCTCGCGGTGGCGGGTGCGGCGGCAGCGATCCTTGGGCTCGCAGTCCTGCTGCTGGCAACCGGCTTCGCCTCCTTGCACGCCTATCCGCGCCTGGCGGAGGGATCGATCGTCCAGGCGGCCGCGCTGGCCTTGTCGGCGCCGCTGCTCGCCGCCTTGCCGTTCCTCCAGCGGCAGGGGATCGCGCCATGAGGACGGCGCACGTGCTGTCGCTCGAGCGCTTCACCTACACCTACCCCGACGCTTCCGCGCCGGCGCTGACGGAGCTGTCGATGACGCTCGAGGACGGGCAGTTCGTGGTCGTCGCGGGGTTGTCGGGATCGGGAAAGTCCACCCTGCTGCGCGCCGCCTGCGGGTTGATCCCGCACTTTCACGGCGGCGAGGCCAGCGGGAGCCTGCTGGTGGGAGGGCTCGACGTCCGAGACCATGGCCCGGGCGTGCTCGCGGACATGGTCGGGACGCTGCTCCAGGACCCCGAGTCCCAGGTGGTCATGAACACCGTCCGCGCCGAGCTCGCCTTCGGCCTCGAGAACCGCGGCTACCCAAGCGGTCCGACAGCGCGAGCCGTCGAGGAGGTCGCTCTGGCCCTCGGCATCGACGCGCTGCTCGACCGCCCCACGGCCGAGCTCTCCGGCGGCGAGCTCCAGCGCGTCGCGCTCGGCGCGGCCCTCGCCGGTCGCCCCAGGTTGCTCGTCCTCGACGAGCCGACCTCCCAGCTCGACCCGGTCGCCGGCGCCGAGTTGCTCGGCCTGCTGCGCCGCATCAACGAAGAATGGGGCACCGCCGTCCTGCTCTGCGAGCAGCGTCTCGAGCGCTGCCTCGCAGCCGCCGACCGCGTGCTCGTGCTCCAAGACGGCCGCCTCGCCCACGACGGCACGCCCGAGCACTTCCTCAACTGGGCCGCGGACCACGCCGCAACCCTCGTCACCCCGGCGGCAGCGCTGTTCGGCGCTGCTGGTCTGACGCCGCTGCCCGTGGACGTAAAGCGCGCTCGCCAGATTCTCCGGACCCGGGGACTGCTGCCCGACGTCGCAGTGGCTCTGGGGCAGGGCCGCCCCCGCCGTCTTCGCAGGCGAAAGCACGCGCCAGGACCCGAGGCTGCACTGGAGCTGAGCGCCGTCTGGCACGAGTGGCCCAACGGTCGCTCCGCACTCCGTGGTGTGTCGTTGACGCTGGCTCCGGGTGAGCGCGTCGCGCTGATGGGCCGCAACGGCGCCGGCAAGTCGACGCTGCTGCGCCAGGCGGCGGGGATCATCGCGCCCACGCGCGGGAGTGTGCGCGCTTCTGGTCGGGTGGCGCTGCTGCTGCAGAATCCCGGCGACTACTTGATCCACGACCGGGTTGAAGAAGAAGTCGGCCGCGACGAGCTGAGACGCGGGGGTCTCTCAGCGCTCGGTGCGCGCCATCCCCGCGACCTGTCGGGGGGCGAGCGCCAGCGGCTCGCTCTTGCGCTCGTGCTCGCGGCCGGAGAGGGCCCGCCCGCGGTCCTGTTGCTCGACGAGCCCACTCGGGGCATGGATCACGCACGCCGGCAGGAGCTCGTCGCCGAGCTCGCCGCGGTTGCAGCGAATGGCACCGCGGTGCTGGTTGCCACCCACGACCCCGAGCTCGCCGCCGCCTGCGCCGATCGCGTCGTACTGCTCGGAGATGGACGGCCGGTCGCGGATGGCCCGGTCCGCGACGTGCTCGCCGGCGGGCTGTACTTCGCCACTGAGACCGCGCGGGTGCTCGGCGGCGCTGGCGGCGCGCTGCTACCAGCCGAAGGCGGCGAGCTCGTTCGCGGTTTGGTCGCCGCTCGCAGCGCCGACATGCCCGCGCTGCGGCCGCCAAGCGAGGTCGCTGCGCTGCCATGAGCTGGACACTCGCTTCTGCGCTCGTGCTGGCCCTCGCCTTGGGCGGAGGCTTCTGGTGGTTTGAGCGCTCGCGACCGCCGGCGCGGATGCTGGCCTTGGTCGCCACGTTGGCCGCGCTGTGCGGCCTCGGACGCGTGGCGTTTGCCGCCCTGCCCAGCGTCAAGCCGACGACCGCGATGGTGCTCGTCTGCGGTCTGGCGCTGGGCGCTGCACCGGGCTTTGCGATTGGGGCGCTGGCCGCGCTGAGCTCCAACTTCTTCCTCGGTCAGGGGCCATGGACACCGTGGCAGATGGCCGCCTGGGGGGCCGTCGGCGTCGCCGGCGCGGCCCTCGGGCACGTGGGCGCTCCCGGGCGCCACCGCATTGCGCTGGCCACCGCTGCTTCGCTGTGCGCGCTGGTCTTCTCGGAGGTGATGAACCTCTCGATGGTGTCGTTCAGCGGCGGCCCGGTGCTCTCGCAGTGGACGCTGTGGGCGGCGCGGGGTATACCGTTCGACGTCACGCACGTGGTGGCGAGCTTCCTCTTCGCAGCCGCCTTCGGTCCCGAGCTACTGCACTCGCTGGAGCGCTTTCGCACGCGGCTGCAGTTCAGCTGGGCTGCCGTCCAACCGCCTGCCGCAGGTGCGGCGGTACTAGTCCTCGTTGGCGCGCTCGCGCTCGCGCAGCCGAGTGCAGCCAGGGCCGCCGGTCCGGCGGGATATCTGCTCGCTGCCCAGAACGGCGATGGTGGCTTCGGCGCTGCGCCGGGCCAACCGTCGAGCCCGCTCTTCAGCGCCTGGTCCGCGCTCGGTCTGGCCGCCGCCGGCCACAACCCCGCCGACGTTGCGCGGGGAGGACGTAGCGCGCTGGACGCGGTTCGTTCTCAGGCCGCGAGGTTGAGCGCGACCAACGACCTCGAACGCACGCTGCTCGTCCTGCGCGCGGCGGGCGTGGGCCCGACGATTGCGGGGCGCAATCTGCTGGACGTCCTGGCAGCGCGCCAGCGCGGGAACGGCTCGATCGCCGGGCTGGTCAACCTCACTGCCTTCGGGGTCTACGCGCTGCGGGGATTCGGGCGCGGTGGCGCCGCAGCCGCTGGCGCGCGCTGGATCGCGCGCCAGCAGGACTCCGATGGAGGCTTCAACTTCGCCGGCCGCGGGTCGGTCTCTGATGTCGACGACACGGGCGCCGCGTTGGAGGCGCTGGCAGCGGGGAGCGACGCGGGCGCGCACACGGTCGCCAGGGCGCTCGCCTTCCTTCATTCCAACCAGAATTCCGACGGCGGCTTCTCGGCAGACAGCGGGGGCAGCTCCAATGCCCAGTCCACCGCCTTCGCCGTCCAGGGTCTCGTTGCGGTCGGGCGCGATCCCGCCCGCTTCACGCGCGCCGGGGCTTCACCGCTGGGCTATCTGCGCTCGCTGATCGCCCCCAACGGCAGCGTCCGCTACTCGCGCTCCAGCGGCCAGACCCCCGTCTGGGTCACGGGGCAGGCGCTGCTGGCGCTGTCGCGGCGGTCGTTCCCGCTGGCGCCGGTTCCGCGAGCGCCGCGCGCCGCCGGGGCAACCGCCGCGACCGCGACCGGCTCCGCCAGCGCGCGCCGCGGGGGCCGACGGGTACGCCCAGGGGCCGGCGCTGGGACCGCCGCGGGAATGCTGGCACTGGCCTGGCGAGTGGGGGTGGTCACCGGCTACGTCGTTACAGATGTACTAGGTTCTCCGGCCCGATGAGGATCGCCGTCGTCAGGGAGACCGCTCCCGGGGAGCGCCGCGTTGCGCTCGTTCCCGAGGTCATCCGCAAGCTCGTCTCCGGCGGCCACCAAGTCGCCGTCGAGCGCGGGGCAGGGGCCCAGGCGATGATTCCCGACGAGCTCTTCACCGAGGCCGGCGCGAGCATCGACGAGGACCCTTCCGCGCTGTGGGGGGCCGACGTCGTCGTCAAGGTGGCGCCGCCGAGCGCCGAGGAGATCGCCCACCTCAACGCCGATTCCGTGCTCGTTGGGTTCCTCTCGCCGTTGACGTCTTCGGACACGGTCACCGCGCTCGCCGCCAGCGGAGCGACGGGGTTCGCGCTCGAAGCGGTTCCGCGCATCTCGCGCGCGCAGTCGATCGACGCGCTCTCATCGCAGTCCAACGTCGCCGGGTACCGCGCCGTGCTGCTAGGCGCCAACCTGCTCGGGCGCTTCTTCCCGATGCTGATGACCGCGGCGGGCACCGTGCGCCCGGCCAAGGTCCTCGTGCTCGGCGCTGGGGTGGCGGGACTCCAGGCGATCGCCACCGCGAGGCGTCTGGGAGCGGTCGTCCAGGGCTTCGACGTCCGCGCCGCGGTCAAGGAGCAGGTCGAGTCGCTGGGCGCCACGTTCCTCGAGCTCGATCTGGGGGAAAACGACGACGCGGAGGGCGCTGGCGGCTACGCGAAGGCGCTCAGCGAGGACACCCAGCGCCGCCAGCAGGAGGCGCTCGCCGACGCGATGACCGACGTCGACGTCGTGATCACGACGGCGCTGATCCCGGGGCGACCGGCGCCGCTGCTGGTGACCGAGGATGCGGTGGCGCGCATGAAGCCCGGCGCGGTGGTCGTCGACCTCGCGGCCGAGGCGGGCGGCAACTGCGCCCGCTCGACTCCGGGCGAGACCGTGGTAGTCGACGACGTCACGGTCGCGGCCCCCTTCAACCTTCCCAGCTCGATGCCCGAGCACGCCTCGCAGCTCTACGCGCGCAACATCCAGTCGATGTTGGACCTGCTGTGCGACGACGAGGGGCGCCTCGCGCTCGACTTCGACGACGAGATCGTCGCCGGTGCCTGCGTCACGCGCGGCGGCGAGGTCGTACACCCGGGGGCGCGTGCCACCGCCGGGCTGCCGGAGAGCGCGGCGACGCAGCCCGCGAGCGCTTCCTGACCGCTTTAGAGAGGACCAGCCCGATGCCCTCCCAGCTCGTAACCAACCTGACGATCCTCGTGCTCGCCGGCTTCGTCGGCTTCGCGGTGATCTCCAAGGTGCCCAACACGCTGCACACCCCGCTGATGAGTGGGACCAACGCGATTCACGGGATCGTCCTGCTCGGTGGCCTGCTGGTCGTCGGCTTCTCGGGCAACGGAATCTTCAACAAGATCATCCTCGTGATCGCGATTGCCTTCGGGACGATCAACGTCGTCGGCGGCTTCCTCGTCACCGACCGCATGCTCGAGATGTTCAAACGCAAGCCGGTCGCCAGCGAGGAGCCTGAGGAGTGACGCCGCTCGCGACCAGCTTCCTGCAGAACCAGAACTTCATCGACGCGCTCTACATCGTCGCGTTCGGGCTGTTCGTGCTGGGGCTGATGGGCTTGACGGGACCGGGCACGGCGGTTCGCGGCAACCGCGTCGCGGCGGTGGGCATGGGGCTCGCGGTGATCGCGACGCTGCTGCCGCCGGGGATCGGCAACTGGGGGCTGATCGCGCTCGGTGTGGCGGTCGGAACCGCGGTCGGCATACCCGCCGCGCGCAACGTGAAGATGACGCAGATGCCGCAGATGGTGGCGCTCTTCAACGGCGTCGGCGGCGGCGCCGTCTTTCTGATTGCGTGGGCGGAGTTCCGCAACAGCGGCGGCTTTGGCGCGGGCACGCCAACGTATGTCGCGATCTTCTCGCTGTTCGCGGCGATCGTGGGCTCGGTCTCCTTCTGGGGGTCCAACATCGCGTTCGGCAAGCTCCAGGGCCTGCTTCCGGGACGCCCGATCACGCTTGGTGGCGCTCAGCAACCGCTGAACTTCGTGCTCGGGATCCTGACGATCGCCGCCGCGGTCGACAGCGCAGCCGGCGCACACTCGGAGGCGATCTTCATCGGCATGCTGGTGTGCGCCGCGCTGCTGGGCAACTTCGTCGTGCTGCCGATCGGTGGCGCCGACATGCCCGTGGTGATCTCGCTGCTGAACGCGTTCACCGGACTCTCGGCTGCGGCGACCGGGATTGCGCTCAACAACCCGGCGATGATCGTCGCCGGGATGATCGTCGGCGCGTCCGGCTCGATCCTCACGAACCTGATGGCGACGGCGATGAACCGCTCGATCCTCGCGATCATCGCGGGTGGCTTCGGCGGCGAGGTGGCGCTCGGCGCCGGTGACGGCGCCGACGGCGATCGCAGCGTGCGCTCCACGAGCCCGGCGGACGCCGCGATTCAGCTCGCCTACGCGCGCCTCGTCGTGGTCGTCCCGGGATATGGCATGGCCGTCGCCCAGGCGCAGCACACCGTGCGCGAGCTGCAGCGCGCGCTGGAGGCTCGCGGGGTCGAGGTCGAGTACGCGATCCACCCTGTCGCCGGTCGCATGCCCGGGCACATGAACGTGCTGCTGGCCGAGGCCGACGTTCCCTACGAGCAGCTCAAGGAGATGGACGACATCAACCCGGAGTTCCAGCGCACCGACGTGGCGCTGGTGATCGGCGCCAACGACGTGACCAATCCGGCCGCCAACACCCAGCCGGACTCGCCGATCTACGGGATGCCGATTCTCGAGGTCAGCAACGCCCGTTCGGTGATCGTGCTCAAGCGCTCGATGAACACCGGCTTTGCCGGCGTCGACAACCCGCTCTTCTATGACGAGAAGACGCAGCTGCTGTTCGGCGACGCGAAATCGAGCGTCGGCGAGGTGGTAGAGGAGCTCAAGGGCCTCTAGGGCGACGCTAGCGTTGGGGGGATGGGCGCGCGCGTCGTGATCGGGCTGTCTAGTTGGAGTGACGCTGGCTTCGTCGCGGACTGGTATCCGCCGGGCATGCCGGCGCGCGAGCGGCTTGCCTGGTACGCGGAGCGCTTCGAGGCGGTGGAGCTGAACTCGAGCTTCTACGCGCTGCCGGATCGGTTGGCGGTGCAGCGCTGGGTCGAGGTCACCCCGAAGCGCTTCACCTTCGACATCAAGCTGCACCGCCTGCACTCGCGCCACGCGGCGCCGCTCGAATCGCTGCCGCCGGATTTGCGCGCCGGCGTCGCGGTCGTCGGCCGGGGGAGGGTGGCGCTCACCGCCGAGCTCGAGCAGGCGATGCTCGAGCGCCTGCGCGAGGAGCTGGACCCGCTCGAGCGGGCGGGCAAGCTGCACGGCTTCCTTCTTCAGCTCTCGCCGGCGTTCGCGCCCGAGCGTCACGAGCTCTCCGAGCTCGAGCCGGTCGTGAGCGGGCTGGCCCCCTACCCGGTGGCCGTCGAGCTGCGCCATCGCGCCTGGGTGGAGGACCGCCGCCGCGAGCAGACACTCGACGCGTTGACGGGGCTGGGCGCTGGCTTCGTGTGCGTCGACGCGCCGGACGGCGATCAGGTCACGATCATGCCCGCGCTCGACGCGGTCACGCACCCGAAGCTGGCCTACCTGCGGTTGCACGGCCGCAACCTCGAGGGCTACGTGCAAGGGCAGTCGGTTGCCGAGCGCTTCGGTTGGGTGTACTCCGACGAGGAGCTTGGAGAGGTGTCCCGCCGGGTGAGTCGCCTCGCGGAGGACGCGCAGGAGGTACGGGTGATGTTCAACAACAACCGCTCCAACGACGCGCCGGTGGCGGCGCGGCGCATGCGCGAGATCTTCGGGCAGGATCCGGGGCCCGAGCCGCTGCGCGAGCTGGCGGCGGCTCGTGGTGGCGGGGGGCGCTCGGGGCGCTCGGGGCGGGCCGGCCGCGGCCGCGGGTCGCGCCCGCCGGCGGGGCAGGGTCGGTTGTTGTAGCGCGCGGCGGGGGTGACCTCACCATTTCCGCTGAAGATGAGCGGAAATGATGGGTGTCGGTGGCCGGGGCTGGGCTCTCTGGAGTCCTACCGTCGCCCGCCTCGCCGCGCGACAAACGTCGTCGCCACGTAAGGGCGCATCTGCCTGCGCGCGAGCTGCCCCGGGCGCGCGGTTGCAACCGGGATCACATAGCGGCCGTCGATCACGACGAAGAAGGCCGAGCCGGCCCGCCGACCGCGAAACCAGCCGGGCGGGCGGTCGCGCACCTGACCGCGCTCGGCGATCAGCTGTCGCAGCGCGAGCGTGGCGGGCTCCCGCGCGCTCAGCGCGGGCGCCGGCCCGCGCTCGCGAAAGCGGTCGACGACGTGGTCGGAGAGCACAATCGCCCGCGCCAGCTCCGCTTGTGCACCGCGCAGCGGTGGCGGCGGGCTGGGGCGCAATCGGCGAGCCAAGCGAGCGAGCAGTCTTCGCACGAGCTCGACGCTAGCGCGCGAGCGCCGCTGTTTGTGACCCGAGTGGCGCCGGTGCGCACCGCTCGGGCACCGTCAAAGCCTTAGCCCGACGGCGTGGAGGCGTCGCCTCGATCGCGCGCCGACTTCGAGACGCGGTCACGCTCGGCCTCCTCGGCGTCGGAGACCGCCCGGCTCACGCGCTCGATCAGCTGGCGCGAGAAGTGGTCGCTCTCCAGCTCACCGCTGCAAACACGCTCCTGGTGTGTCACGAGCGCGCCGGGGGCGTCGCTCTGCACGATGATCTTCGCCATCGGCGCTCCTTCCCTCGGGGGTCCCGGGCAGGGTGACAGGGATCTTTAAAGCCGATGTGAACAGGCTGTAAGTGCGCCGGCGCCGCTGCTGAGCTCGGCTAGCCGGTGAGCCGCCGGTACAGCGTCGCGCGACCGAGGCGGCTCGCGCCGTTCTCCTCCACGGCTCTCACGGTCAGCGCTGCGACGCGGCGCTGGGCGAGCGCGCGGCCCAACTGCGAGGACAGCTTGAACACGACCACGCGCGAGCCCGCGTGGGTCAAGAAGAGGATCTGCACCTGGGGTTGGGAAACCGACGTGCGCGCGCCGGATGGCCGCAAGCTCGCCGTGACGCGCGCGGTGCCCGCCTGGTTGGTCGTCAGGCGGATACGCAGCTGCCCGCGTCCCAAGATGACCGAGCGCTTCGTCGAGCCGACGAGGGCAAGGCGCAGTTTCGGCGCGTGGCTCGATTTTCCGCCGCCTCCTCCGTAGGAGGGACTGGTGTCGCCGCCGAGCGGGGGAGAGGAGCTCGCCGGCGCCGGACTCGCGGCCGGCGCGAGCAGCAACAGCAGGGCGGCGGCCGTGCTCGCCGTAGCCATCCGTGGCAACGCGGTGATGCTGGTGAGCGTCGTCGATGGATTCATGTCGTCTCCCGCTGCTGTCTCCCGCGGCGCGCGAGCGCCCGAGCGCTCCTGCTCCCGGGGCAGCCCACGACGGAGGGTAGCGTGACGCCGGCTTGCGACGACTCGAGCGGACGGGTTGGGGCTCGTCCCGACTGAGCGGAGCCCCTAACGTGTCGCCCGATGAGCTTCCACCGAGCCGCATCGCGCCGATGATCCCCCGTCGAGACGCGATCACCGCGCTGTCCGCCGAGCGCTTCGACTTGGTTGTGGTCGGGGGTGGCATTACCGGCGCAGGGGTCGCCCTCGATGCTGCGACGCGCGGCTTCAGCGTGGCGCTGCTGGAGCGAGCCGACTTCGCCTCAGGCACCTCGAGCCGCTCCTCCAAGCTGATCCACGGTGGCTTGCGCTACCTGCAGCAGTTCGACCTCGGACTTGTGCGCGAGGCGCTGCTCGAGCGCGCCCTGATGGTCCGCCTCGCGCCGCACTTGGTGCGCCCGTTGCCGCTCGTGGTCCCAGCCTTCGAGGGCGCCCGTCCCGATCGCATCCTCGGCATTGGGCTGAACATGTACGACGTCATGTCAGTCGACCGCCGCCGACGCGGTCGCCGGCGGCGATCGACGGAGGAGAGCGAGGACTGGAGCCCTGAGCGACACAGGATGATCTCCGGCGAAGAGGTCGTGGAGCTGCTTCCGGCGCTCGCCGAGCGGACGCCGAACGCCGGCTATCTGTTCTACGACTGCCAGACCGACGACGTCCGTCTCGTGCTTACGGTGCTCGGCGAGGCCGAGCGCTTCGGAGCGGTCTGCGCGAACCGAATCGAGGTCACAGGGCTGGTGCAGAATGGCGTTAGGACGGACGGCGTCGCGGCGCTCGACGCCGAAAGCGGCGAGCGGATCGTGGTCCAGGCCGACAACGTCGTCAACGCGACGGGCGTCTGGGCCGATCGGCTGCGGCCGGAGGAGCTTCACGACGAGGCCGGGGTGCCGGTCATCCGGCCGAGCCGGGGGACCCACGTAACGCTGGCGGCGGAGCGCGTTTCGCTTCGCGCCGGGGCGATCGTGCCGGCGGCGGACGGGCGCACCGTGTTCGCGCTGCCCTGGCTGGGGCGGACGCTGATCGGGACGACCGACAACGACTTCGATGGCAACATCGATCACGTCGCCCCAGCGGCAGAGGACATCGATTATCTGCTCGAGGCGACGAACGCGTTCTTCGGCATCGAGCTGGGGGTCGCCGATCTCACCGGCGCCTTCGCTGGCGTTCGTCCATTGATCTCGACCGGCGATCCGAAGAAGTCCGTCGACATCTCGCGCAAGGCCGAGCTCTACGAGACGTCATCGGGGATGATCACGATCACCGGGGGCAAGCTCACCACGTGGAGGCGGATGGCCAAGCTGGCGGTGGACCGGATCGTCGATCGCGAGGGACGCCAGGCTCCCTGCCGGACGGCCGAGGTTCCGCTTGGGCTGGCCATCGACCCGGCGCAGCTTGCTCGCGTGGAGGGAGTTGCGGAGCATTCCTACGCTGCCCTCGCCGCCCGCTACGGCCACGCCGCGCGCGAGGTGCTTGCAGTTGCCGGCGCCCGGGGCGAGCTGGCTCAACCGATCGCCGAGGGACTCCCGGACATCCTCGCCGAAGCGCCGTTCGCCGCGCGCCACGAGCAGGCACGTTCGGTCGGTGACGTGCTCCTGCGGCGAACGCGGCTGGGCCTGCTCGACGCCCGCGCGTTGACGCGACCGGGCGCCCCTGCCACCGAGCGGGTGGCCCGTGCGCTTGCTGTCGAGCTGGGCTGGGATGAGGCGAGGATCGCGCTCGAGCTGGGACGCTTCGCCGAGGAGGCGGCCGCGGAGGGGATCGCGCCGGCGCCGGCACGCGACGAGTGACGCGACGCGCGGGGCGCAGTACCTGGAGCTAGCCGCCCGTGGCGAGCCCCGAGCCAGCGGGCAGGGCCTCGGCGGCTGTGGGGGGGTCGTCGAGCATCATTCGCGGCACGCTGACAAGCGTGTAGCCGCGCGCCCGCAGTCCGCGGATGATCTCCGGGAGCGCGCCGACCGTCTCATAGCGCGGACCGCCACCGTCGTGCATCAGCACGATCGACCCGGGCTTGGCTGCGGAGAGCACGCTCTGAACGATCCGTGGGGAGCCGGGGAGGGTGTAGTCCTGGGTATCGATCGACCACAGCACGCTGAGCATGTCCATGCGGCGGGCCAGAGCGACCACGCCGCTGTTGTAGTCGCCATACGGAGGTCGGAATAGGCGAGGGGGAGGGGCTCCGGCGGCTACGAGGTTCTGCGCTGCCTGCGTCAGCTGAGCCTGCTGCTCCGACGCGGAGAGATGCGTCAAGAAGGGGTGCGTCATGGTGTGGTTCTCGGCCCAGTAGCCATCGCTGACGATCGCGCGCGTCCCGTCGGCGAACGGCGGGATCTGCTGGCCGATCTCGAAGAACGTGGCGGGAGCGTGGAAGTGCTGCAGCACAGCGAGCATCTGCTGCGTGTACACGCTCGGGCCGTCGTCGAAGGTAAGCGCGATCTCGCGGACACGGTCGCCACCCTGACTGACCACCGGGATGCCCGAGGCGAGCATGCGGTCCACGGCACGGCCTTCGCGGCGCTGCTCGCGAACCACCACCGGCTCAGAGAGGACAGGAGGATGCAGCTGCGCGTTGGCGTTGAGGGTCTGAGCCGCTCCCCGGCTTCCGCCGCCGCCACCAGAAGCGATCGCGATGATCACGACGAGCAGCGCGAGGGCACCGAATCCCGCGGCGGTGCGCCGGCGGCGGATCGTCAGACGCTGCAGGTCAGCGCGGCGGCGGCCGGCGTTGACCCAGTCCGGAATGGAGTGATGGGAGGGCATCCGATGCAGAAGGGGGACGGGCTCCGCGCCGCGAAACCCAGCGCCGGGCATGCGGCGGGCACTAGGTTAGCCATCGGGCTGGGTGCCGTCCCCCGCCCGAACGCGTACTTTTCGCGGGCCCATGACCAACATTCTCAAGACCGCTCGCCGTGCCCATGGGTGCTTGCCGGCCTCGTCGCGTGTCTCGGCGGCCGCGGTCTTGCTCGCTGCGGCCGCGATCGTCGGGGGGGGCGCGCCGGCCGCCCGCGCCAGCTTCGTGCCCGCGACGACGATCGATGGCCCCGACGCTGGGATCGTCGGCGTCGGCAACGTCGCCGTCACGCGCGCTGGTGGCGGAGCCGTGGTCTACGTCAAAAGCGATGCCGGCGGCAACCACGTCTGGCTCGTTGAGCTGCTCAACGGCGTCTGGCAGACTCCGTCACGCGTCGACGCCGGCCAGGACGGCACCTCGGGCCAGCCGACGGTTGGCGTCAACGATGGCGGTGGGATGGCGGTCGCGTGGGTCAACGAGGGCAAGCTTTACGCGGTCAACCGACCCCGCTACGGCGTGGCCGCGACTGCGCCCACACTGGTCTATGCCCCCTCGGGCGCGAACGTGGTCGCAACCAACCCGTCCGTGTCGCTGAGCATCAACGGTGCAGCTTACATCGCGTTCACGACCGCGACGAGCTCGCTCGGGCCCGGTGTCGCTACGACGCCTTCGCTGCTGTCGCTGCTCACGGGCCCGGGACCGATGCAGAACCCGACCCTGAGCGCGGGAACAGTGCGCGTCGCGCGCTTCGACCGCAGCAGCTGGACGACGATCGATCCCGCCATTAACATCGACGCGGCCAACAGCGCGGGCCTCGGCGCGGCGCGACCAGCGATCGTCGCCGGCGCCGACGGGAACGCGCTGGTCGCCTGGGGCGAGGTCGCCAATGCGACCTCCACGGTCTGGGCGAGGCGTATCAACCGGCTGCTGCCGAGCGCATTCCCGCAACAGGTGAGCCTGCCGAGCTTCCAGGGACATGCGGGCGAAAATGCCGACTCCGTCAGTGTCGGGCTCGAGGACGACACGAGCTACGGCTGGGTGCTCGTACGCCAAGACTTCGACGACGGCGGCCAGCCCCACAGCCGCGCGCTCGCACGCGCGCTCGTGGGCTCGCTCTTGCAACCCCCGGTCGCGGTGGACGGCCTCGGCTTCGGCGGTGGCGACGCCGCGACCGCGCCGGCTCTCACGGTCGACTACCGCGGCAGGGGTCTCGCCGTCGCCGGCCTCGAGGGTGCACACGGGGTGGTCGGCGCTCAGCTCAACGCCGATGCGACGTGGGCCCCCGCAGCGCGGATCGACTCGGTCTCCAATGGGACGGTGCCGCAACCGGTCGTGGCCTCCGGCCAGTACGACACCCAGACCGTCGCGTGGGAGGACTCCGGCGCCGGCGGGGAGGTCCGCGGCAGGCACGTCGATCGCGGCGTCTACGGGCGCGAGACCGTGCTCTCGGATCCGACCCTCGGCCCGGCGCTCCCCGGTGGCGGCCTGTCGGTGGGGATGGACCAGTACGGCGACGCGGCGTTGGTCTTCGTGCAAGCTTCGGCAAGCGGCCGGCGGTTGGTCGGCTCGCTCGACTCCGAGCCGCCGACCACGCCCCGACTGCGCCGCGCGCTGGTCGCCTCGCGCACCGGCCATCCCGCATTCTCCTGGGGCGTGTCGTTTGAGAACTGGGGGCCGATCGTCTACCAGGTCGATCTCAACGGCGCCGTTCTACAGAGCACCGCTGGCCTGAGCCTGACCTCTAGCCGCCGTGTAGCGGACGGCAACTACGCCTATCGAGTCGTGGCTGTCAACAGCCACGGGGTGGCTGCGCCGTCGGCGAGCGGGCGGCTGATCGTCGCCAGCGTTCCTCCACGCCTGCGTGTCAAGGTCAGCGCCGCTCCCCGCGCAGGCGCTCCGGTCCGCGTCGTCCTGCGCGTGGTCGAGCGTGTGCCGGGGGCGATCCGGGCCCTAGCGCGCATCCTCTGGGGCGACGGCACGGTGACGTCGACCAACCGTGTCGGCACGCACCGCTACGTCTCGCCGGGGGACTACCGGGTACGGATCGTGGTTGTCGATGTAGCCCGCAACGTCGCCGTCCGGACGCTGACCCTGCACGTGATGTGAGCATCGATGGCGCGGGTCCATCTGCAGACCACCGGGGTGCCGAGCCCCAAGTGACGGTGGCACCTGCGCGTGTGTTGCGCGCCGGCCCGCATCGCCTGGCGCTCGGTCAGCGACCGCTGGTCATGGGCATCCTCAATGCCACGCCGGACTCGTTCTCCGACGCCGGGCTCTACGCCACGCTCGAGGCGCGGCTCGAGCGCGCCTCGCAGCTGCTGGAGGCGGGTGCCGACATCATCGATGTTGGCGGAGAGTCGGCCGTGACCAATCGGCCGGCCGTCAGCACCACGGAAGAGATCGAACGCGTCGTTGAGCTGATCGAACGCGTCGCCGGCGAGCTTGGCGCGATCGTCTCGATCGATACCTACAAAGCGCCCGTGGCCAAGGCGGCGATCGCGGCCGGCGCGTGCATAGTCAACGACACCAGCGGGCTGCGCGACCCCGCGCTAGCCGACGTCTGCGGTGAGAGCGGCGCTGCGCTCGTGCTCATGCACACCCGGGCCGAGCCCAAGCGTCGCCAGCGGGACCCCAGCTACGACGATGTCGCCGCCGATGTCGAGCAATTCCTGCGAGCACGGATCGAGCTTGCCCGCAGCCACGGCGTGGCCAGCGAGCAGCTGATCCTCGATCCCGGCCCCGACTTTGCCAAGACGCCAGCGCAGACGGTCACGACACTGCGTGCGCTCAGGCGCCTGCACGCCCTTGGCCGGCCGCTGCTGCTCGCGCTCTCGCGCAAGGACTTCGTGGGCGCGATCCTCGGTCGCAGTCCGCGCGAGCGCCTCGCTGGAACGCTCGCGGCGATCGGTGTCACCGCCGACGCCGGCGCCCACATCTTCCGCGTCCACGACGTCCGCGAGACCACCGACTTTCTCGCCGTCAGGGCAGTCCTGCGGGGTTACGACTCGCTTGCAGCCGAGCTGCGCCTCTCCGACGAGCTCCGCTGGGAACCCCAGCGCAACGAAGCCAGCGATGACCAGCGGCTAGCCTGAGCAGCGCAGTTGTCGCCTGCCCGCTGGACAAAACGCAACGCGAGCAGGATGCCCACCGACCCATCCAGAAGGAGCCGCCATGTCTGTGCTCGATCGCGATGCACTCACCGCAAGCCCGCTCGCCGATCTCCATGCGATTGCGTCCGAGCTCGGGCTCGACGGGTTTCGCCGTCTGCGCAAGGCCGATCTGATCGATGCGATTCTCGCCCGTCAGGATGGCGAGGCAGCGGCCGAGGAGCTAGAGCCAGAGGGAGGTAAAGAAGAACGGAAGAGCCGGGAGGCTGAGACGCCGCAGCCGGCCGCCGCCCGCCCCCGCCGTCGGGGCGGCCGAGGTCGACGCCGCCGTGACTCTGACCCCGAGGGCGCGCCGCTGGCCAGGTCCGAGGGCATCGTCGAGCAGGACGACAAGGACGAGGAGGTCTCGGGACGAGCACCCGAGCGCAGCGTCGAGGGGACCGTGGAGCTGCTCGGCAACGGCTCTGGATTTGTGCGTGTGCGCCCACCGGAGCCCTCCGACGACGATGTCTACCTGTCGGCCGCGCAGGTGCGCCGCTGCGAGCTGGTCTCGGGTGACGTGGTCGCGGGCCCGGTGCGCGGCCCTCGACGTTCAGAGCGCTACTCCTCGCTCGTACGCGTTGACACGATCAACGGCCGCCCAGCGGACCAGGTCGCGGAGGGCACGCGCTTCGAGGATCTCGCCGCCGAGTTTCCACGTGAGCGCTTCGCGCTGGGTACCGACGATCCGACCGTGCGCGCGATCGAGTGGCTGACCCCGTTTGGGCGTGGCTCGCGCGTGGTGATCAGCGGCAGCTCGCGGGCAGGCAAGAGCGAGACCCTGCGCCGACTGGCCACTGCGCTGGCCATGCAGGAGGGGATCGAGCTGACGATCGCGCTGGTGGGTGTGCGCCCCGAGGAGCTCAGCGATTGGTCTGAGGGCAAGCCGACCGTGCCTGCGACCACCCTCAGCTTCGCAGCCTCACCTGACGTCCAGGCTCAGAGCGCGGAGAGCGCACTTGAGCCCGCGCGCCGGGTTGCAGCGCGTGGTGGGGACGCGGTGGTCCTCGTGGACACGCTCGACGCGCTCCCGCCGCCGGCCGCTCGCCGCGTGCTCGCGTCGGCGCGCAAGATTGTCGACGGGGGATCGGTGACCGTGATCGCGACCGCGACTCGCTCGCCCGGCGGCGAGACCACTGCGATCGCCCTCGACGCCCGGCTGACCTCGAGTGGACGCTTCCCTGCGCTCGATCTCGCAGCCAGCGGAACGCTGCGCCCCGAGCTGCTCGTGGGCGACGCTGGCGCGGCGGCGATCGCCAAGGCGCGCGCCGAGGCGCCGGACTTCTAGGACGCTGCGTCGCGGGTCAGCCGGCGCGCGGGAGGTACGCCACCCGGCCCCAGGAGGGCTCGGGCGCCAGCTCGACGGGGGCGCCTTCGCGGTCGGGCTGGACGTAGGAGAACGTGCTCGTCTCCTCGCGGAAGCACACGTCCAACTCGCCCTCCTTGACGCGCTGGTCGAGCCAGGCCGAGCGGAAGATCAGCCGCCGCAGCCAGTGCACGAGCGAGCGATTGGCGGGTCCGACGAGCTCGGGCCAGCAGTCGTTGACGTGCTCGCCCAGGGCCGAGGCAGCGTCGTGGATCTCGCCGTTGACGACGAGGTTCACGAGGTCCTCGAGCTCCGCGTCCGAGAGCCGTCCAGCGACGAATCCAAGCTTCAGGCTCGCCTGCTCGCAGCGCTCGGCGAAGTCGCGTTCGTTGAAGGTGAAGCGCAGCTCTCCGTACTCGAGGACGAAGTCGTCGCCGGAGTCGTAGTTGCCGCGCCGAGGGCTGTCGGTGATTGGGTCGGCCATCGGGGCGTCGGCATCATAGGCCGGGTTCCTGCCCGCCATGTTGCGCTGAACGTGAACTTGCATCGAGTCGTCGCTGCAGCGATCAGCCACGCACTAGGGTTTTGACGCGATGGCCGCAGAGTCGCCAGCGACTCGACGCCGTGGGTGGCTGGCGCCCGCGCTCGTTGGCCTGCTCGGCTTGGCCCTCGTGGCGCTGCTCGCCTACGGCGTGCTCTCGCACGGGACCAGCAACGGGATCGACGACCAGCTCGGGCGCGGCGACCCGGTCGCGGCACCCGCATTCAGCGCCAGCGTGATCGCGGCCGGCTCGCCACTCGACGGTCCACTGGCGGCGCGTGTGAGACCGCTGCTGGTCAGCGGCAGCGTCTCGGGCCATGCGCTGCTGGGCGTCCCGTACGCGCTCAACTTCTGGGCCTCGTGGTGCGGTCCGTGTGCGACCGAGTCTCCGATCCTCGGAGCAGGGTGGAGGCGTGCCAGGGCCCGCGGCGTGCTCGTGCTGGGGCTCGACTCGCTCGACAACATCCCGGACGCGCGCGCCTTCCTCGCCAAACACCGCGTGACCTACCCGACCGTGCACGACGCGTCGAACCTCGTCGCGGGGCGCTGGAACGTGCCGGCGTTTCCGGAGACCTACTTCGTCTCGGCGTCGGGGCGCATCGTCGGTCACGTAATCGGCACGCTGTCGGCGGCCCAGTTCGATCAGGGCATTGACGATGCCCGCTCCGGTCGCGTGACGGGAGCGCAGAATGGAGCGGCGCCGCTGCCGCCGCCCAGCTGACGGAGCGTCTAACGCAGCGCGAACGTGACGCGGTCGTGATGACCCTTGGTCGCGAGGACGATCGCCGCGACGTGGTCGAACAGCGCCCGCAGCACACCATGGCTGCGCTGGCGCAGGGCCGCCGCGTCAACGAAGCCCAGCTGGGTGAACGCGCTGCCCAAGGCGCTCACTGCCACGTCGAACTCGCGGCGCGCCGCAAGCCGGACCGGGGCGCTGAGCGCATCGAGCGCAGCCGCGCGAGAGGTGGCGAGCACGAGGCGCTCGCGCCGCGGCAGCACCAGCAGCGGCGAGAGCGCCGCGCGCAGCGCCCTGGCCGCCCGCGCGCTTGCGCTCGGGTCAAGCGAGGTCACTACCAGCGCCGCGTCGCCGTGTCGTGGGGCTCGCACCATCAGCGCGGCATCGTGCATCCACGGGAAGAGGTCGCGGCTCGGACTCAGGCCCAGCGCGCGCCCGAGCCGATCGCGCAGCGCCGAAACGCCCTGGGCGACACCCGGCGGCTGACCGGTGGAATCGAAGGCGCCTGCCAGGACGGCGCCGATCGACTCGACGCCGATTCCGACGACGGTGTCCGAGGGAAGCGTGCTGACGACCGGGAGACGGCTCGCCTGGGGCGCCGCCGTAGCGACCGGCGCCGAAGAGCCAGCCTTGCTGATCGCGCCTCCGGCGACCGGCGGGGGCGCTCCGACCGACAGCTGGCTTGCGCTCGACTGGAGGTCGAGCACAAGCGCCCCGGGCGCCGCCGTCAACGCGCCGACGAGAGGGCTTGGATGCGAGCCGGCGAGCCGCTCGACCAGGACGCGACGCAGGCTGGCCGGTAGCAAGCCGTCCGGTATGGCGGCCGCGGCCCGGCCGACGTCGAGGTATCCCAGGCCAAGGCGTGAGCGCTCCAGCGCTGACACCTCGAAGCGGTAGGCGTCGGTGTCGCTCAGCGAGCCGTCGTGTGAGGCGTCGATGGCGGCACGGACTCCCGGCTCGGGCCCCACGACAACGACGTGATCGACGATTGCCACCGCCGCCCCGTCCCGGCGCAGCCGGTACTGGGTTCCGCGGTAGGCGGCGACCGCCGTCCCCGCGCGCGCGAGCACGATTCGCGCCTGGGCGTCGCGACGCGAGGCGATCAGCAGCGTCGGGTGCGAGCGCGCTCCGGCAAGTGCCAGGTAGAAGAGGCCAACGCGCCCTCCGAGCCACGGCCGCACGTCGCGCGCATAGTCAAGTCCAGCGCCGGGGGCGATCGCCTTGGCCAGCGCCGGACCGAGGCGCTGCAGCGGCGGGCCTCCGAGCTCTTGCGCCAGCACTCGGCGGGCGAGGTCGCCCTCGGTGCCATGCGGACGCGTCAGCACCTCGAGGTAGAGCGCCGCATAGGGAGGCACAACCGCGGCCGTCTGGACGTTCGGCCGCGGTCGTCCCGGGAGCAGAATGCCGAGGCCGAGGACGATCCCGACGGCGAAGGTGGCGCTTGCGAGGGCGAGCAGCGAAAGGCGGGCTGCCATGGCCGCGGAGCATGACGGCACAGCGATCGGACGGAACGCTGGCCAACGCCCACCGTTTCTGCAGGCCCACTTGCAGACGCCCCGCGCGCACGCTGCCTTGCACTTCCGGCGGGGCCGGAGGGGGCCCGACGACGGCGCCGAATCACCTGCAAACACGCATCTTTCGGACCTCTGGAAGGGGCCGCTGATCGACCCGTGGGAGAAAGTGGGGTAGAATGCTTGCAAATTGGAGGAGGGTGGGTTATCTTCCCGCTCGTTGACCGGGGTGGCGGGGCTCCTCCCACTCCGCCACCTCGGTCCAATCCTCTTCTGATCGGTGATCAGCGATGTCCTTCCGAGGCACCTTTGACTACTCGCTCGACGCGAAGAACCGGCTCACCGTGCCGGCCGCCTTCCGGCCGACGTTTGCCGACGGTTTGGTGCTCGCGCTCGAGTTCGGCCCCTGCATCAGCCTCTGGACGCCGCCGGCCTATGACGAGTACGTCACGCGCTCGCTCGAGGGCATGAGTCGGCTGTCGCCGGAGCGGCGCGAGCTGCTTCGGTTCTTTTCCGCCTACGCCTTCCCGGGCGAGCTCGACGGAGCGGGGCGGATCATGATCCCGCCACGGCTGCTGGAGAAGGCGGGTGTCGATCGCGAGGTCACCGTCAACGGCGCCGAGGATCACGTCGAGACGTGGTCGCGGTCCGCTTGGGCGGCCTACGACGCCGACCTCAGCGCCAAGGTTGCCAATCTCTCGGAGCGCTTCGGCCTTGACCCTGCTCGCTGACATGTCCGCCCTTCACGTCCCCGTCCTCGCCGGGGAGCTGATCGATCTGCTCGCTCCGGCTCCCGGGCAAGTGGTCGTGGACGCCACCGTTGGCGGCGCTGGACACGCGCGCCTGATGGGCGGTTGCATCGGACCCGCTGGAACGCTCATCGGGATCGATCGCGATCCCGTCGCGGCAGAGCGATTCGCCGAGCTGGCGGCTGACATGAGCTGCGCCACGCGCTTCGTTGCCGGCGACTTCGCAGGCGCGCTGGCCGGCCTCGTGAGCGAAGGAGTGCGGGCCGACGTCGTCTACCTCGATCTCGGTCTGTCGAGTATCCAGCTCGACGCCCGCGAGCGCGGGTTCTCCTACGCCGCCGACGCTCCTCTCGACATGCGCATGGACCCCGGCGGAGAGTTGACGGGCCTCGCGATCATTAACGAATGGGACGAGCGCCGCTTGGCGCGCCTGTTTCGCGAGTACGGCGAGGAGCGTTTCGCCGCCGCGATCGCGCGGGCCGTGGTACGCGCCCGCGCCAAGCGCAGGCTGGAACGTACTCAGGAGCTGGTGGAGATGATCGTCTCTGCCGTCCCCGCGCCGGCGCGGTTTGCCGCCGGACACCCCGCCAAGCGGGTCTTCCAGGCGATTCGCATCGCTGTCAACGACGAGCTCGGACAGCTCGATGCGGCCCTGCCATGCGCGTGGGCGCTGCTTGCTCCCGGCGGCCAGATGGCGGCGATCTCGTTTCACTCGCTCGAGGACCGGCGCGTCAAGCGATTCTTTGCCGCGCGCGCGCGGGGGTGCATCTGCCCGCCGGATCTGCCCGTCTGTGGGTGCGGGCGCAGCCCGGAGGGCGAGCTCGTGACACGCCGCGCAATCGTGCCCACCGCGGGCGAGGTCGCCGCCAACCCACGCGCAAGGTCAGCCCATCTGCGGGTGGTCCGCAAGCTCGCGAAGGACGGCGCGTGACGCCGCCCGCTGCAGCTGCCGCGCGGTCGCGGCCCAAGCGTCGCGCCACGACCACTCCCCAGCGGACCGCGAGGCCACGTCCGGCATCCACGCGTTCGACGCGGCGAGTGAGTGGGCCGGCAGGCGGAAGGCCGCGACCCTCGAGCGGAGCGATGCGCACCGCTGGCGCAGCCGTGCTCGCCCCGCCCCTCGGGGCGCGCCTGGCGACGGCGGGCGCACGCACGCTCGTCGGGCTGCCCGACCGACCGATCGTCATGCGCATGGTGCGCGGGCGCTTCTGGATTGCGCTCGTCGCCTCAGCGCTGCTGGGGATCGTGGCGATGCAGGTCTCGATGCTCAAGCTCAACGCGGGAATCTCCCGCGCGCTGGAGCGGATCCAGACGCTCCAGCGCGAGAACGAGCTGTACGCCTCGCGCATCGCCCGCGACGGCTCGGTCGGCCGCATCCAGGCCCAGGGACGCAACCTCGGCCTCGTCATGCCCCCGGCAGGGGAGTTCCGCTACCTGGCCATCGATCCGCGCGCCGACGGGGCCAACGCGCTGCGCGAGCTGCGTGCTCCGCTGGCGCCGCTGGAGCAGGTTGCGCTGCCTTCGAACAACGGCTCCAGCACCCCGACGCTGGCCAGCGGCTCGAGCACCCCCACGGCGGTCAGCGGCTCGAGCACCCCGACGCTGGCCAGCGGCTCGAGCACGCCGACGGCGGCCAGCGGCTCCAGCACCCCCGCGGCGGCCAGCGGGTCGAGCGCCACCGGGGGCTGAGCGATGACGGCGATCGAGCGGCGGATTGGGCTGCTCTTCGTCCTCTTTATTGCCCTGCTGGCGGTTGGGGGCATAAGGGCCGCGTACTTCGGCGCGGTGCGCGGCCCCACGCTGCGACGGGTCGCCGCGAGCCAGCAGGTCTCGGTCGTCTCGGTCCCCGCGCCGCGTGGGACGATCACCGATCGCAACGGAGTCCAGCTGGCGGTGTCAGAGCCCGCCGACTCGCTGGTGGCGGACCCATACCTGATCAAGGACCCGGTCAACACCGGTCGATTGATCGCGCCGCTCGTCGGCAAGCCCGCCGACCAGCTGGTCAACGAGCTCGCTCGGGCGCACACGGGATTCGTCTACATCGCCCGCCAGCTCCCGGACGACCGCGCACGGCGTGTTCAGGGCCTCGGGATCGCCGGGCTGTCGCTGATCCCCGAGATGCGGCGCACCTACCCGCAGGACTGGCTCGCCTCGCAGCTGCTGGGGACGGTCGGGACAGATGGCAGCGGCCTGTCGGGGCTCGAGTGGTCTCAGGATGGTTCCCTGCGCGGTCATGCTGGGGTCCGCCGCGTCGTCAAGGACGCGCTGGGACAGGCGATCTCGGTGCAGGACCTGCACCCGACTCGACCTGGGCACAGCCTCCAGCTCACGATCGACGCCAACATCGAGTCCAAGACCGAGCAGGTGCTGCAGCAGATCGGCGCCACCTACCGACCCAAGCGCGCGAGCGCGATCGTGATGAACCCGCATAGCGGCGAGATCCTGGCGCTTGCCAACTGGCCGCTGGTCAACGCCAATGACATCGGCGGAGCGCCCCCGGCTGCACGCCAGAACGGCGCCGCCGTCGACAGCTACGAGCCGGGTTCCACCTTCAAGTCGTTCACCGTGGCCGGGGCGCTCGAGGATCGTGTCGTCACGCCGCAGACAAGCTTCGATCTCGCGCCGTCCATTCAGGTAGCCGACCGCGTTATCCACGACGCCGAGAACCGCCCCGCCGTGACGCTCTCGACGGCTCGCATCCTCGCGCAGTCCAGCAACGTCGGGGCGATCACGATTGGCCTACGAGAAGGAGCTTCTCCGTTCTCGAGCTGGGTGCGGCGCTTCGGCTTTGGCAGCTCGACCGGTAGCGACGTGCCCGGCGAAGCCGCGGGGATCGTGCCCAAGCTCGCGCAGTACTCGGGCTCCTCGATGGGCAACCTGCCAATCGGGCAGGGTCTCGCGGTGACGCCGCTGCAGATGATCACCGCCTACGCCGCGATCGCCGACGGGGGTCTCCTGCGCGCTGCTCACGTGGTGGCGGCCGTCAACGGCCACCGCGTCGCGGCGCGCCCGGGGCGGCGCGTGATCTCGCCCGCCACGGCGGCGAGCCTGCGGTCGATGCTGCAGGGGGTGCTCGCTCCCGGAGGCACAGCCAGCCAGGTGTCGGTCCCCGGCTACCAGCTCGCCGGCAAGACGGGCACGGCCAACGTCGCCATAAACGGGGGCTATTCGCAGAGCCTCTACGTCTCTTCGTTTGTGGGAATGGCGCCGGCAATAGACCCGCGGCTGCTCGCGCTCGTAGTCGTCGACGAGCCGCAGGGATCGATCTACGGCGGCACCGTGGCCGCGCCCGCGTTCGGCCAGATTGCCGCGTTTGCGCTGCCCTACCTGCGGATTGCGCCGAGCTAGGGCGATTCCCGCGCCGGCTGCGCCGAAGCCGACTCTATCCTCGCGGCGATGCAGCTCGGGGAGGTGATGTGCCGCGCCCCCGCCGGCGCCGCCGACGTCGAAGTCTCCGCGCTGGCCTACGACAACCGCACGGTCACCCCGGGAACGCTCTTCTTCTGCGTGCCCGGGTTTCAGCGCGACGGTCACGACTTTGCGCCCGATGCCGTGGCCCGTGGTGCGGCCGCCCTCGTGGTCCAGCGGCCACTCGGACTCAGCGTCCCCGAAATCGTCGTAGAGGACGTGCGCGCCGAGATGGCGCTCGCGGCGGCCCGCTTCCACGGGGATCCCAGCGCAGCGCTGGATGTCGTGGGGGTCACCGGGACGAACGGCAAGACCACCACCGCTTACCTCGTACGCGCGCTGCTGGAGGCGGATGGCCGCCCTTGCGGCTTGCTGGGAACCGTCACCTCGGTGATCGGCGGCCACGATCTGCCGGTCGCTCGTACAACCCCCGAGGCGATCGAGCTTCAGCGGCTGCTCGCCGGCATGCGCGCGGCCGGCGACCGCGCCTGCGCGATGGAGGTCTCCTCGCACGCCCTCTCGCTGCATCGCGCCGACGCGATCCACTTCGCCGTTGCGATCTTCACCAACATCACCAGGGACCACCTCGACTTCCATCCCACGATGGAGGACTACTTCGCGGCCAAGCGCCGTCTGCTCGACAATCCCCTCTCGCGCGTGCGCGTGATCAACATCGACGATCCCTACGGCGCGCGGCTGGCCGGCGACTTCCCCGACGCGATCACCGTGGCGCTCGAGTCCCGCACGGCCGACTACCGCTTGACCAGGCTCGACAGCGGGCTGCGCGGCTCGAGCTTTGACTTGGCGACTCCGGACGGTCCGCTGTCGCTGCGCTCCCCGCTGCCCGGGCGCTTCAACGTCGCCAACGTTCTCGGCGCTGTGGCCGCCGTCCGTGCGCTGGGCGTGGCGGCCGACACGATCGCCGCCGCGCTGCCGTCGGCCGGACGGGTCCCCGGTCGCTTCGAGCCGATCGAGGAAGGCCAGCCCTTCGCGGTCCTCGTCGACTACGCGCACACGCCCGACTCGCTCGAGAACGTGCTGCGAGCAGCACGCGACTTGATCTCTGCAACCGGACAGGGCCGGGTCATCTGCGTGTTCGGTGCGGGCGGGGACCGCGACCGCGGCAAGCGACCGCTGATGGGCGAGATCGCCTCAAGGCTCGCCGACCTGGTGATCGTCACCTCCGATAATCCTCGCTCCGAGGATCCCGCTGGGATCGTCGCGGAGATCGTGGCCGGCGCCGGTCGGGCTGTCGAAGTGGAAGTCGACCGCCGCGCGGCGATCGCCCGCTCGGTAGCGGCGGGGCAGGCCGGTGACGTCGTCGTGATCGCCGGCAAGGGCCACGAGCAGGGCCAGGAGTTTGCCAATGGTCACAAGCTGCCGTTCGACGACGCGGCGGTTGCGCGCGAGGCGCTGCGTCGTCTCGGTCCGCGGGCAGCGGCGCAGCGATGAGGTCCTGGAGCGCCGATCGCGTCGCGCGCGCGGCCGAGGCCGAGCTGATCAGGGCACGGCCCGGCGACGAAGGTCCGACGCGAGCTGTGGTCGACTCCCGCGTCCTCACCGCGGGCGACCTCTTCGTTGGGATCTCAGGTTCGCGCGTCGATGGCGGGGCCCTTGCGCTCGACGCTCTGGCAGCCGGTGCGTGGGGGGTGATGGTGAGCGATCAGCGCGCCGCTGAGGCTGCCGCTGCCGTGCTGCTGGCGAAGTCGGCTGGTCCCGGCGATGCCGGCGTCGCCAGTGGCGCCGGCGCGATCATCGCGGCTGACGATCCGCCAGCGGCGCTCGGTCGGCTGGCGCGGGCCTGGCGGCGCGAGCTCGGCGCGAAGGTGATCGCCGTGACGGGATCGACCGGGAAGACCTCGACCAAGGACATCCTCGCCGCGCTGCTCGCCCGCGATCGCGCCACGCATGCGAGCCGCGCCAACCTCAACACAGAGATCGGTCTGCCGCTCGCCCTGCTCGAGGCCCCAGCCGGCAGCGAAGTGCTCGTGCTCGAGCTGGCGATGCGCGGACGGGGCCAGATCGCCGAGCTGAGCGCGATCTGCGAGCCCGATGTGGGCGTCATCGTCAACGTCGGTCCGGTGCACATCGAGCTGCTGGGGACGCTCGAGGCGATCGCCGCCGCCAAGGCGGAGCTGCTGGCAGCGCTCTCCGATGGTGCCCGCGCGGTCGTGCCCGCCGACGAACCCCTGCTCGAGCCCTATCTCGAGGATGGCCGCCTCGACGTGGTGCGCTGCGGACCCAGGGGGGACGCCCGGCTCGTGGCGGTCGAGAGCGACGGGCGCGTGCGGATCGAGCTGCGCGGCACGGCGATCGAGCTCGAGCCCAACATCACCGCGCCACACCAGCTCGACAACCTCGTGATGGCCGTGGCCGCCGCCGATGGCGTGGGCGTCCTGCCGGCGGGTCGCGTGGCGATCTCGCTGTCGAGCTTGCGCGGCGAGGTGGTGGAGCTCCCCGGGGGGGTTCGCATCGTCAACGACTGCTACAACGCCAACCCGATGTCGATCCGCGTCGCCCTCGACGACCTCGCCGCGACCGCCGCCGGCCGACGCGTGGCGGTACTCGGCGACATGCTCGAGCTGGGTCCCCAGGCCGAGCGCTATCACGCCGAGGCCGGAGCGCAGGCGGCCGCCGCCGGCGTGGCGCTGCTGGTGACGGTAGGACCGCTCGCCCGCGCCATGATCGAGCCCTACCGGGCAGCGCGAGGCGGCGAATCCCATGCCGTGGCCGACGCCGAGGAGGCCGCTGCGCTGCTGGCCGGCCTGCTGCGCGGCGGTGACACCGTGCTCGTGAAAGCGTCCCGCGGCGTCGGCCTCGAGCGCGTCGCGGAATCGCTCGTTGCTGCGCCCAAGCGAGCGCGCTGATGGGCAGGGTCCTGATCGCCGGCACGGCCTCGCTGCTGATCTGCATCTTCCTCTCGCCTCGCTTCATCGACTACCTGCGCAACCGCGAGTTCGGCCAGCACATCCGCGAGGACGGTCCCGAGGGCCACCACAGCAAGGCGGGAACCCCGACGATGGGCGGGATCATCATCTTCATCGCGGTCTCGGTCCCTTTCCTGATCCTGACGAGCGGGACGTGGCAGTCGCTCGGAGTGTTCGGGGCCGCGATCGCCTGCGCGCTGCTCGGCTACGCCGACGACTACACGAAGATCTCCAAGCGCCGCTCGTTGGGCCTGCGCGCGCGCACCAAGCTTGTCGTCACGGTGCTGATCTCGCTCGGGTTGTGGTGGGTGGCCTCAAAGCGCGTTGGTTTGCAGAGCACGCTGCGGCTGCGCTTCGTGGACGCACAGATCGACCTTGGGATCCTCTATCCCGTGCTGATCTACATCGTGGTGGCGGGGACGACGAGCGCCGTCAACCTCACAGACGGGCTCGACGGCCTTGCCGCAGGGTGCGCTGCGATCGTGCTGCTCGCCTATATCGGGATCACCTTCCTGACCACCGGGCAGCGCGATCTGGCGATCCTCTCGGGCTGTCTCGTCGGCGCTTGCGTGGGCTTCCTCTGGTTCAACTCTTTCCCCGCCAACATCTTCATGGGGGACACGGGCTCGTTGGGACTGGGCGGGGCGATAGCGGGCTTGGCGGTGATGACCAAGACCGAGGTGCTGCTGATCGTGCTGGGCGGGATCTTCGTGCTGGAAGCGCTCTCGGTGGTAGTCCAGGTCTTCTCCTTTCAGACCTTCCGCAAGCGCGTGTTCCTGATGGCACCAATCCACCACCACTTCGAGTTGCGGTCCTGGTCAGAGACCAAGATCATCCTGCGCTTCTGGATCGTCGCCGCCGTGTTCTCGGCGATTGGCTTCACGATCTACCAGCAGTCGATCAAGTAATCCGCTCCCCGATCCGCGTCCACTGATGCCAGGCGGTGGCTCCCACCATTCCCGCCCCTCGCTGCCAGGTGGCCCCTACGTCGTGCTCGGCCTCGCCCGCTCGGGGCAGGCCGCGGCGCGAGCGCTGCGCGCGCGGGGGGAGACCGTGATCGGTGTCGATGCGGGCGCCCCCGCGGGCGCGCGCGAGCTCGCCGGCATCGGTGTTGAGGTACATCTGAACGAGGGCGGCGCGGAGCTCGCGCAGCGGGCGCGCACGCTCGTGGAGAGCCCTGGCGTGCCCCACGACGCGCCCCTCGCCCGCGCAGCCCGTGAGCGGGGTCTGGACATCATGGGAGAGCTCGAGCTGGGTTGGCGGCTGCTCGAAGCGCCGCTCGTCGCCGTGACCGGCACTAACGGCAAGACGACCACCGCCGAGCTGGTCGGCGAGATCTGGCGGCACCAAGGGCTGCCGGTAGCGGTTGCCGGGAACGTCGGAACGCCACTGAGCTCGCTTGTCGGCGAGCTCGACACGGGCGCGACCGTCGTCTGCGAGGCGTCGTCATTCCAGCTCGAGGACACCGTTGAGCTCGCCCCCGATGTGGCAGTGCTGGTCAACATCGCCGAGGACCACCTGGACCGTCACGGCACGATGGCCTCCTACACGGCGGCCAAGCGCAAGGCCTTCGTCCGGCAGGGGTCCGCGGACGTCGCGGTGGTGCCCGCGGGAGCAGTGGGGGAGGGGTTAGGGGGGTCGGCCGCGCGCGTGCGCTTCGGCCCCGGTGGGGAGTCGGACTGCTTCGAACGCTCCGGTCAGCTGTGGTGGCGCGCAACACCGCTGCTGGCAGTCGAGCAGATCGCGATGCGGGGACCGCACAACCGCCTCAACGCGATGGCCGCCGCAGCGGCGGCGCTCGCTAGCGGCATCGAGCTCGACGCGGTGCGCGCCGCGCTGCGGGGCTTTCGCGGCGTGCCCCATCGTCTAGAGGAGGTCGCCGTCGTCGGCGGCGTGCTCTATGTCAACGACTCGAAGGCGACGAACGCGGCCTCGACCGTCGTGGCGCTGCGCTCCTTTGAGCCTGGATCCGTGCAGCTGATCGCGGGCGGGCGCGCGAAAAGTGGTTACGGGATTCTGCGCGAGGTCGTTGGGCAGCGCTGCCGAGGTGTCTTTCTGATCGGTGAGGCGACCGAGGCCCTCGCCGATGCGCTCGCTGGCAGCGGTGTCGAGTTGCATCGCTGCGGCGGAATGGGCGAGGCGGTGCGCAGCGCCCACCGGGCTGCGCGATCCGGAGACGTTGTCCTGTTGTCTCCGGCGTGCGCGTCCTATGACCAATACGTCGACTTCGAGCAGCGCGGCGACCATTTCCGCGCGCTTGTCGGCGCCCTCGATTGAGCCCCGCGGCGCCGCTCGTCCGCGCGCGCGCCGCCGCTAGGCAGGTAGGGCGACGCGCGGGGCGAACACCAACCCAATATGCCCAATGGTGCGCGCCGTCGACCAGCTCTCCGGCTCGCCCGCGAGGCGAGCGCTGCGGCGCTGACGGGGAGCGCGAGCGCGCTGCGGCGACGCGCGCCCGAGCGCGAGCGGCGTCGCGCGACAGCGCAGCCGCCGCTGGAGCACCGCCTGTTGCTGACCGCGACGCTGTGCCTGCTCGCAGCCGGAGCGGTGATGGTCTACAGCGCCTCGTCGGCCCGCGACCTGCTCGGAGGGGGAGGCGACGGCACCGGCTACCTCGTGCGCTACTGCCTCTACGGAGCGCTCGGGCTCGTGCTGATGCGCGTGCTGAGCCGGCGCGGACTCGCGGCGGTGCACGGCCTCACGCCGGCGCTGCTGCTGATCTCGCTAGCCGGCCTGCTGGTGGTCCTGGTCCCCCATCTAGGGGTGCAGGTCAACGGTGCGCGTCGTTGGATCGGCGCCGGGCCGCTGCAGTTCCAACCCTCGGAGCTCGCCAAGCTCGCGCTCGTGCTGCACTCCGCGCGGCTGCTTGCGGCGCGGCGACGGCCGCCGCGCGGGGTCCGGGAGCTCGGTCCCGTACTGCTCCCCGCGGCGGTGGCGTGCGTGCTCGTCGTCGTACAGCCGGACCTGGGAACGGCGCTGACGATCGGTTTCACGCTCGCCTGCCTGCTCGTCGCCGCCGGCGTGCCGCTACGAACGCTCGCGATTCTCGCGGCGGTGGTCGCTGGCGCGGTGGTCCTGTTCGCGCTCGCCCAGCCGTATTCGCGCGCGCGCCTCACGGTCTTCCTCGACCCGTGGGCGCACGCCGGGTCGACCGGATTCCAGGCCGTCCAAGGGCAGATAGCGTTGGGCTCCGGCGGCCTCTTCGGACGCGGACTGGGACAGTCGGTGCAGAAGATCTACTATCTGCCCGAGGCCCACACCGACTTCATCCTCGCTGTGATTGGCGAGGAGCTGGGGATCGTCGGCGTCGGCGGATTGCTGTGCCTCTACGGCATGATCGCCTTCGCGGGGCTGCGCGTCGCGCGCGGCGCCGCCGGCTCGTACGCCAAGCTGCTGGCGGCCGGTCTCACCTCGCTGATCCTGTGCCAGGCGCTGCTCAATGTTTTCGCCGTTCTCGGTCTCGCCCCGCTCACGGGCGTGCCGCTGCCCCTGATCTCCTACGGCTCCAACAACCTGATCGTCCTGCTGGCGGCGATGGGGCTGCTGCTCAACGTTGCCAATGGCGGCACGGTCGCCGGGCGCGCTCGACCGCCGGTGTCGCGCCGGGGATCGAGGAGAAGGCAGGATGCCGATGAGGGTGGTGATCGCGGCCGGCGGAACGGCGGGGCACGTGGTGCCGGCGCTGGCGGTCGCCGACGAGCTGCGAGCTGAAGGCGTCGACGTCGTCTGGGTGGGGGGCGAGCGCGCCGAGGCGCGCTTCGTTCCCACTGCCGGCTACGAGCTGCGAACGATCACCGTCGAGGGGCTGAGCCGGCGCAATCCCTTCAAGGCGGTCCGTGCTCTCGGCCGTGCGGGCGCCGCCGCTTTGGCCGCGCGCAGGCTGCTGGGCGAGCTGCGGCCCGACGCCGTCCTCGGTGGCGGTGGCTACGTCGCGGGGCCCGTGGGGCTTGCGGCCGCGGCGGCGCGCATTCCGCTCGTGCTGACCGAAGCGGACTCCCACCTCGGGCTTGCCAACCGCCTGCTGGCGCCGTTCGCACGACGCGTCTGCCTGGCGTTTGCGATCGCCGGCCGGGAGGGTCCTCGCTACCTGCTTACCGGCCGGCCTGTCCCCGCGCCCTTCCGCGACCGCGCCGCGGCGCGCCAGCGCTTCGGCCTGGCCGCCGAGGAGCAGTGTGTGCTGGTCTTCGGCGGGTCGCTGGGAGCGCGCTCGCTCAACGCTGTGGCACCCGTCGCATTTGCCTCGCCGCCGCCCCGGGTGCTGCACATCGCGGGCGCCCGCGACTTCGCCACGCTGAGCTCGCCCGGTCCCCACTACGAGCTGCGCGAGTACATCTCGCCATTCGGAGAGGCGCTGGCGGCGTGCGATCTCGCGATCGCGCGCGCGGGCGGCTCAGTGTTCGAGCTCGCCGCTCACGGCCTGCCGGCGCTGCTCGTCCCCTACCCGCATGCAACCGGCGACCATCAGACCGCCAATGCCCGCTGGATGGCCGACGCCGGTGCCGCGGTAGTGCTCCCCGACGCCGAGCTGACCGCCGAGCGTCTGCGCGACGAGGTCGACGCGATGCTCTCGGATGGGCCGCGTCTGCGTGCCATGGCGGACGCATCTGCGGCGCTGGCTCGCCCGGATGCAGCCGCGGTCGTGGCCCGTGAGCTGCTCGCGCTGGCGAGGCGCAAACAGCCGCGCCGGCTAGCGTCGTGACGATGGAGCAGCCCTCGAGCGCAGCGCACCAACGCTGGCGCGCCCGGCACCTGCACCTGGTCGGGATCGCCGGCGCGGGCATGTCGGGCCTGGCGCTGCTGGCCCACGCGCTCGGCGCCGAGGTCACGGGCTCTGACCTCGCTGCTTCTCCCTACCTCGCGCCGCTGGGGGAGGCGGGCATCAACGTGACAATCGGACCACACCGTGGCGAGAGCCTGCCCGCTGGCAGCGAGCTCGTCTACTCGAGCGCCGTTGCTCCTGACAATCCAGAGCGCGTCGCCGCGCGAGAGCGGGGTCAGCCGGAGCTTGCGCGCGCGGTCCTGCTCGCGCAGGTAGCTCAGCTGCGGCGGGTGCTGGCCGTGGCCGGCACGCACGGCAAGACCACGACGGCGAGCATGGCCGTGGCCGCCATGCTCGGGGCGGGGCTCGACCCGGGCTATCTGATCGGCGGCACGCTGCAACAGACCGCTCGCAATGCTGCCTGGGGCAGTGGCGACTGGCTCGTGGTCGAGGCTGACGAGTCCGATCGCTCGCTGCTCGGCTTGCGTCCGGCGATCGCGGTCCTGGTCAACGCCGAGCTCGATCACCATGCGAGCTTCGGCTCGCGACTCGATGTCGACGAGGTGTTCCGCGCCTATCTGGCCTCCAGCGAGCGCGCCGTCGTGGGCGGCGATCCAAGGCTCGTCGCGCTCGCCGGAGCCACTCCGGTCGTGACGGTGCCGAGCCCGCCCGCAGAGCCGATCAGCGCGATTCACGGGGGTGCGGGGACGCGCTTTCGCTGGCGCGGACACGAGGTCGCGCTGGCGACTCCCGGCGCCCACAATGCTGCCAACGCCGCTGTCGCATTGGAGGCGAGCGTGCTCGCCGGTGCCGAGCCCGCCGTCGCCGCGGCCTCGCTGACAGGCTTCCGGGGCGCCGCGCGTCGCTTCGAGCGGCTTGGCCGAAGCGCGGCCGGAGCCGACCTCTACGACGACTACGCCCACCACCCCACGGAGGTGCGCGCCACGCTCCAGGCGGCGCGCACGCTCGCACCGCGGAGACTGCTGGCCGTTTTTCAGCCACATCTGTACTCGCGCACACGGGCGCTCGCCGACGCCTTCGGTGTTGCGCTCGCCGCAGCTGACGTCGTCTGCGTGCTCGACGTCTACGGCGCGCGCGAGCGAGCGCGGGACTTTCCCGGTGTCAGCGGGCGCCTGGTCGCCGAAGCCGCCGCCGACGCCGCCGCTGGGCGCAGCGTCGCGTGGCTGCCGAGCTTCGATGACGCCGAGCGCTTCCTCGTCGGCGAGCTGCACGCCGGCGACGTCTGCCTGTTCCTCGGGGCCGGCGACATCGACGCGCTCGGTCGCCGTCTCACGACTGCCGCCGCGGCGCCGTGAGCCCGCTTGGGACCGCGGGCGACGGGTCGCCGGCGGGCGGCGACGCTCCCGCCGGGGTGCGGCGCGAGGTCGCCCTCGCACGCTTTACGACGGTGCGAACCGGAGGCGCGGCCGAGCTGTTCGCCCGCCCATCGAGCGCCGAGGAGCTGGTTGCACTGTTGCGCTGGGCCGAGCGCCGCCAGCTCGGGGTAGGGGTCATTGGATCGGGGTCGAATCTGCTGGTGGCGGACGAAGGCGTGACGGGACTAGTCCTCAAGCTCGGCGGCGCGCTTGCCGGTATTGAGCCGGATGGACCCCGGCTGCGCTGTGGCGGGGGCGCGCGCCTGCCGCAGATCGCGGCGCGGGCCGCTCAGCTGGGCCTCAGCGGGATCGAGTTCGGCGTCTCCATTCCGGGCACGGTTGGCGGCGCCGTCCGCATGAACGCCAACGCCTACGGCGGCGAGCTCGCCAAAGTGCTCGAGTGGGTGGAGGTGGCGACGGCGGCGGGCACCGGGCGCCGCGACCCCGCCCAGCTCGGATTCGCCTACCGACGCTCGAGCCTCGAGTCCCGGGCGGTCGTGACCAGGGTCGGCTTCCTGCTGCGGATCGACGAGCCGGAGCGGGTCAAGGCGACGCTCGCCGATCTGCGCGCACAGCGCAAGCAAGCCCAGCCGTCGGGGATCCGCACGTTCGGCTCCACCTTCAAGAATCCCGAGAACCCCCGCGCGGAAGGCCGCAGCGCCGGTCAGCTGCTCGACGCGGCGGGCTGCGGCGGCCTGCGCGTGGGCGGCGCCCGCTTCTCGCCCAAACACGCCAACTTCGTCGACAACGACGGCACGGCCACGACCGCGGATGTGGTCGCGCTGATGGCGCTCGGGCGTGCTCGCGTCGCCGAGCGCTTCGGCGTCGCGCTGGAGCCCGAAGTGCAGCGCCTCGGACCTGTTCGCCTTCCCTGGGAGCAGCGGTGCTGAGGACTGGGGCCCCGGCGCTCCCGGCTCCGTGGCGCTCGCTGGGAGTCGCGCTCGGGCGTCGCGGCCGCGTCGTGGTCGCGCTGCTGGCTGGTGCGCTGTTGCTGTTTGGCGGCTGGCTGTGGGTGCGCCAGTCGTCGCTCGTCGCGATCACGCGCGTGACGATCACAGGTGCCCGCGGTCCCGCGGCGCCCGAGATCGAGCATGCGCTGAGCGCAAGCGCGCGCACGATGACCACGCTCGCAGTCGACGCCCGGCGGTTGCGCGCGGCGGTGGCCGCGATCCCCGAGGTAAGCGCGCTGCGCGTGCACGCCAGCTTTCCGCATGCGCTCACGATCGACGTGATCGAGCACGCGCCCGTTGCCCAGATCGTCTTCGGCAACGAGCACGTCGCCGTGCGGGGTGACGGGACGCTGCTGTCGGGAACCGCTGCGGCTGGGCTCCCATCCGTGGCCATGGCAGCTGGACCGACCGGGGGCGACCGTGTCTCCGATCCCGCCGCGCTGGCTGCGCTCCAGGTACTCGCGGGCGCGCCGTACGTTCTGCGATCGCGCATCATCGACGCGATACCCGATCCCCACGGAGTACGCGTGGAGCTGCGTCAGGGACCCGAGCTCGTCTTCGGTCTGCCTGCGCAGATTGCCGCCAAGTGGGCGGCCGCGCTGCGCGTCCTGGCCGATCCCGCGGCGTCAGGAGCGATCTACGTCGACCTGCGCCTGCCGCAGCGTCCCGCCGCGGGCGGGCGCGGCAGCGAGAGCGGGCTGAGCGCCACCAGCCTCGATCCCAACGCGAGCGCTGGCACAGCATCCGCGAGCCCCTCCGCCGCTTCCGCAGCAGCGGGCCCCGGCTAAGCTCTGTGGAGCCCAAACGGCGAGGCTCAACCTCTACTAGAGCTAGACTGCGATCTCGACCACAACTCGAGAGAAGTCTGGGACGCTGGTCGAGGGTTGGCCGTTCTGCAATGCACGTTGCAAGAGGCGCGAGCGTTGACACTGGCGCTCCGACGTCACTAGGCTGCCCGTTTCCAGGGTTTTCATCTGCAGCTCCGAAAACCTCAATGCTAACTCAAGGGTCGGACACACACCACATGGAGAGCGGTAGCTACCTCGCGGTCATCAAGGTCGTCGGCGTCGGCGGCGGCGGCACCAACGCCGTCTCGCGGATGGTCGATGCCGGCCTGCGCGGCGTGGAGTTCATCGCCGCCAACACCGACACCCAGGCGCTGCAGATGACCGAAGCCGATATTCGGCTGCCGATCGGCCAGGAGCTCACCAAGGGCCTCGGCGCGGGAGCCAACCCTGAGCGCGGACAGGGTGCTGCAGCCGAGTCTCGTGACGACATCAAGGAGGCGCTCAAGGGCGCCGACATGGTCTTTGTCACGGCCGGCGAAGGAGGTGGGACCGGCACCGGTGCGGCGCCGGTGATCGCCGAGATCGCCAAGAACGAGATCGGCGCGCTCACCGTCGGCGTCGTCACCCGCCCGTTCGACTTCGAGGGCGCCCAGCGCTCGCGCCAGGCCGAGGACGGGATCGCGAAGCTGCGCGACAACGTCGACACGCTGATCACGATCCCCAACGATCGGCTGCTGGCAATCGTCGAGCGCCGCACGAGCCTGATGGACGCCTTCAAGGAGGCCGACAACGTCCTGCGCCAGGGCGTGCAGGGGATCACAGACCTGATCACGATCCCCGGTTTGATCAATCTCGACTTCGCCGATGTTCGCACAGTGATGCAGAATGCCGGCACCGCGCTGATGGGGATCGGCGCCGCAAGCGCTGAGAATCGCGCGGTCGAGGCGGCGCGCGCGGCGATCTCCTCGCCGCTGCTTGAAGACTCGATCGAGGGCGCCACCGGCATCCTGCTCAACATCACCGGCGCCCACGATCTCGGGCTCTTCGAGGTCAACGAGGCGGCCGAGATCGTGCACGAGTCCGCCGACGCCAACGCCAACATCATCTTTGGGGCCGTGATCGACGAGACTCTCCAGGACGAAGTTCGCGTCACGGTGATCGCCACCGGCTTCCACCACGAGCGCCCCAGCCCGCGGCGCACACGCGAGACGCTGCGAGAGCGCCCCCAGGAACGTCAGGTCCGTCTCGACGATCGTCAGCGCACGTCGCTGGAGATCCGCGAGGACGAGATCGACATCCCGCCGTTCCTGCGCAACCGCTGATCGCGCCTGCTGTAGCCTCGCCGCCGCATGGCTGACCCCGCTGCGGCGCCTGTCTCCAAGCGCACCCCGCTGCACGATCGTCATGTCGCCGCGCGGGCGAAGCTCGTTGACTTCGCGGGCTGGGAGATGCCGGTCCAGTATCCGAGCGGCATCCGCGGCGAGCACCTCGCCGTGCGCGAGCACGCCGGCGTCTTCGACGTCTCGCACATGGGGGAGATCGAGACGCTGGGGGCCGACGCCGGCCCCTTTCTGCAGCACATGCTCTCCAACGACGTCGACGCGATCGGGCGGGGCGCAGCGCAGTACAGCGTGCTCTGCCGCCACGACGGTGGCGTGCTCGACGATCTCTTCACCTACCGGCTCGGAGCCGAGCGCCTGCTGACGGTCACCAACGCCTCAAACCACAGCCGCGACATCGCTTGGCTGCGCGAGCACGCCGCCGCCGGGAGCTGGGACGTCGAGCTGCGCGACGCGCTCGAGGACTACGCGATGCTCGCCGTCCAGGGTCCGGCTGCGCGTTCTCTGCTCGAGCCGCTGGGTGCCGGCGCGCCGCTGCCAGCGCGCATGCGCTGCGCCGAGATCGCACTGCAAGGGATCGACGTCCTCGCCTGCGGCACCGGCTACACCGGCGAGGACGGACTCGAGCTGCTCGTCGCGCCGGCGCAGGCGCCTGCGCTCTGGGATGCTGTCGTCGCCGCCGGGGCGACGCCGGCTGGGCTTGCTGCGCGCGACACGCTCCGGCTCGAGGCGTGCTTTCACCTCTACGGCAACGACCTGATGGAGAGCCGCGGGCCGATCGAGGCGGGTCTGGGCTGGTGCTGCAAGGAGCAAACCGGCTTCGTTGGTGCCGAGGCAGTGGCCGCGGTGCGCGAACGCGGCCCGCGCGAGCGTCTCGTGGCGTTCGCGATCGAGGGTCCCGGGATCGCTCGTCAGGGCAACCCCGTGGTCGGCGGGGGAGAGGTCACGAGTGGATCGCTGTCGCCGTCGCTGGGGATCGGGATCGGAATGGCCTATGTTCCCGCCGAGCGTGCCGCCGAGGGGACCGCGCTGCAGATCGACGTGCGCGGGCGTCTACGTGATGCCGTGATCCGCGCGCGCCCGCTCTATCGGCGCTCAGAGCGCTGATCCGCAGCTGGGCCCTAGACTGCGCGCGACCGAGGAGCCCCATGGCCGACCCCAGCTATCCCGACGACCTGCGCTATCACGCCGAGCACGACTGGGCCCGCATCGACGGCGAGTCGGCCACCTTCGGGATCACCTGGTACGCACAGGACGCCCTCGGTGAGGTGGTTTTCTTCGATCCCCCGGCGGTGGGCACCGCGGTGAGCAAGGACGAGCCCTACGCCGAAGTCGAATCGGTCAAGGCCGTCTCGGACGTGATCTCGCCCCTGTCGGGCGAGATCGTCGAAGTAAACGAGGCGCTGGCGGAGACGCCGGAGGCGATCAATGAGGACCCCTACGGCGGTGGCTGGCTGGTCCGCGTCAGGCTGTCGGATCCAGCCGAGCTGGACGACCTGCTCGACGCCGACGCCTATCAGGCCACGCTCGCTGGCTGAGCCGGTCACCCACTACGCTCACAGCAGCCGTGAGCCGTTACACCTCTGCCACCGAGGACGACCGCCGCGCGATGCTGGAGGAGATCGGCGTGGCGTCGATCGAGGAGCTCTTCGCCGACATCCCGCGCGAGCTGCTGCTCCGCGGCGGGCTCGACCTGCCCCAGGGGCGCCCCGAGCAGGAGGTCTACGAGCACCTGCGTGAGCTGGCCGAGCGCAACGTCTCGACCGAGCGCGAGATCTCCTTCCTCGGCGCCGGTATGTACGACCACTACGTCCCCGCCTTGATCGACTCGATTCTCCAGCGCTCGGAGTTTCTCACGCCCTACACGCCTTATCAGCCCGAGGTGTCCCAGGGCGGCCTGCAGGTGATGTTCGAGTACCAGACGGCGATCTGCGAGCTGACCGCGCTGCCGGTCTCCAACGCCTCGGTCTATGAAGGCCCGAGCGCCGTCGGCGCCGCCGCCTATCTGGCGAAGCTCGCCAACGGCCGAACGCGGATGCTCGCCTCGCGTGGCGTTCACCCCCACAGCCGCGAGACGCTGCAGACGCTTTCGACGGGCTACGGTACGACCGTCGAGGATGTTGCGCTGCGCGACGGCGCGACCGATCTCGACGCGCTGGCGGCGGCGCTCGCCGACGACGTGGGCGCCGTCTTTCTCCAGCAGCCGAACTTCCTCGGCGCGGTCGAAGACGTCGCCGCGCTGGCCGCGGCGGCCCACGATCACGGAGCGCTCGTGGTCTGTGCCTGCGATCCGCTCTCGCTCGGCGTACTCGCGCCGCCCGGCGCGTGCGGCGTCGACGTCGCCGTCGGTGAGGGCCAGACGCTGGGCAACCGGCTCGACTTCGGGGGACCGTCGTTCGGCTTCTTTGCCGCCAGCGAGGAGCACCTGCGCCAGATGCCGGGGCGGATCGCCGGAGAGACCGTCGACGCCGACGGCCGTCGTGGCTTCGTCCTCACTCTGCAGACGCGCGAGCAGCACATCCGGCGCGAACGGGCGACATCGAACATCTGCACCTCCCAGGCTCTCAACGCGCTCGCCGGCGTGATCTACCTCGCCTGGCTGGGGCGCCGCGGGATCGTCGAGCTCGGGGAGCTGCTGATCCAGCGCACCGCCTACGCCCGCGACGCGCTCGCGGCGCTGCCCGGCGTCAGCACGCTGCACGACCGTCCCGTCGTGCGCGAGTTCGCCATCCGGCTCGGGGCTCCGGTGCACGGGGTGATCGAGCGCTGCGCGCGCGAAGGGGTCAACCCCGGCTACGCGCTGGCGCGCGACGACCCCGAGCTCGCCGACGGTTTGCTGGTCGCGATCACCGAGCAGCGCTCGCGCGCAGACATCGATCGTCTCGTGGACGTGCTCGGAGCGGCGGTCGCCGCCGAGCGCGACGTCGTCGAGGTCCGCGCGTGAGCGTCACGACCGAGACGCCCCAGCAGCGCGACCGCGCCCGAACCGTCTTCGAGAAGTCGCGCAGCGGACGCCGTGCGGCGGTCCTCCCGGCGCTCGACGTGCCCGAGCGTCCGCTGGACGAGCTGATCCCGCCGACGCTGCGACGCGTCGATCCGCCCCGCCTCCCCGAGATCTCAGAGCCCGAGATCGTCCGCCATTACAACCGCCTCTCGCAGCGCAACTTCGACCTCGACAGCGGCTTCTATCCGCTGGGCTCGTGCACGATGAAGCACAACCCCAAGCTGCATGAGCGCGTGGCTGCGCTCCCCGGCAACGCGCGGCTGCACCCGGCGCAGATGCCCGCCCGCGCCCAGGGTGCGCTCGAGCTGATGTGGCGCCTACAGGGAGCGCTGGCCGAGATCGCTGGGCTCCCGCATGTCTCGC
This sequence comes from Solirubrobacterales bacterium, assembly GCA_003244205.1. GTDB lineage: Bacteria > Actinomycetota > Thermoleophilia > Solirubrobacterales > Solirubrobacteraceae > QHBW01. The sequence continues at coordinate 37,436 of QHBW01000024.1, read as the reverse complement.
TGCAACCGTCGGCGGGCTCCCACGGCGAGCTCGCGGGCGTCCTGCTGACCCGCGCCTACCATCGAGACCGCGGCGAGGAGCGCACGAAGGTGCTCACCCCCGACACCGCTCACGGCACCAATCCAGCGACCGTCACGATGGCGGGCTACCAGGTCGTCAAGGTCGGCACGGCGTCCGATGGTGGCGTCGACGTCGACGACCTGCGCGCCAAGGCCGACGAGAGCGTCGCTTGCCTGATGCTCACCAATCCCAACACGCTGGGGCTGTTTGACTCCAACATCGTCGAGATCGCCCGCGTCGTCCACGCCGTCGGCGCCACGCTCTACTACGACGGCGCGAACCTAAATCCGATGATGGGCGTCAGCAGGCCGGGGGACATGGGTTTCGACATCGTCCACTTCAATCTCCACAAGTCCTTCACCCAGCCCCACGGTGGAGGCGGCCCGGGGAGCGGCCCGATCGCGGTGTCCGAGCGGATCGAGCCCTTCCTCCCGCGACCGCTGGTAGTCCGCCGCGAAGGACATGCGATCGCCGGCTCCGCCGCCAACGGGGATCGCGTCGGCGGCTCGCAGACGCCCTATGACCTCGACTACGACAGGCCGAAGTCGATCGGGCGCCTGCGCGGCTTCCAGGGCAACTACGGCGTCTTCGTGCGCTCCTACGCCTACATCTGCTCGCTCGGCGCCGACGGCCTGCGCGACGTCGCGGAGAGCTCGGTGCTCAACGCCAACTACCTGCTCGCGCGGCTGCGGCGCGCTGGCGTGTCGCAGTACCTCCCGCTCGCCTACGATCGCATCTGCATGCACGAGTTCGTGCTCTCCGGCGCGCCGATGAAGCGCGACCTCAAGATCCGCACGCTCGACCTCGCCAAGCGGCTGCTCGATTTTGGCTTTCATCCTCCGACGGTCTACTTCCCGCTGCTCGTGGAAGAGGCCTTGCTCGTCGAGCCCACCGAGACCGAGACGCGCGAGACGCTCGACGCGTTCGCCGACGCGATCGCTGAGATCCTCAACGAGGCGCGCGAGGATCCCGAGATCGCCCGCAACGCGCCCTACAGCACACCGGTGCGGCGCCTCGACGAGGCGCGAGCGGCCAAGCAACCCGTCACCCGCCAGCCTCTGTGAGATCTCGACCGCGGGCGGCGGGATAGCCTGCCGGCGTTGCGATGCGGATCTTCTCCGGCATCCAGCCGACCGGGCGCAAGCACCTCGGCAACTATCTCGGGGCGATCGTCCAGTACGTGGCGGGTCAGGACCGCGGCGAGGCGATCTACTGCATCGTCGACCTCCACGCGACCACGCGGCCCTACGACCCCGCGGAGCTGCGCGCGCGGGTACACGACACGACTGCGCTGCTGATCGCCGCCGGGCTCGATCCCGCACGCTGCATCCTCTTCCGCCAGTCCGACGTCGCCGAGCACACCGAGCTGTGCTGGCTCTTGACCGCGGTCTCGGCGTTCGGCGAGCTCAACCGCATGCACCAGTTTCGCGACAAGTCCGGCGGCCAGCGTGAGCTCGCATCCGCGGGGCTCTTCCTTTACCCCGTCCTGCAAGCTGCCGACGTGCTCGCCTATCGGGCCGAGGAAGTGCCGGTAGGAGAGGACCAGCGCGAGCACGTCGAGCTGATGCGCGACGTCGCCGAGCGCTTCAACGCGCGCTTCGGCGAGACGCTGGTGGTGCCCGCGCTGCGTGTCCCGCAGGTCGCCGCGCGCGTGCGCGACCTGCAGGAGCCAGAACGCAAGATGTCGACGACCGGCGCCGGCGAGCAGGGCACGCTCCACGTGCTCGACGACGCCGAGGCGATCGAGCGCAAGTTCCGTCGTGCCGTGACCGACTCGGGCACTGAGATCGTCCGCGGGCCCGAGAAGCCCGGCGTGAGCAACCTGATCGAGATCCTCGCCGCCGTCCGCGAGATCGAGCCCGGCGAGGTCGAGCGCGAGCTCGCCGGGGCACGCGGGTATGGCGACCTCAAGCAGGCGACCGCCGATGCGGTGATCGCGCGGCTCTCGCCCGTGCAAGAGCGCTATCGCGCCCTGCGAGACGACGAGGCGCGGCTGGAGGCAACGCTGGCTGCTGGGGCCGCGAAGGCGCGAGCGATCGCGGCCGAGACGCTCACGGACGTTCGCGAGCGCATGGGCGTCGGGTCACCGCGCTAGCGTGGAGCGGTAGATGCAGGTAGCCGAGCTCGAGCTCGATCTCGACGTCTTCGCCGGTCCATTCGACCTGCTGCTGACGCTCGTCCTGCGCGAGGAGATCGACCTGCTCGAGGTCGATCTCGCTCAGGTCGTGCTCGCCTACCTCGACCATCTCGAAGCGCGGGGGGAGCTCGAGCTGGAGCCGGCGACGGAATTCCTCGTGCTGATCGCGGCCGTGCTCGAGCTCAAGTCGCGGCTGATGCTTCCGCGCGCCGAGATCGAGGAGCTGCTCGGCGAGCTCGACGCCTCCGACGCTGCCGAGCAGCTGCTGTCACGGCTGCTGGAGAGCCAGCGCTACCGCGGCGCCGCGCGACACCTCGCCGAGCGCTTGGTGCGCGAGCGCGGCTACCGCTTCCGCTCGGCGCCCGTACCCCCGGAGCTGCGTCGCGCGCGTCTACAGAGCGCGGTCGCGGTGTACGAGTCCAGCCGGCTCACTCGGGCTCTCGGCGAGCTCCTGCTCCAACCGCCGGCGATCGAGCTGCGCCACCTCGTGGGGACGCGCGTGTCGCTCGCCGACCGGCTCGGTCACCTGCGCGCGTTGCTGCGCCGCGGGCGCTTCGGCTTCGAGGAGGCGGTCGCCGGCGCGGACCGTGTCACGGTGGCGGTGACGCTGTTCGCGCTGCTCGAGCTCTACAAGCAGGGCGAGGCGACCTGGCACCAGCAGGAGTGCTTCGGCCCGATTGAGGTGGTGGCCGCAGAGCGCGTCGCGGACGGAGCTGGGGGCTCCCAGGCCGCGGACTCCGAGGCTCGAGGTGCCGCCGCGTGAGCGATCCGCGGGTCCTCTCGAGCGCTGCGCCCGACGAGCTCGAGCCGCGCACTGGCGAGCAGGGCGCGCTCGAGCGCGAGGTCGAGTCGCTGCTCTTCCTGATGGCGGGGCCCCTCACCGTGGAGGAGCTCGCGGACGCCACCGAGGCCTCAGAACAGCAGGTGGCAGCCGCACTGGCGGCGCTCGCGGCGTCGCTTGCACCCGGACGCCGCGGCGTAGTGCTGCGCGAGCTCGCGGGCGGCTTCCTGCTGGCGTCGGCACCCGAGAGCGAAGCCGCGGCCCTCCGGCTGCTGGCTAAGCCGCGCACCCCGCCGCTGTCGCCGGCTCAGGCCGAGACGCTGGCGATCGTCGCCTATCTGCAGCCGGTGTCGCGACCGGAGATGGCGCGCATTCGTGGTGTCAGCGCCGACTCGGCGACGGCGACGCTGCTCGAGCGCGGCGTGATCGAGGAGGCCGGCCGGTCGAGCTTTGGCGCCGTTCTCTATCGCACGACGCCACTGTTCCTCAAGCTGTTCGGACTGCGCAAGCTGGAGGAGTTGCCCGAGGTGGAGGAGTTCGACCCGACCCCCGGGGAGGCCGGCGAACTGCGCGAGCGTCTGTTGCGGGCCGGCGAGGCGCGGGCTGAGCGCGTGGTGGGGTGAGCTCAAGTTCGGTGGTCGTCGTGCCGCCCGCCGAACGGCAGGGGGGGCCGATCTGTCGCCCTACGCGTCTGGGGGCCGGACGCCAGGGGCATCACATCCGGGCTGGCGCCGCCGGCGCGGCAGCACCGTCCGCGGCGACCGCCAGCTGACCACACGCCGCCGCGATCTCGCGGCCCCGCGTCAGCCTCACCGTCACCGCAATGCCGGCGGCCTCGAGCGCCGAGCGGAACGCGGCAATCGCCTCGCGGCTCGAGCCGCGGTACTCGGAGTCGGTCGGGTTGAACGGGATCAGGTTGACCTTGAAGATGCGGGGGTCCAATCGTCGCGCCAGCGCGATCGCCTGCTCGTAGCGGTCGTTGATCCCGGCGAGCATCACGTACTCGACGAATACCCGTCGGTGCTTGGCCTCGTACCAGCGACGGCATGCCTCGAGCACGTCGCCGAGCGCATAGCGGTCGTTGACCGGCATCAGCGTGGAGCGCAGGTCGTCATCGGCGGCGTGCAGCGAGAGCGCGAGGCGCAATGGCGCTGGGTACGCGGTGAGCCGTTCGATCCCCGGCAGCCAGCCCACGGTCGAGATCGCCGTGTGGCGCTGGGAGATCCCCAGGGATGGGAGCAGCGCGCACGCCTCCAACACAGCGTCGAGATTCATCAGCGGCTCTCCCATTCCCATGAACACCGCGTGGTCCACCGCGCCCTGGCGACGGAAGTGCAGGGCCTGGTCGAGGATCTCCGATGAGCTGAGATTGCGACCAAAGCGCATCTGTCCGGTTGCGCAGAAGCGGCAAGTCAGCGGACAGCCCGATTGCGACGACAGACAAAGCGAGCGCCGGCCGTCGCCGTAACGCATCAGCACCGCTTCGAGCGGACGATCGTCGGCGGTGTGCATGAGCGTCTTGACCGTGCCGTCGCGGGCGTGCACCTCGTTGGCAACGACCAGCGAAGAGAAGGGCACGCGCTCCTCGAGCAGCTCGCGCAGCCTGCTTGGAAGATTTGTCATCGCAGCGTAGCTGGGGGCTCCGGCTGCGGCCCAGCGCCACACCTGATCGACGCGGTAGCCGGGCTCGCCGGCGCGCTGCAGCTCGGCGCGCAAGCGCTCGCTGTCCATGCCCCTATGGTGGCAAGCTGGTTGCCCAATCCGCCCCCCGGGCTCTGGGGCCCTCACCCTCACAGCTGAAGACCGATGCGGCTCGCCAAGTACCTCGCGCATGCCGGTGTCGCCTCGCGGCGCGCCGCCGAGCGTCTGATCGCCGCCGGCCGCGTCACCGCGGGCGGGGTCGTCGTCGACGACCCCGCCCGCGACGTGGGCGTAGAGGACGAAATCGCGGTCGACGGCCGTCCGGTGGCGCCCGAGGCACGCGTCGTCTACGCCGTCAACAAGCCACCGGGCGTGGTCTCGACAGCGCAGGACACGCACGGGCGTCCCACGGTCACCACGCTGGTGCCGAGCCAGGCTCGCCTGTATCCGGTTGGCCGCCTGGACGCCGACAGCTCGGGCTTGATCCTGCTCACCAACGACGGCGAGCTTGCCTACCGCCTGACGCACCCACGCTTCGAGGTCCCGCGGACCTACATCGCGCGCGTCGACGGGGCGCCCGTGACGGCCGCCGCGCTGCGGGCGCTGCGGGACGGACTCACGCTCAACGACGGCCCTACGGCCCCAGCGCAGGCAGGGCTGCTGGCGCCCGACCTCATCGAGCTGACAATCCACGAGGGGCGCAAGCGCCAGGTCAAGCGGATGTGCGCCGCCGTCGGACACCCCGTGATCGCGCTGCGCCGGGTCCGCTTCGGGCCACTCGAGCTCGGCGCGTTGGCGGAGGGCTGCCACCGCCGGTTGACGGGGATCGAGGTCGATCGTCTGCGCGCCGCGACCGGCGCAGAGGACTGATCGATGCCGCTGACCCTGCGATGATGACGCCCGCATGAGGCTGTTCGCCCTTCGCGGCGCCGTCAGCGCCGAGAGCAACGAAGCGGCTGCCATCCTTGCCGCCACCACCGCGCTGATGACGGAGCTGATGGCGCGCAACGAGCTCGACGGAGAGCGGATGGTGAGCTGCATCTTCACGCTCACCCCCGATCTCGATGCCGAGTTCCCTGCCGTCGCTGCACGTGAGCTCGGTTTGGATCGCGTGCCGCTGCTCTGCGCACGCGAGATCCCAGTTCCCGGGGCGCTGGGACGCGTGATCCGCGTGCTGCTGCACTACTACGCCCCCGAGGGCCACCAGCCCAATCACGTCTACCTGGGCCAAGCACGCGCGCTGCGTCGAGACCTCGAATCGGCACAATGACCGCCGTGACGTCGCATCGTGTCGAGTTCGCCGCCCGTATCGGGCGGATCTCCGTCTACCCGACCGCGGCCGGCTATGGCGATCGGGCGGCTGCGGCGAACCTCGCCTCCAACGAGTCGCCCGAGCCCCCGATGCCCGAGGTGCTGGCGGCGATCGAGCGCGCGCTTGGCTCGCTGCACCGCTACCCCGACCCCGCCGCTGGCAGGCTGCGCGAGCGTCTCGCGGGGCGCTACGGGGTCCCGGTGGCGCGCATAGCGGTCGGCAACGGCTCCTGCGACCTGCTGCTGGCGGCTGGCGAGGCACTGCTGGAGCCGGGCGCCGAGGTGGTGTATGGCTGGCCGTCGTTCAGCGTCTACCCGCACCTCGCCGCAGCCGCCGGCGCGCGCGCAGTGGCAGTGCCCCTCGACGATGCCGAGCGCCTCGATCTCGACACGATCGCGGCCGAGATTACGGCCGCCACCCGCCTGGTGATCGTCTGCAACCCCAACAATCCCACCTCGACGGCGCTGCCGCTCGAGGCGATCGAGGCGATGCTCGGGCGCATCCCGCCGCATGTGGCGGTCGTACTGGACGAGGCGTACTGCGAGTTCAACCTGCTCGCAGACCCAGACGACTCGATCGCCCTGCTCGCCGGCCACCCCAACCTGATGCTGCTGCGCACCTTCTCCAAGGTCTACGGGCTGTGCGGGCTGAGGATCGGCTTCGCCCTCTGTGGCTCGGAGGCGCTCAAGCGCGCGCTCGACAAGGTGCGTCAGCCGTTCTCCTGCAACGCGCTCGCGCAGGCGGCCGCGATCGAAGCGCTCGCCCACACCGACGAGGTAACGCGCCGCGTGGAGCGCACGCTCGCCCGGCGCATCGGCCTGCAGGAGGGGCTTGCGGCGCTTGGCCTAAAGCATGCCGAGTCGCAGGCCAACTTCGTCTGGGTGACGCTCCCCGAGTGGTGCGAGGAGGACGCGATCGTGGCGGGGCTGAGCGCCCGCGGCGTGCTCGTTCGCGCGGGGGGCGCCCTCGGGCGCGAGCGGGCCTTGCGCGTAACCGTCGGCACAGAGCGCGAGAATCGTCTCTTCCTCGAAGCGCTTGCCGAGCTGCTGGCCCAGCCACAAGCGGCTTGACTGAGCCTCACGGTCTGCTACAAACCCAAGCCGATGAGAAGCTCGCGCGTGCACGACGGCCTCAGCGCCGTCCGGCCCAGCCGGCCGGATGGCTCCTACGCGCCCAGCTCCTTCTTCTCCTTTTCCGCCTGGCGATTTCGCTAGGCGCTCGGCCGGCGCAGCGCGCCGCCACTGAAACGGCCTAAGGGCCGAGCGCCGCAATCGGGCCCTTGCCGGCCCCCGGCCGGCAAGCACACGCCCAATGCGGGCCATCGGCACGCGCCCCGAGCCCGACCTTGCGAGTCGTGGCTCGGGAAGACCGTAGAGTTTTCGAGGCGCCAGCGGCGCGAAAGGACCAGAAGATGATGATCGTCATGAAATCGACGGCCACCGAGGAACAGATCCGTCACGTGATCGAGCGGGTCGAGAGCGTCGGTGCCCGCGCGCACCTCTCCCAGGGCGAGGAGGTGACGCTGATCGGCGCCATCGGTGACCGCGAGCACGTGGCCCGGCTGGGGCTCGAGGGCGCGCCGGGGGTCGAGAACGTCGTCCCCATCCTCAAGCCCTACAAGCTCGCCTCCACCCAGCTGCGACACGGCGAGCACACCGTGCTCGAGATCGCCGGAAGCAAGATCGGTGGATCCAACTTCGCGCTGATCGCGGGGCCCTGCACCGTGGAGACCCACGCCCAGACCCTGGCTACCGCTGTGGCAGTGCGCGACGCGGGCGCCACGATGTTGCGCGGCGGCGCCTACAAGCCGCGCACCTCCCCATACGCCTTCCAAGGCCTGGGACTCGAGGGTCTGCGCATGCTGGCCGACGCGAAGGCGCAAAGCGGACTGCCGATCGTCACCGAGCTGATGGACACACGGGACCTCGATGCGATCCTCGAGGTCGCCGACGTCATCCAGATCGGCGCGCGCAACATGCAGAACTACCCGCTGCTCGCCGAGGTCGGTCGCGCCGGGCGCCCGGTGCTGCTCAAGCGTGGGCTCTCCTCCACGCTCGAGGAGCTGCTGATGGCGGCCGAGTACGTGCTGAAGGAGGGAAATGAGGCGGTCATCCTCTGCGAGCGGGGGATCCGCACGTTCGAAACCGCCTATCGCTTCACCCTCGACCTAACCGCGATCCCGGTGCTCAAGGAGCTGACACACCTGCCGGTCGTCGTCGATCCCAGCCACGCGGCGGGGCGACGCTCGCTCGTCACGCCGCTGTCGCTCGCCGCTGCCGCGGCCGGGGCCGACGGCATCATCGTCGAGGTCCATCCCAACCCCGAGGAGGCGATCTGTGACGGACCGCAGGCGCTCTACCTCGAGGACTTCCCGGGCTACGTCGAGCAGGTGAAGCGGGCGGCGGCGGTGGCGGGCAAGGTGCTCGCGGCAGTGTGAGCGTCCGCTTCGGGCCAGCGGGACGCCTGCGGGGACAGCTGCGCCCGCCGCCCGACAAGTCGATCTCCCATCGCGCGGCGCTGCTCGCGGCAATGCACGGCGAGCCTGTACGGGTGCGCAACTACCTCGACGCCGCCGACACCAACGCCACGCTCGCCGCGCTCACCGCCCTCGGCGTGATCATCCAGAGCCACCCCGACGAGCTGCTGGTGCGCGGACCTGGCCTGCGCGGCGCCGCGCAGCCGCTGAGCACGATCGACGTCGGCAACTCTGGCACCTTGATCCGTCTGCTCCCCGGTTGGCTCGGCGCCCAGGACGGCTTGCGCTTCACGCTCGACGGCGACGCCTCGATCCGCCGCCGTCCGATCGACCGAATCGCCGCGCCGCTCGCACTGATGGGGGCCCACGTCGACGCCACCGAGGGGCGCTTTGCGCCCTTCACGATCAGCGGAGCGCGTCTCCGCGGCGTCGAGTACGAGCTTCCCGTCGCCTCCGCCCAAGTCAAGAGCTGCGTTTTGATCGCCGGACTCGCGGCTGACGGCACGACGACCGTGATCGAGCCTCTCCCAACCCGCGACCACACCGAACGCATGCTGCGACGCGCCGGTGCCGCGGTGAGACACCAGGGGCCCAGGATCAGCGTCGACTGTGTCGACGAGCTCTCGCTGGAGTCGATCGACGTCCCGGGCGACCTCTCCTCGGCCGCGTTCGTGATCACCGCCGCGGTGCTCGTGCGCGGGTCGCGCTTGGTGGTTCAGGACGTCGGGGTCAACCGCACGCGCACCGGCTACCTCGAGATCCTCCGGCGCATGGGCGCGATCGTCGAGGGCGAGCTGGAGCCTCCCGCGCAAGGCGACGCGCAGGAGAGCGAGGAACCGGTGGCCGAGCTGGACGTCGCGTATGGCCCGTTGATCGGCACCGAGGTATCGCCCGCGGAGGTACCGCTGGCGATCGACGAACTGCCGCTTGTCGCGCTCGCGGGTTGCTTTGCCGAGGGCCAGACGATCGTACGCGGCGCCGGCGAGTTGCGCTTGAAGGAATCGGACCGGATTGCTGCGGTCGTGCAAAGTCTGCGCGGGCTGGGCGGTGATATTGAAGAAATCACCGACGGATTCGTCGTTCACGGCCAAGCCGACGGCCTGCGCGGCGGGACGCTCGACTCCGGCGGCGATCATCGCCTCGCGATGCTCGGAGCAGTGGCAGGCCTGGCCTCACGCGAGGGCGTAGAGGTTGTCGGAATGGGCGCGGCGGCGGTCTCCTATCCGGGCTTTGCCGACGACGTCGAGAGGCTCGCGGCGTGATCGTCGCGATCGACGGGCCCGCGGGTGCCGGGAAGTCCTCGGTGGCGCGCGCGAGCGCCGCGGCGCTTGGCTTCAGCTATCTGGACTCGGGCGCGATGTACCGCTCCGTCGCGCTCGCCGCGCTGCAGCGAGGGCGTCCGCCAGCCGACATCGCCGGCGAGCTGCAGATCGAGCTGGGGGATCGCGTGCTGCTCGACGGACGCGACGTGACCGAGGCGATCAGGGATCGCGCCGTGGCGTCGGCAGCGTCGCGTGTTGCCGCCGATCCCGTGGTCCGCGCAGCGCTGGTGACCAAACAGCGCGAGTTGCTCTCGGACGGAGATTGGGTCGCCGAAGGACGCGACATCGGCACGGTCGTGGCGCCGGAGGCCGAGCTCAAGGTCTTTCTGACCGCGACCCCTGCGGAGCGGGCTCGCCGCCGCGCGCTGGAGGGTCGCGAGGACGTCGCCGCGGTTACGCGCGAGCTCGAGGCTCGCGACGACCGCGACCGCGAGCGCGAGCACAGCCCGCTGCGAGCCGCGACCGAAGCGATCGAGCTGGATACCACTGGCCTACGCCTCGAGCAGGTCGTGGAGCGCGTCGTCGCGCTCGTGGGCAAACGCTCGGCGAGCGGCACGCCCGAGCGATGAAGGTCGCCGTCGTAGGCTCACCCAATGTCGGCAAATCGAGCCTCGTCAACCGCCTCAGCGGCTCGCGCGAGGCTGTCGTGCACGCACGCCCGGGCGTGACCCGCGACCGCAAGGAGCTGACGACCGACTGGAACGGCCGCCGCCTCACGCTGATCGACACCGGCGGAGTAGACCTCGAGGACCCCGACTCGCTCGCATCGTCGATCATCGACCAGGCCCGGGCCGCGCTCGCCGACGCCGCGCTGGTGTTGTTCGTCGTCGACGCCAAGGCGGGGCTGCGCCCGGGCGACGAGGAGTTGGCCGACCTCCTGCGCCGCAGTGGCCGCGCGGTGATCGTCGTCGCCAACAAGATCGACGGCGCCGCCGACGAGCCGTCGGCCGCGGAGTTTCACCGCCTCGGCCTCGGCGAGCCGATGCCGGTGTCGGCCACGCAGGGTCGTGGGACCGGCGACCTGCTGGACCGCGTCGTCGACGCGCTCGGCGAGGATGAGCCCGAGCCCGACGAGCACGCGGTTCGCCTCGCCGTCATCGGCCGGCCCAACGTCGGCAAGTCGAGCATCGTGAATCGCGTGCTCGGGCGCGAGCGCATGATCGTCTCACCGCTGGCAGGCACCACGCGCGACGCGATCGACGAGCGCACAACGCACGCCGGGCGCGAGCTCGTGCTTGTTGACACCGCGGGGTTGCGTCGCCAGGCGAAGGTCTCAGAGTCGGTTGAGTACTACACGGCGCTGCGCTCGCGGCGCGCCGCGGAGCGCGCGGACGCTGCGCTCGTGGTCTGCGACGCCGCCGATGGCGTCACCGCCCAGGACATGCGGATCGCCGATCTGGCGATGCAGGCGGGGTGCGCCACGCTGCTCGCGCTCAACAAGTGGGACATTGCCGCTGACGCGTGCGACCTCGAACACGAGCGCGCCCGCGTGGCGGCCAAGCTGCGGCTGCGCCCGCGCGTGCTGACGTGCAGCGCGGTCAGCGGACGCCACATCACTCGCCTGCTCGACGAGGCGCTGGCGCTTACCGACCGGCGCGCGAGCCGGTTGCCCACGCCCGAGCTCAACCGCTTCCTCGCCGAGGCGGTCGCCTCCCGCCAGCCGCCGGCGAAGGCCGGCCACCGGCTCAAGCTGCTCTACATCGCGCAGATCGGGGAGCGCCCGCCACGCTTTGCGATCTCGATCAACAGCCGCGCTCGCGTGACCCGCGACTACGCCTACTTCCTGGAGAACCGTCTGCGTGCCCGCTACCGCCTCGAGGGCGTCCCGCTCGTGATCGACTTCGTCGAGCGTCGTGAGCCGCGCTCGCGGCGCGGGCAGCGCACGCGGGCCGCTTGAGTGACTGAGCAGGGAGGGGGCCAGGCGTCGCCCGCTAGGCTGTCGCGCCTTCCTCGCCGACCACGGAGCACGCACTCGACCCAGCCATGAACGCCTCGTCCGCAAACGAGTTCCTCTTTACCTCGGAGTCCGTCACCGAGGGTCACCCGGACAAGATCGCCGACCAGATCTCCGACGGGGTCCTGGACGCCGTGCTGCGCGACGATGCCTATGGGCGCGTCGCCTGCGAGACGTTGGTCAACACTGGCTTGATCGTGGTCTCGGGAGAAATCACGACCACGACGTATGTCGACATTCCCGACATCGCGCGGGAGACGGTGCGTCGGATCGGCTACGACGACGCGACGTTCGGCTTCGACTGCAAGACCTGCGCGGTGATCACCGCGATCGACAAGCAGTCGCCGGACATCGCCCAGGGCGTCGACCAGGCGTTCGAGGCTCGCACCGACCCGGCCGACGACGACGCGCTCGACCTCGCCGGCGCTGGCGACCAGGGGATGATGTTCGGCTACGCAACGCGCGAGACGCCGGAGCTGATGCCGCTGGCGATCGCGCTCGCCCACAAGCTGGCCAAGCGTCTCGCGGACGTGCGCAAGGCAGAGATCGTGCCCTACCTGCGTCCGGACGGCAAGACCCAGGTGAGCGTCCGCTATGAGAACGGGCGTCCGATCGAGGTCGAGAAGGTGCTCATCTCCACCCAGCACAAGGAGGGCGCCGAGGCGCTCATCCCCGACGACCTCTGGGAGCACGTCGTACACCCAATCCTGCCTGGCGAGCTCTACGACGAGCGCAAGTTGCGCACCGCCCATAACTTCCTCGTCAATCCGACCGGCAAGTTCGTCGTCGGCGGCCCGATGGGCGACTGCGGGCTCACCGGACGCAAGATCATCGTCGACACCTACGGTGGCGCGGCTCGCCACGGCGGGGGTGCCTTCTCCGGCAAGGATCCCTCCAAGGTTGATCGCTCGGCGGCCTATGCCGCGCGCTACGTCGCCAAGAACGTCGTCGCCGCCGGCCTCGCCGACCGCGCCGAGGTCCAGGTCGCCTACGCAATCGGCGTGGCCCACCCGGTGTCGACGATGGTGGAGACCTTCGGCACCGAGCGCGTGCCGCGGACAACGATCGAGCAGCTCGTGGACGAGCACTTCGACCTTCGTCCGGGCGCGTTCCGCGAGTACCTGAAGCTCCATCGCCCGATCTACCAGAAGACCGCGGCCTACGGCCACTTCGGCCGTGAGGACCACGACTTCACTTGGGAGAAGACCGATAAGGCGGCGCTCCTACGCGAGGCCGCAGGTCTGAGCTCGGTCGAGGCGGTCTCCTAAGGCCGGATCCCGCAGCTCCGGCCGTAGACCTGGCGAGCGGGGGGATCCAAGGAGGCGACCGGGACGCCCTCTAGCCTCGGCTGGTGTCTGCGATCGCCAAGGTTGAACCGCTCAGCACAGCGCGGGCGCTGCGCGGGCCGTTCGACTACAGCCTCCCTGCGGCGTTCGCCGATGTGCAGGTTGGCTCACTGCTGGTGGTCCCCTTCGCCAGCCGGCGCATGCTCGGCGTTGTGGTGGAGCTGGCGGATCGCTCGGCGCTGCCTCCCGAGCGCCTCGCAGCCCCGCTGGAGGCGCTCGAGCTCGGCGTCCCCACCGAGCTCGTCTCGCTCGCGCTGTGGCTCGCGCGCGAGACCTGTTCCACGCCCGCGCGCGCGCTCGCGCTGATGCTTCCCGCCGGTACCGGTCGCGGGCCGCGACCGCGCGTGCGCCGCCGTACCGCGTTGGTTGCCCGCCTGCGCGAGCCGGCGCCCACGGATGACGGCCCCACTCCACGGCTGACCAGCCGCCAGCGCGAGACGCTGGCACGCTTGGCCGAAGCGGGGCCGATGCCGGTAACGGCACTCGCCGCCAGCCACGACACCCTGCGGCGACTGCGGGACCGCGGGCTGGTGGAGCTGCGTCAGGAGAGCGTCGAGCGCCGTCCCCGTCGCGGGCAGCTGCCGGTGTCGGGAACGCCCACCCTGACCGCGCACCAGCACCGGGCGCTCGAGCCTATCCGCGCGGCCATGCGAGCAGGCAACCACAAGCGCCTGCTGCTGCACGGAGTGACCGGGTCCGGCAAGACCGAGGTCTACCTGCAAGCCGCCGCGGAGGCGCTCGAGCGCGAACGCGGCGCGATCGTGCTGGTCCCCGAGATCGCTCTCACGCCTCAGATCGTGGCCCGCTTCCAGGCCCGTTTCGGCGACACCGTGGCGGTCCTGCACTCGCGCCTGAGGGCCGGTGAGCGCCACGACGAGTGGCTACGGCTGCGCCGCGGCGACGCCCGCGTCTGCGTCGGACCGCGTTCGGCGGTGTTCGCGCCGGTCGCGCGTCTCGGCCTGGTCGTCGTCGACGAGGAGCACGACCCCTCCTACAAGCAAGAGTCCGATCCCCGCTACGACGCCCGCAGCGTGGCGGCACGGCGGGCGCAGGCAGGGCATGCGGTGCTCGTCTGCGGCAGCGCGACGCCCCGTCCCGAGAGCGTGCACGCGCTGTCCACGGTGCGTTTGCCAGAGCGCGTGGACGGACGGGCGCTCCCGCCGGTGGAGGTGCTCGACATGCGTGACCGGGTCGGCGCGCTGCATCCCACGACGCGCGCGGCGCTCGCCGACGTACGCCGGACGCAGAGCAAAGCGATCGTGCTGCTCAACCGTCGCGGGTGGTCTAACTTCCTCACCTGTCGCGGCTGTGGGAAGGCCTGGTGCTGCCCGCACTGCGACGTCACGCTCGTGCTGCACCGTGACGGCTCGATCGCCTGCCATCACTGCGGCCACCGGCAGCGAGCTCCCAGCAGCTGCGACGCCTGCGGCTCGCTGGCCGTGGCGCGTCACGGCGCCGGCACCGAGCGGCTCGAGCACGAGCTTGGCGAGGCGCTGGGTGGCGAGGGATTCCCCGTGCTGCGGCTCGATGCCGACGTCCTGGCCAGTGGCGCGACGGCCGTTGACGACGTACTCGAACACTTCTCCGCGGCCGACGCAGGGGTGCTGGTGGGGACGCAGATGGTGGCAAAGGGACACGACTTCCCCGACGTGACGCTCGGCGTGATCCTGGACGCCGACGCGACGCTTCGCTTCCCCGACTTCCGCGCTGAGGAGCGCACCTTCTCGTTGGTCACCCAGCTCGCAGGCCGCGCAGGACGAGGGCCCGCCGGGGGCGTCGTGCTGGTGCAGACGCTGGCTCCCGACGCACGGGCGATCACGCATGCCGCGCGTCACGACGCCAACGGCTTCATCGCTGGCGAGCTCGAGCGCCGCGCCGCGTTGCGCTATCCACCGTTCGCCGAGCTCATCCGGGTGGTGTGTGCGTCGCCCGCTGTAGGCTCCGCGATCGCGGCGGCCGCCGCGATCGCGGAGCGTCTCGACAGCGAGGCCGGCGCGCTACTCGGGCCGGCCCCGCTCTTTCGCCTGCGCGGCCGCGAGCGCGCCCAGCTGCTGATCAAGGCGCACGACCGCGACGTCGCCGTGCGGACGTTGGGAGAGGTCGTCGATGCTGTCGCGCGCGAGCGCACGCACCGCGCCGTCAGCATCGCTGTCGACGTCGACCCCCAGTAGCGCGGCGCGCGAACGAGCCCATCCCGCCTCGCGGGAACCTCGCGCCCGCTCGGCCGCGGGGCGACGTGGGGTTCGCTTTGGCCTCGGGGCGACCCCGGGTTCGCTTTGGCCTCGGGGCGACCCCGGGTTCGCTTTGGGCCTCGCGACGACCGGGGGTCGCGTTGGCCCCGGGGCGACCCGGGGTCGCTCCTTCCTCGCGCGGGGGTGTGCGATGAAGACCCGAATTATTGCCGGGTAGATCGCACACCCCACCGCGGGGTGCGCTTCCGCCTCCGCGTCGATGCCCGGGTGGCGCAGGTCCTGCGTAGACTCGAGCCATGGCGCAACAGAACAGCGGAAGGGGTCGGAACGGACACGTACGCGCCGAGTCCCAACACCCGGCGCGAGTGCCCGACGAGGCGTTCGCCTC
The DNA here is from genome assembly GCA_003244205.1 of Solirubrobacterales bacterium. GTDB lineage: Bacteria > Actinomycetota > Thermoleophilia > Solirubrobacterales > Solirubrobacteraceae > QHBW01. The sequence continues at coordinate 21,827 of QHBW01000024.1, read as the reverse complement.
CGACGAGGCGTTGGCCTTCGACGAGGCGTTGGCCTTCGACGAGGCGTTCGCCTCTGACGAGGCGGCTTCCGAGCCCGAGGCGGCTTCCGAGCCCGAGGCGACTTCCCAGCCCGAGGCGGCTTCCGAGCCCGAGGCGACTTCCGAGCCCGAGGCGGCGCTCGACCCCGAGCGACTCGCCCTCCGGGAGGCGGCGCTGGCGATGGTGCGGCGCTACGGGGATCCCGCGCTGAAGACCCGGGCGCTCGCGATCGAGCGCTTCGATGACGCGTTGCGAGCCGAGATCGAGCGCATGGGACGAATCATGGACGACGCGATGGGGATCGGGCTCGCGGCGACCCAACTCGGGACCGTCCATCGCGTTCTCGTCTACCGCGTCGAGCCCCAGGCTGGGGTGGCAGCGTTGGTCAACCCCGTGGTGGAGTGGACGGGCGAGGAGACCTTGCCCGCCGATGAGGGGTGCCTCAGCCTGCCGGGCGTTCTCGTCGAGGTCCAACGACCGCTGCACGTCCGCGTTCGCGCGCAGGATGGGGATGGCGAGGAGCTGACTGTCGAAGCCACGGGCCTCGAGGCTCGCGTGATACAGCACGAGATCGACCACCTCGACGGCGTGCTCATCCTCGACCGCACGTCTCGCCAGCAGCGCAAGGAAGCGATCCGTGCGCTACGCGAGCGCGACGGCGAGGGCGGGGACCGCGTCACCGCGGGCGTGGCCGCCTAGCGGCTCGCCAGCCGGTCCCGGCCACCTTGCCCCAGCCGCCAGCCAAGCGAACAGTCTTCCTCGGGACATCGGCGTTCGCCGTCGTCGTGCTGCGCTGTTTGGCGCAATCGCCGCATCGTCCTGTGCTGGTCCTCACACGGCCCGACCGTCGCAGGGGACGCGGCCGCGTCCTTGCTCAGCCACCCGTCGCGGAGTCTGCGCGAGCGCTCGGCCTCACCGTGCTCCAGCCCGAGCGCCTCGACGCTGGCGCCGCAGCCGCGATCGCTGCGGTGCGCCCCGACGCTGTGTGCGTGTGCGCCTTCGGCGCGATCATCCGCGAGCCGCTGCTGTCTGCTCATCCCATGCTCAACGTTCACCCGTCGTTACTGCCTCGCTGGCGGGGGGCGGCCCCAATCGAGCGGGCGATCATGGCCGGTGACCCCGAGACGGGGGTATGCGTGATGCGCCCCACTGCGGAGCTCGACGCTGGGCCGGTCGCTCTGGAGCGCTCCGAGCCGATCGTCGCGAGCGACACCTATGGGACGTTGTCGGCACGCCTCGCCGCGCTCGGCGCGAAGCTTCTGATCCAGGTGCTCGACGCCGATCCGCCGCTGCGCGAGCAGGATCCCGCGCGAGCTACCTACGCCGAGAAGATCGGGCCCGAGGATCGCTGGCTCGATCCTGCGTTGCCGGCCGCTTCACTCGAGCGTCGCGTGCGCGCGCTCGAACCCCACATCGGCGCCCGCGTGCGCGCTGGTGACGAGGCGCTCGGCGTGCGCTCCGCCCAGGTGCTCGACGACGGCCCGGCTGTCGGCGAGCTGGTCGCCGACCGCGGACGCCTGATCCTCGGCTGTGCAGTCGAGGCGCTCGAGCTGCTCGTCGTCCACCCACCCGGCGGCCGGGCGATGGACGCGGCCGCTTATCTACGCGGACGCCAGGGGACGCGCGCCTGATGCCGACGCCCGCTCGCCGCGTCGCGCACGCGGTCGTCGGGCGCGCCTGCGACGAGGGCGCCTTCGCCGACCGCGCGCTGCCGGCGGCTGCCGCGCGCGCGCACTTGAGCGCACGCGACCGAGCGCTCGCGACGCAGCTGACATACGGGACGATCCAGCGGCTAGCCACCCTGGACCGGCTGCTCGAACGCCTCGCCGGTCGTCCACCTTCCTCGCTTACTCCCGTCGCGCGTGCGGCCCTGCGGCTCGGCCTCTTCCAGCTGCTCTTCCTCGACGGGATCGCCGATCACGCCGTGGTTCACGAGTCCGTCGAGCTCGCCAAGCCCGACGGCCGCGGCGCGGCCGGTCTCGTCAACGCCGTGCTACGCCGCGCCTCGCGCGAGGGCCGCCCCTGGTTGGGTGGCCTTGGCGACGCCACGCCGGGCGCCGCCGCGCTGCGTCACAGCCATCCCAGCTGGCTCGCCGAGCGCTGGTTTGCCACGCTCGGCGCAGACACGGCCCGCGCCCTGATGGCCGCGGACAACCAGCCGGCGGAGACCGCGCTGCGTGCCAACACGCTGCGGCTCAGCGGCCCGGAGCTGCGCGGCGCGCTCGACAAGCGGGGCGTGCACAGCCGTCCGGCGCCCGGCTTCCCCGAGGCCGTGGTCGTCGAGGGCGCCTTCGACGCGCGCGAGTCCGAGCTGGCGCGCGCGGGCGCGCTGATGGCCCAGTCGCGCGGCTCGATGCTCGTCGCCCGCACGCTCCACGCGGCGCCTGGCGAGCGGGTGCTCGACCTCTGCGCCGCGCCGGGGGCGAAGACCACCCACCTCGGGGCAATCGGCCACGGTCGCCTCGCAGCGCTGGTGGCGGTCGAACGTCACGCCGGACGGGCCCAGGCGCTCGCTCGCACCTGCGCGCGCCTGGGGGTCGCTGCCGATGTCCGCGTCGCCGACGCCCGCAGCGCCGGCGACGAAGCGGACGCCGAGAGCTACGACCGCGTGCTCGTTGACGCACCGTGCAGCGGGCTGGGCACGCTGCGCTCGCACCCTGACGCACGCTGGCGAATCCGAGCTCGCGATATCCCGGGGTTTACGCTCACGCAGCGCGAGCTGCTGACCGCGGCCGCGCGAACGGTGCGGCCGGGGGGCGGAGTGCTGGTCTACTCGACCTGCACGATTGAGCCGGCCGAGAACGACGATGTCGTCAGCGCCTTTCTCGAGGCGCATTCCGACTTTCGGGCGCGGTCACCCGACGGCGGCCTGGCGCTCTGGAATCATGCGCACATGCCCGGGCGCCTGCAGACGCTTCCTCATCGCGACGGCACCGACGGCTTCTTCATTGCGCGGCTGGTGCGCGCGTGATGCCCGCGGAGGTCAACCTCGGCGCCGTCTGCCCCGACTGCGGCGAGCCGTGGCTGCGTCCCACGAACCTCCCAGGGCGCTACCGCTGTGTCTACTGCCTGCATCGCTTCGAGCTGGTCTCCGTCTGTCCGAACTGTGGCGAGCACTCCACGATCGTGCGCATGTCGTCCTCCTCGGAGCTGCGCTGCAATCACTGTCAGAGCTCGATGCTCCAGGCGCTCTAGTGCGTCCCGCTCAGCTGGACGTCCCCCGGGTCGCCCCGTCGATCCTCTCGGCCGACTTCGCGCGCCTCGGCGCTCAAGTCCGCGACGTGCTCGATGCCGGCGCTCGCGTGATCCACGTCGACGTGATGGACGGCCACTTCGTCCCACCGATCACGATGGGTCCGCTCGTCGTCTCCGCCTTGCGCGAGCTCGCGGACGAGCATGGCGCCCTGCTCGACGTCCACCTGATGATCGAGCGCCCCGAGCGCCAGATCGCAGACTTCGCCAGCGCCGGAGCGGGCGTGATCACGATCCACCAGGAGGCCACTCCCCACGTCAACTACGCGCTCTCCCACGTCCGCCAGGCAGGCTGTGCGGCGGGGCTTGCGCTTTGCCCGGCGACCCCGATCGCGGCGCTTGAAGAGGTTGGCGACCTGCTCGACGTAGCGCTGTGCATGACCGTCAACCCCGGCTGGAGTGGCCAGGAGTTCATCCCCGCCTCGCCGGGACGTATCCAGCGGATGCGGGCGCTCGCCGCTGCCCCTGCGGTCGTCGAGGTCGATGGCGGCGTTGACGCCGAGACCGCGGGGCTGTGTGCACGCTCCGGTGCCGCCCTCTTCGTCGCCGGCTCTGCCGTCTTTGGTTCGCCCGACCCCGCCGAGTCCTACCGCGCCATCGTTGCCGCCGCGGGTGCGGCGTAGCGCCCGGGAGCATGGCGGCGCGCTTCAGCGGCGCGGTCACCGAGCTTCACCGCTGGCCAGTGAAGTCGCTTGGCGGAGAGCCCGCGCAGCGCGTGCGCCTCGACGGGCGCGGGTTCGCGGGTGACCGCACCCATGCGATCTTCGATCAGCACAAGGGCCGCTCGCGACGGCTCACCGCACGCCAGGCGCCGCGTCTGCTCTCGTGGGGCGCGGCTTACGTCGACGCCCCCGACGATCAGGTCGAGCCCGAGCGCCCGCCCGCGCCGTGGCTGACAGCCCCAGACGGCCGTCGTCTCGCCTGGGGAGACCCGGCGCTCAGCACCGCCCTGGAGGACGATCTTGGACGACCCGTGACCCTTCTGCGCGACGTCAACGGGCAGCAGGACCTCTCGCGCAGCGTGCTGGTGACGACGGAGGCGACCCTGCGCGCCGTCGAGCGCCTGCTCGGCCGGCCCCTCAGCCTGGGGCGATTTCGCCCCAACATCCATGTTTCGCTCGATGCTCCCGCGTTCGCCGAGGAGGACTGGGAGGGAGGGCGAATCGTGATCGGCGACTGCGAGCTCGAGCTGCTGGGTCCATGTCTGCGGTGCGTGATTCCAACGCGCGACCCCGATGACCCGAACGACCGCTGGCCCGAGCTGATGCGCTGGATCTACCGTGAGCACGGTGGCGTCTTCGGCATCAACGCCCGCGCTCACGCGGCGGCCACGATCGCCCGTGGGGACGACGCCGTCGTGACGCTGGCGTGACAAGCCGATGCGGCGCCGACGCCGTTTCGGGCTCGGCCCCGAGCTGCGCGGGGAGCGGTCCGGGACGCAGGTAGAGGGCGTAGAGCAGGCCGCTGAGGATCCCCGTCGCGCCGACGTAGCCCAGCTCGACGCGCAGCAGCTGGTCGGACACGACGGGCAGCGTCAGCCAGCCGACGAACAGCGCGGCGGCGGTGAGCCAGGCCGCGGCCGCCAGTCCGGCGCGGTCGCGCGCCAGAGCGGCCTGATTGAGCGTGCCCGCGACGAGGTGCAGCCCCATGCCGCAGCCCACCAGCACGAGCCCGCCGCGGGCATAGGGCCGTCCCGCGAAGACGGCGTGCATGACCTGCGGGCCCACCGCCAGCAGCCCGAGCGCGACGGCTGCGGCGAACGCCGCGATCGTCAGCAGCGTGATCCGCACGGTACGGTGAAAGCTCTCTGCACCGGCGCGGCTGTGCAGTCCAGTGAGGTGGGGGAGAAGCGAGGTCTGGATCGCCTGGAAGAGCTGGAGAGGCGCGCGCGCGATCAGCAGGATGTTGAAGGCCGCCCCCGCGAGCGCCGCGTTCGCGGTGGCCTTGACGGTGAGCACGGGGAGGTTGAGCAGCGCCTGCTCTGCCGCCATGATGCCGAGTACCGACAGCGCGAAGCGCCCGCCCCGGGCGAGCGAGAGCTCGCCGCCGGCCGTTGCCGCCCGGTGCTCTTCGACGGTCGCGTCGGCGGCCACGGCGGTGGCGTCAGGGGACGCGGCGTCGGCGGCGATACCAGCATCCCCTTCCGAGGCAACGCGGTCGGCGTGGCGACGCAGCGCCCAAGGCACGACCGCCAGGGAGAAGGCGGGGGCGGCCGCGATTCCCAGGGCGACGGCGGTCTGGCCGTGGGTGATGCCGACGACCGCCGCGAGCGCGAAGAGGAAGCGCGACAGCGCCTCGCAGAGCACCAGCCCTCCGTAGAGCGCGAAGCGCTCGTGACCCGCCAGCCAGCCGCGTGCGAAGTAGCTGGCTGCATAGGCGAGCACGCCTGAAACAAGGATCCAGTAGAGCGCGCTGGCGCCGTCGAAGACACCGTTGATCAGGCGGTGGCGAGCAACCAGCGCCACCACCAGGAAGAGCACCGCAAACCCGAGTTGAATCAGCGCCGCAACGCGGATCGGGTGCCCGGCCAGTCCGCGAGCGCGGCGGTCGGCGATCGTACGCGAGAGCAGCTGCTCGATCGGGCGATAAATGATCGATACGACCACGAACAGCACCGCCCACAGCACCGACACCCCGCCGTAGCGCGTCGCGCCCAGGGCGTGGCTGGCAAGGGCGAAGTACGCGAACGTGACGACCCCAGTGGTCGCGATCCCAATCGACAGGATCCGGGCACCGCGTCCGTAGCCGCCGGCTGCCACTACGCTCCGGATCCCACGGCGCTGGGGTCCACTAAGAGCCGACGCGAACGAGCAGCATCGTCCAGGGGAACGGCGAGCGCGCCTCAACCACCGGCCCGTGCCGCGAGAGCAGCTCCACGAAGCGGCGCTGGGACCAGTGGTTCAGATGCCCCGGTGTGTTGCCCCCCTCCCGCAGGTAGGCGCCTCGCAGAACGTTGAGCATCCGCCACAGCGGCTCACGAGGCACCGACACCAGCAGCCAGCGCTCGGCGACGCGCGTCATCTCGGCGAGGGTGCGCTCGGGATCGGGGACGTGTTCGAGCACTTCGATCGCGGCGGCCAGCTCGAACTCCCCGTCGGCGAAGGGAAGCGCGCCGGCTTCGATTCCGCGGTACTCGAGGTTGGGCCGCTGGCGCGTGCGCCACTCCGCCGCCAGCTTCTCGTCTGGAAGATCGATTCCGACGATGCGCCCGTCGCCGAGTCGCTCGGCCCACTGGCAGGTGAGCACCCCCTCGCCACAACCGACGTCGAGCACCGACCGCGGCGCCGCCTGCGAGAAGAGTGCGTCGAGCGCCCCCTCGAAGCCGGCCATCAAGCGGCGCACGACTGGGTTCGTCGATCCGTACTTGTCGAAGGTGTTGCCGGTGGGGACAGGCGCCGGCGCCCGAGACACCGGGGCGCTGGCGCTCATCGGCGGAGCGCAGGAGTCGCGGAGGGACGCTCCGATTGCGTCTCGCGCGCGTCGATCGGTGGCGATGTGGGGGGCGGGGGGTGCTCGTAGTGCGAGGGCGCCACCCCGAGCGCGAGCTCAACACGACGTACGCGCTCGAACGTGCGCTGCGAGAGCACGCGCTGAGCCGCCAGCAGGTCGCCGATGACGCCGAGCGCCGCGAGCACCATCGCGGCGATGAACAGCACCGCGCCGAGTATCAGCGACTGCACGTGGCCCTTGCCCTGACCTTCTACGAGGTAGTACCAGGCGAAACGGCCCCAGATCACCGTGGCGGCTAGGCCGAGCACCGCCGCCCCGGTCATGAACACGCGCAGCGGCTCGTACTGCGCGTAGATACGGAAGATCGAGACCGCGTTGCGGCGCACATAGGCCGATGTCGAGGAGAACAGCCGTGAGGGGCGCGTCCTGCGGTTGACCCGGACTGGCACGTGGTCGACCGCGACGAGCATCTTGCCGGCCTGGATGATCGTCTCCAGCGTGTAGGTGTACTTCGAGACGACAACCATCTGGATCGCCGCCTCGCGGTTGTAGGCACGAAAGCCCGACGTGGTGTCGGGCACCGTCGTAGCGGATGCCTGGCGCACGACCCACGAGCCGAGCCGTTGCAGCAACTTCTTCAGGCGCGAGAACTCCTCGTGGTCGGAGATCTGGCGGTCGCCGACCACCATGTCCGCACGGCCGGCAAGGATCGGCGCGACAAGCCCTGGGATGTCGTCGGCAACGTACTGGTTGTCGGCGTCGGTATTGACGATCACGTCGGCGCCGAGCTTCAGCGCCGCGTCCAGACCGGCTTGGAAGGCGGTGGCGAGGCCGCGATTTGCCGGCAGGCGCACGACGTGATCGACGCCGTGGGCGCGCGCGATCTCGACGGTGCCGTCGGTGGAGCCATCGTCGACGATCAGCCACTCGACCGCCTCGAAGCCCTCGACCTGGCGTGGAAGGTCGCCCAGCGTGCCCGGAAGCTGGGCGGCCTCGTCATAGCACGGGATCTGGATAATGAGCTTCATGGCGCTTGCGCCGGCGCGATGGCTGGCAGAGGCCGTCAAGGATGGCACCGTCGCCGGCACTCCATTGCCGTGCCGTAGACTCGCGGCGCGGTGCGCAGTATCCCAAAGGGCTCGGTAGGGCGCCGGCCGCAACCCTTCGCGCTCGCGGCCACCGGTGTCGTCGCGGGCGCGCTTGTCCTGCGGCTGTGGGGCGTCGGCGAGGGGCTGCCGTACGCCTTCAACGTGGACGAGAACGCCCACTTCGTCCCCAAGGCGATTGGCTTCTTCGGCCACTCGCTCAACCCCAACTACTTCGTCAACCCACCCGGGTTCACCTACCTGCTGCACGCCGTCTTCGCGCTCTGGTTCGGCGGCGGCGGGTCAGCGGCGCACGCTTACGCCGCTGACCCGACGGAGGTCTTCACCGTCGCCCGCGCGGTCTCCGCCGTGCTCGGAGCGCTCGCGGTTTGGTTCGTGTGTCTCGCGGGGCGGCGACTGTTCGACGCCACGGTGGGGCTGCTGGCCGGGGGGTTGCTGGCGGTCGCCTTCCTGCCAGTGTTCTATGCCCATCAGGCGACCAACGACGGTCCTGCTCTGGCTCCGATCGCGCTCGGGCTGCTCGGGACGGCTGGCATCGTTCGCCGCGGGGCTCGGCGTGACTACCTGATCGCGGGGGTCGGCGTGGGGATCGCGGCGGCAACGAAGTACACCGGCGGGTTCGTCGTGCTGGCGATCGCCGCCGCCGCGATCGTCCGCCTCGTGGAGAGCCGCCGATCCGTCGGCGTCGCCGAGCGTGCATCCACGCGCGCCGCCATCGTCGGCCTCGCGCTGGTCGGGGTCTGTGCGCTCGCCGCCTTCCTCGCCGCCAACCCGTACGCGATCGTCGATCTCTCCCAGTTCCGCCACGACGTCATCGGACAGGGCGCGGTCGCGGGAGGGTCAGACAAGCTTGGCGAGACGTTCACGAGCGGCTATGCCTTCTACCTGTGGACGGCCGCATGGGGATTCGGTGTGTTGCCTGCGCTGGCGGCTCTGATGGGAGCGGTGCTGCTCGTATGGCGCTGGCGCGCCCTGGCGTGGGTCCTCGTCGCCCCGCCGCTTGCCTTCTACGTCTTCATGGGCCAGCAGCAGCGCTTCTTTGGGCGCTGGCTGCTGCCGGCGTTCCCCTTCCTCAGCCTGCTCGCCGCCTTCGGCGCGGTGACGGCGGTCCGGGCGCTCGTGCGCGCCCGCAGAGTCCGCGGCCTGCTCGCCCGCCGGCCAGCGCTGACCATGCCACTCGGCGCCTTCGTAGCGCTCGCCCTGCTGGCCCAAGGGTTGCTCTACGCCGTCCACAGCGACCGCGTGCTCGCGCGAGCTGACACACGTGCGATCGCGCGCGCCTGGATGGTCGCCCACCTGCCCCCCGGGACGCCGATGCTGGTGGAGCCGGTGGCGCCGGGCTCTTGGCTGGCTGACCCCGGGCGCAGCTTCCCGGAGACCGCCAGCGGCGCTCGCTGGAGCAACATCGATCCAACCGCCGGCCCAACCCCCGCGGGAGCCATCGGCGTCGCCGCGCTGAGTGCCGCTGGCGGCGACGCGATCGCGCGTGTGCTCGCCGCCGACGTGCCAGGTGGCGCGCAGGCAGATGCGGCGTCGCGACCCGCGGCCAGCCTGGCGGGCGCCGTTGGCGCCGGCGTCTTCGATGACAACGCGGCGCCCTCCAGCTTCCCCTACCGCTACGCATCCGATCTCTCCGCGGTCGGCGACGAGTCGTACGTGCGCAGGGTGTCACCGGGCTTGATCGACCTCCTGATTGCGCGCGACGTATGTCTCGTCGTGACCGGCTCGACGGTCTGGGGGCGCGCGTACAACGAGCCCAAGAAGGTGCCCCAGGCGGTCGCCTACTACCGCGAGCTGCAACGGCGCGCCCGGGTGCTGTTGCGGGTGACCCCGACCGGTCGCCCCCAGAAGTTCGACTTCGACTGGTCGTTTGACTACTACCCACTGGCCTACAGTCGCCCTGGTCCAGAGATTGTCGTCTACCGCCTGCGGGGCGGGCGCTGCGGTCCCTGACCGCGCATCACGGGGCCTATCCTCGGTGCGACGGCATGGGGCTCCAAACCGACACCGATTGGCCGCACCTGGCCCGCGCGATCGAGCTGGCCGAGCAAGGCCGCGGGCTCGTGAGCCCCAACCCTCTGGTCGGGGCGGTCGTCGCGCGGGACGCAAGGATCCTGGGGGAGGGCTTCCACGCCTCGCTCGGAGGCCCCCACGCCGAGCGCGAGGCGCTCGCCGCTTGCGCCGGAGCAGATCTCAGCGGCGCCACCCTGTACGTCTCGCTCGAGCCCTGCTGTCATGAAGGCAAGACCCCACCATGCACCGACGCGATCCTCGAGGCCGGTGTGCAGCGCGTCGTTGTGGCTTCCGATGACCCGAGCGAAAAGGCATCCGGGCGCGGCCTGGGGATCCTGCGCGACGAGGGCCTGGAGGTCGAGGTCGCAGACGGCGACATCCTTCGCCGCGCAAGGCTGCTCAACCAGCCTTTCCGCAAGCACGCGAGGACGGGCCGCCCCCACGTCACCCTCAAGACGGCGATGACGCTCGACGGCAAGGTCGCGACCAAGACCGGCGACTCCCGCTGGATCTCCGACGAAGCCAGCAGGGCGCGTGCGCACCGCTGGCGCGCCGAAGTCGACGCTGTCGCGGTCGGGATCGGTACCGCGCTGGCCGACGATCCCCGGCTCACCGCGCGGATCGATGCCGTCGCCCGCCAGCCCCGACGGGTCGTCTTCGACTCCACCGGGCGCCTTCCGCTCAGCTCCCAACTCGTGCGTGGCGCGCATGACGTGCCGCTCATCGTGGTGGTCTCGCGTGCGGCCAACCGCATCGACACCGATGCCCTCACCGGCGCTGGGGCCGGCGTCCTCGTGGCGGCTGGTGCCAACGAGCACGCGCGGGTGCGCTCGGCGCTGGATCAGCTCGGCGCAGATGGGGTCACGAGCCTTCTGCTGGAGGGTGGCCCCCGGCTCGCGGGGGCGTTCTTGGACGCTGGCGAAATCGATGAGCTGCGGCTCTTCATGGCCCCGCTGGTGCTCGGCGGGCGCAGCGCGCGCGGCGTGCTGGAGGGCACCGGAGGCGAGCGTATCTCCGACGCAGTGAGCGCCACCGACATCGACTGCGAGCGCATCGACAGCGATCTGCTGCTGTCGGCGAGACTGCAAGAGTGGTGAGGATGTTCACCGGTCTGATCGCAGCGCTTGGCGACGTCCAGGAGATCCGCGGCGACGACGCCGGTGCGCGGATCGCCGTTCGCACGCCGCTCGCCGCCGATATCGCCCGTGGGGACTCGGTCGCCGTCAACGGCGTCTGCCTGACGGCGACTGGCCTCGCCGGTGACGGCGGCGGCTTCGAGGCCGACGTGATGCACGAGACGCTGGCGCGGACCTCGCTCGGTGCCCTTGACGCCGGGTCCCAGGTCAACCTCGAGCTCGCGCTGCGCGCCTCCGACCGACTCGGCGGCCACGTTGTCCAGGGTCACGTCGACGGCGTGGGAGTCATCGAGGTGGTCAGCGAGGACGGTTTTGCCCGCGTCGTCACGATCGGCGCACCTGTCGAGATCCTGCGCTACGTGACGCCCAAGGGCTCGATCGCTGTCGACGGCGTGTCGCTCACCGTGGCGGATCTGCAGCGATCGAGCTTCAGCGTTTCGCTGATCCCCGAAACCCTCGCCCGCACCACCCTGGGCGCCGCGCGACCCGGAATCCCCGTCAACCTGGAGGTCGACGTGATCGCCAAGTACGTTGAGCGTCTGGTGGAGACCAAGCACAGCCCTTCGCTGAGCGCATGAGCTCTCCGGTGAAGACCTCGTTCGCGACGATCGAGCAGGCCATCGAGGACGTACGCGCCGGGAAGATGGTGGTCGTCGTGGACTCCGTCGAGCGCGAGAACGAGGGCGACCTCGTGATGGCTGCCCAGTTCGCCACTCCGGACTCGATCAACTTCATGGCCAAGGAAGGACGCGGGTTGATCTGCTTGGCGCTCACCCCGGAGCGCTGCGACGTGCTTGGGCTAGAGCTGATGGCCGCAAAGAACGAGGACCCGTTCAAGACCGCCTTCACCGTCGCCGTGGACGCCCGTGAGGGCGTCACTACCGGCATTTCCGCGGCCGAGCGCGCTCACACGATCCAGGTGGCGATCGCTGCCGACACACGACCCGACGACCTCACCCACGGAGGCCATGTCTTCCCGTTGAAGGCGAAGGCCGGCGGCGTGCTCGAGCGCACCGGCCACACCGAAGCGGCGGTCGATCTCGCCCGTCTCGCGGGGCTCGTGCCGGCGGGCGTGATCTGCGAGGTGATGAACGACGACGGCACGATGGCCAGGGTGCCCGACCTCGCCGCTTACTGCCAGCGCCACGGGCTGACGATGATCACGATCGCCGATCTGATCGCCTACCGCCGGCGTCACGACAAGCTGATCGAGCGCGTCGTCTCCACCAGTTTGCCCACGGAGTTCGGTGAGTTCACGGCCGTGGGTTACCGCGCGCTGCTCGACGACAAGCATCACGTCGCGATGGTGAAGGGCGACGTCGCGGGCCAGCCCGATGTGCTCGTTCGCGTGCACTCCGAATGCCTGACCGGCGACGTCTTCCACTCGCTGCGTTGCGACTGCGGCGAGCAGCTGCAGTCGGCGCTGGCGATGATCGAGCACGAGGGTCGTGGCGTGCTGCTCTACCTCGCCCAGGAGGGGCGCGGCATCGGCCTGCTCAACAAGCTGCGCGCGTATCGCCTCCAGGAGAATGGCCTCGATACCGTCGATGCCAACCTCGCGCTCAACCTGCCCGTCGATCTGCGCGATTACGGCATCGGGGCACAGATCCTCGTGGACTTGGGCCTGAGCTCGATCCGAATCCTCACCAACAACCCCAAGAAGATCGTCGGGCTCGAGGGCTATGGGCTGTCGGTGACCGAGCAGCTTCCGATCGAGTCGGTGTCCAATCCACACAACGAGGCGTACTTGCGCGCCAAGCGCGAGCGCCTTGGTCACGGCATGCACCACCAAGGCCTCGCCCTCGATGAGGAGCTTCTGCAGCGCGAGCGCGAGCACGATCGTCGCGTCGGGCGCGGAGAGCAGCTGCCGCCGCTCGATGCCGACGCCGACACTCGATGAGCGAGCCCTCTCCCGGCAGCTTCGCCATCTGCGTTGCCCGCTTCTACGCCGAGCTCGCCGAACGCCTGGTGGCGGGGGCCCAGGCGGCGTTCGCCGAGGCAGGGGCGCGGGAGGCGGACATCCACGACGTTCCGGGTGCCTTCGAGCTTCCCCTCGCCGCGCGCTACTGCGCGCAATCGGGGCGCTACGTCGGGGTCGCCTGCCTTGGCGCGGTGATCAAAGGGGAGACCGACCACTACCGCTATGTCTGCGATCAGGCCGCGGCGGGAATCCAGCGCGTAGCGCTCGACACCGGCGTCCCGTGCGCGTTCGGCGTGCTCACCGTGGAGACGATGTCGCAGGCGCTGGCGCGCGCCGGGGGAGACAGACGCGATCAGGGCCGGCACGCGGCCGAGGCAGTGCTCGCGCTGGCGTCCATGCGCGAGCGGCTGGCCCCGGGTGGCGCGGGCTGAAGCGGGCGGGGCGCGCAGGCCCAGGGCGGGGCGGCCACCTATACTGCGCGCGCCATGGCCAAGGTCTGCCATTCGTGCGGGAAGGGTCCCGCCTTCGGTCACAGCCGCAGCCACTCGATGGTCGCCACCAAGCGTCGCTTTGATCCCAACCTGCAGCGTGTGCGGATCGATGACGCCGGGACGCCGCGCCGCGCGTATGTCTGCACGCGCTGTCTGAAGGCCGGCAAGGTCACCAAGGCACTCTGACCGGGGGCCACCCCCGGGTGTCTGACACCAACCTCCTGCGGTTCCGCTCGGTCTGCGAGAGCGCGCTGGCGCAGCTCGAGGCCAGGCGCCAGGAGGTCAACGATCTCAACGTCTTCCCGGTCGCCGACGGCGACACTGGCGACAACATGGCCCTCACGCTGCGCGCGGTGATCGACGAGCTCGACCGCCTCGCGGGAGACGGGGAGCGCACGATCGACGAGATCGGTCGCGAGGAGATCGTGGACTCGGTCGCTCGCGCGGCGCTGCTTGGAGCGCGCGGCAACAGCGGGGTGATCCTCTCCCAGCTGATCCGCGGCGCCGCAGAGGAGCTCGTGAGCCGCCCCGGGGAGCTGGTCGATCCGGTGCTGGTGGGCGCGGCAATGGCTCGCGCGGCGGACCGCGCGTACGCCTCGGTGCGCGATCCGGCCGAGGGCACGATCCTGACGGTGGTGCGCGAGATGGCGCACCGCGTCGCCAGCGACCTCGCCCATCTCCCGACGCCACGGCTCAGCCCCGAGACAGACTCCGAAACCCAGGACGAGGCGATCGCCGAGGTGCTCGAACGCGCAGTCGAGGCGGGGCAGCAGTCAGTGCTGCGGAGTCCGGAGCTGCTCAGCGTCCTGCGGGAGGCCGGCGTGGTCGATGCGGGCGGCTACGGCCTGACCGTGATCTTCGCTGGCATCGTGGGGGCGCTGCGCGGCGATGCGCCGCCCGAGCTCGAGCACCACGCGCCGGCGCGAGTCTCGCACCCGCAGCACGAGTCCTCGACCTACCGCTACTGCGTGAACTTCGCCGTCACCGGTCAGGAGCTCGCGCCCAAGCCCTTCATCGAGGCGCTGGAGGAGGTCGGCGACTCGGTGCTCGTCGTCGGTCTGTCAACGACGTTGAAGGTGCACGTTCACACCGACGATCCCGCGGCCGCCACGGCGGTCTTCTCCTCCGCCGGGGAGATCTCGCGCCTCGATGTCGCCGACATGCGCGAGCAGATCGAGGAGCGCGGGGCTCGTCTGGGCCGCCCGGACAATGGCGCCCCAGGGCGGGCGGCGACCACCGGTGCTGTGGCCGTGACCAGCGGAAGCGGCATGCGCGTGCTCTTCGAGGGTCTCGGCGTTCACGCGGTCGATGGTGGTCCGACGTTGAATCCCTCGACGTATGACGTGCTCGCCGCCGTCCACGAGGTTCCCGCCGAGGCGGTCGTTGTGCTGCCCAACAGCGCCAACGTGCGGATGGCCGCCGAGCACGCCGCGGAGCTCTCCGACAAGGACGTCAGGGTGGTCCCGACGCGCTCGCCCCAGGCGGGACTGGCGGCGGCAGTGGCGCTGGACCCCGGTCGCGATCCGCGCGACAACGCCGAAGCGATGACGCGCGCAGTCGAGGCGATGCGTTCGGGCGCGGTGGCACGGGCGGCGCGCGACGATACCGATGGTCGCTTTCGTGCCGGCGAGGCGGTGGGCTTCGTCGGGGAGGAGATCGTGGCTTGGGGTGAACCTGAGGCGACGCTGCGCGCGGTGCTCGGCGAGCTGGCAACGGACGCCGAGTTGCTGACCTGCATCGCGGGGGAGGACCCGCCGCTGGATCGCGAGCACGTGATCGCGCTCGCGCCCGACGGCATCGAGGTGGAGTGCAAGCAGGGAGACCAGCCCGCATGGTGGTGGCTGCTGGCCGCGGAGTGACGGGAACCGCAGGCGCGCGTCAGCCGAAGCCGTGGTCATGATGCCCAGCTGAGGTGACGCCGCGCGCTCCGACCGCCAACGGATTGCACTACACCGGGATCAGACCGGTGCCGATGAGCTTCGCCGGGGTCGAGCCGCTTTCGGCCGAGCAGCTCGCTGATGCGCCGCTGCATTGGCCGCGTCCGTCGCGGTTGCGGACCGCGCTGGGAGTAAAGCCGCCGCGCGCCGAGCGCGCGGCGCGCGCGCTGGGGCTCGAGACCGTCGGTGACCTGCTCGAGCACCTGCCGTGGGAGCGGCGGGAGGCGCGCACGATCGTGGAGCTCGCGACCGGTGACACGGCCACGGTCGTCGTCGAGGTGCAGGTGATCAAGGCTCGGCCGGTGCGCAGGCGCGGGATGCGCCCGCTCGTCGAGGCCACAGTTGCCGATTCGACCGGAGTCATGAAGGCCGTGTTCTTCAACCAGCCATGGCTCGAGCGCAAGTACTCAGCGGGGACGCGGCTGATGCTGCACGGCACCTATCGCGGCCGCAACAGCTTCAGCGTGCAAGCTCACGCGGCAACGCAGGACGCCATCGGCGGTCGCGCATTGGTTGCCCACTATCCGGCCTCTCAGGGGATCTCCTCGACGCAACTGCTGGCCCTGATGCGCGCCCACCAGGGTGCGCTGGACGATGTCGTCGAGCCGCTGCCGGCGCGTCTGCGAAGCGGCCAGCGCCTGCCCGACCGGCGGGGGGCGCTGATCGCGGTCCACTTCCCAGACCAGCCGGAGGATGAGCCAGCCGGCCGCCGACGGCTGGCCTTCGATGAACTGCTCTTGGCGCAGCTGACGACGATGCGCCGCCGCGAGCGTCGCCGCCGCTCGCTTGTCGCCCAGCCGCTCGACGCGGCGTCTCCGATCAGCAATCGCTGGCTGGCCGAATCGCTGCCGTTCGTGCTCACCGCGGATCAGCGGGCGGCAATGGCAGATGTCCGCAAAGACCTCGCCGCCAGGCGGCCGATGCAGCGGCTGCTGATGGGGGAAGTGGGCTCGGGCAAGACCGTTGTCGCCCTATTCGCGATGCTGCGCGCTGTCGACCACGGTGCCCAGGCCGTGCTGATGGCGCCAACCGAGACGCTCGCAGAACAGCACTTCGCGACGCTGCAGACGCTGATGCCGGGCGCGCTCGTGAGTGCCGAGCTGCTCACCGGCTCGACCCCCGCAGCGCGCCGCCGGGGACTCTTGGGGCGCCTTGCGAGCGGTGAGCTGGCGCTGCTGGTCGGGACACACGCGGTGATCGAGGAGCAGGTGGAGTTCGCACGCCTGGCCGTCGCGGTCGTCGACGAGCAGCATCGCTTCGGCGTGCGCCAGCGCAGCGCACTCGATCGCAAGGGTCCGCTGGGGAACGCCGGCGAGCGTCTCGCGCCCCACGTCCTGCACATGACCGCGACGCCGATTCCGCGCACGCTTGCGCTGTCGCTCTACGGCGACCTCGATGTCACCGTGCTGCGCGAGCTGCCCCAAGGCAGGCGTCCGATCACGACCCACCTGGTATCGGGCGAGCGCGAGCGAGCGCGCGCATATGAGCGCATCCGCGAGGAGTTGCGGGCCGGACGCCAGGCGTTCGTCGTGTGTCCCCTCGTGGAGGAGTCCGAGGCCCTGCAGGCGCGCGCGGCGACGGTCGAGTTCGAGCGCCTGGTGGCAGGGGAGTTCCGCGACTTCCGCGTGTCGCTGCTGCACGGCCAGCTGCGCCCGAAGGCCAAGCAGGAGGCGATGGCGGCCTTCGCGGCCGGCTCCGCCGACGTGCTCGTAGCCACGAGCGTGATCGAGGTCGGCATCGACGTGCCCAACGCAACAGTGATGCTGGTTGAGGACGCCGATCGCTACGGGATCTCCCAGCTTCATCAGCTGCGTGGACGGATCGGGCGTGGCTCTGACCCATCGGTGTGCCTGCTCTTCGGTTCGCGCGAGTCGCGGCGGCTGCGCGCGCTTGCCGAGCACAGCGATGGCTTCACGCTGGCCGAAATCGATCTACGACTGCGTGGCGAAGGAGAGGTGATCGGCACGCGCCAGTCGGGCATCGCAGGCTTTCGCGTGGCGCGCCTTCCCGACGACCAGGAGCTGCTGGAGCGCGCGCACCGTCTCGCGCAGGAGCTGATCGAGCTCGACCCGGAGCTGATTGCCCCCGAGCATCGTCTGCTCGTCGATGCCCTCGCCGAGGTCTACGGCGAAGCGGAGCTCGAGCCGATCCCGGGATGAGGGTCATCGCGGGCGCGCTGGGGGGGCGGCGCCTGCAGGCGCCGCCCGGCCGCTCTACTCGCCCAACATCGGAGCGCGTGCGCGAGGCGCTGTTCGCGATCCTCGGCTCGGTGGCGCGGGCGCGCGTCCTCGATCTCTTCGCGGGGACCGGCGCGCTTGGTATCGAGGCCCTGTCGCGGGGCGCGCGCCGAGCCACGTTCGTGGAGTCCGCCCCCGCTGTGGCACGCGTGTTGAGCGCAAATCTCGCGGCGCTTGGACTGCGCGAGCCGGTCGCCGCCGTGCTCTGCCGCGACGCCCTGCAGTTCCTGCGCGAGGCGGAAGTTGGCGCACATCCATACGATCTCGTTTTCCTAGACCCCCCATACGCACGCGCCGGCACCCTCGGGCCCACCCTCTCGCGGGCGCTCCCGGCGGTGCTGGCACCAGGGGCGCGCGTCGTCAGCGAGAGCGATCCACGTGCGCCGCTGGGGCTCGACCTTGCACTGCTAGACGAACGCCGCTACGGAGATACGCTGATCCGCTTCCATGAATCCCTCTAGCCGCAAGGCGATCTGTCCCGGTTCCTACGATCCAGTGACCCATGGCCACCTCGACGTCATTGCGCGCGCCGCACGCGCCTACGACGAGGTGATCGTGGGCGTCGTCAACCTGCCGATCAGAAAGGGCAAGACGCTGTTTGGCGCCGAGGAGCGCTGCGGCTTCATAGAGCAGGCCACGAAGCACCTTCCCAACGTCGAGGTGGCCCCATTCAGCAACCTGCTGGTGGACTTTGCGCGCGAGCGCGGGGCGATGGTAGTGGTCAAGGGATTGCGCGCGATTTCAGACTTCGAGTACGAGTTCGAGATGAATCAGCTCAACCGCAAGCTGGCCCCCGACATCGAATCCGTGTACCTGATGGCGAGCCCGCAGTACAGTTTCCTGAGCTCCAGCGGTATCAAGGAGATGGCAACGTTCGGCGGCGACGTGTCCGATCTTGTCCCTCCGACGGTCGCGAAGCGCTTGCAGGAAGTGCTCCAGCGCTAGCAGGAAGCACCAAGCACACAGCGAACTGAGGCTCTGCTATGGACGTCCTCGTCCTCATTGACAAGCTTGATGATCTGATCCACAACGCCAAGCCGGTTCCGATGTCGGACCGTGTGCGCGTGGACAAGGAAGAGATCTACGACATCCTCGATCAGATGCGCGCGACGATCCCTGAGGAGATCAAGCAGGCGCGCTGGATCGTCAAGGAGCGTCAGGAGATGCTCGCAGAGGCCAAGCGCGAAGCCGAGCGCATCGTCAAGGAAGCGCGCGAGCGCCAGACGCAGCTGGTCTCCGAGGAGGAGATCACCAAGCAGGCCGAGCGCGCCGCCGAGGACATCGTCGAGGACGCCCGCGCCCGCGAGCGCGAGATCCGTCTGGGTGCTGAGGACTACGCCGACGAGATCCTCAACACGCTCGAGGTCAACTTGACGAAGTTCATCGCGGCTGTTCAGCGCGGGCGCGAGCGCCTGCAGGGCAAGGACGAGCCCGCCGAAGTCGCGTAGTTCGGCGTCGCCTGGCGCCCGCGATCGCGTCAGCTGCGGATCTCGAACCCGGCGACGTTCGCCGCGGGCGCGTCGGCCTCTTGCACGCGCTTGACGTGGGCGCCCCTCGGGCCCTTGTGCAGGAAGGCGGCCACGTGTGCCACGGCTTGCGCGGAGCCTTCGACGTGCGCTTCGACGGCGCCGTCGGGACGGTTGACGATCCAGCCGGTAGCGCCGACCGTGGTGGCCTGCCGTCGCACGCCGTCACGGAAGAAGACGCCCTGCACGTGGCCGTGGACGACGAAGCGGCGGGCCCGGTGCTCACTGTGCATCGGCCCTAGGATGCCCGTGCTCGGCGCAACGACACGCCGGTCCCCAACCATGACGACGCCGCGGATCGAGGTTCTCGACACGGACATCACGATGCTCGCGGTGGACGCGATCGCCAACGCAGCGAACACCCAGCTCATGCACGGTGGCGGCGTTGCAGGAGCAATCAGTCGTGCGGGTGGCCCCGAAATCCAGCGCCAATCAGCCGAGCGCGCGCCGATCGCATTGGGCGAGGCGGTCGAGACCGACGCGGGCGACCTGCCCGCCACGTGGGTGATCCACGCTGCGACGATGGAGCTCGGCGGTCCCACCTCGGCGCAGATCATCGAACGCGCGACCGCAGCGACGCTGCAGCGCGCCGACCATCTCGGTGCTTGCTCGCTGGCGCTGGTCGCGTTCGGGACCGGCGTCGGCGGCTTCCCGGTGCAGCGGGCGGCGCGGATCGAGGTCGATGCGCTGCGTCGCCATCTCGATGCTGGTGGATCGGGGCTCGAACGGGTGGTCTTCGCTGTCCGTGGTGGCGCTGCCCGCGCCGCCTTCGAGGTGGCCCTCGATCAGCCCGAGGACTGAGCCTCGGGGGACCCCGCAGGCGCGACGGGTGGATCGGCCGGGCGCAGCGCGAGCTGAGAATCCCTGCCATCGCCCGGGGTGCGAAGGAGCGCGTCGATCTCGCCGAGCTGAGCGCGGACGTGGTCGACCAGTGCGCCGAGGATCGTCTTTGCCTGATCGATGCTGGTTGTGGCGCCCGTGAGCTGTTGCTTGATGCGGCGCGCATCCTCGAGCGCCGCGAGCGTTCGGCCGACCGCATCGCCGATCGCGCCCGCATCGATCCCCTCGCCGGCGGCGCGGGTCATCAACACGCGCGCCCGGGCGAGCGCGTATGCGACCTCGAGCGCCACCCTGGTAGTCGCGTCCTCGGGGTCGAAGGCGACGACCAGCTTGTCGCCGTTGTACTCGCGCAGCGGGCGCATACGCGCCGGCGCCTGCTCGTCGCGCCGCACGACCAGCACGGCGAAGTCTGCGGAGCGCTGCGCCAGCGCACGATCGAGTTGCGCGAGCGCCTGGGGCCTGCTCAGACGGCTGTCCTTGGCCTCGAAGACGATACGTCCGCGCGCCGGACCGTGGCAGGCATCGATGCCCACCACCACGTCACCGGTCTTGCCGGTCCCCTCGCGAATGTCTCCTACTGCCTCGCAGTCGTCGCCCTGGCCGGTGGCGATCTCGTCCAGCGCGCTGGCAACTTCCTCTTCGAAAGCGCGCCCCTTGGCGGTGCCGCGCTCGCGTTCGAGCTCCAGCTCGCGGCGCTTCTCGCGCTCGTCGCGCAGGCCCTGGAGCTCGCGCTCGAGAGCTGCCATCTTCTCGTGCAGCCCGCGCAGGTTCGTATCCTGCTGGCGCCCGGCGCGGTCGATTGCCTCGACCGAGGCGCGCTTGAACTCGGCGAGTGGATTGCCCGCATCCGCGGAGGAGAACTGACGCACGAGGTCCTCGCGTTGGGCGACCAGCAGCTCCGCGACCATCGCCCGCACGCGATGTTGGACAGCTCCCGAGGAGTCGTCGGAGAAGTGACGTTCCAGCGCACGATGCAGCACGCCGGAGTCGGCGCCGAAGACCTCGTCGAACTTCGAGCCGAGCTGCTCGCCGACATTGCGGGCGCGCTCGGCGAATGCGTTCTCGACATCGCGGGCGGCCTTCTCGAACTCGACGCGCACGTACTCGGCATCCGCCGCGGCATGCTCGCGACCAAGCACGCGCGCCCCGATCGCGATCGCGTCGAGCAGCAGCACAGCGGGGTCCTCGCCGAGGGCGGTGCGCTCGCGCACGAGATCCACGCTCGCGAGGTCATCGACCACGAGGCCGTCGGCGACGAGACGGTCGCCGAGCACGCGGACGGATGTGGGGTGCAGGAGGGTGGCAGCTTCCATGACGACAGCAAGACGCTAGGCCTCGCATCGGATGGATTGCCGCGGCGCGACGCGAGGCACAATGGTGATTGCATACGGGCATGCCCTCGCTTCCCACCCAGATTCACAACCGGCTTCACACCGCGCGCGCGCTGTTCGAGGCCGGGATCATCGCCCCGCTGCGCCCCGACAAGCTGGTGCGCGTCGGGCTTGCGGTGGCGCGCTTCGGGCCAACGCCGGCAGCCGGCTATACGGCGGCGGCGATCCGTCACCCCGACGAGGTCGGCATCATCGACGAGCTCGGGCAGCTGACGTTCGCCGAGATCCACGAGCGTACGAACCGCCTCGCCCATGCGCTCTCGGACCGCGGAATCAACGAGGGTGACAACGTCGGCATCATGATCCGCAACCACCGCGGCTTCATCGACGCGACGGTCGCCTGCTCCAAGCTGGGCGCCAACGCGCTCTACCTCAACACCGCGTTCGCTGCGCCCCAGCTCACCGACGTGGCCAACCGCGAGAAGCCCACGGCGGTGATCTATGACGCCGAGTTCACCGAGCTGATGAAGGACGCCGGCCACCGCCGCAAGCGTTTCATCGCCTGGCA
>QHBW01000027.1 GCA_003244205.1 Solirubrobacterales bacterium | reverse complement strand
CTATTTCGACCTAACGATGAGCGCGCCAGTCGCGGCGCGGGCTGCGGGTCGTGCGCGGGCCGCGGGTCGTGGCGCGGGTGCCAGCGTCGGGCCCCGCGAGCGTCGTTGATCTCCGCGCAAGGTCTGGCTGGCACAATCGTGTCCATGGACACCAGCGTGCGGAAGACCGAGCAGCAATGGCGCGAACAGCTCACGCCCGAGCAGTACGAGATCCTCCGTCGTAAGGGGACCGAGCCCGCCTTCAGCGGCGAGTACAACTACGAGAAGCGCACGGGCTCCTACCGCTGCGCAGCGTGCGGGACCGAGCTGTTCTCCTCGCAGGCGAAGTTCGACTCGGGCACCGGCTGGCCGAGCTTCACCGAGCCAGCGGTCGCGGCGGCGATCGAGCTGCACGAGGACCGCTCCCACTTCGTGCGCCGCACCGAGGTCACCTGCCGCCGCTGTGGCGGTCACCTCGGTCACGTCTTCCCCGACGGGCCCGGACCCACAGGGGAGCGCTACTGCATCAACTCGGCTGCGCTCGCGCTCGACTCCGCCGAGGACTCCCCAGCCCCCGCCGGCGGCGACGCGGCGTAGGCCGGGCTACAGCCCGACCCAGACCGTCTTGGTCTCGAGGTAGCTCTCGAGCCCTTCGCGGCCGTGCTCGCGGCCGACGCCGGAGGCCTTGAAGCCGCCGAACGGCGCCGACGGGTCCGACAGCCCCCACTGGTTGATGTAGACAGAGCCCGCCTTGAGCATCGCCGCGAGCCGGTGGGCGGCGGAGAGATCGCTCGTCACGACACCGGCAGCCAACCCGTAATCGGAGTCGTTGGCGCGCATCGCGACTTCTTCCAATGAGGAGTAGGGCGAGGCGACGAGGACGGGTCCGAAGATCTCCTCGCGCGCGATCTCGAGCTCGTCGCCGGTGACCGAGAAGAGCGTCGGCGCGAAGAAGTGGCCGCTCTGGTCCTCGCCCAGCGGTGTGGCGCTACCGCCCGCGAGAAGCTCGGCGCCGTCGGCGATCCCGCGCTCGACGAAGCCGCGCACGCGATCGTGCTGCTCGGCCGACACCAGCGGGCCCAGCTGGGTGTCGGGATCGAGCCCCGGGCCCAGCTTCGTCGCCGCGGCGCGCTCGGCCAGCTCAGCGACGACGGCGTCGTAGCGCTCGACCGGGAGGAACAGCCGCGAGCCGGCGTTGCAGGCCTGGCCGGAGTTGAAGTAGATCGCCTGGAAGGCGTTTCGCACCGCGGCTGCGGGGTCGGCGTCGGCGAGCACGATGTTGGCCGACTTGCCTCCCAGCTCGAGCGTGACGCGCTTGAGGTCGCGCCCGGCCTGCGCGCCGATCTCCCGGCCCACCGCTGTCGAGCCGGTGAAGGCGATCTTGTCCACATCGGGATGCGCGACAAGTGCCGCGCCGGTCTCGCCATCGCCGGTGAGCACGTTGATGACGCCCGGCGGAAAGCCGACCTCGAGCGCGAGCTCGCCCAGGCGCAAGGCGGTCAGCGGCGTCTGCTCGGCGGGCTTGAGCACGCTCGTGCAGCCCGCCGCCAGCGCCGGTCCCAGCTTCCAGGCGGCCATCAGCAGAGGGAAGTTCCAGGGGATGATCTGCGCGCACACGCCGACCGGTTCGCGGCGCGTATAGCAGAACAGGTTCGGCTGGGAGACGGGCAGCGTGTCTCCGGAGATCTTCGTCGGCCAACCGCTGAAGTAATGGAAATGGGCCGCGGTGGCCCGGACGTCGACGGCGCGCGCGAGCGTCACGGGCTTCCCCTGGTCGAGCGCCTCGAGCTCGGCGAGCTCGACCGTGTGTGCCTCGATCGCGTCGGCAAGGGCGGCGATCAGACGCCCGCGGCGGGCCGCCGGCAGCTTGGCCCAGTCGCCCTCGAGCGCGTCGCGGGCCGCGGCGACGGCGGCGTCCACGTCGGCCTCCCCGGCTTGCGGCACGGTGGCGATGACGCTCCCGCTGGCGGGGTCCTCGGTGGTGAACGTGCGCCCATCCGCGGCCGCCCTGCGCTCGTCGCCGATCAGCAGCAGGTGCTCGCGCTCGAGGTAGGAGCGCGCGGCCTCGCCGAGGGCTGGCGGCAGATCGGTGGCGGTGCTCATCGGCTCATGGCTGCAGGACGATCTTCAAGGCCTCGCGGCGATCGTAGAGAGCGTACGCATCGGCGGCCTCGTCGAGCGGCAGGTGGTGGGTGACCAGCGGCGACGGATCGAGACGTCCGGCCTGCATCAGCGCGAGCACCGCGTCGACGTGGCCGATGACGTTGGCGTGACCGGTGTGCAACCGCAGCGCCTTGATCCACGCCAGCCCCATGTGCACCTCGCAGCGCTCGGCGTAGACCCCGATCGCCTGGACCGTGCCACACTTGCGCGCCAGCCGGATGGCGCTCTCGAGCGCCCGCGGGTCGCCGACGGCGTCGACGACGACATCGAGCCCGCGACCCTCGGTGGCGGCGCGCACCTCCTGGCGAAGGTCGGACTCCTCGAGATGCAGCGGGACCGCGCCAAAGCTCTGCGCCAGATCGAGTCGTGCCTGCACCGAGTCGATCGCAAATACTTGTGCTGCGCCGAAGGCGCGGGCGGCCTGGACGGCGCACAGCCCAACCGGCCCCAGCCCGAGCACGCCGACACTGTCTCCGGGGGTGAGGCCGGCGTCGACGACGGCGTGGTAGCCGGTCCCCATCACGTCGCCGGCAAAGAGCGCGACCTCGGACGCCATGCTCTCCGGCACGCGCCGAAGCGCGAGGTCGGCTCCGGGTACCAGCACCTGCTCGGCCTGCGATCCCGCGAGATCGCCGAGCGTGGCGCCGTGGCCGAAGGTGCGCGAGTGCTCGCACTTGTGAAACAGCCCGCGCAGGCAAAAGAAGCAGCGACCGCACGCGGTCTGAAAGCAGCCGAGCACGCGATCGCCGGGCTTGACGCGGGTCACATGGTCGCCCGTCTGCAGCACCGTTCCGACGAACTCGTGGCCGATGACGAAGCCGGGCTCGATCTTCACGCGGCCGTGGTAGATGTGCAGATCCGAGCCGCAGACGCCGGTGGCCTGCACCTTCACGATCGCGTCCCCGGGGGCGGTGATGCGTGGATCGGGAACCTCCTCGACGCGGACCTCGAAAGGGGCCTGGAAGGTGACGGCGCGCACGGGCGGATCAGCCTAGCGGCGGCGCTCCGTCGCCAGCGGAGACGATCGAAGAAGATGCATCGACCAGTTCCCCTCCCAAGGAGCGCCGATGCCCGCTGACAACGTCTCGAAGGCCGTGCTGATCACGGGATGCTCGACCGGGATCGGCCGAGCCACCGCACTGCATCTGGCCAAGCGGGACTGGACCGTCTATGCGACCGCACGACGGCTCGAGTCGATCGCCGATCTCGCCGACGCCGGCTGTCGCACGCTCGCATTGGATGTCACCGATGAGGACTCGATCGCGTCGGCGGTGGGGGCCGTGGAGCAGGAGCACGGCGCCGTCGGCGTGCTCGTCAACAACGCCGGCTACAGCCAATCGGGCACGATCGAGGAGGTGCCGATGGCCGAAGTCCGGCGGCAGTTCGAGACCAATGTCATCGGGCTGGCGCGCTGCTGTCAGCTGGTGCTCCCCGCGATGCGCTCCCAGCGCTGGGGGCGGATCGTCAACGTCTCCTCGATGGGGGCGAACTTCGTCTTCCCCGGTGGGGGCTACTACCACGCGACCAAGTTCGCGGTCGAGGCGCTCTCCGACGCGCTGCGCTTCGAGGTCAAAGGCTTTGGGGTCGACGTGGTGATCATCCAGCCGGGGCTGATCCGCACCGAGTTCGGCGAGACGGCGGTGAGCGCAGCCGGGGCGGCGGCGATCGATGACGGACCCTATGCGAAGTTCAACGAGCGACTGGCCAAGGCAACCGTCGAGGTCTACGAGAACAGGGGACCGATGGCGCGGCTCGGCGGAGGGCCCGAGACGGTGGCGAAGGCGATCGAGAAGGCGATCTCCGCGCGCCGGCCGCGGCGGCGCTATCGGGTCACCCCCTCCGCGCACCTGCTGATCAACCAGCGGCGGATGATGACCGACGGAATGTGGGACGCGATGATGCGAACGCAATTTCCGTCGCCTGGGGCGTGACTGTGTCGCCGGGCGCCTAACGGCAAGAAGGCGCCCGTCGCCCCAGCCTCGCCCCATGGGCTAACAGCGAGCAGGTGAGCTAGCGCTCGAGAGCTTGGGCAAACGCGTCACCACCGCCACGGGGCGTGAAGCACCGCTCGCGTCAGAAGAGCGCGACCACCGGCGTGCCGATCGCGCCGGCGCTCGCGCTCGACTCGGGGTCCCAGACAACGGGGGCGACGTCGCCGGTGTCGGCCTCGAGCACGGCGACGTCGGCGTCGGGATCGGCGCCGAGGACGCGCGCGTCGGCGCGGCGGCCGTCGCCGAGCGTGATCGTCGGCTCGTCGCGGCGGATCAGGTGGGCGTTGGTGATCAGGCGCCCGGGGGCGACCACGACAGCGGAGCCTGAGCTCCAGCCCCGACCGAGGCGTGGTGTGGTGGTGCGATACGTGCGCCGAGCTGGTCCAGGCGCCGGAGGGACCGGCGACCTGCGCGAGGTCTAGCGCGCCGGACCCGGCGCGCTCGAGCAGCCGTTGCGTATTGTCCCGCCGCCATGCCAGCGGTCGATCGCGTTTCACGCTCGACGGACGCCGGCGGCGCGGCTGAGAATCACGACGAGCCAGCCGTTGCGCTGACGCCGTCGGCGGGCTATCGCCCGCTCAGCGACCAGGAGCTCAGCACGCTCGCGCAGGTCGGCCACCATTGGACCAACGCCGTCGCTGACCGGAAGGCGTGGGACCGCGCGCTGCCGGTCGATCCACGGCTGGGTCCGCTGCAGCAGCCCTCCAGGCGCGGCAGCCGTCTGCAGCAGGTCGGCTTCCGCCTCGAGAGCTCCACGCCCGCAGTCGACGCCGGCGAGGTGGAGGCCACCAGAGAGGCCACGGCCGTGCCGTATGCGCCGGCGCGGGCAGTGGAGGCAATCCGGCGGCTCGTGCTCGGTGCTCCGCTGCGCTCGACCGCCGTCATCGAGGAGCGCATGCGCAGGCTGATCGCCTTGCCCATCCTCTCCTCCGACGCCCTCTCCTCGGTTGCCTACGGCCCCGAGGCGATGCTCGCGGTGCTGGTGCTCGCCGGCTCCAGCGCGCTCTCGCTGTCGCTGCCGATCGCCGCCGTGATCGTTGTGCTGATGGTCTCGGTCGGCCTCTCCTACCGCCAGACGATTCGCGCCTACCCCAAGGGGGGTGGGTCCTACATCGTCGCCTCCAGCGAGCTCGGTGAGCTGCCGGGCCTGACCGCGGCAGCCGGCCTGATGATCGACTACGTGCTCACCGTGGCGGTCTCGATCGCTGCGGGAGTGGCCGCGATCACCTCGGCGGTCCCCAGCATGCGCGGGCACCAGGTGCTACTCGGGCTGATCGCGATCGCCGTCCTGCTCGCCGGAAACCTGCGCGGGGTGCGCCAGGCGGGAATGCTCTTCTCGGCGCCCACCTACGCGTTCATCGTGGCGATTCTGCTGCTCACCGCGGTCGGGCTGATCGATGCGGCGGGTCGCGGCTTCTCCTCGCTTCCTCGACCGCACGTACACGCCACCGAGGCCCTCGGCCTGCTGGTCGTGTTGCGAGCGTTTGCCTCGGGGTCCACCGCGATGACGGGTATCGAGGCGATATCCGACGGTATCCCAGCGTTCAGGCGGGTGGAGTGGCGCAACGCCCGCACCACGCTCACCTGGATGGTGAGCCTGCTGATCGTGATGTTCATCGGCACGATGATCATGACCTCGCTCGACGGCGTGCTGCCGTCGAGCAGTCAGACCGTGCTCTCACAGCTCGCCAGCATCCACTTCGGCCACGGCGGCGTGCTCTACGTCTTCACGCAGGCCTCGACGGCGGCGATTCTGCTGCTGGCAGCGAACACGGCGTACTCAGACTTCCCCCGTCTGCTGTTCTTCCTGGCGCGCGACTTCCACGCGCCGCGAGCCTTCCTGCGCATGGGTGACCGACTCGCGTTCTCAAACGGCATCGTCGCGCTGACCGTCGCCGCTGCGGCCATCTATGTCGCCTTCGGCGGCATGACGGACAAGCTCATTCCGCTGTTCGCGGTCGGCGTCTTCCTCGCCTTCACACTGTCACAGTCGGGGATGGTGCGTCACTGGCTGCACGGTCGCGAGCAGGGCTGGCGGCACTCGCTGTTTTTCAACGCCCTGGGCGCGGGGTTGTCCTGCGTCGTGCTGATCGTGACGTCGCTGACGAAGTTCACCGAAGGCGCCTGGATCGTGGTCATCCTCGTGCCCTTGCTCGTCATCCTCTTCCTGCGCATTCGCATCCACTACGACCGCGTCGGAGAGGCCATCAGACTGCATCGACTGCCGTTCAACGAGGACTGCCAACCGGTGCTTCCGCACAACGTGCGTTCTCCGCAGTCCCACGTCGACGACGGCAACGACGTCGCGGCCACGGAGGACGAGGAGAGCCCCGACGCGATCACGCACCTGATCGTCGCTCCGGTGGTCTCGATGGACCTCGCCAGCCTGCGCACGCTCGCCTATGGCGCGGCTCTCGGCCAACCGCTACTGGCCGTCCACCTGGCGCCCGACGCCGATGACGCCGAGCGATTTGCCCGTTACTGGCGGACGTGGGGCGATCATCTTCCCTTGCAGATCATCCAGTCTCCGTATCGCTCGCTGGTGGTGCCGATGGCTCACTACATCGAGGCGCTCCAGGCGCAGCGCCCCAATCTCACGATCACCGTCCTGCTGCCCGAGCTCGTGGTCAAGCGCGCCTGGCATCGTCTGCTGCACAACCAGATCGCCCCTCGATTGCGGCGCTCGCTGCGCCAGCAGCGCGGCGTCGTGGTCGCAACCGTCCCCTTCCATCTCCCCGGCTGAGCGCCTACAAAGCGCTGGGCGCTCAGCGTGTGGTCTAATCCGCGGCTCGTGGGGGTCGGCCAGGGAGGAACGAAGACATGCTAGGAGCCACTCGCGTCCGGCTGTGCAGCGCGATCGCCGTGCTCGGCGCCGTCGTCCTCGCAGGTTGTGGAACGGCGACGATCTCACCGAGCGACGCCTCGGACCTGGTGAAGAAGGTCTACGCCTCCTATCGCGGCGGAGAGCCAACCAAGATCGACTGCCCGGGTGGAACCGCGGCGAAGGTCGGTAACACCGTCACGTGCAAGCTCACGTTCGCCGACGGCAGCACCGGCACGCAAGTGATCCACGTCGACAAGACCAATCACATCGTGTCCGGACCTAGCGACGCACACCTCAGCGGCGCGCCGTCCTCCACCACGACCAGCAGCACTACGAGCACTCCGTAGCACTGCTAGGCGCCCTCACCCTCCGAGATCAGGAGATCGACATGGACATCGGCATCGGCTTGCCAACGACGATTCAGGGAACCCAGGGCGCCACGATCGTTGCGTGGGCGAAGCGAGCAGACGCGCGCGGGTTCTCGACGCTCGGTGTGATCGATCGCGTCGTCTATGACAACTACGAGCCGCTGGCTGCGCTCGCCGCAGCGGCGGCCGTGACCACACGGATTCGCCTGACGACCTCGATCCTGCTGGCTCCGCTGCGCACCAACCACGAGCTTTTCGCCAAGCAGGCGGCGAGCATCGACCGGCTGTCGGACGGCCGCCTCGTCCTCGGCCTCGCCGTCGGTGGTCGAGAGGACGACTACAGCGAGAGCGGGCTCGACTTCCATCGTCGCGGAGCGGAGCTGGACGCGCTGCTCGAGCGCGCCGCCTCGCTGTGGCGGGAGCCGACGGCTGCGATCGGACCGAAGCCGGCGCGCGCGGGCGGGCCCGAGCTCGTCTTCGGCGGGAGCTCTCCGCCCGCGTTCCGGCGGGTGGCGCAGTACGGGAACGGCTGGATCGCCGGCGGTGGCGGCGTCGAGACCTTTCGCGAGGGAGCGGCGTTGGCGCAAGAGGCCTGGAGCGCCGCCGGACGCGAGGGGTCGCCGCGACTATTGGCGCTGTCGTATTTCGCTCTGGGCGACGGCGCCCGCGCGGCCGCGGACAGCGCGCTCAAGCACTACTACGCGTTCCTGGGGCCCTATGCGGACCAGATCGCGGCGAGCGCGTCACTCAGCGCGCGGGAGGTCGCCGATACGGTCGAGGGGTTCGCGGCGGCGGGCTGCGACGAGCTGATCCTCTTCCCCTGCAGCGCTGATGAGGCGCAGATCGAGCTGGCCGCCGACGCGGCCGCCCTCTGAGCGCGGGCCGGTCCTTACCGCCAGGCGCTCTCGAGAAACTCGAAAGCCGAGGGGAGTGCTGCGCGCACGTAGCTGAGGTCGTGTCCGCCTGTCCCAAGTCGGACGGTCGCCTTGACACCGGCGCCCCGAAGCACCCGGGCCATACGCGCCGCCTCGCCCTGGATCAGCGGATCGGTCTCGGTTTCGGCATCCATCAGCAGGACGCTCTTGCCACGCGCCTGCAGCGCGTGGCGGTCGGGGCTGTTGGCGGCGATCAGCGCGCGCTTGTTCGCGAACACGCTGCTGAGATCGTCGACGTGGAAGTAGCCCGCCATCGAGACGATCTGTCCGTAGAGCGTGGGGTTGCGCAGGGCGATGTTCATCGCGCCGTAGCCGCCCATCGAGAAGCCGCCGATTGCGCGATCGCGAGGGGCGCGGATGTTGGCGCCCTCCACGGCCGAGAGGATCGTGTGCGTGACGAACGTCTCCTCCTGGTCTGAGCCGTCGGCGGCGTTGGCCCACTCGGTGTCGGAGTGACGTGTCCCGTTGCCATCCGGCACGACGACCACGAATGGCCGCGCGCCCGCGCGCAGCCACCGCGTCATCGTCCCGCTCAGGTTCGCCGTGTCGAGATCGCCGGGGTGGCCGGGATGGCCGTGAAGGAAGTAGAGGATCGGGATCGCGGCGCTGTCGGCCACGTTCGGTCGGTAGACGCGAACGGCGCGGGTTGTGGTGGTGCCGGGCACGCGCAAGTGGAGGACCTCGACGACTACTCCGGTGGCCTGGGGGACGCCGGCAACCTGCGCACTGCGCGCCTTCGCCTTGCCGCGGGCGGCGGAGAAGGCCGATGCCGAGCCCACGGCGAGCACGCCGCACGCGATCAGGGCAACGAGCGCAAGCAGCGCGAAATGCACGCCGACCCGGCGGTTGGAGTCACGGCGGCGCGGTTTGGGAATCGCGATCATGTCCGCTTCAACTATTCACAGGGCCCGTCGGATCGGCGTAAGCCAAACGTCAAGATTCCGTAAGCTCAGCGGCACGCATGTGCGCCGCGCTCGCCGAGCCCTCCCCCACCGCCACGACCCGCTGGGCCCGAAGCGCCCGCGCCGATGCGTTTCGCATCGTGGGCGCGATGCTTGCGCTGATGTGGATCGTGGAGATCATCGACGCGATCGACTCTCACAGGCTCGACAGCAACGGGATCGTCCCGCGCAGCGTCAGCCACCTGCCCGGCATCTTCTTCGCTCCTTTTCTGCACGCGGGCTTCGGACACCTGCTCGGCAACACGGTGCCGTTCGCGATCCTCGGCGCGGTGATCGCCTTCGAGGGCGCCCGCCGGCTGCTGACGGTGACCGCGATCGCGATCGTCGTCAGCGGACTGGGCACCTGGCTGGTGGCCTCCGGTTCCTCGGTCACGATCGGGGCGAGCGGTGTCGTCTTCGGCTACGCCGCCTATCTCGTCGCGCGCGGAGTTTTCAATCGGCGCATCGGCCAGCTCGCGATCGGTGCCGTTGTCGGAGTGATCTTCGGCGCGACGCTGCTCTGGGACCTGATCCCGCACGCGGGGATCTCCTGGCAGGATCACCTCTTCGGCGCGATCGCCGGGATCCTGGCCGCGCGGCTGCTGGCGCCAGAGCGCGCCGGCCGACGGGCGAGGAAGGCCGTCGGACCGGCCGAACCGACAACCTGACCCTCGGCGGCAAGTGCCTCAGGCGATCGCCCCCGACGACATCGTCCGCAACCCGCGGGAGGCGGACGCCAACTCTCGCCCCCCGCTGCTCGTGCTCGACCCGCTCGTCGAGTTCCTCGACGCGGCGGGGCTCGGTCGCGGCGCGCTGGGAGTCCAGCCGGTCGGCGAGGGACACTCGAACGTCACCTACCTGATCGAGCGCGAAGGCGCCGAGCTGATCCTCCGTCGGCCGCCCCGACCGCCGCTGCCGCCCTCGGCTCACGACGTCCTGCGCGAGGCGCGGCTGCTGCGCGCGCTGCAGGACACGCCAGCGCGCGCCCCCGCTGTGCTCGCCGTGTGCGAGGACCCCGGCGTCATCGGATGCCCCTTCTACGTCATGGAGCGCGTGCGCGGGGAGGTCATGACCCAGTCCGTGCCCGCAGCGCTCGACACCCCCGGACACAGGCACGCGATCGGCGAGCAGCTGATCGACGCGCTGGTGGAGGTCCACGCCGTCGACTGGCGCGCGGCGGGGCTGGAGGGCTTCGGCAAGCCGAGCGGCTACACCGAGCGCCAGGTGCGCCGCTTCCTCGGGCTCTGGGAGATCAATCAGACGCGCGAGATCCCCGAGGTGGAGGAGATCGGACAGTGGCTCGGCGACAACCTTCCCCAGTCGGGTCCAGCCACGATCGTCCACGGCGACTTCCGCCTAGGCAACACGATGTACGCCTCCCAGCCTCCGCCACGGCTGGTCGCGATCTTCGACTGGGAGATGGCGACGATCGGCGACCCGCTCGCCGACGTCGGCTACCTGTGCGCGCTGTGGACCCAGGAAGGCGACGCGGTCGGTGGACTCTTCGAGCTGGGCAAGGTCACGCGGGCGCCGGGATTCCCGACTCGCGAGGAGCTGATCGCTCGCTACCAGGAGCGCTCCGGGCGCTCGGTCGGCGACATGCGCTGGTACACGACGCTGGCACTGTGGAAGTCGATCGTGTTCATGGAGGGCAACTACAAGCGGGCGGTGACGGGGACCACCGACGACCCCTTCTTGAAACAATTCGGCGAGGGTGTGCTGGAACTCGCCCGCCGCGCGCGCGGGATTGCCTTTGCCGACGACGCGTGATCGCGGTGTTCATCGTTAGGTCGAAACTGTGGCCCTAACGATGAGTGATCCCGCGGTCGAGGGCTAGGGCTCGATTACATGGCGCGGATCCGGCTGGTCTTCCGCCGGCGCCTGGCTGTAGTCGGCGAAGGGCCCGTCGCGCTCGCTCACGACGGCGCGCACGCCCTCGTGCTCGGCGAGCTCGATGAAGCGCTTCGCGTCGGGCGTGTTGCGCATCAAGCCGTCGAGGATCGGGCCCAGCGTCTGGGTGGCCGCGAGCCCCATGTTCTCGTAGGCCTGGTTGACGATCAGCTTCATCGCCGCGAGCTGTGAAGCGGGAATCGCCGCGAGCTGCTCGGCGCTGGCTGTCACCTCTGCCTCCAGGCGCTCGAACGGCACCGCTGCATTGATCAGCCCGATCTCGGCTGCCTGGGATCCGGAGAGCGGCTTGCCGGTGAGGGCGTATTCCTTGGCCCGTGTGAGCCCGAGGCGATAGAGCCACATTCCCGAGAGGTAGGCCCCCCACATGCGGGAGTACGGGGTCCCGATGCGAGCATCGTTTGAGGCGATCACGAGGTCGGCGCAGAGCGCGAGGTCGCTGCCGCCGCCGACGCACCAACCGTGCACCTGGGCAATCACGGGCTTGGGCGAGCGCCACAGACTCATGAACTTCGGCACCGCCCCATGCGGGGCGGTTGCGGCGACGAAGTCCTTGCCCGGGTCCCAGGCCCCGTCCGTCGTCAGCGCGTCATCCCAGTGATGGAAGCCACCGCCGAAGTCGAACCCGGCACAGAAGGCGCGCCCAGCGCCGCGCAGCACGATCACCGAGACCGCGTCGTCGGCTCCCGCCGCTTGCACGGCGGTCTCGAGCTCGTCGGGCATCGGCGGGACGATCGTGTTGAGCGTGTCGGGACGATTGAGCGTGATCGTCGCAACGGGCCCGGCGACGCGGTAGAGCAGGGTCTCGTAGGCCATGGGCGCGGCGCTAATCCGAGACGTTGGGCTCTGGGCCGGCGGCATCCGCGGCGGCATTCGCGGCATCCTCGGCGGCCGCGGCCTCCGCGGCGGCTTGCAGGCGGCGCAGCTTGCCCGCGCCCGTGGGCGGTGCGGACATCAGGCGCAGCAGCGCGCGCCCGATGCGCAGAGGTCCGTCGAGCTCGACGCGCCCGTCGGCGAGCCTGGCGAATCGCAGCAGCACGCTGGCACGCAGCTCGCGGGCCAGCTTCGGCCGCAGCATCGCACCACGCTCGACGAGCGCATAGACGGTGGCCGCGACGGAGTTCTCGCGGGCGCCGGCGAACAGCACCGGCGGTGGGAGGTGCGCTTGGGAGCTCAACGCCGGCGACCCTATCGCGCCCTCGCGCTCAGTCCTCGCCCACCTTCAACACGAGCTTGCCGTTGTTCTCACCCGTGAACAGCTTGACGAGTGCATCGGGGAACGCCTCGATCCCCTCGATGATGTCCTCGCGCGAGTGCAGCTGCCCCGCTGCCAGCCACCCGGCCAGCTCCTTCGCCGCGTCCCCCCAGCGCGGGAGCCAGTCGGAGACGAGCATTCCGGTCATGCTCGCGCGATTCACCAGCAGCGACATGTAGTTCGCGGGTCCCTTCATCGGGCCGCTGTTGTTGTATTGGGAGATGGCACCGCAGATGACCACGCGCGCCTGTAGCGCGAGGTTGGCGAGTGCCGCGTCGAGGATCTCGCCGCCGACGTTGTCGAAGTAGACATCGATGCCCTGCGGGCAGTGCTCGTGCAGAGCGCGGCCGACGTCGTCGGCCTTGTAGTCGATCGCGGCGTCGAAGCCGAGCTCTGCCACCACGTACTCGCACTTCTGCGGGCCGCCGGCGACGCCGACCACGCGACACTCCTTGAGCTTGGCGATCTGCCCGACGATGCTCCCGACCGCGCCGGCGGCGGCAGAGACGACGACTGTGTTGCCGGGCGCGGGCTTGCCCACCTCCAGCAGTCCGAAGTACGCCGTCATCCCGGGCATCCCGAGCGTGCCCAGGTGCACGGGCAGTGGCGCGACCTCGGGGTCCACCTTGAAGACAGCATCACCGGACGCCCTCGCGTACTCCTGGACGCCGAGCAGGCCGACGACGTGGTCGCCTTCGGCGAACCCCGCGTGCCGCGACGCGACAACCCGCCCCGCCGCATAGGCCCGCATCACACCGCCGATGCCGACCGGCGGCGCGTAGGAGCGACCCTCGTTCATCCACCCGCGCATCGCCGGGTCGAGCGAGATGTAGTGGTTGCGCACCAGCACCTCGCCGTCGTGCGGCTCGGGGATCGGCTCCTGCTCGTAGGACCAAACGTCGGGTTCGGGCAGCCCGACCGGTCGCCTCGCCAGCCGCCACGTGTGGTTGACCTCGTTGCTCATCTCCATGCCCCTTCCGCTCGTGATGCCCGTGATGGCGATACCTTCCCGGCATGGCTGTGCGCCTCGTCGCTCGCTCCGAGCTCGGTGAAGCGGGCGTGACCGTCGTGGCGACGGCCCACGGACCGCTCGCGGTCGGCGTCGCTGACGGCAGGCCGTTTGCGGTTTCCAACCGCTGCCGTCACCTGTTCGCCTCGCTGGGCGAGGGCAGCGTCACCGACGACGGCTGCCTGGAATGCCCGTGGCACCACGCCCGCTACGACGTCGAGACGGGGCGCATGGTCCGTGGCCCGCAGGGCGCCGCCTTCCGCGTCGTCCGCGACATGGTCCGCGCGTACACCAACACAGCTTTCCCGCTGAAGCGCTACCCCGTGATCGAGCGCGACGGCGTCCTCTACCTCGACGACTGACAGCGGGCTGGCTGCGGCGGTCGCGCCGCGGCCGCTCACCCCAGCACCAGATCGGCGGCAGTCCGCAGCGTCTGCGCGTCACCGGCCACCAGCAGCGTCGTGACGATCGACTCGCGCCACTTCTCGAGGTCCTCGCGGATCTTCGCCGTGGGCCCGATCAGCGAGAGCTGCTCGATCAGCTCGCCGGGAATCTTCGCCGCGGCGTCGTCCTTGTTGCCGCCGAGGTAGAGGTCCTGGATCTCCAGGATCTCCTTCTCGTAGCCCATCCGGATGGGGACGTTGGCATGGAAGTTGGCTCCCTTTGCCCCCATGCCGCCGAAGTAGAGCGCGTAGAACGGCCGCAGCGCGTCGACGGCGGACTCCAGATCGTCGGAGACGATCAACGGGACCGTGGCCGCCACCTCGAAGTCGTCCTGGGATCGCCGCGCTCCCTCGCGGCCCCAGCCCTCGCGCAGGGGCTCGAGGTAGAGCTCCTGATGGACGGGGGAGAACAGCATCGCCAGCCAGCCGTCGCAGAGCTCTGCGCACATGGCGATGTTCTTCGGGCCTTCGGCGCCCAGGAAGATCGGGATGTCCTCGCGCAGTGGGTGGATCGAGGCCTTCAGTGGCTTGGCGAATCCGCTGCCATCGCGGAGCGGGAGCGGGTAGTGGGGCCCGTCGTTGGTGACCGGTCCCCGCCGCGCCCAGATGTCGCGCAGGATGCCGATGTACTCGCGCGAGCGCGCGAGCGGCTTGGCGAACGGGCGGCCGTACCAGCCCTCGACCACCTGCGGCCCCGACACGCCGAGTCCGAGGATGAAGCGGCCCCCACAGAGGTGGTCCATCGTCATCGCTGCCATCGCCGTGGCGGCCGGCTGGCGCGCCGACATCTGGACGATCGCCGTCCCCAGCCTGATTCGGTCGGTCGAGGCCCCCCACCACGCCAGCGGTGTCAGGCAGTCGGAGCCGTAGGCCTCGGCTGTCCAGATCGAGTCGAAGCCGAGGCGCTCAGCCTCGGCGATCGTCTCGGCGATGCCGGGCGGCGGCCCGCCCGCCCAGTAGCCCGTGTTGAGTCCCAGCTTGAGCGCTCGCGCCATCGCGGCGCATCGTTTCACAAGCCCGCTGCTGGCCCCTTCACAGCTGCGTCACATCGGTTGGCAGCCCGAGCAAGAGCCGCCCTGTCAGCTCCCAGGTCGCGGGCGCCACGAGCATGTGCTGGGTTGCGACATGGGCGTCGCGGAAGCGGCGCTGCAGCGAGCTCGACTCGTAGATCGCGCTGCCACCGCCGAGCCGGTAGGCCGTCTCAGCCACCTCCGCACCGGTGGCTGCCGCGTGCGTCGCGGCCAGCCGCAGTGCGGTGCGATGCTCGACGGAGACCGCGCCCGTCGAGACCGCCGCCTCCCAGGCCTCGGCAACCACTTCGTGCAAGAGCGCGCGGGCGGCGCGCAGGCGAGCTTCGGCACGGGCGGTCTCGGCCTGCACGGTCGCGCGTTCGCCGAGCTTGCGCGCGCTCGCGGTCGGCGTCTTGGCTCCGGCCAGCTGCGCGAGATCATCGAGCGACCCGCGTCCGATCCCCAGCGACACGCCCGCGATCGCGAGCGCGAGCAGGCCGAACAGCGGGAACGCGTACAGCGGCCCGCTCTCCACCGGCGTGGAGCTGAACACCGAAGCCCCGCGCTCGACAGGGACCGACAGATCGCGACATTCGATGTCGTGGCTGCCGGTCGCGCGCAGCCCCGACACGTGCCAGGTGTCGTGAATCGTGACGTCGGTCGCGGGCGCGAACACGAGCACCACGTCGGGCATCCCGCTTGCAAGCGTCCGGATCGCCCCGTCCTCCTCGACCACGCAGCCGCCCACCAGCCAGTCGCAGTGCTGGCAACCGCTGGCAAAGGGCCAGCGCCCGTTAACCACGAGCTGGCTACCGCCCAGCACCGCCTTCCCCCTCGGCGCAAAGACGCCGCCCGCAATCGCCGCTGCGCCGAAAACCTCGGCCGCGGCGGCCGGCTCGAGGTAGGCGCCCATCAAACCGGTGGTGGCCTGGACCGCGACGCACCACGCGGGAGCGCCGTCGCCACGCGCCAGCGCTTCGACTGCCTCGACCAGCACCGCGGGGCTGGCCTCGAGACCACCGACAGAAGCCGGCACGCAGAGCGAGAACAGCCCCGCGTCGGCCATCCCCGAGACCAACGTCGCCGGCAGTCGCCGCGCGCGCTCTCCCTCGGGCGCCAGCTGCGCCGCCTGCGGCGCCAGCGCCCGCGCTCGCTGGACCACGTCGCTGGAGGAATGAGCCGCCACGGCCATCGCTGCGCATTGTGCCCTGAATCGGCGATGATCTTCGGCGCGCATGGATTTCGAGCTCAGCGAACGCTGCAAGGAGTTCCGGGGGCGCCTCAGCGAGTTCATGGACGAGCGCGTGTACCCGGCCGCGGCGCTCTACGAAGAGCAGCTGCGCGCATCGGGAGACCCGCACTTCCAGCCCCCCGTGATGGAAGAGCTCAAGTCCGAGGCTCGTGAGCGCGGGTTGTGGAACCTCTTCCATCCCGATCCCCAATGGGGCGCCGGTTTGACCAACCTCGAGTACGCGCCGCTCGCCGAGCTGATGGGGCGCAGCGGGATCGGCTCGGAGGCCTGCAACTGCTCGGCGCCCGACACCGGCAATATGGAGGTCCTCTCCCAGTTCGGCACCCCCGAGCAGCAGGACAGCTGGCTGCGGCCGCTGCTCGACGGCGAAATACGCTCGGCGTTCGCGATGACCGAGCCCGATGTGGCCAGCTCGGACGCGACCAACATCTCCTTGAGCATCGCACGCGATGGCGACGAGCTGGTCCTCAACGGGCGCAAGTGGTGGGCCTCAAACGCGCTGCACCCCCACTGCCGGATCCTGATCGTGATGGGAAAGACCAATCCGGACGGTCCGCCCCACCGACAACAGTCGATGGTGTTGGTGCCGATCGACACCCCCGGTGTGACGCTGGTGCGCGGGCTCGAGGTCTTCGGCTACCAGGACCAGGAGGGCCATGCGGAGATCACCTTCGAGGACGTTCGCGTCCCGGCGGCAAACCTGATCGCCGGCGAGGGCGACGGCTTCGTGATCTCTCAGGCGCGCCTCGGCCCCGGCCGTATCCACCACTGCATGCGCTCGATCGGCGTGGCCGAGCGCGCGCTCGAGCTGATGTGCAAGCGGGCGACCGAGCGGGTCACCTTCGGCCAGCCGGTCGCGACACGCGCCAACGTGCAGGACTGGATCGCCGAGGCGCGGATCGAGATCGAGATGCTGCGGCTGCTCGCGATGAAGACGGCCTGGCTGATGGACACGGTCGGCAACCGCCACGCCCGCATCGAGATCGCGGCGATCAAGGTGGCGGCGCCGAACGTCGCGCTGCGCATCATCGACCGCGCGATCCAGGTCCACGGCGGCGGGGGGGTCTCCGACGACTTCCCGCTCGCCTGGATGTACGCCCACATGCGCACGCTGCGTCTCGCCGACGGACCCGACGAGGTCCACAAGCTCACGATCGCCCGCCGCGAGCTGCGCCGCCACGTCCCTGCCCACGAGGACGACCGTCCCGCGCTCGCCGCGCAGACGGCGAAGACCTGAGCGCCGATGGAGCTCGCCGACAAGGTGGTGGTCGTCACCGGGGCGGCGTCGGGAATCGGCCGGGCGATGGCGCAGCGCTTCGCCGCCGAGGGCGCGCGCGGGGTCGTCGTCTCCGATTCCAATGAAGAAGGAGCGCAGCAGGTGGCCAGTGGTATCGGCTCGTCCGCGATCGCGCTGGCGTGCGACGTGGGCAAGGATGCGGAGCTGGTGACGCTGATCGACGAGGCCGAGGATGCGCTCGGACCGATCGACCTCTTCTGCGCCAATGCCGGGGTCGGACACGGCACCGGGCTCGATACTCCCGACGCCGACTGGGATCTCGCCTTCGACGTCAACATCCGCGCCCACGTGTACGCGGCGCGGCGGTTGGTGCCGGGCTGGCTCGAGCGCGGTGAGGGCTACTTCTTGAGCACCGCGTCGGCGGCGGGGCTGCTCACCCAGATTGGCTCGGCGCCCTACGCGGTGACAAAGCACGCCGCCGTCGCGTTTGCCGAATGGCTGTCGATCACCTACGGCGACCGCGGGCTGCGCGTCAGCTGCCTGTGCCCGATGGGGGTCAACACCGCGATGCTCAACGCGGGCCTCGACGCGGCGGGAAGCGAGGGCCTGGGCACGCGCGTGGTCGCGGCAGCCGGCGAGGTGCTCGAGCCCGAGGATGTCGCGAGCGTCGTCGTCGACGCCCTGCGCGAGGCGCGCTTCCTCGTGCTGCCCCACCCCGAGGTGGGCGAGTTCTTCCGTCGCAAGGGCTCGGACTACGAGCGCTGGCTGGCGGGGATGCGGCGGTTGCAGGCGTACGTCGTCGGGGGCTGACGCGGGCGCTTGCGTTGATGAGCTTGGCATCGTCGTGGGCTTTCCCACGTTGACCTCGTTGACGCTACGTCACGTCGGTGCTGGCCACGGCGGCGTGGTCATCGCGCTGCTGCCGGCCGGCACGGCGGCGTGGGCCGTCCTACGGGCGGATGAACGGCCGTCTCGAGGCTTCTGGGCGGCGGCGCTCGCGGGGCTCGCCGCCGTTGTGGCGTTTATCTTCATCCAAGGGGTCGGCCACGGCGGAGGCGCGGACCTCGAGCTGCTCGTTGCCACGGTGATCTGCTCACTCGGTTATGCGGAAGGCGGGGCTTTGTCACGCGAGCTGGGCGGCCCTCAGACGGTGTGCTGGGCGCTGATCCTCAGCGCACCGCTGACGTTCGCTGTCGCCTTGATCACCGCGCCTACTCCGGCCACGCCGGTACAGACGCATGGCTGGCCTTCGCCTACGTGTCCACGGTGTCGATGTTCATCGGCTTCTTCTGGTACGCGGGCCTCGCGCGCGGTGGTGTCGCCAAGGCAGGGCAGGTCCAGTTGCTGCAGCCGTTGCTGACGCTCGCCTTGGCCGGCTGGTGCTGGGGGAAAGCGTGAGCCTGCTGACGCTGGTCTGCGCTACGTGGGCTTACTCGGGGAGCGATCCCCCTCGTCGTCCGACGGGGGCCGTGCACCGGGGGTCTCGTTGTCCTGCTGCTTGGAGCGCCAGTCGCTCTTGGCGCTCTCGATGCGCTCGCCGAGGTCCTCCACGTGCTCCTGCATCTTCTCGGCGTCCGACCGCATGGGCTCAGCGGCGTCGTCGCGCTCCTCGTCGTTGCGCCGATCCGGCTCCATGCGCGTGACCATGCACGTAGCCCGCGCGATGTTCTCGCGGACCACGAACTACACCTTCAGGCTGCCGTCGACATCGTCAGGATCGCCGCCGCGGCCTCGGCGGGTCGGCGGGCGGTGGTGGTGGAGGTCGGCGTGGAGGTGCTGCCCCGGAGAGCGTCGCCTCGACGTGCGGCAGTGCGCGAGCGAGCGCGTCGGCCTCGGGGCGCGGGAGCTCAGCGAGCACCGACGACAGGCGCTCGCGCAGCAACGTCTGCGCTGAGGCAAGCGCTCGCGCCCCGAGCGCGGACAGCGCCAGCGCCTGGCGGCGACGATCCTCGGTGAGCTCGTGGCGCTCAAGCAGGCCGCCATCAACAAGTCCGGCGAGCAGCTGCGATACGGCGGGGCCTGAGACGCCCGTGCGCCGCGCGAGCTCGGAACCAGACACGCCGTCAGCGGCGATCGCGCGCAGCGTCAGGAACTGCGCGACCGTCAACGACGGCACGTGACCGGCGAGCAGCCGCTCGATCCAGCGGCTAACGAGCGGCGCGACGCCCACGAGCGCCTCGGCGGCCTCCGTTTGGGAACGGCGCGCCGGGGGCATTAGGTAAGTAGACTTAACATCTAAGGATGCTTATCGCTCGTCCCATTATTGCGATCCTCGCGCCCAGCTCGCCAATCCCGCCGCCACCCAGCGCGCGCCCGACGGTCGCAATCACCGCGAACCGCGTATGACCGGTGTGATCGCGAGCTTCGGAGCGCTCGGCGTCTTCCTGCTGATGGTGCCCGAAAGCGCGTGCATCCCGCTCCCGAGCGAGGTCACGCTGCTGTTCTCCGGGTTCGCTGTCCATCAGGGTTGGATGAGCTTCCCGCTCGCTGTGCTCGCCGCCACGGCCGGCAATCTCGTCGGATC
Source organism: Solirubrobacterales bacterium (assembly GCA_003244205.1). Lineage (GTDB taxonomy): Bacteria > Actinomycetota > Thermoleophilia > Solirubrobacterales > Solirubrobacteraceae > QHBW01. The sequence goes on along the minus strand of QHBW01000027.1, from coordinate 41,198 downwards.
GCTGCTTGCCTACGGCCTCGGCGCCACGCAGCTCCTCCAACGGCTTCCCATCGCACGCGCGATCCTGTGCCGATGGGACGAGTTGCTCGAGCGGCACGGCACCCGCGCAGTCCTCATCGCCCGCCTGCTTCCACTCGCGCGCACATTCGTCTCGCTGCCCGCCGGAGCCAGACGCGTCCCGCTCGTCTCGTTCATCGTGCTGACGACCATCGGATGCGCGCTCTGGGCACTCGGACTCGTGCTGGCAGGGATGCTCGCAGCCAGCGCCTGGGCGGCAGTCGACTCCATTGCCGGGCGTGCGCTGCTCGCAATCGGCATCATCACGCTCGCGGCATCCGTGCTGCGAACACGCCAATCCCGCTAAGCCCTGGTCAGCGAAGCGAGATCGCAACCTGCTCCAAGCGGTCCATCGCGTCCTGCATGCCGGCCTCCATCCCCGTGCTGACGATCATGTCGCGGACTTCCTTGCTCGGGAGCTGCGTAAGGAGCGTGAGCGTCGTGCGCCCGTCCTCTTCCGTCAAGCTGATCGTGACGAGCGCCTCACCGTCGGGCATGGCCTCGTAGACCTCGGTCATGACGATCCGCTCGTGCGGGTCGATCTCGCGGTACTCGCCGTGGAAGGCGACTTCGTATCCGCCTTTCGCGACCATCACGTACCGCCATCTGCCGCCGACCCGCAGGTCGATCTCGGCGAGCGTGACCTCGCCCCGGTGGGCGCTCCACCAGCGCTTGACCAGCTCGGGCGTGGTGTATGCCTTGTAGACCAGATGCTTGGGCGCGTCGAACTCCCGCTCGATCAGGATCTGCTCATCGGTGGGGAGCGTCACCGTCGCTGTCCCGCTACTAACTGCCATTTCCTTCCTTCTTCTGTTTGAGTTCCTCCAACACGACATCCAGCCGCTCGAACCGCTCCGACCACGAGCGCTCGTAGTTCTTGACCCAGTCGTGGATCGGCCTGAGGGCGTGGCCGTTTAGCCGGTAGAGCCGCTGACGTCCTTCGTCACGCACGTCAACTGCTCCCACTTCTCGGAGCACCCGCAGATGCTTGGACACCTGTGGTTGGGCCAGTCCGAGCAGGCGCACCAGGTCATTCACGGCGCGTTCCCCGCCGGCGAGGGCATCGAGGATTTCTCGCCGCCGGGGCTCGGCCACCGCGTTGAACGCATCGGCTGTCGTCGCTGCTCGGGCCATGGCCGGCATCGTATACCCATATGAGCATATGTCAAGGCGCGCGCTGATCGCGATGCGGTGGGCTCCTGCTTGCGGCGGTTCGGCGTGGCGGAAGGCAGTGCTGCTGACGGCAGCGCTCCGGCGTCCTACTTCTCCGCGAATGACCCGCTCAGGCGCGGGGGCGGAACGTGCACTCCATCCGCTTGACGCCGTGGATGAAGGCGCTGCGCAGCAGCTCGGGCTCATGTGCCTCGATGTCGGGCATCACGCGCAGCAGCTCACCGAAGATCGAGCGCAGCTGCGTGCGCGCCAGCGACGCGCCCAGGCAGTAGTGGGGGCCGCCGCCGCCAAAGCCCAGGTGGCGGTTGGGGTCACGGGTCAGGTCAAACCGCCAGGGGTCCTCGAATGCTCGGTCATCCCGGTTGGCCGAGTGGTAGAAGAGCACGACCTTCTCGCCCGCCGCCAGGCGCTCGTCGTGGAGCTCCACCTCGCGCGTGGTCGTGCGCCTAAAGGTCATCACCGGCGAGGCCCAGCGCACAAACTCCTCCACGGCGCTCGGCAGGCGCCCGTCGAGGTCCTGCAGCAGCAGCGCGCGCTGGTCAGGGTTGAGGCTCAGCGCCCGCATGGCGTGCGAAGTGGTGTGACGGGTGGTGTCGTTGCCGGCCACCGACAGCAGAACGAAGAAGGCAGCGATCTCCGCGTGCGTGAGGCGATCGCCGTCGATCTCGGCGTGGACGAGCTCCGTCATCAGGTCGTCACCAGGATTCTGCTCGCGGTGGGCAGCCAGCTCGGTGGCGAACTCCGTCAACGTCCACAGCGCCTCGCCGAGCACCTCGATGGGCTGCCGATCGCCGAACACCTCGGGATCCGACGTCGTGATCAACAGGTCGGCGGCGGCCACAACCCGCTCGCGGTCGGCCTCCGGCACGCCGATCATGTCCGAGATCGTGACTAGCGGCAGGCGCTTGGCAATCAGCTCCACGAAGTCGCCTCCGCCGCTCGCAGCCGCGTCCTCGACGATGCGCCGCGCGTTGACCCGTATACCCTCGTCGATGCGAGCCACCTGACGAGGCGTGAAAGCAGAGGACACGAGGCCGCGCAGCTTGGTGTGCCGCGGAGCGTCCATCGCCAGGAACGACATCGAGGCCTCCAGGAACTCCGGCGGCGCGTCCGCGAACTGTGTCCCCTGGCCCGAGCAGAAGGAATCCGGATCGCGCGAGATGCGGCGCACATCGTCATAGCGCACGATCGCCCAGTAGCTCATGCGCCCCTGGTCAGGCAGCCCCATGATGTCCTCGGGCGGCTGGTGGCGCGAGATCGGCGCCTCTCGGCGAAGCCAAGCGAAGTAGTGATCGCGCTCCTCGGCCGGTCTGCCCCAGAATTCCAGCGAACCGAGGTCCACGTCAGGCATCTGCTGACTCTCTGAAACCGGCACAAGAGAACTCTACCTCCGAGCGTGGCCATCGACGGGTCTTGGGGCGGGATCCGGAAGGCGCTCGCGCTTGCATGCGTAACCTTGTGGTCGAAGCGGTGAGGACGACATCGTGACGCCTGTCGACGACACTCCCTCGCGGCCGTCAGCGACGGCGAATCGTTGCCAGAGCAGTGCGCTCTGGGGTTGGTCTCCGGCGCCATTGCCGGCCGACTCGCAGCTCAAGCGGCGAATCGACCGCGTCATGCCCCGGACCGGCTTGCCCGTCGTGGTCTATTACGCCCTCGTCGTGTCGTTGTTGATCGTCGCTCCGTTGTTGCCGATACGTGCAGAGCTGGCCGTGGATGGGCTCGCCGCGTTGGCGGGGGGCGGCTGGTGTGCGGCGAACTTCTGGCGATGCCGTCACGCGCATTGCATGATCACGGGTGCCGGTTGGCTCGCGCTGTGTGCCTTTGCGTTCATCGAGGCGGCAATCGGCCGCAGCCTGATCGATGGGAACGAGCAGCCGGTTTTCCTCGCGGTGATCGTTCTCGCCTTGCTGTTCGAAGCTGGCTGGTATCTGTGGCGTGGCACCAACGCAGTCAGGCCGAGCCGGGCTTGACTTAGAGCGCGCTCCAAGGCGTATGGTGGTTTGCGTGGCCGGGCTGCTCGACTCGGTTGATCGCACGGCGCAAACCCTCGAGCTGATCGAGTGGAAGATCAACTGCTACCGCGAACGACTGGACCAAGGATGAAGAAGCGTAAGCTCGCAGAGTTCGAGGTCTCGGCCCTCGGCCTCGGCTGCATGGGCATGTCGGCCTTCTACGGCTCAGCCGATGAGGACGAAGCGATCGCGACGATCCATCGGGCGCTCGAGCTCGGGGTCAACTTCCTCGACACGGCTCAGCTCTATGGCCCGCTGAGCAACGAGCAGCTGGTCGGGCGCGCGGTCAAGGGCCGGCGCGACGAATACGTGATCGCGACCAAGTTCGCGCGCCGGACAGACAACGCGGTCGCCGGCGACATGTCGACCATCGGCCCGCTCGACGGCTCGGCCGAGCACGTGCGGACATCGATCGAGGGCTCACTGCAGCGATTGGGCACGGACCATGTGGACCTCTACTACCAGCACCGCATCGACCCGAACGTGCCGATCGAGGAGACGGTGGGCGCGATGGCCGAGCTGGTCGAGGAGGGCAAGATCCTTCATATCGGCCTCAGCGAGGCAGCCCCTGAGACCATCCGGCGCGCCCACGCCGCGCACCCGATCACAGCGGTCCAGACGGAGTACTCGCTCTGGACCCGCGATCCCGAGGCCGAGGTGCTACCGACCTGCCGCGAGCTCGGGATCGGTTTCGTCCCATACTCGCCGCTCGGCCGCGGCTTCCTCTCGGGACGCTTCAAGTCACCCGACGAGCTCGACAAGAGCGACTTCCGTCGTAACGGCCCGCGCTTCACTGCCGAGAATCTCGAGGCGAACCTTCAGCTCGCCGCCAAGGTCGAGGAGATCGCGAACGCAAAAGGGATCACCGCGGCGCAGCTCGCGCTCGCCTGGGTGCTTGCCCAGGGTCACGACCTCGTGCCGATCCCCGGCACCAAGCGGCGCACGTACCTGGAGCAGAACGCCGCAGCGGTCGATGTCGAGCTGAGCGACGCGGACATGGCTCGAATCGATGCCGAGCTGCCGGAGGCGGCTGGCGAGCGCTACGACGAGGCGGGGATGGCGAGCGTCAACATCTAGCCGTGGGGTTGCCGACAGCCGCGGAGTCGTGACGGCCGAGCTCAGCTGGATGAGCGCGTCGCCGTGCGGCGCGGTTGCCACGGCCAGTGGCCTTCGAGCTCCACGTCTAGCGCAAAGCTCAGAAATGTTCGCACCGCGACGACCACCGCTAGAACGCCGACCCCGCTGAACGTCGGGGTGATCGCCACGGTACGAATGATGTCGGCCGCGACGAGAAACTCGAGACCGAGCAGAATGGCTTTGCCCACTTGCTGGCGGTAGATCCGGTAGGCATCTGGACGCTGGGCGCGAGTTCTCAGCGCCACCAAAAATGCCGCGGTTGCGGCCAGGAGACCGACGACCACCACGACGACACCGCCGCCGTCGATGATTTTGGAGATGGTGTCGATCGTGCTCTGGAAGTCCGAGTCGCCCACGGCGGCAGCGACAGTAGTGTCTCAGTCGGTCGGCCAGCTAAGTCTGGCGCCGGCTTGGCACTTCGTCCCGCCACAAGCCGCGGCTACGCCATCCGCTGTGAGCGCATTTGGCGATACGTAGCACCAGCGCGGCGCTGCGTGGGTGACCTACGACGGGGACTTGCAGCTGTAGGTCACGACGGAGGGCTGCGGTGGACCTTGCGGAGGCGTGCCCGTGAAGAAGATCACCAGCCGGAGGTACTGAAGCCTCGTTCCGCAGCGCCGAACCTTCGAGAGCCGCAGGCGGACAGGTGCCGGCGGAAGTCCATCGGAGGCGCTGAACACGACGGTGCCATGAGCGCGAGCGAAGGTTTCGCCCCAGCTCGACCAGTGGATGTGGTTGATGTTCTCGTCGCTCGTGATGTGGATATTCGCGGGGCGCTGGCGGGATAGACCACTGACGTCCCCCCCGAAGTAGATCGGGCTTGCTGCGAGCGCGGTGGCGGTCGTAAGACAGGCGCTCATAGCGGCTGCGACGGCAAGAGCTCGGACGTGGAGCATGACACCGGCAGCGTACGACAACATCATGAAAAGCGCACGACAGACAATACGGCGGGGCGGAGGTTGGCTGGCCGCGCTTGGGGTTGGTGGCGGTGGGAGACCCACAGAACCGGGGGGCCGAGCGTAATATCGCCCCGCGATGCGGCATATGCAGCGCTCCGTTCGCCGGTCTGGGCCGGTGGATTGTCCGTCCGCTTGGCTTTGGACCATCGCGCAAGAACCCCACCGTGTGCGCGGCCTGCGTCGAAAGCTCGCCGCCGGGGGGGATGAAGATGCATACCGGGATCCTGTTCGCTGACCTTCGTGGCTTCACGGCCCAGTTCGACGGCGGCGACCCCGAGGAGGCGTCGATCGTGCTTCGCCGCTTCTATCACTGTGCCGAACATGTCCTGTTCCCCGACGCGGTGATCGACAAGCTCATCGGCGACGAGGTCATGGCGCTTTACCTGCCGGTCATCAAGCGGACGATGACTCCCGGCGATGTTCCCGCCCTGATGCTCGAACACGGGCGCGATCTGCTGCGTGCCGTCGGCTACGGATCAGGCGAGGAGCCGTTCGTCGAGATGGGGATCGGACTCGACGTCGGCGAGGCCTTCGTGGGCAACATCGGTCAGCGCGCGCTCTACGACTTCACGGCCGTGGGCGACGTCGTTAACACAGCAGCACGCCTCCAGGCGGAAGCGCGTGGTGGAGAGATCGTGTTCTCCGACCGTGTGGCGAGTGGTCTGCCGACCTCAGTCGGTGCGCGCGTCGAGCTCACGCTCAAGGCCAAGGGTGAGCCGCAGATCGCGTACCGCGTGAGCATCTGAGCCGCGTTCCCTCTGAATAGAGTTGCGTTCGCAGCCTACGCCCGCCCACAGAAAGAGGAATCGATGTCCGCCACTTCATCACTGATCACCGGCGTCGACTTCGTGTCGGTGCCCACGCGCGACCTTGCCGCCGCGATGACGTTCTACGGCGAGACCCTGAGGCTCCCCCGCTCCATGTACATCGAGGGCAAGCCGTTTGCCGAGTACGAGACCGGCAGCTTGACGATCGGCGTCATGGAGCCCGACAAGATGGGCCTTGAGTACGCGCCTAACCGCAACCACATCGCGCTGCACGTCGACGATGTGGCGGCCGCGCGCGAGGCGCTGGAGGCTCGTGGTGTGAGCTTTGAGGGCGAGACGTTCGACACCGGCGTCTGCCACATGGCCTTCTTCTCCGATCCCGACGGCAACGCGCTCATGCTGCATCACCGCTACGCCCCACGCGAGTCGCAGGCGTAGAGGGGCTGCCGCGCTCGTTTCCATCGCGCACGAGCGCCATGGTGTGTGTCCGGCGAGAACCCCCGCGCTGATCTATTTGATGTGCAGGTTGACCTGAAACAGGATCAGCGGCCACAGGACGATTGCCAGAGCCGCAGAAGCAACCTGGGCGATGCTGTTCACGTGCGCAAAGTAATGATGCTGTTGGGCAATCACCGCGCCGATGATCACGTAAATCAGCGGAAGGATCGCCCGCATTCCCGAAAGACTACCTCCTCTGCCACCAGCCGAGACCTCCGCTTCCCGTCAGAGGCTCTCGCGCAGACCTCGCGCAGCAGGCACGCGGCAGGGCAACCGCGGCGTGGCCGCGGATCTCCTACAGTGGGTGGCGTCCGTGTCTCACGCGCAACTTGCCGTACCTAGCCTCCGGCATCGCGCAACCGCCGGCGCGGTGTGCGCCGCCTTGACGCTTGCCCTGTCGCCGGCCGCCCTGGCGCTACCCGCGACGAGCCACGGCTCAGGGATCGTTGGCGGCGTCTACTCCTGGCCTTCGTGCGGAGTGCCTTTCCCCGACCCCTGCACCGACGGCAATGTCGCCAACGATCCTGTTCGTGTCTGGCGCCTCTCCGATCACAGGATCGTCGCCCGGGCCAAAACGAACACCCATGGCCGCTTTCGCATCAGGCTGCCTCCCGGCGCGTATCGATTCGAGGCCCGCACCAATTTCCCCAATGGTCCCTTCTCGTCGTGGGTGACGCGCGGCGTCACGGTACGGCGCGATCACTTCACCAAGGTCATCCTCGTCTACGACAACCACATCCGGTAAGACACCTCCCGCGCACAGGAAGACCGCTTGCGATTGTCCCTCGCAAGCCATTAGGGTTTCACCGAGTCAACGAGAGGAGCGGAATGCACGCGCGTGTGGCGACGTTCGAGGGCGGGGACCCCGAACAGAACCGTCGGATGATCGAGGAGATCAAGGGACGGTCGGAATCGGGGCCGCCGGAGGGTGTGCCCGCCGTCGGCCTGCTGGTGCTGCACAAGCCCGATGAGGGCAAAGTCCTAGCCATCAGCCTGTTTGAGACCGAGGAGGACCTCAAGCAGGGAGACGCGACCCTGAACTCGATGGATCCACCGGTCCCGGGCGGGATGGGCCAGCGGGCAGCGGTCGAGATCTATGAGGTCGGTGTCAAGCTCGACGTCTGATCAGCGGCTCGCCGGGCTCCAAGCGACTAGGCGGCCCCGGCGGGGCGATACACGGTCACGACAGCAGCGCCACCGAGCCCGATGTTGTGCTGCAAACCGACCTTTGCGCCCTCGACCTGACGGGCGTCGGCGGTTCCGCGCAGCTGCCAAGTCAACTCCGAGCACTGTGCCAGCCCGGTCGCGCCGAGCGGATGGCCCTTGGAGATCAGCCCCCCAGAGGGGTTGACGACCCAGCGTCCGCCGTAGGTCGTGTCGCCGGCGTCGATTAGCTCGTGGCCGTGACCCTCCTCGGCGAGCCCGAGCGCCTCGTAGGTGATCAGCTCGTTGGCCGAGAAGCAGTCGTGCAGCTCAATCACCTGGACGTCTTCGGGGCCCAGCTGAGCTTCCTCGTAAGCGCGCCGCGCCGCCTCGCGCGACATGTCGTAGCCGACGATCGAGATGCACGAGCGCTCCTCGAAGGTCGAAGGCATGTCTGTGACGAGCGCCTGTCCGACGATCTCGATCGCCTGATCGCCGAGCCCGTGCTCATCGACGAAGCGCTCGCTGGCGACGATCGCGGCGCCCGAGCCGTCGGAGGTGGGCGAGCACTGCAGCTTGGTCAGCGGCTCGTGGATCATCTTCGCCGCCTTGATGTCCTCCAGCGAGTACTCCTCCTGGAACTGCGCGTAGGGGTTGTTGACGGAATGCTTGTGGTTCTTGTGGCCGATGCGGGCGTAGTGGTCGGCCGTCGAGCCGTAGCGCTCCATGTGCTCGCGCCCGGCGTTACCGAACATCTGCGGCGCGGGCGGCGAGGGCTCCGGCGAGCGCAGCTCCATCATCGCGATCGCATGCTTGTCGATCGGATTGGTGCGGTCGGTGTACTTGACCCCCAGCGAACCCTTCTCCATCTTCTCGAAGCCGAGCGCGAGCGCGCATTCGGCCAGCCCGCCCCTGACGGCCTGGCGCGCGAGATAGAGCGCGCTCGAGCCCGTCGAGCAGTTGTTGTTGACGTTGACGACGGGGATACCGGTCAGCCCGAGCCCGTAGACCGCACGCTGCCCCGAGGTCGAGTCCCCGTAGCAGTATCCGACGAACGCCTGCTCGATCGCGTCGTAGGGGATCCCGGCGTCCTGCAGCGCCTTCGTGCCGGCCTCGAGCGCCATGTCGGGGTAGTCCCAGTCGCGGGATCCCGGCTTCTCGAACTTCGTCATCCCTACCCCGATCACGTACGGGCGGTTGCTCATGTAGCTCCTATCTCGATTCGCAGACCGAGCATGATGACGTAGCGTGCTCCAGATGATCTCGCTGGAGCGACTGCCCCGACCTCCGATTCCGCGTCTGCCGCTCGTCGCGGACCCGCTGCGGCGCATCCGCGTGCCGGCGGACCTGGGCTCCGTCACGTCGCGCGCGCTCGAAGTAGCGGATGTCGAGGCCCTGGGCATGACGTCGGCGGGCGTCGAGCGCATCTGGGCTGCCGCCGAGCAGCTCTACCGCAGCGGCATGTATCCCGCCGTCGCGCTCTGCGTCCGCCGCCACAACCAGGTGGTGCTCGATCGAGCGATTGGCCAGGCGCGCGGCAACGGCCCGTCCGATTCCTCCAACGACCCTCGCTTCCTCACGGGCGTCGTCCCGGCAGGCAACGTCGTGACGACCGCGAACGAGCTGTCGCGATTCTTCGATCTGCTCGGCGCCGGTGGCGAGCTCGACGGCGTGCGCGTGCTCGAGTCGCGCACGATCCGCCGCGCGATCTCCGAACGGTCGTTTCGCGAGATCGACCTCACGCTGCTGGCGCCGCTGCGACACGCGAGCGGGCTGATGCTCGGCGCAAAGGCGGTCAGCCTCTTTGGCCCCGACACCGAGCAGGCATTCGGACACCTCGGCTACACCAACGTGCTCGGCTGGGCCGATCCCGAGCGCGCGCTCTCCGTGGGGCTGATCACGAGCGGCAAGCCGATCCTCCATCCCGCGCTCGCGGACCTCTGGCTGCTCGCCCGCGCGATCGGTCAGGAGGCCCCGAAGCTGGCGCGGGCGGGAACCTGGTTCACCGACGAGTGAACTGCTTCGGCGCGGCGTCGGCCCCCGTTGACGTAGGAAAGAGCCTCCCCCTTGAGTGCGCTCAAGAGTCGGCGGTGGCCTTCTGGTCGTCCCAAACGGTCGTTTCGTAACCCGCCGAGAGGACTCGGCGCGTCTCCCCGCGCCTACGCCGGCTCGGGCAGGAGCCGGTCAACGAGTTCGAGGGCCGGGCGGCCCTCGAACTGGGGCAGGACGTCGGGGCGGTAGAGGATCAGTGCCAGGCTGGGCGCGACCATGAAGTCCGCGGCATTCAGCTGCTCTCCGCCCAGGACTCCATCGGCGATCCAGGCATCAATCCGGTCGAGAATCGAAGGAAGGTCGGCGAGGAGGTCGGGGTCCGCCCGGTCGACGGCGAAGACGAAGCGGCCGATCAGCGGGATGATCAGGCGCCGCGTGAGTGCGCGCCGGTAAAGGAGATAGCCCATCCGGCCGTCGGCGGTTGCGCGGCTCATCGCCGACGGGTTGCGCACCGCGTGTGCCAGGGCGATCCGGCGGGCAGCCATCTGAAGCGTGTCGTTCGCCCAGCGCTCGGCATCCTCGACGGCTCGCCGCTGCTCGGGATCGGCGGGGAACAGCGACGGCTCGGGGTGGCGATGGTCCAGGAAGCGCGCTATCTGGCGGTTGGTCGAGACACGTTGGCCGTCGACGGCGAGCGCCGGCACGGTCCCGTAGCGATCACCGGCGCGGAGTGGGGGCGGACGCCGATCGCCGGCGATGCGCCTTTCCCCACCTGCGTCGAACCCGCGCAGCCGGACCACAAGCGGATGCGTGAGCGTGATCACGTCGACGCGTCGGAAGGGCAACTGCTTGTGCTCGAGCATGAGGATCGCCGAGCGGCAGGCATGCGAGCCGGGAATAACGTAGAGCTTGTACATACTGACCGTTCAGTCGGTAGACTACCACGGGTGGCCGCAAGCGTGAAACGGAGACCGGGTAGGCATCGCGGGTCGAGTAGCGCAAACGGAGCGCGTCTCGATCGGCGCACCCGCGCCGCTCGCGCCCAGGGACGTGAGGGTCGCGACGAGCTCCTGGCGGCGGCGCTGCGAGTCTTCGCCCGCTGCGGCTACCAGCAGGCCAGCGTCGACGAGATCGCCGCCGCGGCGGGCTACTCGAAGGGGGCGCTCTACTGGCACTTCTCCGGCAAGGACGCCCTCCTCTTGGCACTGCTCGAGGAGCGCATCGACGCGCCGACGCGCGAGATGGTCGCGCTGCTCGAATCGGCGCCGCCCGAGCGCGACATGTCCGCTGAGGCGAGCCGGGAGTTCGCTCGGCGGCTCAGCAGGCAGCGCGACGCCGTGCTGCTCGAGCGCGAGTACTGGAGCCTCGCGATCCGCGATCCCGGGCTTCGCGCCCGCTACGCCGAGCGCCAGACGGAGCTGCGCGGCGCCCTCGCCCGCGCGCTCGAGGCGCGGGCGCGCCACCTCGGGACGCCCGCCCTCCCGATGCCGGCGGATGACGTCGCTCGTATCGTGATGAGCATCATCGGCGGGCTCGCGATCGATGAGCTGATCGAGCGGGGATCGGTTCGCCCCGAGCTCCTCGGCGAGACCCTCGCCCTTGTCTACGCCGGTCTCGTGGCACGCGCACAGGGGCCGGCTGCCTCCTGAGCTCTCGCTGACGTACCGGTCCGGTTCAGTCCGGGTACTCGTCCTTGCGCCAGGTGCGAGGCTCCTCCGGCTGTGCCTTCGGCGTGCGGTCGAGCAGGAAGCTGTAGTACGGGGCGACGAAAGGGTCAGGCGCCATCACGGTGTAGGTGTGGTACACGGTCCCGTTCTCGCGCGCGAACGCGATCCAGCTCGGGCCTTCGCGCAGGCCGTCCTTGAGCTCCGCCCCGATCTGCCGCGACCACTCCTCGAGCCAGTCGGGTGGGTTGTCGATCATCCCCTTTACCTCGGGGATCTGCTGTGCCTGCTCCTCGGTCATCGCAAGGCCGAAGTCGAAGGGGAAGTCCGTGTCGTAGGTGGAGACGTAGGGGAACTGCCAGCCCATCCGCTGCTTATAGTCGACCAGCCGGTCGATCGGCGCACGCGAGAAACAGATCAGTGTCACGTCGCGGTGATTCAGGTGGACGAGCGCGCCGTCCAGGCCGTCCGCAAGGTTGGTGCAGCCGGGGCAGGCGCCGACTTCGTAATCAGGGCCACACATGATGTTGTAGGCGAGGAGCTGTGAGCGGCCGTCGAAGAGCCCGGCGAGGGTCTTCTTGCCACCTTCGGTGTGGAACTCGTACTCCTTCTCCACCGGTACCCATGGGAGCTCGCGTCGCTTCCTCTTGATCTCCTCGTTTCGCTCGGCCTGCTCGGCCTCGAGCTTCGCCAGCGCGTCCCGGGCCGCTTGCCAGTCCTCGCCCGTGCCTATCGCGTGCTCAAGCATCTCATCGCCTCCTGTCTCGACATTCCCGGTGAAGTCGATCCACCGTCAGTCGGACGCTAACGGTTACAGGATGAGACCCGCGGCGTCCCGGAAACTCATCGCAGGGCCCCGAGGCGCCTCCCGGTTCGCGCCCGAAACGCCGGTAAGCCAGAGATGCCCAGAGCTTTCGGTTCGTGCCGCGAGCGAGGGCTGGGCGCTGGCGCTGACCACGCTCGCAAAGGACGAATCGCGAGAGTGCCCGCCGTCGACGCCCGAGTTTCCGCTCCCGCACGGCTTCGCCGGTCTACGCCAGCTCGATCACTTCCACGAAGCGGTACGCGACGGTCGGGGATAGGTGTTCAAATCCCGCCCCCCGTGATCCACGATCCCACAGCGCGCGTGCTCTTCGACGGGAGCACGGTCCTGTGGGCCGTGATCGAGCTCGCGCTGAGAGTCCGCGCCGCGCGACGGGGCCGCAGCGCTCCGGAGTGGACCCTCCTATTCGTCTTCGTCGTGCTCGGCGCCAGCGTGGTCGCCACGGGCGCTGTGGCGCGACAGCACGTGGCGCCGCTACCGGGCTCCGACCTGTGGCCGGTCGTCGTGGGCCTGACGCTGCTGTGGGCGGGAGTGACGTTCCGCGTCTGGGCAATCCACACGCTCGGGCGCTACTTCAAGTTCGCGGTCGTGATCCAGGATCGACACCGCGTGGTCGACAGCGGCCCCTACCGCCACGTGCGCCACCCCAGCTACACGGGCGCGATCGCGGCGCTCGTCGGAATCGGCATCGCCCAAGGCGACGGCGTGGGCGTGGCAATCATGGCTGCCGGCGCTCTGGTCGCGTTCGTCGTTCGCATCCACGTCGAGGAGCGGGTGCTCCTGCGCGAGTTGGGTGAGCCCTATGGCGCGTACATGCGGCGGACGGCACGGTTGGTGCCCGGCGTCTACTGACAGCTCACGATCCCGCCCGGGCGCGGCGTCAGGTCGCTCAGTGCACACCGCCCGGCGTCGACGCCGGTCCTGGCGGCGGGGACAGCGACAGCGTCAACGGCGGGCGCGGCGTTTGCGTGAAGTCGAAGTCCTTGACGAGGTTGCCCAGCACCGACGCGTTCTCGCGCACGTCGGGGCGTGGATCCGGCCGCCCGTCGGTCTTCGGGTCGATGCGCCGGCCGTTCAGGAAGTCGTCCTCGATGAACTTGTTGAACGCGTCGAAGCTGAGCGTCTGGTGGTCGATGAAGCCGCGCCGCGCGTAGGGGCTGATGACGATGCTGGGTACGCGCAGCCCGTAGCCGTTGGCGTCGACGACGGGCGGCGCGACGTGGTCGTAGAACCCGCCCCAGTCGTCCCACGTGAGGAAGATCGCCGTGGAGCCCCAATCCGGTCCGCGCATCACCGCGTTGATCAGGTTGGTGACATAGGCCTGGCCGTCAGCGATGTTGGCCGGGGGGTGCTCGGAGTGGCGCTGATCGGGAACGACCCAGGAGACCGACGGCAGCGTCCCGGCGCGCGCGTCGGCGATAAAGCGCGAGACGTCCTGCACGTTGCCGAGTTGGCCATCCTGCTTGACCGTCGTGAACGACGGCAACGGGTTCCAGATACTCGGTGTCCCCACGCGCAACGGTGTACCGGTGCAGTTGGCGTTGCCATCGGCGCAGTCGGGCTGGCCGCCCTGGGAGATGAAGTAGCCCCAGCTGACAGCAGCGTTGTGGAGCAGGTAGGTGAGGTCGGTCCAGGCGTAGCGATCTGGCACCGGGCGCTGGCGGCCCGCGGCGCGCAATGTTCGGCAGAGCGCCCGAGCCGCGGGGAAGTTGGGAGCCAGGCGATCGGGGAAGCCGGCCGGCCCGCGCGGCACGCCATGGGCGATCAGGCACTGGCCGAGTGGTTTCAGCGGTCGCTGTGCCGGCGGCCCGGAGTATGCGGTCGCTCCGGCTGGGGATGGGCTGCCGGCGCGGCCGGTGATCTGCGCGCCGCGAAAGCCGCCGAGCTCGATATCGCTCGTGCAGCTCGCGGGGTCGGCGGGGATCGCGCAGCGCGCCGACCAGCCCGAGACGGTGTAGAGATGCGCTGGCAGGCTCCACGACGCGTTGGGCTCGAACATGTGGTCGTCGAGCACGAAACTCTTCGCGTAGGTCCAGTAGTTGGGGATCTCGCGCGCGTCGTGGTAGCCCATGACGTCCGGCGGCGATGAGGGCGAGCAGACCGTCAGCGCGCCACCGCAGCCGCGGCCGCCGCGCTGCTCGGACTCCGTGACGAAGCCGTCCATCTTCCCGCCGTTGATGTCGCGTTGCGCCGGCACGCTGTTGTGCGGTCCGCCGCCGTTGACGAGCGACGGGTCGTGGTGGGGGGTCGCGCACGCTCCCCGCGCCGGGTCGGGGATGCAGACGCTGAAGTGGCCGTTGCGCGTGGGGATCCCGTCGGCGCCGGGGTAGGTGCCGAAGTAGGAATCGAAGGAGCGGTTCTCCTGCTCGATCACGATGACGTGGCGGATCTTCTGAATGCCTGCTTGGCCCGTGCTCGCCGGCGCCGCGGTGGTCGTCGTCGGCGGTGCTGGAGCGCTGGTCGCTGCGGGCTTGACGGGGTGCGAGGACCCGCAGCCGGCGAGCAGCGTGGGCGCTAGGACGCCCACAGCGGAGGCTGCCAGCAGTTGAACTCTTGCGCTCATATCAGCAGCCAGACCCGCCAGGACTGCTCGCGATGCCTCCCCCGGAGAACGCTTTACCGGCTGCTTACGCTCAGCGGGTCGCCGCGGTGGCCGCCATCCGGGCCGACGCGCTCGGCGCCTTCGTCGAACCCGAGAGACCAACTGATGACACCAGGATCGCCATCACGAAGACGGCGATCGTCGCAACCCGCAGGCGCCGGGGGGTGAGCCAGGTGAGGTGATGGTTCTGCAGCCACGAGCGCACACCACTCGCGCCCGTCATCGCCGCCAGCGCACAGCCCGCGCACATGGGCGAAGGGTAGCGCGCCCGCGCACCCAGCTGCCCGCCAACGCGGTCGTGTAGATCGCCACCGCCACCGCGATGATCGCCGAGCTTGGGGGCAGACTCGAGACCTCGTAGCTGGTCGCCAGCCCGCCCCACACCGCTACGACGGCGAGCCCACCGGCGAGCGCGAGGCCGGCAAAGGGGCGGCGCGTCATAAGCCGCGCCGCCGCCGCCGGAGTGGCGAGCAGACCGAGCAGCAGCAGCGCCCCGACCGCCTGCACGGCCTCGGCGGCCACGACGCCGAGCAGCGAGGCGAACGCGATGCCCAGCAGCCGCGTGGGTACGCCCTGCGCCGCGGCAACGTCGGGGTCCAGCGATGCGAACAGCAGCGGGCGCGCGATCGAGAGCATTGCCACGACGCACCCCAGCCCGATGGTCGCGGCCAGCCGGGCGTCGAAGGCGCTGAGGCCGAAGATGCTGCCGAAGAGGGTGCGGGCCGCCTCGATTCCGCTGCCCCCACTCGTTGACGTCGAGAAGATCGCCAAGAAGAGCAGGCCGATCCCCAACACCCATGCGAAGACGTTGCCGATGACCACGTCGTCGGCCGCTGCGCGGCGCCCCAGCGTGCCGATCACGGTCCCGACCGCGATCGTCGCGATGAACAACCCGATGCGGGTGTCGATCCCGGCCGCGGCCGCCGCCAGCGCACCTGTGAAGGCCACGTGGCTGAGCGCGTCGCCCGCGAACACCTGCCCGCGCAAGACGGCGACATAGCCGGCGAGGCCGCAAGCGAGCGCGATCACGCTGCCGGCCAGCAGCGCGTTGCGCATGAACTCGTGGGTGAACATCAGCGCCTCAGTCGTCCCACGAGCGCTGCGAGGAGATAGATCGCGAAGGCGACGGTGGTGATGAAGAAGCCGACCGGGTAGATCGAGAAGTAAGCGATCCCGAGACCCAGCCAGACCACCGTCAGCGCCAGGCCGACGCTCAAGAGCAGGCTGGCGGCCGGGCGCATCGTGAGCGCCTGCGCGGCGGCGGGGGGCGCGACGAGCAGCGCGAAGACGAGCAGGGCGCCGGTGATCTGGCTGGTGGCGGCGACGGCGAGGCCGAGCAGGAGCAAGAAGCCGGTGGAGAGCGCGGCGCTCGGCACACCCTGGGCGGCGGCGGCCTCGGGATCGACGGAGGCGAAGAGCAGCGGGCGGGCGGCGACGGCCACGAGCGCCAGGGAAACCGCCGCCACCACGGCAAGCACCAGGACCTGGCTGTCGGAGATCCCGAGGAAGGTGCCGAAGAGGAGGTTCTCGAGCCCGCCGAGCACGCCGCTGTAGAGGCTCACGAAGAGGAAGCCGGCCGCCAACCCGGCGGCCTGCACCGTCCCGATCCCTGCCGACGCCTGGACGTGGCGGCTCCGTCCGACCCCGGCGAGACGACCGATGCCCAGCGCGGCCAAGGCGCAGAAACCGAAGTACCCCCAGGCGGGCGCGATCCCGATCAGGGTCGCGCCGCTGGCTCCCGGGAACGCCATCAGCGACAGCGTGTGGCCCGCGAAGCTCTCCCGGCGCAGCACCATCAGCCAGCCGATCACCCCGGCCATGACCGCGACGATGCTGCCGGCGAGCAGCGCGTTGACCATGAAGTGATAGGCGACGAGCTCGCTGAAGTCGTGGAGCAGGTCGAGCGAGATCGAGGGATGGCCGATGTCAGCCGGCATGGCGGTCGTGATGGTGGGCGGGGGCCTCGGGTTGACCGACGACGACAAGCCGCTCGTCAGACGTGCGCAGGACCTCGATCGGGACGCCGTAGAGCGCCGACAGGGTGGGTCCGGTGATGACGTCTGAGACCGAGCCCTGTGCGGCGCGGCCGCCGGCGAGGTAGATGACCTGGTCCAGATAGCCGAGCAGCGGATTGACGTCGTGGGCAACGAGCAGCACGGCCACATTCTCGGCGCGGCAGATGCGCTGTACGAGCACGGCCACGTTGGCCTGGTTGGGCAGGTCGAGCGCGTCCAGCGGCTCGTCGAGCAGCAGCAGCTCGGGACGCCTCACGAGCGCCTGGGCGATCAGCAGCCGCTGCTGCTCGCCCCCGGAGAGCTCGCCGATGGAGCGCTCGGCATAGCTGTCTGCGTCCACGAGCTCGATCACCTCGGCCACTCGCCGTGCGACCGCGCCGCGGCGCGACCCCGCGAACGGCAGCGGGAAGCCCCAGCGCGCGCCGTCGAGTCCGAGCCTGATGATGTCTGACCCGCGCACCCGCGCGTCGGCGTTGAACACCCGGCGCTGGGGGAGGTAGCCGATGCGCTGACGGGCGTTGCGGGGGCGCTCACCCAGCACCGTGATCGAGCCCTGCGAGAGCGGGAGCAGCCCGAGGATGGCGCGCAGCAGGGTCGATTTGCCGGCGCCGTTGGGACCGAGCACGCCGACAAACTCTCCGCGCCGCACGTCGGCTGAGACGGACTGCCAGATCGTCGCCGACCCGAGCGTGATCGAGGCATCGCGAAGCGACAGCGCGGGCGTGGTGGCGCTCATCGACCGGTCGCCTGGGCGAGCGCTCGTTGCAGGTCTTGCAGCTGGGCGCTCTGCCAGTCCTGGAAGCTCGCCGATGCGGGAGCTAACGTCTCGGTGACTGTTGTGACCGGGATGCCCCGCGCTCGCGCGGCGGAGGTCAGGCGCTGGCTGTCGGGGGTCACGTTCTGGCTGTTGAGGATCCACAGCTTGATCAGCTTGCGCGTGATCTGGGCGTCGACTGTCCCCTTGTCCTGCGCTGTCGGGTCGCTGCCCTCACTGATCGCCTTGATGTAGCCAGGCGGCGTCACGAGGTCGAGGCCGAGCGCCGCCAACAGCGGCGCGACGATGCTCTCCGATGCGCCGACCGGGACGCCTGCGTAGCGCGACTTGATCGCCGCGATCAGGGCGCGGTAGCGCGCGAGCCCGCGGGTCTCGAGCTGTGTGCGCTGATGGATGAAGGAAAGGGCGTCCTTGGGGTCCAGACGCTGGAGGTCGGCCGTGACCGCGCCGACCACCTGCTCGACGTTGGCGGGGTCATACCAGCGGTGCGGGTTGTCGCCGCTGCGGGCACCCACGAGGTCGCCGACGGTGAGCACGATCGGCTCCCTGCCGTTCGCGGCGATCAGCTTCGCTGCCCACGGGTCATAGCCGACGCCGTTGACGATCGCCAGCTGGGCGCCGGCGAGCGTGCGCGCGTCCGCGGGGGTCGGCTCGTAGGCGTGGGGATCGGTATTGGGATTCGTGATCAGGCTGACGACGTCGACCCGGTCGCCGCCGATCTGGTGCGCGAGGCTGCCCCAGACGTTCTCAGCCGCGACGACGAGCGGTTTGCCCCCGCTCGCAGTTACCGCCGTGGAGGAGTTACAGGCGCCGAGCAGCGCCGCGGCGACGAGCGCAAGCAGGGCGGCTAGCGCGGAGCGCGCTGAGCTGGCACGCGTCACGACACGACCCTACCATAGAATAGGACTCGTTCTCACTCCCAACTGAGCAGGAGTAGCCTTGACGAGGATGGTGAAGACGGCGACCACGCAGGTATGGGCCGACCACGCTCGCAGCGTGCTCGAGCGCGCCGGCCATCACCGCGGCGGCGCCCGCGACGCCGTCATCGACCTGCTCGCCGCGCAGCGCTGTGCGCTGAGCGCGCTCGAGATCGAGGACGCCCTGCGCGCAGCCGATCGCCGCGTGGGACGAGCGTCCATCTACCGCGTGCTCGAGCTGCTTGCCCACCACCGCCTGATCCAGCGCATCGAGCTCGGCGACGCGGCCGCACGCTACGAGCTGGCCGCGCCCGACGGCGACCACCACCATCATCTGCTGTGCGAGCGCTGCCATCGCGTGGTGCCGTTCAACGACCCGGGCCTCGAGCGCTCGATCGAGCGGCTGTCGGGTCGCCTCGGCTTCGCCGTCGCCGAGCACGACGTCGTGCTTCACGGCGCGTGCGCGCACTGCGCCCGCTGATGCTTCATCTCATGGCAGGTGACCCTCGATCAGCGATGTGAAGTCGGCCTGGCCCGAGACGTTGGGGTGGTAGGACTCCGACAGCGGGTTGGACTGGCCGTTAAGCCATTCCGACCCCGAGCACACCTCGTGGGGGAGGAAGGGGTTGCGCGGGTCGACGTAGGTGAACCTGTGCGCCGCCGCGCGCGAGGAGATGACGCCGTCGAGGTTGTCGGCTGAGCCGTTCATCTGCTTCTCCTCGCCCGACGTGAGCGCGTTGAAGTTGCACGTCTTCCCGTCGCTGGTGAACAAGTGCGGGTAGCCGAGCACGATCACGTGAGCCGTTGTGGCCCGTGCACGGATGTCGTTGTACGTGGTGTCCAGGAGCGCGGGGAGCTGGTTTTTGATGAACGAGTTGGCGTTGTTGATCGCGCCCTGGCAGTTGAAGAACGGGATCGCGCAGTTCTCGATCACGTTGGTGAAGCCGGCGTCGTTGCCGCCGATCGTGATCGTGACCAGGTTGGTCGAGCTGTTCAGCGGTCCGAGCTGGTTGGCGTTGACGTCGGTCGTCTTGGCCCCGCTGCAGGCCTGGAAGTTCAACGCGTACCCGCGCGCGGAGCTGATCAGCGGCCCGTAGGCCTTGGGGCTGCGCGAGCAGTTGGACCCATCGTTGTAATAGATCCGCGTTCCCACGCCCGACGAGTAGGAGTCGCCGAGCGCGACGTACGCGGGAGCGGCGGCGGCGACGGTCGGCACCGCCCACGCCGCGCACAGCCCTCCGGCGACCACGAGCAGGGACAGACGTCCACGCAATTTCATTCTTTACCTCCTACGGCCTCGATCCTCGTTGCCCACCCGATCAACCGTGACCGAAAAGGAGCCCGCCTTGGCCTGCGCGCCGAATGCGCGGAGTCCTACCATCTCGTGACGATGGGCGTCGATCCGGCGCAACAGGCCCCCGAGCATCTTCAGCAGCTCCTGGAGACGATGCCGTTCGCGGCCGGCCTGGGCATCGAGCTCGATGCGGCGCAGGCCGGCGAGGTGCGCGGGCGGCTGGCGTGGTCGCCGGAGCGCTGCACGAGCGGGGGGCTGCTGCATGGCGGCGCGCTGATGGCGCTCGCCGACAGCCTCGGCGGGGTCTGCGCGTTCCTCAACCTTCCGCCCGGGGCAGGGACCGCGACGGTCAGCTCGACCACTTCGTTCTTGCGCGGCGTGCGCTCCGGTGAAGTCACCGCGGTTGCCCGTCCGCTGCACGCCGGGCGCAGCGTGATCGTGGTGCAGACCGATCTGCTCGACGACGATGGGCGCCGCGTCGCGCAGGTGACCCAGACGCAGGCTGTGATCGCGGCGCAGGGCTGAATGGCGGACATCGGCGCCCGTGGCTTCCTGGGGGCATAGGCTTCTGGCGGTGAGGAGCAGGCGGGTCGCGGTGATGATGGGCGTCGTGGCACTGGGCGCTGGGAGCGTGGGCGCGCAGGCCGGCGCCAGCGACTTCGCCCATCCGGCCTCACAGGACCCAAGCCAGCAGTTCACGCGCGGCTTCCCGCTCGGCCTCGGCAACGTCCAGCGCCAGGACACTCCCAACGATCCCCACTACGACAACGCCGAGCCCGACACCGCGCACGGTCGCAGCTCGACGGACCTCTTCGACGAGCGCTTCGATCTCTTCGGCTTCCCCTCTCAGCTGACCCCGCTGGCGGTCTACCGCGACGGTCCCCACGTGGGGCTGCCGCAGATCTCCGGCTTCAATGCTGCCGGCGCCTGGAAGCTCGCGCGCGGGCGGCCCGACGTCGTCGTGGCGATCCTCGACACGGGGATCCGCTGGGAGGAGCTCGGGCTCCGTCGCAAGATCCACCTCAACACCGGCGAGCTGCCCTATCCGCTGCACGATCGCGCGAGCCCGCTGACCAGCGGCGCGACCTGCTCGAGCTATCGCTCGGGCACCTATGACGCCAACGGCGACGGCGTCATCAACGTCGACGACTTCGCCTGCGACTCGCGCGTGAACGTGACATACCCGGGGCGCAGCGGGCCGCCGGGGCTGATCACGGGCCAGGATCTGATCCACGCCTTCGGCGACTGCCAGATCCGCAATCGCGCCGTCGTCCGCTGCGTCGCCGGCGCGCACTTCGACAACGACGCCAACGGCTATGCCAACGACATCGCGGGCTGGAATTTCTTCGACAACACCAACGACCCGACCGACCGCTCGAGCTATTTCGCCGCCGCCAACCACGGCACCGGTCGCGCCGACGACGGTGAAGAGGCCGGTAACGACGGGCAGGGGGCGATCGGCGTCTGTCCCGGCTGTCAATTCATGCCGATCCGCATCTGGGACACGTTCGTCTCGGACGGCAACAACTTCGCGCTTGGCATCACCTACGCCACCGACAACGGCGCGCGCGTGATCGAGGGAGCAAACGGCTCGCTCGATCACACCGCCTTCGCCGAGGCCGCCTCGCAGTACGCCTACGACCACGGCGTCGTGCAGACCTTCTCCGGCAACGATCTCAACACCGCAGACCACAACTACCCGGCCAACTACAGCCACCCGATGCTGATCCAGGGGACGGTGCCCGACACGCTCGGAGAGGTCACTCTCGGGGTCAACCCGGGGCCGCCGATCGCCTCGCTTCCAATTCCGCTGGGCACCCAGCTCCCGCCACAGACCTACTTTCGCGGAGCAAACGTCACCCAATACGGGGGGCACAGCTCGATCTCGATGGAGGGGGCCACCGGCTCGGAGAACACCGCCAAGGCCGCCGGCGCGGCCGGGCTCGTGATCAGCGCCGCGCTCGACCGCGGCGTATCGCTGACGCCCGACGAGACGCGCGAGATCCTCGAGCAGACCGCCGAGCGCGTGACCAGCGGCGATACGGCCGGGCTCGGCAGCGCTGACCTCGCCGCCGACCCGAGTGCACCACCGGATCACCAGTGGACCGAGCACTTCGGCTGGGGACGGGCCAACCTCGGCGCCGCCGTGTCGGTCGCCCGTCAGGGCAACGTTCCCCCGGAGGCATCGATCGCAGCGCCGGACTGGTTCGCCCCGCTCACCGGGAGCTCGCTGCAGATCGGCGGTCGGGCGCGGGCGCTGCGCGCAGCGGGTGGCCAGTTCCACTGGAAGCTCGAGTGGGCTCCGGGCATGCAACCCACCCCGGGCTCCTGGCAGCTCGCAGGCCAGGGGGACGCGAGCGGCACGCTGACATCGTTCCCGTCGATCGATCTGGGGGCGGTTCGCGGCGCCCTGGACGCGACGCCGCCGCCGGCCGACCCCGGCGCGCCGACGTTCTCGTCCAGCGCGCCAAACCCGCTGGCGCGCGAGTTCACGGTGCAGCTCGAGGTGAGCGTCGGCGGCGTTGCGACGACCGGGATCGATCGCCGCGTCTTCACCGCTGTTTCTGACCCCACACTACGGCCGGGCTACCCCAAGCGCCTGGGCACCGGCGGCGAGGCGCCAATCCGCTACGCCGCCCTCACCCAAGACAACGTCCAGGAGCTGATCGTCCCAACCGAGGACGGCATCGTGCACGCCTACCGTCCTGACGGGCGCGAGCTACGCGGCTGGCCTGTGCACACGCGGCGCCAGGCTTCCTCCATCGGGCACGATGGGGCGGGCGCGATCCGAGCGCTGGGTGCACCGCGCGAGCCGCCGCGGGCGCCGGTGATCGCCGACCTGCGCGGCGATGGCGAGCCCGACGTGATCACCGCGGCCGGAGTGCACATCTACGCCTGGAATCCGCGCGGGCACCTGCTCCCAGGGTTCCCGCTGTCGGCCAACCCCGCCTTCTGCACGCCGAACCTCGAGTCCCAACCGCTTCACCACCCCAAGTGCGGCTTCCTCGCGAGCCCCGCTGTGGCACACCTGCAGGGCTACAACCGACCGTGGGACATCGTCGAACCCGCTCTCGACGGCCACCTCTACGCGTGGTCGGCCGACGGACGGCCGCTGCCCGGCTATCCGCTGACGCTCGTCGATCCCGCAACACCGCCCGGCAAGCAGATGATCGCCGAGTCGATCAACGACCCGGCGATCGGCAACCTCAACAATGCGGGACACGACGACATCGTCGTCTCGACGAACGAGGAGTACGGCCCCGCCCCGTCTTCGGGCGACGTCGGCGGTGGTCTCAACAACCTGCTCCCCGACCTGTTGGCCTTCGCTGTCGGGGGATCAGACCGGGTCTACGCGATCGACGGCGCCAGCGGACACCTGCTGCCGGGATGGCCGATCTCGATCACCGGCGGGCTGCAGAACGAGCTGCCGGTCGTGGGGCCCGGCAACGATGCGGAGATCGCGCGCATCGGCGGCCAGGAGATGGTGCTCGCGTCAGCGACCGGCGCAGCCCTGTCGGAATACACGCCGACCGGGCAGCGTGTGCGCTCGATCCAGCAGGACTCATTCGGCGCGGGCTCCAACGCCACCGATCGCACCGCCGTCGCCAACCTCTTCGAGTCGGCCTCGATCGGCGACGTGGGGGGTGACGGCGGCCTCGACGTCGTCAAGTGGGGAGTCACTCTCGATCAGATCCTCAACCTCGCGCTGCCCGGCCAGAACCTTCCCTACAACCACCTGATCGGCGCATACGACGCTCTGAGCGGCGCGCCCTTGAGAGCCTGGCCGACGATCACTGACGACTACCAATTTCTGTCGAGCTCGGACATCGCCAGGGTGGACGCGTCGGCCACCGACAACCAGGTGCTGGCCGGGACCGGTCTGGGGCTGCTGCACGCCTACGACGGCTCGACCGGCCACGACATCGCCGGCTTTCCCAAGGTCACGGGGGGCTGGCTGTTTGCGCCGGCCGCGATCTCGGATGACGGCCGGATTGCTGACATTACCCGCGAGGGCTACCTGTTCGAATGGAGCGCCCCCGCCGCGCGCTGCCAGACGGAGTGGCCGGCGTTCCGGCACGACCAGCAGGACTCGGCCAACTACAACCGCGATGGCACGCCGCCGGACGCGCCGGGGCGGCTGCGCGTCGTGCGCGTGCGGCCCGGTCGGTCGCGGCGCGCGGCGCTGGCCGGGTCTCGCGTCAGCTTCATTGCGCCCGGCGATAACGCGTCGTGCGGGACCGCCGCCGCGTACGTGTCGCGGCTCAACGGCCGCGTGGTCGGCTTGGGACTCGGGGCGCCGCGGCCGGCCGGCGCGCGCGAGAGCGTGAGGGTTCACTTCCCGCGCACCGCCTACCGGCTGACGTTGGCGGCGCGCGACGCGGCGGGGAACCTTGGGCTCGCAGCGCTCGCGATCGTGAACCGTTGTCTCGCAGCGCCGATGGCGGTGACGGGTCGCGGGCGCGGCGCGTCGGGTCGCGGGGGTTCGCTCGGGCTCGCGCTCGGGCCGATCGGGCTGGGGGAGAGCGCCGCGGCCGTAGCCGCTGCCACACCGCCGGCGCTGGCGTCGCGGGTGTCCCGCACGTTGCGCTTCTGCGTGCAGGGGGGAGGGCGGGCGCTCGTGGCGCTCGACGCGCGTGGGCATGTGGCTTTGGTGGCCTCGACGGGGCGCGTAGGGGGGCTGCGCGGGGTCCGGCGCGGGGTTACACGTGGGGTCACGCTCGCAGCGGCGCGGCGTGCGCTGGGTGGGCTGCGCTCGCTGGGGCGCGGGGTGTTTGTCGCTCGCGGCGGCGGGCGGGCGGGCGTGCTCGTGGGCGTGCGTCGGGGCCGGGTGTCGTTCGCGGCGGTGGCGACCGCGCGCCTGCGCGCCGATCGCCGCGCGCTGGCCGCGGTGCTGCGGCGCTTGGGGCTGGGCTGAGGGGGGCGGTCGGGGTGCGCGGCCGCGGTCGGGCTCAGGGCGCGGGACTGGGTTGCGGGCCGCGGTTCCGGTGGGGCGTGCTTGTCGTTAGGTTCACCATTTCGACCTAACGACAAGCGTTCCGTGCGTCTAGCGAGCCTGCGCCGAGGGCCGCACCAGCACCTCGTTGACGCTCACGTTCGCCGGCTGGCCGAGCGCGTAGAGGATCGCGTTGGCGATGTCGTCGGGCTCGAGCAGGGTCACGTCGGCGAAGGTCTTGTGTATTTGCTCGGCAATCTCCGGACGGTTGTGCTCCGCCAGCTCCGTCGCGACCGCGCCCGGCTCGATCAGGGTGACGCGGATCCCCAGCGGGGCACCCTCTTGTCGCAACGACTCCGAGAACGCTCCCACGCCGAACTTCGTCAGGTTGTAGACGCCCGAGCCCGCGCGCGCGATCCGTCCCGCGACCGAGCTGACGGTGACGATGTGGCCCGAGCCCTGCTCGCGCATGATCGGCATTGCAGCGTGGGTGCAGTAGAGGACGCCGAAGACGTTGGCGTGGATCATCTCCTGCCACTCCTCGATCGGCGCGCCGTCGATCGGCCCCAGCAGCATCACGCCGGCGTTGTTGACGAGGGCGTCGAGACGGCCCAGCTCAGCCTGCGTGCGCTCGACGAAGGCGGCCGCCTGGACGCGGTGGCCGACATCGGTTGGCAGCGCGATCGCGCGCCCGCCCTCGTCGTTAATGCGCTTGGCCAGCACTTCGATGCGCTCGGCGCGGCGCGCGGCCAGGGAGACAGCCGCACCGGCGCGCGCGCAGGCGAGCGCGGTCGCCTCGCCGATCCCCGACGAGGCGCCGGTGATGGCGACGACCTGGTCGGAGAGGTCGTAGTCCGTCACGGCTGACGAGCCTTCGTCACAGGCCGCGAGCCTACAGGGTGAGAGGCCAGTGGTTTATGCCTCAGCTCGGCCGCGGCCCGAGCCGCGGCTCCTTCCCGCGGCGGGGAAAGATCGAGTACGTCCCGACCGCGGTCACGAGCAGCCGGTCGTCGGCTGGGTGGCGGACCTCGCTGCGCAGCATCGCGGTTGTGCGGTTTCGCCGGTCAAGCCGGGATTGGCAGCAGATCTCCCCCTCGGTGGCCGTCTGCAGGTAGTTGATCGCGATATTCGCCGTGGCGATGCCCTCGTCGGGCGTGGTGTGGGTCCAGAGCGCGGAACCCATCGAGTAATCGACGAGCGCGAAGCTGGCGACCCCGGAGAGCAGGCCGCCGCGGTTGAGCAGCTCGGGCCGGATCTCCAGGCACACGACCTCGGGACTCTCCCAGCGGAGCCCGAGGTACTCGACGATGCCATCGAGGCGGCGACCGGGGGGCCCGGGGGCGCTGGGCACCCCGGCAGCCTAACCTGCCCCGCTCAGCGCCCGCTCGAGGCCTTGCCGCCCTTGCGACCGGCGGCGACCTTCTGTGCACGGTTGCCACCGCTGCCGGGTCCGCTGCTGCGGCGACTCTGGGCGCTCCCACTGCTGCGCCCGCCCTTCTTCGAGGCGTCCGGGGCGTTGGCAATCTTGGCCGCGCGCTGCTTGCTCATCCCCTCCTTGCGCAGGCCCTCGTACTGCTTGTCGTCCTTGATGCTCGGTCCATGGTCCTTAGGCAACGGGCACCTCCGTTCAGTCGGTTTCAGTCCAGCCGAGGGTTTACCCGCTACCGCCTACCTGAGCAACCGAAGACCTACGAGCGAGGCTATGCCGGAGATGGCGCCGCGGCCATCTGCTGGCGGCGCAGCGCTATCAGCGCGCCGAAGGCGGCGGCGAGTCCGGTGGCCATCGCGGTCGTCAGCACGCCCGCGAGCACGTCGGCGACGAAGTGGTTGCCGGTCGCGACCACAGCGAACGAGGTCATCAGCGGATAGGCGAGCGCCAGCCCCCGCACGAGCGCTCGGCGCGAAACCCTCCACAGCACAATCGCGCACCACGCCGACCAGGCGACGTGCAGCGAGGGCATCGCCGCGAGCTGGTTGGCCTGGGAGGCGAGGACGCCGACGTGCCAGGAGGCGAACGCGTGCGTGCTGGCCACGACGTCGGTGAATCCTGAGCCTGCAAGTAGCCTCGGCGGCGCGAGCGGGTAGGCCCAGAACACGACGAGCCCGATCACGTTGGTGAACATGAGCGTGTTGCGCAGCGGTCGGTGCAAATCGGGTCGCCGCCACCACAGCCACATCAGCAGTCCGATCGTCACTACGAAGTGGGCGATGTCGTAGTAGTTGGCCAGGATCTCCGCGAGCAGGTGATGGGGGAGCAGCCAGTGGTTCAGTGACAGCTCGGGCGCCAGGTGCACGATCCGCTCCAGGTGCAAGATCCCCCGCCCATGGGCCAGCGCCTCCTGCTGGCGCAGCGGCGCGAGATCACTGATGCGGTCGTAGATCAGATAGAGCCAGGAGATCGCCGCCAGCTCGATCCACCAAGGCGATCGCTGTCGACTGAACCAGTCGCGCCTGACCCCACGCGCCGTTGCTAAGAGACCCCACATGAATGGGCCAGCTTATTAGGAGTCCGCCGTCGCGTGGGGTCGCATCCAACCGTGACGAGGTCGTCGCCGCTCAGGCGTAGACACGCCTGTGCAGCTCGCTCGAGGGCAGGTCAGCCGCGTAGACCTCTGACCCTGGCTGGTGCTTGCGCCCACCCTCCGCGAGCGTCCCGGCGTCCACCGCATCGAAGCCAGTCTGGTCGATCAGGTCGGCGACTGTGAGCTTGGCCTGCTGGTCGTCACCGGAGATCGGGACGCCGACGCGTGCGCGGTCGCCCGCGGGCTTGCTGAGGTCGCGCAGGTGCTGCGACTGCATCGCGTTGAACGCCTTGACCACCCTCGCGCCAGGCAGATGCGCTGCGAGCAGCTCGCTCGAGGTCGTGCGGTCGGCGTCCAACTCCTCGAAGTTGCCGTCGCGGTTGGGGTAGTAGTTGTTGGTGTCGATCACGACCTTGCCGGCCATACCGCCGGTCGGCAGCTCGCGGTAGCGCCCGAAGGGCACCGAGACCACAACGACGTCGCCGAAGCGGGCGGCCTCCTCGGAGGTGGTCGCGCGCACCCGCCCGCCCAGCTCGGCGACGACATCTCCGAGCGTGTCCGGCCCCCGCGAGTTGCTGATCGCCAGCTCGTGGCCGGCGTCTACGAACAGCCTCGCCAGGGTGGAGCCGATGTTGCCCATGCCGATGATCCCGATGCGCATGGAGGCATTCTTTCAGCCGTCATCGGACGGCGCCGGGTACGACGACCGGCGTCGGCAAGGATCTCGCGCGCGACGCCTCTTCGTGGCTGTCGCGGCGCGCAAAGCGCGCAACTCCGAGGCTAAGCGCGGCGATGAAGCACGTGTAGAGCACGCCGATCAGGGCGATCGCGGCGGCCCAGACCCAGCTGGGAACGTCGATCCGCTCCTCGCGCAGCACAATCCAGCCGTCCTCGACGAACGGGCGGGTGAACGACGCCGCGGCCGGCAGCTCCGCGCCATTGGACTTGCGCAACAGGCTCGCGGCTTGGGCTCGCGAGTAGGACGCAGGCAACACCCGGTTTGCGTTTGCGAGCGCCGCGTCCGCCGGCAGACGGAGCGCCACGGCGCCACGCGCCCGCCCGCGGTTGAGCCGCAACCCGATCTTCCACGTCCCGTCCAGCGGGATCGGTGCGATCGAGCGGTACACGCCTTCGCCGAGTCGCTGCAGGCGGTCCACGATCCGCGGCGCGTGGCCCTGCCAGGCGAGGATGTAGAACCAGTTGGCGTGATCGGCGGCGTTGGCTGGGTCCAGCCGGATCGTCGCGAAGGCTTCCCGGTGCGGCGCCGCGCGCACGTCCGTCAGCTGCACATGGGCGCTGGCGTTGGGAAGGGTCTTCATGCCGGCGTTGACGCCGAGCGCGACGAGCAGCGCGAAGGCGCCGATGCAGACGCTGCGGGCGACGCGGCGCGGCGGGAGCTCGCGGCGCAAGGCAGCAGCGAACAGCGCTCCCAGCAGGCCGCCGGCGACGCCGGCGAGCGCGGCGCTCGGCAGCCCCTCGGGGATCAGCGCCGGCGTCCAGGGCAGCGGCATCGCGACCTGCGACCAGCCGTACTCGGCTGCGAAGCCGGCGGTGCCGCACAAGAGTCCGGCTGCCGCTCCGAAGGCGAGCGGGCGTCCGCGGGGATGTATCTGGGTCGCGACGAGCTCGACGCACAGGGCCTCGGCGAAAAACAGCGGCAGCATCGACGGGGACTCGCCCGCCAGCACCGGCATCAGCGTGGCGGCGAGCCGCACGATCAAGTAGATCGCCCAGGCGCCGAGCGCACCGCCGCGGCCGCACGACGAGCGGGCAGCGGTGAACACGAGCCCCGCGAACGCCGCCAGCAGCAGCGGCTGCCAAACCTGGCGGTAGAGCGGAACACCCCAGTCGTACTCGGCGAGGAACGCCTCGAGCGCAGCGAGCATGCCGCCCATCAAGGCAAAGCGCTGCGCCCGGCTCCAGATACGTCCGATCCGCCGCGCAAGCTCCTGACCGGCGAACAGCTCGACGCGCGCGAGCCGCGCCGTGTGGCGGCCGGGGAGCTCGAGTCGCGCCCACGGGGCACCGTCCTCCAGCGGCGCCTCCACGGGCACTCGGCGCTGCGGTCGCAAGGCGCGCGCGCGGGCGCCCTCGGTGGTCAGCACGATCATCCCGATCACCGTCATCGTCGCGCCCCCGAGCAGCAGGAAGTGCGTCGGCGACCACAGCGTCACGTCCTGTCCAAAGATGCGATGCCAGAGATCGTCGATCGGCAGCGCCGCCAGCCCGAACGCCGAGCATCCGGTCATCAACACGCCCCCGACCGGCACCCGCCAGTCGCGCCGGAGTGCAATCCACGCCGGGGTGGCGTCGCGCTGGTCGGCGAGCCCGAGGGCCAGGAACCCGGCGGCGAAGGAGCCGAAGAAGCCAAGCAGCATGGGCCAGTGGCCAGGGTTGCCGAGCGGTCCAGGATCGCGCCCCTTGTCGATGTGGTAGCCGATGTCCCAGAAGCCACCGAACATCAGGCACAGCAGCGAAACCACCGCCACGACCACCGGCAGCGCCGCCCAGCGAGGCAAGCGAAATACCCAGGCGGCGGCGGCGCCGGCGCGCGCGAGCACTCGCGTGCGACCCGAACGATGCGCCTGCACCAGCCACCACAGCCCCCCGGTACCGCCCCAGTAGACGCCGGCGATCACCGCCAGCTGCCAGAGCTGGCCGCCGCCGGCGGGGTTCGCGGTGGTGGCGAGCGAGACGGTCATGTGCTGATGGCGAGCATCGGGATCGCTTGCAACATCAAAACGCACGTGACATTATATGTCAAGATGTAAAGTTGTAAACCTGGAGCAGCATCTCCAGAGCCCCGAACCCTTACCCGAACCCATGAGCACGCCCAGCCAAACGCAGGACCCGTTGCTCGGCAAGATCCTCGCCAGCGGCACCGAACCGGGCGACGACGCAAGCGAGCGGATCCTTGCTGCGGCGCTCTCGCAGGCCGAGGACTTCGGCGTACGGCGATTCACGATCGACGACGTTGCGCGGCGCGTCGGCGTCTCACGCGTGACGATCTACCGCTACTTCCCCAAGAAGGACCGCCTGATCGAAGCCGTGATGCTGCACGAGCTGCGCCGCTTCCTGCGCGACATCGATGCCGCGATCGCGCCCTACGACACGCTCCAGGATCGGCTCGTGGAGGGGTTCGTCTTCGCCCTGACGTTCCTGCGCAAGCACAGGCTGCTCAACCGCCTGCTGCGCACCGAACCCGAGTTCATCCTCCCCAACCTCACGGTCAAGGCCGTTCCGATCCTCGCGGCCGCGCGCGAGTTCATCGCTGGCCACGCGCACCGCGAAGCCGAGCAAGGCGGGCTCCCTCTGACCAGCGACGAGATCGAAGGCCTCAGCGAGCTGCTCGCCCGCGCCGTCCTCTCCTTCGTCCTGACACCCGACTCCGTCCTCGGGCTCAAGACACACGCCGAGATCAGACGCTTCGCCGAGCACTATCTCGCACCCACCCTGCACGCCCTCTCACAGCTACCGCAAACCGCCAGCTAGAGACTCCCCAACGGACATGCCCACCAAGACCAACACCATCACCGAGAACGGATCCTCGCCCGCGTCGAACGTCGCCGAGCCGAGTGCGCCCGACTACGAGGTGGCGATCATCGGCGCCGGGCTGAGCGGCCTCGGCATGGGCGCCGCGCTGCTGCGAGCGGGGATCGAGGACTTCGTCATCTTCGAACGCGCCGATGACGTGGGCGGCACTTGGCGTGACAACACCTATCCGGGCATCGGCGTCGACATCCCGACTTTTGCTTACCAGTTCTCCTATGAGCTGAAACCGGACTGGTCGAGCGTGTTTGCAAAGGGGTCGGAGGTCAAGTCCTACATCGATGAGTACGTCGTCAAGTACGGCGTCCAGCCGCACATCAAGCTTGGCAGCGAGGTGATGTCGCGCACGTGGGACGAGCAGGCACATGTGTGGCGCCTGCGGGTCAACGACGAAGACGTCACCGCTCGCTTCGTAGTCAGCGCGATCGGCGCCTTCATCGATCCCAAGCCCGTCGAGATTCAGGGACTCGACGACTTCACCGGCAAGGTCATCCACTCGGCTCGCTGGGATCACGACTATGACCTAGCCGGCAAGCGCGTTGCGATCGTCGGCACCGGCGCGAGCGCTGTGCAGATCGTGCCGAAGATCGCACGGGAGGTCGCACAGCTCGACGTCTACCAGCGCACCGCGATCTGGGTCTCGCCCAAGTTCGACCCCGAGATCCCGGAGTGGATCAAGCAGCTGTTCCGCCGGGTTCCCCTGACACAGCGCATAACCCGCGCATTCGCAGGAGCGATCGTCGAGTTCATCCTCGTGTTCCTCGTCGTGCACTACCGCCGCGCACCGTTCCTCTCGCGCTGGATCGAGGGCTACAACAAGCGCTGGATCAAGAAATCAGTGCGCGACCCCGAGCTGCGACGCAAGCTCACGCCGGATTACGGCATGGGCTGCAAGCGCCCGAGCGTCTCGAACTCCTACCTGCGCACGTTCAACCGCGAGAACGTCGCGCTCGTGACCGACGCAATCGAGCGCGTCACCAGTGACGGGATCGGGACGGTCGACGGCACGGAGCGTCCGGTCGATGCGATCGTGCTCGCGACGGGCTTTCGGCTTGCCTCAGACCCCGAGAACTTCCGCCGCACGCCGGTGCGCGGTCGCGATGGATTCGACCTCGCCACGCACTACGCCGAGAACCGGCTGAAGTCCTACGAAGGCGTGAGCATGCCTAACCTGCCCAACCACTTCATGATCTTCGGTCCCTACGGGTGGACCGGGGCGTCGTGGCACGTGCTCGTGCAGACCGCCTCCCGGCACATCACACGCGTCATCGAAGAGAGCATGCGTCGCGGGGCGACCGCTGTTGAGGTCAAGCAGGAGGCGACCGAGCGCTTCTTTGAGTTCGTCGAAAAGCGCACGTCGAAGTCGCTGTGGTTCTCGAGCAACTGTGCGACGGCGAACAGCTACTACTTTGACCACCACGGCGACGTGCCCTTCCTGCGCCCAACCTCCGGGCGCCAGGCCGAACGCGCCAGCAGGTCGTTCTCGCTCGACGACTACAGCTACCGCGCTCTGAGCAACCAGGCGCCGCCTGAAAGCAACGAGGCTGAAACGCAGCCAGCGGAGCTCATGCAGGCGGCCGATTAGCGGCGGTAGGTCTGGCCGCGGCAGCGGCCCGGTGCCAGGGGGTGGGTTACACAACTGTCCCTATGCGTAAGTCTCGTGACCCACCCCCCTGACCCGGGGGACAAGCCTCCAGCCGACGAAGCACTATCTGGAAGGTGTCGAACGGATTCGCGCAACCGCGATGCGGACAAAATCCTCGCGTGCGCGCCAGGCAGAGGACCTCCTCGTCAGCAGGCGGCTCGACCGCGCTGATCGCGGCGTGGGCGGCATTCGCCTTCGGCGCTGCGTACGCGGCCGTCAGCGCCTACTGGGGGCTCGGCGGCACGGGCCTGCTCGACACGCTGGGCGGGACACTCGGGAAGCTGGCGCACAGCGCGTCTGCGGGTGCGTTGATCCTCGTCTGGGCTGTTGCGGTTCTCAAGCTGGTCGCGGCGCTGCTACCGCTGGCGGCGATCCGCCTCGCTGAGCGCTCCTCAGCCCGACAATGGGCGCGCGCGTTGAGTTGGGTCACGGCAGCGACGTTGACCGTCTACGGGCTGGCGCTGACAGGCGTCGGACTACTCGTGCAAGCCGGCGTCATCACCGCCGCAGCTCATGCCGATCGGCGGGCGTTGGCCTGGCACGCGTTCCTGTGGGATCCCTGGTTCCTCTGTTGGGGCATGCTCGTCACCACCGCGATGGTCGCGTCCAGGCGTAGTGCTCGCGCGGCGGCACCGCCGCGGACGTCGCCAGCCGAACTGGACCCCCACAGCAGGGTGGTGTGAGGGAGCAACCGAGCAGCCCGCCGCCGCCTTGAGCACCGCCTGGCGCCAAGGAGACGTCGGCGCTCCGCCGAACTCCTTGGAGTGACCACGACCCGGCTGGAATCCTTCTCCGATGGTGTGTTGGCGGTTGCGATCACGCTGCTGGCGCTCAGCATCACCGTGCCGGACCCCGTTCCCGGCCAGAGCCTCGCTGGTGCGCTGAGCAAGCACTGGCCCGAGTACGTCGCCTACGCGACTTCGTTCATGACGATCGGGATCATCTGGATCAACCACCACGCGATGGTCCGGCGACTGAACGCGGTCGACCACGTGATTCTGACGCTGAACCTCGTGCTCCTGCTGTTCATCGGCCTGCTCCCGTTCACCACCGCTCTGATGGCCAAGTACCTCAACGCGGGCCACGGCCAGAACCTCGCGGCCGCGATCTACAGCGGCTCCTACCTGTTGATGTCGATCGCCTTCTCAGCGATGAATCGCAACATTCTCTTCCGCAAGGCTCATCTGCTCGGCGTGGACCTCGACGAGCGCGAGCGACGGCGAATCCTGACGCGCGGCGTGACCGGGCTTGGGCCCTACGTGCTCGCAGTTGCGCTTGCGCCGCTGTCGGCGTACGCGACGCTCGCGATCTGCGGCGCGGTGGCCGTCTTCTACGCGCTCCCGATCGCCAGCGGCGGCGACATCAGCACGACCTAGCCGCGCATCAAGCGCTTACAACCGCCGCGAGGACCAGAGCACCGCGGCTAGCAGCACCGACACAAGCGCGACCACCAGACCGATCAGCCACCCCTTGGAGTGCTGCGAGGTCATGATCGCGGCGATGGCCACTCCGATCCCGACGATGCCCGCGGTAGCCACGAGCCGCATCAGCGGCCCCTCCAACGGCAGTCGCCTACCGCGGCTCGGGATCATCACACCCGGCTGCTGTGCGGTGTCCGCTCTGGGCTCGGGTGGCGCTGGCTGCGCTGCGCCGGGTTGACCCTCGCCGCTTCCCTGGGTGGCGGACATGCATAAAGGATACCCGCTGGCGGCCGCTTTCGCGGTCCCTTAGAGTGATTGAGATGCCCAAGTACGCCGCATTCCTGCGCGCGATCAACGTCGCAGGCCGTCGAATAACAGGCGACGAGCTGTGCTCGCACTTCCCAGCGCTCGGCTTTCACGATGTGGCCGCCTTCCGTGCCAGCGGCAACGTCGTCTTCGCCGCCGAGAGCGAGCCGCTCGCGACGCTGACGCGCATCGAGCAGGGTTTAGCGACGGCGCTGGGCTACGAGGTGGTCGCTTTCCTGCGAACCGCGAAGGAGGTCCGGGCGATCGCCGAACAGGAGGTCTTCAAGCCAGCACACGTGCAAGCTTCCGCAGGCAAGCTCCAGGTGGCGCTGCTCTTGAGCCGGCCCAAACCGCGGGTGCAAGAAGACGTGCTGGCCCTCGCCACAGATGACGACAGGCTCGCATTCGGCGCCCGCGAGCTCTACTGGCTTCCCAGCGGAGGCGTTCTGGAGTCCTCGCTGGACCAGAAGGCGATCGCCAAGCTGCTCGGCCCGATGACCTTCCGGACGAAGGGCACGATCGAGCCGATCGCCAAGAAGTACTTCGTGCGCTGAACGGCGGTGAACCAGCGATCGCCGGCGTGCGTAAGGGTGTACATGGGCGACCTCCTTGGCGATCGGACAAAGGTCTTGCCGCTGCTCGTGGTCGCGGTCGTCGTGGCTGTTGGCTCGACGCTGGTCATCTTGCTGACCAACCGCTCGAGCGGGGGCAGCATCCGCGCACCGGCAAAGTCGGCTGCCGGTCCCGGCGTCGGCGGCGCGGGCAAGACCGTCAGGCTGCGCATCTCAAACTATGTCTTTGAGCCTGCCTCGCCCACGGTCGCAGCAGGCACGACCGTCGCATGGACAAACGGGGACGCGACCGCGCACACGGCTACCGCAGCTGACAGCAGTTTCGACACGGGCACGATCGCCCCCGGCGAGACGAAGAGCTTCACGTTCACAAAGCCCGGCTCCTACCAGTACATCTGCAGCTTCCATGCGTTCATGCACGGGACGATCGTGGTCAAGTGATGGCCGCGGCGCGGCTCAGGTCCAGTGACGGCCTCCGTTTCGTCGCGATCGCGCTGCTGCTGGTCGAGGGAGGCATACACCTCCAGCAATATGAGGGCGCCCTGCATTCGGTGCCGACGATCAACACGCTGTTCCTGATGAACGCGATCAGCGCGGCGCTGATCGCGCTGGCGTTCGCCGCCAGCCGCAACCGAGTTGCAATCCTGCTGGCGTTGGCGGGAATTGGAATGACCGTCGTCGCGCTGGTGTCGCTAGCGGTCGCGCGAGTAACCGTCCTGTTGCAGTACAGCGAGCCGACCCTCCGCCCGCCGGTGGTCTTCGCCGCCTTCGTCGAGCTGGGTGTAGTGCTCGTTGGCGCTGCGTTCGTCGCCAAACGCATCGCCGAGCTGACGCCTAAGTCAGCCTGATGGCGTCCCCTCGACGCGGGGTTGAAACCCGGCCGCGCGCATGAACTCGAGCATCTCTTTGAAGTAGTTGCCGCGCTCTACGTGGAGCACGTGGCTGCCGGGGAACCAGTGCAGGCGGCAGCGTTCCCAATGCTCGCACGGCAGTCGGCTCTGCTCGGGTGGCGCAAGGCGATCGCCGAGACCGCCGACGATCATCCGCCGCTCGACGGCGAGTAGCCGCCGGTAGGTGAGCGGGCTTGCACCGCGAGCGCCTGGTCGAGCTCATCGAGTCCGAGTCCCCCCCAGCCGCGCCCCCGATGGCGAGGAGCGTGCTAGCTGGGAACCACTGCCTCATCTGGGATCGGCGCCGCAACGGCGCGGCAGGTGGGCGCCGCGCACGGCGAGGTCGTCCTCGTTGCCCGGGGCGCCGAGAAGCTCGAGGCGACCGCGAAGACGTGAACGCGGCGGGAGGGTTCGCCCACGTGTACCCCTGCGACCGCTCCGATCTGGCCGCGATCGCCGCGATGGCCGAGAAGGTGCAGGCCGATCTCGGGCCGGGGGACATCCTCGTCAACAACGCGGGGCGCTCCATACGCCGCTCGCTCGCGCTCTCCTACGACCGCCTGCACGACTACCAGCGCACGATGCAGCTCAACTACTTCGCCCCATTGCAACTGATGCTCAAGCTGCTGTCCGGGATGCGCGAGCGCAAGTTCGGGCACGTGATCAACGTGTCCTCGGCGGGCGTGCAGACACGCGTCCCGCGGTTCGGTGCGTTCATCGCGAGCAAGACAGCGCTCGACACGCTCTGCGACGCATGGCAGGCCGAGACGCATGCCGACGACCTGCGCTTCACGACTGTCCACATGGTGCTCGTGCGCACGTCGATGATCAGTGCGACGACGATCCATGAGCGCTTCCCGGCGCTGACGCCCGAGGACGCCGCCGACAGGCTGTGTCGTGCGATGATCCACCGCCCGCGCCGGGTGAGCCCGCCGTTCGGTCAGCTCGCCGCGTTCGCCGACGCAGTCAGCCCTCAGCTGATGGATCGCGTCCGCAGCCGCGGCTTTCAGCTGTTCGACGAGTCATCCGCGGCCAAGGGCGAGAAAGGTGAGAATGCCGAGCCGGACAAGCCGATCACGACGCAGGGCAAGGTGTTCGCCGAGGTCACCCGCGGCGTCCATTGGTAGACACCGTCCGCTCCACGCCCGCACCAAGAGGTCCAAGTGACCGTCTACGACCGCCTGAAGATCGTCCGCGACTGCTACGGCGCCTACGAGTCCGGCGATCGCAGCAGCCTCGAGCAGCACCTGAGCGACGACTTCACATTCTCGGCCCCACCCGATGTCGGTATCGACCGTGCGACGTACTTCGAGCGGTGCTGGCCGAACTCCGAGGCAACCGAGGCCTTCGAGTACAGGCGGCTCTTCGAGTCCGGTGACGAGGTCTTCGTGACCTACGAGTGCACGAGGACCGACGGGCGACGCTTTCGCAACACCGAGATCTTCGGGTTCGACGGCGACAAGATTTGCCGCGTGGAGGTCTACTTCGGCTGGGATCTCGAATGATCGACGCCGGTCGTGTCGCTGTCCGGGCACACCACGATTTTCAGACCTCCGGGAGGGCAGGCTCTCGAGTTCCAGCCGCCGGCTCTACGGCGCGCGTGCCAGAGAGCTCAAGGTTCGCTGAGACCGTCCGCTACGCGCCTGCCCCGCTCGGACTCGAGCGTTTTCAGTTGGGCGATAGCGAGCGGGCGAACACAGCCAGCTTCGCGGGGTCGCGCAAGGGCTTGCCGTGGCCGAAGAGCACGAGCTGCGGCTCGAGCTCGCTCAGGCGTCGCGCCGACTCCCGATTGCGCGCCGGGTCGACCGTGAAGGCGCGCGGGGGCTCGTTCAAACCGGGGATCGTGGTGTAGAAGTTCAAGTTCAAGAACACATCACCGCAGATCAGTGTGCGATCGCGCTCGCGCCATAGTGCGATGTGGCCGGGCGAATGGCCGGGCGTGTCCAACACGGTGAATCCGGCCCCCACCTCGTCTCCCTCCCTCAGCTCGCGCGCGACGTCAACCGGTTTCCAGCCGAACAGCGACTGCACGCGGCTCGCGGCAACCGGCTTCCCCGCTCGAACAGCCTCCGCATCGCCGGCGCCGCACCAAACCGGTGCACCCAAAGCATCGCTTACCTGCTTGGCACCGCCAACGTGGTCGCCGTGCGCGTGCGTGAGCACGTGCGTGACCACCGTCTGCCCCGCGAGCGCCTTGATGATTCTCCTGGCGTGCAGTCCCAAGCCGGCGTCGACAAGTACTTCGCCCACGAGATACGCGTTGATCCCGCCGCGCGGCAGCAGAGCAAGCTGGAGGACGTCATCGGAAGCCCGCGTCAAATGCATTGGCGGGATTCTATTCGGATGCAGGCGGTGGTGAAGCGTCTTGATCGGCCACCTAACGGCCCCCGGCCTGGCCTGGCGGACCGGGGGTTTGGGCGCCGTGGCGTCGGAAAAAGCCGGGAAGCGCCTGGGTCGCTGCGACTCGGTCTCAGGATCTAGGCGTTGGCGAGAACGTCATCGGGTAACCCTCTGCCCGGCTGGGGAGATCGCCCACCACCGGGCGCCGAACTGGTTGAGGCCCTGGCCTTTGGTCTGCCCGGCGAGGGCGTCTCCCGCGTAGAGATAGAGCGGATGGCCGTTGCATGTCACCTGAAGTATGTGCCGGGAACGTCGGATCGTGCCGAGGTTGCACGCGACCGCGCCCCGACCGGCTCGCGGCGGACCGCTTGTGGTCAGGGGTGGCCAGACGGCTGCACATGTGCCGAAGCAAGTGCTCCGGCGCCACCGGTCTTTGTCGAACACGTAAAGCGTCCGTCCGTGGGCGTCGACTAGCACCTGTCCGAGCCCAGTACGTCCAACCGACACGATCGCGCCCGATGCCGTGCTTCCGCGATGGTGCGGGGACTTGGCGATGGCTAGCGTGAGCCGGGACGTGGTCGTCTTCGAAGCGTGAGCCACGTCACGGGCGGTCGCCGTGGCGAGCGCGGCGAGCCTCCGGAAGCGCCGCAATCGCCGCAGCGCCGCGCTTGAGAGCCTCACTGGCACGGTCGCCGTCCGTGCGGAGGCGATCTTGAAGCGCGCGCTACCGAACCGCGTGCTCCCTGTCCTCGCGTGGAGCGTGACACGCCCCTGGCAGGAGCCATCGGTGCCGGCTGGG
This sequence comes from Solirubrobacterales bacterium, assembly GCA_003244205.1. Lineage (GTDB taxonomy): Bacteria > Actinomycetota > Thermoleophilia > Solirubrobacterales > Solirubrobacteraceae > QHBW01. The sequence goes on along the minus strand of QHBW01000027.1, from coordinate 2,390 downwards.
CAGCGCAACCGCAAGACCGCGCGCCCATCACGATCGACGGTGGCGGTGGTGGCGGCGAAGCTCACCCCCGCGAACGGCGTGGGAGTGACCGTGGGCGTGGGAGTGACCGTGGCGCACGGCTTCGAGGTGTCCGGCGCTTTCGGTGTTGGGCAGGCGACGAGGATCGAATTGTCGGCCTGGCGCTGGTCGGACTCGCCGTTTGGCGGCACCGGGCCGTTTGCCGAGCCGGTGCCGAACTGGTTGATCGGCACCGGTTTGGTGATCGCGCCCCACGTAAGGCAGCTGACCGCTGGTGGCGTCGGGCTGCCTTCAAAGCACGCCTGTCCGACGCCTCGCGGAAGAGCGACGGTCAGGCGCTCGGCGCCGGTCACGTGAAACGCAGCGTCGGCAGCCGACGTGGAGACCAGGTATTCGCTGCCGAACGCCGCGCCGGCCCGAAGCCCGCTTGGATCGAGCGTCTGCTGTGCGAGCATGTTGCCCGCGGCGTCGTAGATGACCAGCTTGTACGGCGCGAACAGCGGTGTGAACGCCTCTTCGCTACCACCGCGGTCTAGGAACTCGACGAACTGAACGCTCGCATCGCCGCTGCTCGAGGCGAGCATCACCTCATTGACCATGTTGAGGTGATAGGTCGCCTGCGCCGGCGCGGTCCACATCATCAGACCCGCGAGCAACAACCCAGTCAGGACAGCGATCCGACGCACGTCGACCTCCTGCCTAGCTTTTACCAACACTACAACGAAGGACGCCCACGAGCTCTGAAAGCTTCCTCTGCCGTGTTTGTCATGCCCGCGACTGCTCCTCAGCGCGACGCACCGCGAGCCGTAGCGGCTCCCTTCCGATCAGACCCTCGAAGCGGCGGCTCAGCGGCCAGATCCCGCGCAGGTGGGCGCGCGCGTCGCGATCATTCTCGGTCCCAACGAGGAGCGATGCGCGACGGTTTCGCAACACGGAGATCTTCGGGTTCGACGGCGACAAGAGCTGCCGGGTGGAGGTCTATTTCGGCTGGGATCTCGAATGAGCGATGCCGGGCCGTGTCGTACGGATGCCTGGCTCAGGGCTCAGTTTGGGAGCTCGCGCCCGAGCACTTCCCTTTGTAGGCGAAGGGCTCTTCGCGCAACGCCTGCACGAACTGCGGGATGGTCTCGCGCGCAAGGCTGCCGCCGTGCAGCCCGTGAATCCAGTCCGGGTCCAGTCCGGCTACACACATCGGGGGAGCTTGGACAACAGTCATGATGCCCGCTTGGTCAAGCATGATGTTGACGTGACCAGGGTCCCAGAGAGTCGCGAAGATCCTTCCCGCTACGCGGAACGACGGACGTCCGTGATGGTCTTGCTCGATCGTGCCGGGTAGTGCGAGCGCGAGCCGTCGGACGGTCGCGGCATCGCTCATCGCGTCACCCTCGCCAAGCCAAAGTCATCGAACAGGCCGAGATCGACCCCCACCGAGCAGAGGGCATGCCATCCAGCTCAGCGGTCTCGCGGCAGTATTCGAAAAGCGTCGCCTCCCTCGAGGGGGCGCACGGCGCGGAAGTTACGCTCGTCGAGCGTGGCAATCTCGACCGTGTCCACCCGCTGCGCACGAGCGAGGCGTCTGCAAGTCCAAGACCGTTTTCGACGTAGCGCTCGGCGACCCGAGGACGCGTAATCCCGGAACGCGGCTGAACTCAGCGGCGTTGCCGGTCGCGAGCGACAGCCCGTGTGCGATCGCCGTCGCGGCGATCCAGAGATCGTGCGCTCCGATCGCCTGGCCGCGTTTTGCGAGCTGCGCCCAGATGTCAGCGTGGACCCGCGCGACCTGCTCGGTGATTAGGATCGCCTGCAGCCCGGCGAGCAGATGCTCAACGAAAGCGCTGCGCCGCGCGCGGCGCGCCCCGGTAGCACGATGCACACCGTGCAACAACTCGCTAACGGTAATGACACTGATCGCACGCTCCTGATCGCGTAGCAGCTGATCGATCTCCGGCGCAGCAACACCGTGCTCAACGTCGACCAGCAGGTCGGTGTCGATCAGGACAGCCACGACGGCTCGGGCGCAGCGACGGTGTTGCGCAGCGCCCGCATGTCATCGGCGAGCTCGTCATCGGGCGCAGGGGCGGTCGCTATCAGCTCGCGGAACCGCTCGGCGGACAGCAGTCCTGCCTTCGGCCGGGCGATCGTCGCGACCCGAGCGCCGGCGCGTGTCACCTCTATCTCCTCACCAGCGGCGACGCGGTTGAGCACATCGGAAAAGCTGCGCGCGGCTTCGGTGGCGGTCATCCGAGGCATCTCCCCAGGCTATCAGATAAATCAGATCGCCCGGTAGCGGGGTGGCGCCTCGGTAGCGGGGGTGGCGCCTACAAATGGCGAGACGCGGAATCGAACCGCGGACACCACGATTTTCAGTCGTG
>QHBW01000017.1 GCA_003244205.1 Solirubrobacterales bacterium | reverse complement strand
GCATCCGCCCGCCACGACGTCTGCTGTCAAGGGCCCGGCGTTCGCGCCGGGCCCTTGCGCACTCGGCAGCAACGTGTCACCGGTCCCATCGGGCCAATCGGACAGCGGGGACCAACCGGTCCAACCGGCATACAGGCGTTTCAGGCGCTCTAGCCGCCCGCGCGCTCGGCCGAGCGCAGACCGCCGAGCGACCAGACGAGCATCACGACGACGAGCCCAGCCGCGGCGGCGAACGCAATTCCGACCGAGGTGGGAGAGCCGGCGACGAAACCGCGCCCAGCGTTCAACAGCGCGGTGAAGGGATTGATCGAAGCCGCCGTAGTGATCCAGCCCGAGAGCAGATGCTCGGGCACGTAGACCGGCGCCAGGAAGAGCAGGATGAAGACCGGCATCTGCATCAGTGCGCCGGCCTGGATCGTGCGCAGCCGCATCCCCACCCCGCAGGCCCACAACGTCGCCGCCAGGTTGACCAGCAGGCCGAGGCTGTAGAGGCCGATGAGGTCGACGCCGCCACCAAAGATCTTCATGCCGCCGATCAGCGCCACTGCGGTGACGATGACCACCGTCATCAGTGAGCGAACCATCGCCGAGATCGCGTAGCCTGCCACGATTCCGGTGCGGTGGGGCGCAGCGAGCAGCAGCCGGCGCGCGAAGCCGACCTCGAAGTCGCGTGCAATCGCGAAGCCGGTGAAGACGCCACCGAACGCCGAGCTCTGAAGCACGATGAAGACGTACTGAAAGGCGGTGTAGCCCGGTCCGTAGTTGAAGCCCGGCACCTTGCCGACGGACGACAGCCCGCCGGCGAACGCCGCCAGGAAGAAGAGCGGGAAGATCAGTGAGGGCACGAGCACGGCAGGGTTGATCAGCGAGTTGTGGACCGAGCGCCACGCCACGCCCCAGGTGACCATGGAGAAGCGCCTCATGTTCGCACCAGCCTCGTACGCAGCGAGCGGGAGGCGCCGGTCAGTGCGAGGATCGCGATCCCGATCGCGATCCCAAATGCGAGCGCGAGCGCCCGCCCATCCCAGCCGCTGATGATCAGAGAGCGGTAGCCCTCGATCAGGTAGGAGACCGGGTTGTAGGTAGCCACAAACTTGAACCACTGCGTGCTGATGAGATTGCGCGGGAGGTTCGAGGACGACAGGAACACGAGCACGAAGAGCAGCGGGAAAAACCCCTGCACCGCCTCGGCCGAGCCCAGCCACAACGCGATCAGCGCTCCCAGCGACGCGAACGCAAAGCCGATCAGCACAGCGAGCGCAAGCAGGACCACTGCGCCGAGCACGCCGGCCGCGATGTGCACGCCGAATGCCACCCCCACCAGCAGGTAGACAGCTCCGCCAAGCCCGGAGATCAGGAGCTGACCGCCGATCTCGCCAGCAAGCAGCGCGGGGGCCCGCAGCGGCGTCAGCGCGAGCCGGTTGAAGAACCCGCTCTCGATGTCGATGGCGAGATCGGTACCCGCGTTGATCGAGGCAAACAGCGCCCCCTGAAGGAAGGGAACAGCAAGCGCGAAGGCGAGATAGGAGTGGGTCGGAAAGCCGGGCAGCCGCGTGGCCGCCGTCAGGCCGCTCGCGCTGACGGCGAGCAGGATGAGGGGGAACAACAGCGGGAAGACCACCTGGCCGGGCTGGCGCAGCGAGCGCAGGGTGGAGCGCCGTGCCAGGACCAGGACCTGGTCACGCAGGTGAATGCGTTCGTCAGCGGGCACTGCGTGCCCTACCTCGGCGACGCCCACCCGCCCCATCCGGCGCTGCGCCGTCGACGGCGGCGCCGGTGACCTGTCCGCCCTCGAGCTTGCGCCCCGTCTCGGCGAGGAAGACATCGTTGAGCGTAGGAGCGTGCAGCTGCAACGTTCCGACGTGGATGGCGGCGGCGTCGAGGGCTCGCACAACCTCGGCGAGCTGAGCTTCACCGTGCTCGAGCCCCACCGAGACGGCGGTGTCCTCGAGCACCGCACAGTCGCCGAACTGCGACATCGCTACGCGCAGCGATTCCTTCTCATCGGGATCGGCAGGGATGATCTCGACGGTGGGGCGTCCGACGCGCGCCTTCAGCTCGGCCGGTGTGCCCTCGACCACGATCTTGCCGCGGTCGATGATGCCCAGGCGGTTGGCGAGGACGTCGGCCTCCTCGAGGTACTGCGTGGTGAGGAAGACCGTCATGCCCTCCTCGCGAGCCAGGCGGGCAACCTCCTCCCACAACGCCGTGCGGCTCTGGATGTCGAGCCCGGTCGTCGGCTCGTCGAGGAAGAGGATGCGGGGTTGGTGCACGAGGGCGAGCCCGAGGTCCAGACGACGCTTCATGCCCCCCGAGTAACCGCCGACGCGGCGGTCGGCCGCCTCACTGAGGCCGACGCGCTCGAGCAACTCGCCCGGCCGGCTCTCACGCTCGCCGCGGGGCAGGCCCTGCAAGGTCGCCTGAAGCTTGAGGTGCTCGCGCCCGGTGAGCAGCGGATCGAGGGCGACGTCCTGCAGCGCGGCGCCGATGCTGCGCCGCACGCCCGCGCCGTCGCGCACGATGTCGTGCCCGCCGACCGAGGCGCGACCGGCGGTTGGCGGCAGCAGCGTGGTGAGCATCAACACCGTCGTGGACTTCCCCGCCCCGTTGGGACCCAGGAAGCCGTAGATCTCGCCAGGGGCGACCTCGAGGTCGATCCCGTCGACGGCGCGCACGTCCTTGAACTGGCGGACCAGTCCCTCGACCTCGATTCCTTCCGGCTGGCTCACGACGGCCTAGCCTAGACGAGGCTCGAAGGGCGACCGGCGCGGTCTGAGCGACCATTTTTGGTGCGGTCGGGCTGGGAAGATGTTGGTGGCCGGGAGCGTCCTGAGGGTTGAGAAGCAATGTGGCCAATCACAAAACGACAGCTCGAGCGCGACATCGCGCGACTGGCCGACGGCTCGCTGGAGACCGCCGAGGCGGCGGCCGCGGAGGCAAGGATCACCGCCGCCGGCGCGCCCTGGGTGCGTTCCCTGCAGCGCCAGCGTGCCGTCGTGGCGCGCGTGCACGCCGTTGCCCCCGAGATCCCCGATGCGCCAAGCACTCTCGCCAGCGCGCAGCGCGAGCGCGCGGCGGGGCAGCGAGCGCGCCGCAGGCGCGGCTTCCCGCTCGGCGCGCGGCGCCCGTTCGCGCTCGCCGGCATGACCGCTGCGGCGATGGCCTGCGCGGCGGTCGTGACGATCGTGTCCCTTGTCGGCGGGGGCGGAGGCGCAGGGCCGAGCGTCGCGCAGGCCGCGGCGCTTGGGCTGCGGACGGCCCAGACGGGGCCGCCCAGCGCTCTCGCGCAGAAGTCGTCACTGCTTGCGCTCGCGCAGTCGGGCGTCGCCTTCCCGGACTGGACGAGGAGCTTCGGCTGGCGTCCCGAGGGCTCCCGCGTCGATCAGCTCGGCGGCCGCACCGTGACCACGGTCTTCTATTCGCGCAAGAGCCGCACGATCGCCTACTCGATCGTCGGCGGGCGCACACTCGGCGTGCCCGGGGGATCCGATCGCGAGCGCTACGCGGGCACGCGCCTCTGGGTCTCCGTCCTCGCCGGTCGCGCCGTGGTGACCTGGAACCGGCTTGGCCACACGTGCGTGCTCTCGGGCGCCAGCGTCGCCCCCGACGCGCTCGCGCACCTCGCCGCCTGGCACGCACACGGCAGGGTCGCATTCTGAGCGCAGCCGGCGCAGTCGGCGTCGCATCGGAGCCGGCGCCAGCGCCGGCCCGCCCATATGCTCGCTCGCCGATGAACGCGCCGCACACGCTCGACTCCGCCCGCCTGGGCGAGCACATCGGCAGGCTTATGCGGGCGGCGTGGGCGCTGACCGGCACGCGCGAAGCGGCCGAGGACCTCGTGCAGGAGACGCTCGTGCAGGTGCTCGCGAAGCCACGCCAGGTCCACGCCGATGACGACATCGCATATCTCCTACGCGCGCTGCGTAACACCTACGTCAGCACTCGCCGCAGCGCCAGCCGCCGCCCTCAGCTCGCGGCGGTCGACCCCGACGACCTGGCCTTCGCCGCAACCGGACACGCGGCCGCGCCCTCCGCCGCCGACGTGGCCGAGACCCGTCTGGTGTACGCCGCGATCGCCGAGCTCCCCGAGCGCTTCCGCGAGGTCGTGGTGGCGATCGACGTCGCGGGACTCTCCTACCGCGAGACGGCGCAGGCGCTCGGCGTGCGCGAGGCGACCGTCACCACCCGCCTTTTCCGCGGGCGCGACCGCCTGGCCCGCGCGCTGGCGGCCTGAGCGGCGCGTGACGCCGGGCGAACGCTAGCTGCGCTCGGCCTCCTGAACCGACCGCGGCGGCGGCCCAATGTACTTCGCCGTGGGACGGATCAGCCGCCCTTCGCGCTTCTGCTCGAGGATGTGCGCCGACCAGCCGGCGGTGCGCGCACAAGTGAACAGGGGCGTGAACATCTGCGACGGCACGTCGGCGAGGTCGAGCACGACAGCCGACCAGAACTCGACGTTGGTCGCCAGCACGCGGTCGGGCTTGCGCGCGTGAAGCTCCGCGAGCGCGGCCTTCTCGAGCTCCTCGGCCACCTCGAAGCGAGGCGAGGCAAGCTCGCGACAGGTGCGGCGCAGCACCCGCGCCCGCGGGTCCTCGGCGCGGTAGACCCGGTGCCCGAAGCCCATCAGCCGGTCGCCGCGATCGAGCGCCGACTTGACCCAGCGCTCGGCGTCACCGAGCTGCTCGACCTCGTCGAGCATCTGCAGCACGCGCGACGGGGCGCCGCCGTGCAGCGGGCCGCTGAGCGCGCCGACAGCCGCCGACAGCGCGGCGGCGCAGTCGGCCCCCGTCGAGGCGACGACGCGCGCGGTGAAGGTCGAGGCGTTCATGCCGTGCTCGGCGGCGGAGATCCAGTAGGCGTTGATCGCCTTGACGTGGTCGGGGTTGGCCTCGCCGCGCCAGCGGATCAGGAAGCGCTCGGGAATCGAGCGTGCCTTGTCGACGTCCTGCTGGGGAACCGGCGAACGATGGGGGCCGCGCGCCGACTGCGCGACGAAGGAGAGTGCCATCACGGAGGCGCGCGCCAGGTCATCGCGCGCCTGGCGCTCGGAGATGTCGATCAGCTCGCGCAGTCCCCATTCCGGGGCCAGCATCGCGAGCGCCGATTGCACATCGACGCGGGCGTCGCCCGAGCGGATGCTGAGCGGATGAGGCTCCGCAGGCGGCAGCCCCGGCTCGAAGGTGCCGTCGACGAGCAGTCCCCAGACGCGCTCGTAGGCGACTGTGCCGACGAGGTCCTCGATGTCGATGCCGCGATAGCGCAGCGCGCCACCCGCCCGGTCGGGCTCGGCGATCTCGGTGGCAAAGGCGACCACGCCTTCGAGGCCCGACTGCACCTCCGGTTCCGCTACCTCTGGGGTCATCTGCTCTTCCTTGGTCGATCGCTGAGACGCCGCGGCGGCCCGCAGCCCGGACAAGGGTTGCAGGTCGGCGTAGGCTCCACGGACACCGTGTCCGACGCCTCCTCGCTGCTCTCCCGCTCGGCCTCCGAGCTGTCCGCCCTGCTGAAGCGTGGCGAGGTCAGCTCGCGCGAGCTCGTCGAGGCGTCGCTGTCGCGCATCGAGGCGCTGAACCCGCGCGTGAACGCATTCACGCTGATCGACGCCGACCGCGCCCTGGAGGCCGCGGATCGCATCGCGCGCGACGATCCTCGCCCGTTCGCCGGCGTGCCGATCGCGATCAAGGACCTCTTCACGCCGGTGGCGGGGCTGCGCCAGACGAACTGCTCGGAGCTCGCCGACGACGGGACAGTCTCCACGATCGACGCAAGCACCGTGCGTCGACTGCGCGATGCCGGCTTCGTGATCGTCGGCCTGACCAATTCCCCGGAGTTCGGGATCCTCCCGGTGACCGAGCCGCGCCGCAACGGTCCGACGCGCAATCCCTGGGACCTCGAGCGCACCCCGGGTGGATCCTCGGGCGGAACCGCAGCCGCGGTGGCCTCGGGCATGGTGCCGCTCGGACACGCCTCCGACGGCGGGGGCTCGATCCGCATCCCAGCCGCCTGCTGCGGCCTTGTCGGCCTGAAAGCCAGCCGCGGACGGATCTCTCGCGCTCCGACGCTGGGCGAGCACCTGCTCTCGACCGATGGCGTGCTGACCCGCACGGTGGCCGACAGCGCCGCGCTGCTCGATGTCCTCGCCGGCTACGAGCCCGGCGACGCCACCTGGGCTCCGCCGCCGCAGGAGCCGTATGCCGCGGCCGCGGCGCGCGCGCCCGGGCGCTTGCGCATCGGCCTCTACACGGAGTCGCCGATCGGCACCGAGCTCGACCCCGCGTGCGTGCAGGCTGCGCACGATGCGGCCGCACTGCTCGCCTCGCTCGGACACGAGATCGTCGACGGTCCCGCACTCACCGTGCAAGACATCCTGCCCGTGTTCACGGTGCTGTGGGCGGCGAACGTCGGGGTCTCGGTCGTCGGCACTGCGCTGCTGTCGGGGCGCGAGGTCCAGGAGTCCGACGTCGAGCCTCTGAGCTGGGCGCTTTACCAGCAGGCGCTCGCCACCGACACCGTCGCGCTCAACCTGGCCACGATCCAGCTCCAGGCGATGGCCCGCGGGATCGTGGGCACGTTCGCCGCCTACGACGTGCTGCTGACGCCGGCGCTCGCCGAACGCCCGGTCGCAATCGGCGAGATCGACGCCTGCTCGCAGGGGCCGATGGCCGACTTCGCGCGCTCGGCGGCGTTCACGCCATACACCGCGATCTGGAACGTCACTGGGCAGCCGGCGATCAGCGTCCCGCTCTACCAGGGCGAGGACGGGCTGCCGACCGCCGTCCAGCTCGTCGGGCGCCCGGTGAGCGAGGACACGCTGCTCGCACTGGCCGCCCAGCTCGAAGCCGCCAACCCGTGGGCGGATCGTCTGGCTCCTGTCGCGCTCGAGCGCGCGCCGGCTTAGGGGCGCGGGTTAGGCGGCAGTTCGGGGGGCGTGTTCAGAGCGGCGCGGCTACACGCTCTCGGGCGACGGGCCGCCTACCTTCGCCGCTCCGGCCATGATCCCCTCGATCGCGCCGATGTCGTCGCCGGAGAGCTCGATCTCGCTAGCCCCGATCGCCTCGGCGATGTGCTCGGCGTCGCGCGAGCCGACGATCGCGACGCGCACCGCGGGATGGCTCAGGGTCCAAGCGACCGCGAGCTGTGAGACAGAGGCGTCGAAGCGCTCGGCGGCCAGCGCCTGGAGCTGGCGCACCGCCTCGAGGTTGCGCGCGAGCAGCTCCCCTTCGAACAGCGGGCTGCCGCTGCGCCAGTCGTCGTCGTCGAAGGTCGCGTTCTCGTCCATTGCGCCGCTGAGCAGCCCGTGGGCGAGCGGGCCGTAGACGAGCACGCCGATGTCCTGCTCGCGGCTGTAAGGCAGCACGTCGGCCTCGATGTCGCGACGGAACAGATGGTACGGGGGCTGCAGCGTCTCCACCGGGCGAGTGCGGGCGAACTCAGCCATCTCCTCGGGACCGAAGTTCGACACCCCGACATGGCCGATCTTGCCCTCGTCGACCAGCTCCTGCAGCGCCCCGGCGGTCTCCTGCAGCGGCGTGTCGGGATCGGGCCAGTGGACCTGGTAGAGGTCGATGCGCTCGATGCCCATCGCCGCAAGGCTGTCCTCGACGCCCTGGCGCAGCCATTCAGGGCTCGAGTCGCGCAGGAGCCCGTCGTCGGTCATCCGCAGGCCGCCCTTGGTGGCGATCACGACCTCGTCGCGGCGCTGATCGAGGTCCTCGCGCAGCGCGCGAGCGAGCATGCGCTCCGAGGCCCCCCAGCCATAGGCCTGAGCGGTGTCGAAGAAGTTGATGCCGAGCTCGCGGGCGCGCCGGAGCGCGTCGATCGCCCGGCGCTCGTCCGTGGCGCCCCAGTCGCCTCCGAGCTGCCAGGTGCCAAAGGCAATCGGCGAAACCTCCAGACCGGTCATGCCGAGCGTGACGGTGTCCATGATCGTGCTCCCTTGATTGGCGGTGGCCGAGATCGCGTTCGTCGATCCGGTTCTACTACCCGCTCGCCGAGCCTTTAGGAGCCGACGCCCAAGACGGCCCCCATCGAGCGCGGGCGCACGCCCAGGCTCTCGGCGTGCGCGGTCCCTTCCGAGGAAGTCATCTCGACATCGAACAGCGCGACCTGCTCGGCGGTGAGCGGCGTGGTCGGCCCGGCACCGAGCTCGAACCCGCGCAGTCCTGCCTGTACGAGCGGCAGCGGCAGCTTCACAAGCGGTCTCGACCGGCCGAGCGCGCCCAGCACGGTCTTCGCCACGGCCGCGTGCGTGAGGGTGTCGGGCCCCGCGAGCTCCACGCGGTCGGGCGCTTGCTCGCCGGCGGCGAGGATCGCGACCACGCAGTCGGCGACGTCCTCGGCCCAGATCGGCTGTACCAGCGCGCGGCCGGATCCGGGTAGCGGCACGAGCGGGAGCCACGCCAGCCGCTGCAGCGTCGTGAGCAGTCGATCGCCGGGGGCGTAGACGAGCGAGGGGGCGATCACCGTGTGTGGCAAGGCCGCGCGCGCTACCGAGGCCTCAGCGAGCGCCTTGGAGCGCATGAAGCGAACGCCGTGGTGGGCCGAGGCCCCCAGCGCGGAGAAGTACAAAAAGCGCCGCACCCCCGCCCGCTCGGCGGCCCGCAGCATGCCCCACGTCGCCAAGCCGTTGAGCTCCTCGATGCAGGCTCCCGGCTGCTCGCGAGCCGAAGCCGCCAGGTGTACGACCGTGTCTACGCCGCGCATGGCGTGACGGAAGGAGAGCGGATCGGCGAGATCGCCGAGCGTGATCTGGACACGCACGCGAGCATCGCCGAGGCGGCGCGGCTCGCGCACGAGGCAGCGCACGGGCTCGCCGGCGGCCGTCAGACGACGCAGCAACGCACGCCCCACCCGGCCGGTCGCGCCGGTCAGCAGGATCATCTGCGCCTGGTCGTCGCGCTCGCCATCGCCCCTGCAGGCTATTGCCGACGACGCCTACAATGCCCGGTCCCAGCTAAGCGACCCCCGACCCAGGACACGCCACCCACATATGGCCTACGTCATCGCAGAGCCCTGCATCGGAACCAAGGACAACTCGTGCGTCGAGGTCTGCCCGGTCGACTGCATCCACCCGACGCCGGACGAGCCCGGCCACGAAGAGGCCGAGATGCTCTACATCGACCCCGAAGAGTGCATCGACTGCGACGCCTGCGTCGAGGCCTGCCCGGTTGACGCCTGCTTTGCCGAGGATCAGCTCCCCGACGAGTGGTCGAGCTACTCGCAGCGCAACGCGGACTACTTCAAGCAGGCGGGATAACGCCCCCGCCCGGGGCGCCTTAAACAGCAAGAGGGCGCCCCCGTCGTGGGCGTTACCCCTTTAGCTAAGGCTGCCGCGGACTGTCGCTGCGGGATAGCGCGCGGCCGCTAAGCCATTGGCAGCGACATGCCCGCGGGCGACGGCGCGGGCGGGGCCATGGGTGGCGCCGCGGGCTGCTGAAGCACCGGGAGCTCTTGGGGCGTCATCGCCACCAGTCCGCGGGCGGCGTGGCGGATTGCCTGGGCGCCGGGGTCGTCGGGGTCGGCGAGCACGAGCGGTACACCCGAGTCGGCGTACTCGCGCAGCGGCATCGTGAGTGGCACCTTGCCCAGCAAGGGGACGTCGAGCTCGTCGGCGAGCAGCTGGCCACCGCCCTCGCCGAAGAGCTGGAAGCGCTCGCCGGCCGGGGTCGTGAATCCGGACATGTTCTCGATGATGCCGGCAACCTCGAGACTCACCTTGGCGGCCATCTCAGCCGAACGGCGGGCGACCTTCTGGGCCACCGGCTGCGGGGTCGTGACGATCACGAACTTGGCCTGGGGTAGGAGCTGGGCGAGTGTCATCGAAACGTCGCCGGTACCCGGCGGGAGGTCGAGCAGCAGGTAGTCGAGCTCGCCCCAGTCGACGTCCTCGAGGAATTGCGTCAGCGCCTTGTGCAGCATCGGACCACGCCACACGACCGCGGCGTCTTCGTCGAGGAAGAAGCCGATCGAGATCGCCTTCATCCCGTGGGCGACGTGAGGGACGATCTTGCGCTCAGGCGACACGCGCGGTCGCTCGGCGCCGAGGCCGAGCATCCGGGGGATCGAGTAGCCCCACACGTCGCAGTCGGCGATGCCGACGCGCTTACCGTCGGCCGCGAGCGCGGCGGCGAGGTTGACGGTGAGGGTCGACTTGCCCACGCCGCCCTTCCCCGAGCCCACGCAGATGACGTTGGAGACGCGCGCGAGCGCACCCTCCGGCAGCGACGCGCGACCGAGGCTCTTCTGCAAGGAGGCCTTCTGCTCGTTGTCGAGCACATCGAAGGAGACGCCCACCCCGGTCACTCCCTCCAGGCCGCCGACGGCCTGGCTGACCGCGCTCTGGAAGTGTCCGCGGATCGGGCAGCCGGCTGTCGTCAGCGACACCATCACGTCGACCTGACCCGTCGCGGAGATGTCCACCGAGCGGACCATGTCGAGCTCGACGATCGACCGCCGCAGCTCGGGGTCGATCACGGCGCGAAGCGCGTCGCGAATCTGTGCGTCGGTAGGCATGCTCCTAGCGTAGACGACGTCGCGCGCGCCTCAGCGGCGCGCGATCCTGCGCTACGAGGTGAGCGCCGGCGTCGGCTCGATCATGGGTGTTCGAACCAGCGGCATGTGGATCGTCGTAAAGCTGATGCCCGAGCTGCGCAGCTCCGCCCCCGCCGCCCGGGTGAAGGCGTCGAGGGCCGCCTTCGATGCGGTGTAGGCCGCGAAGCGAGGCTGGCCGAGTTGGACGCCGATCGATGAGACGTTGATCACGTCCCCATCCCCGGCCGCGAGCATCCCGGGGAGCACGAGCTGGATCAGCCGCACCGCGGCCAGGTAGTTGAGCTTGATCATCCGCTCGGCGTCGTCGGGCCGGTCCAGCGAGTCGACGATCGAGCGGCGGATCGAGTGCCCGGCGTTGTTGACGAGCACTCGACTGTGCCGTGGCGGTCGATGACGTCGCCCATCGCGCCTTCGATCGCCGCCTGATCGCTGAGATCGACCGGCTGGATGCTGGCGTCATCGCCGATCGTCGCGATCTCCTCGCACACCTGCTCGAGCAGTTCCCGCCGGCGAGCCATCAGCACGACCGTCGCGCCCGCACGCCCACAGCGCAGCGCCGTCGAGCGGCCGATCCCCGACGAGGCGCCGGTGATCAGGATCACGCGCCCGCTGACGGCCTTGGCAAGGCGCCCATCGGCGGCGCTCATCTGGACTCCCTTCGGCGGTTGGAGACGGCGGGCGGCATTGGCCGCCGCCGTACCGTACGACGACGCTTTTAACGACCGACGGAGCGCCACGAGGACGCTCCGACGGTTGAGGGAGGAGAGGTACTACATCTGCCGGCGAGTTATGAGGCCGACAGGCTTTCCCGATCCGCGCGCTCTCCCGTTCGCGGCGGCGGGGGAAGTGGAGCTAGGCGACGCTCGAGACGACCCGCTCGCCGGCCTGGCTGACGATCTTCTGGCCGCTGTTGACCGCGTTCTCCACCTGCGCGGAGACGAGGTCGACCTGGCTCTCGACGTCGCGACGCGTCTTGCGCACCTCACGCTCAACACGCGTGCGGTTGCGCTTGACCGTGCGCTCGGCGCGGGCCCGGCGCTGACGCAGCTCGCGCTCGACGCGCGTGCGCGTCTTGCGGACCTGGCGCTCGAGACGGTTGCGAGCGGTGTTGCCGCGACGCTCGGCGCGCTTCAGCCGCGTGGTCAGCTCACGCTGAACGCGGTCGGGCGTGCCGTAGGTGGAGCGCAGCTCCTCGACGGTCGCCGTCAGGCGGTCGCCCGCGAGGGCAACGGCGCCGAGCTGGACGTTGACCGCGCGCTCGGCGAGCTCCTGAACGTAGGAGACGCCGGTGCGAGTCTCGGCGACGGGTCGGCTCTGGGTGGCGCTGCGCCCGGCGGCGCGCGTGCGCTTCGCGCTGCTGCGCTTGGCGGCGCTGGTGCGGCTGGCGGTCGTCCGCCGCGCCCGGGTCGCGGCTGCCTTGTTGGCGGTCGCTCGACGGCGTGTGGTTGTTGCCTTGCGTTGCGTCGTGGCTGGTGTGGCCATGTGATGACTCTCCTTCGCCCCTCGGTCCTGGGGCGGCAGCTTATTAGTTCTAATTACTATCGGAGCTAATGATATCCCCGAACATGTGTTTGTAAACCTCCGGGCGCGATTGGTTACCCGAACATGTGCTCGTAGCCACAAGCTCAGGGACTCCCAGCGCGTCCTTCAACTGCCCGGTCGCCCTGGCCGCGGCGTCTACCCCCCGCGCACGCGCGCGACCCACGCGTCTGGACTGCTGAGCTCGGCCATCGTCGGCAGCGCGGAGGGCTGCGACCACACCAGGTTCAGCGTCTCCAGACCATGGCGCTCGACGACGGCGTCGCAGAAGCGCTTGCCGTCGACGTACTGACGTAGCTTGAGCTCGAGGCCGAGCAGTCGGTTGATCAGCCGAGCCGGCGCCGAGCTCTGAGTGCGGCGACGATCGAACGCGGCTCGCAGCTGGGGCAGCGTCGGCAGCAGGTCGCGCCCGACGGCGTCCATGACGTGTTCGGCGTGACCTTCGATCACCGCCATCGTCGCCTGCAGGCGCTCGATCAGGTCGCGCTGGGCGCCGGTGGTCACGAGGCTGATGAGATCGCCCTGACGGATCGCGGCCACAAGCGCGCGGATGTCGTCGCCGCGCGGGAGCCGGAACATCCTGCCGGCGTCCAGCGACACCTCGAGCGAGGCCAGCAGCTCGCGAGTCAAGGAGGCCATGTGGTCACGCAGCCACGGGACGCCACCGAACTGGAGCGCGTGCGTGACCTCGTGGAGCGCGACCCAGCGCACGAGCTCGTCGTGATCGGCCGACAGTGAGCGCACCGCCTCCTCGAGGTTGGGAGCGACGAAGAGCAGCCGCGTCGGAGCCAGCGGATCGAGCAGCACCAGCTCGTATTGCCCGAGCACGCGGGTGGAGAGGTAGCCGAGCAGGGCGCCCACCTCAGCGCCCAGCAGCAGGGCGGCGGCGCTGCGCAGCGCGGGTCCGAGGGGACCGGGGCCGAGGTTGGCCCCGGCGCGCTCGGACATTGGATCCAGCAGCGCGCGGAAGGCAACGAGGTTCGCCGAGACCCACTGACCGCGATCGACCTCCTCGACGGGGGGAAGGCCGTCTGCAACCCGCAGGCCGGCGTAGTCGGTGACGTGGGCGGCGCTGTCGCGCACCGTCTCGACAAGGTCGAGGCCGAGCGGGCGGCGGGCGGGCGTGCCCGACACCATTCCGGCGACCTGCTCGGCGACGCGCCAGTCGATCACGAATTTTCCTTCATTAGATTCACGCTCGGGATCTCCGCCAGCTCGGCAAGCCCCTCGGCGGTGCGCGCCGCGACGAGCGGAGAGTGGGGCTCGAGATCCAGCGGTGCCGCGAGCGGATCGGAATAGGCAATGAAAGCCACCCGACCCCCCGCTTCGCGAACGATCAGTTGCCCCGCCGCTGCGTCTACGGAACGACATCCCTTCAGCGTCACGAGCCCGTCGAAGCGGGCCGCCGCGACCTGGCAGAGCGACACGGCGATCGAGCCGATGGCCCTCAGGCGGTGCGCCCGCTCGGCGAGTGCCGCTGCGGACTGCGCCACCCAGCGCGGGTCGGCGGACTCGATCCCGAGGATCTCGAGCTTGCCGCCTCGCCGGCGCTCGCCGGGCTCGCGCGAGACGGCGTTCCCGTCGAGCGTCGCGCCGGCGCCGCGGCGCGCCACGAACTCCTCGCCGGTCGCCAGATCGCGGACGTAGCCGAAGGCGACGTCGGCCATCGTCTCGCCGTCGGCGACGGCGATCGAGATGGCGTGGTGGGAGATCCCGCGCTTGGCGTTGAGCGATCCGTCGATCGGGTCGATGATGACCCGTACCGCGTCGTCGCCGTAGTCGACTTCGCCGCGCTCCTCGGAGACCGCGAGGAAGCGGTGACCCTCCGCGTGCAGCGTGTCGAGCTCGTGGAAGACGGCCTCCTCGGCGCGCTCGTCTATCACGAGGGTGCGGTCGCCGCCCTCTCCCAGGCCGACCTCGACGGCTCGCTCGCTCGTCGTGGGACGCTGGGCGAGGATGGCACGCAACGCGTCGGCGGCTCGACGGCTTGCCGATAGCCAGTCGGCCTCGATCGCAGAGATCATCCGTGCGTATTCTGACAACGGTGAGCACAGCCCCCAACGGCCTGCTCGCGATCCAATGCGAGGCGGCACGTCACCGTGGCTCGCCCCTGCTGCTCCACGGGCCGGCCGGGACGGGCAAGACCCGCGCCCTGATCGCCCGCTTCGCCTGGCTGCTGGAGCAGGGCGATCCACCGGAGTCGGTGCTCGTCCTGGCTCCGAATGGGGCTGGCGCAGACAGGCTGCGGTCAACGCTCGAGGACGTCGTCGAGCGCCCTTATGAGCGCCTCGCCGTACACTCCGTCAGCCAGCTGTGCGCCGAGCTGCTGGGGCACGAGGCTGCTGCGGCGGGACTCGATCCGTTCGCCGTCCTGGTGGCGCCGTCAGACCGTCTCGCGCTGCTGCTCGAGCGCGTGGGAGAGCTCGAGCTTCGCTTCCACGACTCAGGCGGCCAGCCGGCCGCGCTGCTCGCGGGCGTGATCGAGCGCATCGACCTGCTCAAGGCAGCGCTCGTCGGAGCCGACGCCTTCGCGGCATGGGCGGAGGCACTCCCGCGGGGCGAGGCGGCCGAGCGATCGCGCGCCGATCGCGAGCGCGAGTTCGCCGCGCTCTACCGCGCGCACGACCGCATCCTCGCTGAACATGGCGCGCTCGACGAGGGCGATCAGCTGTTGCGCACACGCGCTCTGCTGATCGACTCGGCGCACGTGGCGCAACGCGCAGCTACCCGCTACCGCCACCTGCTCGTCGACGAGCTGCCCGACCTCTCCTACGCCCAGCTCGACGTGATCTGCCGCCTCACCGCCGGACATCGCAGTCTCTGGGCGACCGGCGATCCCGACCAGGCGATCACGCGCCTGCGAGGGGCGGCGGCGCGCAACGCGCAGGAGCTGCGCGCGCGCTTCCCGGACCTCCTTGAAATGCGGCTCGAGCGCTCGTTGCGCTGCCCGCAGCGAGTCATGCGTGCCGCTCATGCGGTGGTCGCGCCGGTGACCTCCGAGCCAGAGCCGCTGGCATCGGAGGGCGTCGGCGAGGTCAGCTTCTGGCGCTGCAGCTCGGAGCGTGCTCAGGCCCAGACCGTCGCGGCAGAGCTCGAGCGGCTGATCGGTCGTGGAGGCGTCGCACCGGAGGATTGCTGCGTGCTGGTGCGCTCGGTTCGCCGCGAGGGCGCCACCGTCGCGGTGGCGTTGGAGGAGCGAGCGGTCCCCCACAGCGTGATCGGCGGAGCGAGCCTCTTCCAGCGCCCTGAGGTGCGCGACGTGCTCGCCTGGCTGCGCCTACTCGTGGACCCGGCCGACGCGGGTGCCGCCGTGCGGGCTCTGGCGCGGCCACCGATCGAGCTGCGAGCGATCGACCTCGCCCGCTGCACGCAGATCGCGCGGCGGCGAAAGCTGGACATGGTCTCGGCCTTGGCGGCCGCGACGGAGTCGCCTCAGCTGCCCCCGGAAGCGCGTGAGCGGGTGCTGCGGTTTCTCAAGCTGCACCGTTCGGCGGCAGCGGCGCTCGACACCACGCGCCCGGACCTCTTTGTCCACCGCCTGATCGAGCGTCTCGGCGTCCGCCGCCAGCAGCTCTTCTCCGCCCAGCCCGACGTCGTCGAGCGGTTGGTCAGCCTCGCGCGCTTCGCCGAGCTGGCTGCGACCTTCGTGCGGCGCTCGCCCCAGGCGACACCGAGGGAGTTTGCCCGCTACGTGGCGGCGGTCGCCGAGGCCGGACTGCAGGATCGCGACGATGGCGACGACGGCGAGCGGACTGCCGGCGGGGTGCGCGTGATGGCGATGGCGGCTGCGCCCGGACACGAGTTCGAGTGCGTCTTCGTGCTTGGCCTGCAGTCGGCGAGGATCCCCGGAGCGCGCTCCCGTCCGGTCGAGCCGATCCCCGATGCGCTGCTCTCCGAGCAGCTGCCGGCAGATACGCGCGACACCCATGTTGCAGAGATGCGCCGGTTGGTGCACGTGGCCATGACCCGCTCGCGCGCACGACTCGTGCTCGCCCACGTCGAGCGCTCGGGCGCGGGCGCGGCGCAGCCGCCATCGCCGTTCGCCGAGGAGGCCAGGCGCGCGCTGGGCGCGGAATGGGAGCCGCGTGGAGAGGAGCTGTTCGGTCCTGCGGAGAGCATTCACGCGAGCTTTCGCGCTGCGCGCGACGAGCTGCTGGAGTCGGTTGGACGGGTCGGCGGCCGTCTCGGAGAGCTGCGCTTCGACACCGACCTCGACGTAGCGCACGCCGTCGTGCGCTATCTGGAGCTGCTCAAGCTCGCGGCGCTGCTGGAGCGCCCGGCGGGCCAGTCGCTCGCCGACGCACTGCCGGAGATCAACGCGCGGCTGGCGCTGGCGGCGACCGCGCAGCAGCGCGAGATCATCGAGAGCTCGCCGCTCGACGAATATCTCCTCGACGCCGAGCGCGACGAGCGTCGCCGCGCGCAAGTGGTGGCGAGCGCGGCCGAGCCATCGCTGCTTCCCTTCCTTCCGACGCGCGGGGAGGGGCTCGTGCTGTCGGCTTCGGACATCGACGCGTACCGCACCTGTCCCTTGCGCTACAAGTTCGCACGCGTATTCCGGATCCCGCAGGAGCCGACGGTCAACCAGCGCTTTGGGATCCTCGTCCACCAGGTGCTCGAGCGCTTCCACGC
>QHBW01000032.1 GCA_003244205.1 Solirubrobacterales bacterium | reverse complement strand
TCTGGAGCCGGACCTGCGGGCGAGCATGCTGGAGCACTGGGGCGAGCCGCCGGGGTCGCTGTACGTCGACGGCGACGACATCGTGCTGGCGGCCCGCTCGGGGCGCTGCGCAATCCGCTGCGTTCCCGTCTGCTGAGCGCTGACGTGAAGATCTACGTCAAGGGCCAGACTCACGAGTTCCAGCTCTACCGCGGCACGGTGCAGTCGGTCAGCGCAAGCTCGCTGACGCTCAAGGAGCTCGACGGCACGACGGTCAGCATCCCGGTGGACGCCCAGACGAAGGTCCGCAACATGGGCAAGAAGGCGAGCCTGAGCGATATCCACTCCGGTGAGATCGCCTTCGCGCTGCGGCCGGTCAACGCCGCCGCCCGCCAGGTGCGCGCGTTCCAACCCCCGCCCGGTCTCGCGCACTAGCGGTGCCCGTTGCCCCGTCGACGCACGTCGACGGGTCGCCTGACCGCCTGGAGGGCCTGCCCGCGCAAGCGGCGCGCGGGCAGGCGGCGGTCCGCGAGTGCTCCTATCGTGCTGCGAGTGTCATCGTCGCAGCCATGAGCACGACCGTCCTGGTCGTCGAGGACGAGCAGCCGATCGGCGCGCTGGTGAGCACTTACCTGCGCCGCGACGGCTACACCGTCGTCTGGGCTCGCAGCGGCGAGGAGGCGCTGGCCGAGCTGTCGCGGCACCCGGTCGCGCTGGTCGTGCTCGACATCGCGCTCCCCGGCATCGACGGCTTCGAGGTGTGCCGTCGAATCCGCGCGCGCTCCCAGCTGCCGATCATCATGCTCACTGCGCGCGACGAGGAACCCGATCGCGTCGCCGGACTCGAGGTGGGAGCCGACGACTATGTCACCAAGCCCTTCTCTCCGCGCGAGCTCGTCGCGCGGATCAAAGCAGTGCTGCGGCGGGCGGCATCCGGGGCAGTGCACGGCGGCGAGACGCTGACAGCCGGCGACGTCGCGCTGCGCCACGATGCGCGCGAGGTCACAGTGGACGGCGCGGCCATCGAGCTGACGGCGAAGGAGTTCGACCTGCTCGCGTGCCTGCTCGAGCATGCCGGCATCGTGCTGTCGCGCCAACGCCTGCTCGAGCAGGTGTGGGGCTTCGACTTCCCCGGAGGAACGCGCACCGTCGACGTCCACATCGCCCAGCTGCGCAAGAAGCTGGCCCGGCCCGAGCTGATCCGCACCGTTCGCGGCTCGGGCTACAAGGCGCTCGCGCGATGAGCACACTGCGCGGGCGCCTCTTCGCCGGCGTGGCGGCGGCCGTCCTGGTGTCGGTGCTCGTCAGTCTGGCGGTCGGCGAGGTGCTCGTTCGTGCGGCTGCGCACCGCAGCGCCGAGAACGCGCTGGCCCGCCAGGCGCAGCTGTTCGCCGAACGCGCGTCGCTGGGGCTGCCGGGACGTGGCCGCCTCCTCGCGGTTCGCGCAGGCGGCCAGCGCCTCGTGCGTCTCAGCCTCACCCAGGCACAGCAGCAGCTGCCGGCAAGCGCGGCGCAGGCGCTCGCGGCGGACGGCTCGGCGAAGGGGACAGCGAGCCTCCAGGGCGCTGTGCGCACCTTTGCCGCGCAAGCAGTCGGCGATGGCACGGTGGTCGTGGCGTCTCGTCCCGCCACGGGATTCGGCGGCGACTTCTCGCCCTTCTTCGCGGCGTTCCTGATCGCGGCGGCCGTCGGAGCGGCGCTTGCGGCGATCATCGCCTTCGGCCTCGCGCGCGCGATCGCCCGGCCCGTTCGGCGGGTCGCCGACGCTAGCAGGGCGCTCGCCGGAGGACGGTCGCCCACGCGGATCCCGGCGGAGGGCAGCGGCGAGCTGCGCGCGCTCGCCGGAGCGTTCAATCAGATGGCCGATGAGCTGCGCCAGGCGCGTGAGTCGGAACGCTCCTTTCTGCTCTCGGTCTCGCACGAGCTCAAGACGCCGCTGACCTCGATCCGGGGCTACGCGGAGGCGCTCGAGGACGGCGCGCTCGCGGCCGCTGAGGCTGGTCCCGTGATCGAACGCGAGGCCGGGCGCCTCGAGCGCCTGGTCGCCGATCTGCTCGCGCTCGCGCGGTTGGAGGAGCACACGTTCCCGGTCGCCACTGGACCGATCGACCTTTGCGAGGTCGCCGCCGAGGCCGTGCGCCGGGCTGAGCGCCCGGCCCGCGAGCTGGGTCTCGAGGTGCACTTGCAGGCGACTGGGCCGGCGCCGGCGATCGGCGACGCCGACCGCGTGCTGCAGGCGGTCTCCAACCTGGTCGAGAACGCGATGCGCGTGACGCCGGCGCATGGCACGGTCAGCGTGCGCGTCACGCCCGGTCGTATCGAGGTGTCCGACGACGGGCCAGGGATCGCAGCGGAGGACCTGCCGCGCGCGTTCGAACGCTTCTACTTGCACACGCGTGCGGGAGCGCGCGACGGCGACGGGCCGCAGGTGGGAAGCGGGCTCGGCCTGGCGATCGTCAAGCAGCTGACCGAGGCGATGGGCGGCACGGCCGAGGTGACGAGCGCGCTCGGAACGGGCTCGACATTCGCCGTCAAGCTTCCCGGGGCGTGAGTGGACTTGACGCCCTCAGGCCAGCGCCGCGACGCGCGCGCCCTGGGACTCGAAGGTCACCCGCCTGACCTCCGCCCAACCGTCGGTCTGCGCGCGCAGGCCTTCGACGAGCGAGCCGGTGAGCTCGTAGTGTGACCACACGAGCACCGTCGGTCCCGCGCCGGAGATCGTGGCCCCAAGCGCCCCGAGCTCTCGTGCGCGCTCCAGCAGCGCGTGTGAGCGGGGATAGAGATGAGCGCGCGCATCCTGGTGAAGCTGATCGCGCAGCCCTGCCGAGACCAGGTCCCAATCGCCGCGCGCCAGCCCGAGCATCAACACGGCGGTGTGGGCGACATTGAAGACCGCCGCCTCGCGCGGGACCTCAGGCGCGAGCGCCGCGCGCGCTGCCTCTGTTGCCACCGCTTCGGTGGGGATCACGAGCACTCCCTCGAGGCCGGTCGGCGGCTCCATCCGGACCGCGGCGCGCCCCGGTGCGCAGACGACGAAGCCGCCGTGCAGCGCTGCCGCGACGTTGTCGGGATGTCCCTCCAGCTCGACCGCGAGCGCCTCCACGTCGGCGTCGAGCTCGAAGATGTGGTCGGCCGCCATCAGCCCCGCCAGGATCGCCGCGGCGCTCGAGCCGAGCCCGCCGCTCAGCGGGATCTGCGAGCGGATGCGGAAGCTGAAACCATCGGCGGGGCGTAGACGCTCGAAGCCGCGCACGCAGAGGTTCTCGCGTCCCGTTGGAATCGCCAGGTCGGTCTGCACCGCCAGCTCGTCCCCCGTCTCCTGCACCTCCAGCTCGAGGTGCAGCGAGAGCGCGGCCGCCAGCACGTCGTATCCAGGACCGAGGTTGGCGGAGGAGGCGGGGACCCGGATGGCGCGGCGGCGGCGCACGGCGCTTATCCGAGAACGGCTTGCTCGAGCGCGCCCAACTCCGCCTCACAGGAGACGATCCCGCCCGCGACGCCGACCGGGCCGCCCGCGGCGGCCGAGTCGATCGCGGTCTGTGGATCCTTGAGCCCGTGACCGGTGATCACGCACACGACCCGGCGGGCGCTATCGGCGCCGTATCGCAGCAGCCCGGCGACCGAGGCGGCCGATGCGGGCTCGCAGAAGACGCCCTCCCCCGCCGCCAGCATGCGGTACGCGTCGAGGATCTCCTGATCGGAGACGGCGCGGATCTCGCCGCGCGAGTCGACGGTCGCGCTGATCGCCTCTTCCCAGCGTGCCGGACGGCCGATGCGAATCGCGCTCGCAATCGTCTCGGGCTCCTCGACGGGATGACCGCTCACCAGCGGCGCTGCCCCCTCCGCTTGGAAGCCGAGCATCCGCGGCGCGGCGCCCCGCTCGTGGAAGCCCTGCCAGTAGGCGGTGATGTTGCCGGCGTTGCCGACCGGGATGCAGAGAGCATCGAGCTCGCCGAGCTCGTCGAGCAGCTCGAACGCCGCCGTCTTCTGTCCCTCGAGGCGAAACTTGTTGACGGAGTTGACGAGCGCGATCGGGTGGCGCTCGACCAGCTCGCGCACGAGCGCCAGCGCCTGATCGAAGTTGCCGCGCAGCGCCACAACCCGCGCGCCGTGGATCAGCGCCTGGGCCAGCTTGCCTGTGGCGATCTTGCCCTCCGGGACGATCACGCCGGCGGTCAGCCCGGCGCGCGCGGCATAGGCGGCGGCGCTTGCCGCGGTGTTCCCGGTGGAGGCACAGATCACCGCATGTGCGCCCTCCCGCATCGCCGCCGATACGGCGCAGGTCATGCCGCGGTCCTTGAAGGACCCGGTCGGGTTGGCGCCCTCGAGCTTGAGCAGCACCTCGGCGTCGACGATCGCCGACAAGGCGGGGGCGGGGACTAGCGGCGTCGAGCCCTCCTCCAGGCTCACGATCGGATCATCGGCGCCAAAGGGCAGCTCCTCGCGATAGCGCTCGATCACACCAGTCACACGAACTCCTCCTCGATCACGCGGATCGCGCGCGGCGCCGAGCGCAGGAAGTCGAGGCGTTCGATCAGCGCGCAGGCCGCGAAGAAGCGCGACTCGAGCGTGGGATGAACCACCATCACCAGGCGCGCGTTCTCGCCCAGGCCCTTTTGGACGACCGACTTGACCGAGATTCCCTGCAACCCGAGCAGCTGGGCGACCTGTCCCAGCACGCCGGGCCGATCGGCCACCTCGAGGTGCAGATAGAAAGCCGAGGCGACGTCCTCCACGAGCTCCAGGCGCTGCGAGGGCTCGGGCGTCGAGGCGGGTGGAATCATCGCCGAGATCACATCGCCGAGCACGGCGGATGCTGTCTGCGGCCCGCCGGCCCCCGGCCCGGACATCGTCACCTCGGTGATCGCGGCCGACTCGACAGTGACGGCGTTGAACGGTCCGGCGACGGACGCCAGCGGGTGCCCTGCGTAGAGGAAGGCTGGGTGCACGCGCACGCTGAGTCCGCCGTCGATCCGCTCGGCGGTGCCGATCAGCTTGAGACCGAGGCCGAACTCGCGGGCGTACTCGAGGTCGTCTGGCGTGATCCGCTCGATGCCCTCATAGGGGACCTGGTCGAGATGCACCGGCGAATCGAACGCGAGCCGCGCGAGGATCGCCATCTTCGCGGCAGCGTCGCGCCCGCTGACATCGTCGCCGGGGTCGGCCTCCGCGTATCCCAGCCGCTTGGCCTCGGCCAGCGCCTGCTCGTAGTCGGCGCCGGTGCGCGCCATCTCAGAGAGAATGAAGTTGGTGGTGCCGTTCACGATGCCGTGGACGCGATCTATCGCGGCGGCGGCGAAGGACTCCTGCAGCACGCGGATGACCGGCACAACGCCGGCGACCGCCGCCTCGAAGCGCAGCTGCACACCGTGCTCGCGCGCGCTGGCCCACAGCTCCTCGCCGTGCTGGGAGAGCAGCTGCTTGTTGGCGGTGACGACGTGGCGTCCTGCGGCGATCGCGCGCAGGACGTACTCGCGCGCGGGCTCGACGCCGCCGAGCAGCTCCACGATCAGCTGCGAGCGCTCGAGGATCTCGTCGAAGTCCCCGCGCGAGCGCGTGAGCACACCGGCGAGCTCGGGGCGCAGGCCCGTGATCGGTACGACCGCGTCCGCGCGGGCTTCCAGCAGCTCCGCGAACGCGGAGCCGACGGTGCCATGGCCGAGCAGACCGACGGAGAAGGGTTCTGCCGTCACGCGCCGTCGTCGGCGTCGTCGCCGGGCTGCTCGCGGGCCAGCAGGTCCTCGTAGGTCTCACGCCGGACCACCACGCGCGCATCCCCATCCCGGCACAGAATCACCGGCGGCCTCGGCACGCCGTTGTAGTTGTTGGCCAGCGCGTGGCAGTAGGCGCCGGTGGCGGGAGTGACGACGACGTCGCCGGCGCGCGGGGCATCGAGGACCACGTCGCGCGCGATCACGTCGCCGGACTCGCAGTGCTTGCCGGCCAGCACGCAATGCTCACCGGATCCGCCGGACTGAAGCAGCCGGTCGGCGACCTGCGCCTCATATTGCGCCCCGTAGAGCATCGGACGCAGGTTGTCCGACATCCCCCCGTCGACCGCGACCCAGGTGGAGGCGCTGCGCTTCACGGACATCACCGTGTAAAGCGTGACGCCGGCGTTGGCCACGAGCGAACGCCCGGGCTCGAGCACCAGCCGGCGGCCGGCTCCGAGGTGGCGGTCGGCGGCCGCAACCTGGGCCGCCACGAAGTCCTCGATCGCGGGAGGATGCGCACCTTCGACGTGGGCGGCAGCGAGTCCGCCCCCGAGACCGTAGACGGGGAACTCCCCCAGGGAAGCGATCGCGGCCGCGGCCAGCTCGAACACGCGCGTGTCCATCAGCTGGGATCCGAGGTGGATGTGCAGACCCGCCAACTTGAGCCCGGGGACCGCCGCGATCCTCGCGATTGCGTCAGGGGCGCTCGCGAGCGCGACCCCGAACTTCGAGTCCGTCTGCCCGGTCGCGATCGAAGCGTGCGTGTCGGTGTGCACACCGGGGGTCACGCGCAGCAACACGCGCTGGTGCTCGGGACCGAGCCGAGCGAGCGCCTCGAGCTCGTCGAGGTTGTCGATCACGATCGTTCCCACCCCCGCCTGCAGCGCGTGGCCTAGCTCCTCGGGAGACTTGGCATTGCCGTGCAGGTAGATGCGGTCAGGCGCAAAGCCGGCGCGTAGCGCGAGCGCGAGCTCGCCCCCGGAGGCGACGTCGCATCCCAGCCCCTCCTCGACGAAGATCCGCTCCACGGCGACGCACGGCAGCGCCTTGGACGCGAAGAGCACCTCTCCACCGGGGCTGCGGTCCGCGAGCGCGCGCATGAACGAGCGGGCACGGGCGCGCAGGTCGTCCTCGGCCAGCGCGTAGGCCGGGGTGCCAAAGTTCCCCGCCAGCTCGACCACGTCGCAGCCGCCGACCTCGAGCGCGCCGCGCTCGTTGACACGGCTACCGAGGGGATAGACGGTCGACAGAGAGCTGGTGGTCGCTGCCATGATCGAGCGATTATGAGTCATCGTGCTCCGGATCCCCCGAGCGAGCTGGGGATGCGCGACGGTCTTGCCTATGCCTGCTTCCTCCCCTCCGGCCCGCCGCAGGGGCGAGTCGTGATCGTTCACGGAGCCGATTCACAGAAGGAGAACCACTATCCCTTTGCACGCGCCTGCCGTGGCGCCGGGCTCGCCGCCGTCGCCTTCGACTTGCGCGGTCACGGCGCCAGCGAGGGAGCGCTCGACGATCACGTCCTCGAGGACATCGCCGCGATCGCCGCTATCGCAACCGGGCCGGCGCCGCTCGCGCTGCGCGGGTCGAGCCTCGGCGGTTATCTCGCGCTGCTCGCCGGCCCGCGGCTCGGCGCGCAGGCAGTCGCGGCCATCTGCCCGGCTGCCCCCTCCGATCTGGCGCGCGCGCTGCGGGGCGAGCATTTCGACTTCCGGGCCGACCTGCCGGCGCTGACGCGCTTTCTCAGCGACCACGACGACCTCGCGGCGGCGCGGGAATTCGAGGGGGGGCTGCTGGTGCTACACGCCGAAGGCGACCAGCAGGTGCCGATCGAGCATTCGCGTCAGCTTGTCGATGAGGCCGGGGCGGCGCGCTCGCGACGGCTGATCGCGATGCCCGGCGGCCACCACCGCTCGATCCAGCGAGACGAGGAGCTTGCAGGGGTTGTGGTGCGTTGGCTGGCCCGGGCGCTCAGCGGCCCGCAGGCCCGCGCAGCAGGCCGCTGAGGCCGTCCCCGGCATTGCTCACGAGACCGCCGGGCGCTCCCCCGACGCCCGTGACGGTGCCTCCCAGTGCTGGCGACACCCCGCTGACGAGCCGGCCGACACCATCGCTGGCGCTGGTCAGCGTCGCCGCCAGCCTCGAGGCGCTCGCCTGGACGCCGTCGGCGATGGGATTCGCGCTGCCCGCCGAGCTCGACGGAGCGCGTGACGCACTCGCGCCCGCGCTCCCGCCGCTGAGCACGCCGACCGACGGACCAACGTGAGCACCCCCGCGGACCGGAGCCACAGCGGTGGGGGACCCGCCCGTGCCGGTGAACGTGACGGGGATCGCGCCGACCACAGCGGGGGCGGGCGCCACCGCGGCGGCGGCGACGGCCGCCTGCGCGGCTACGACCTGCGGACGACTGCGGTCATAGGCCACCGCCGGGGCCGCGGGCATGGCGATCACCCCCCAGGCGTTGTGACTGACCGAGCTGCCTGCAAGCCCCTTGAAGGCGACCACGGCGCTCGCCACGGCAAGCACGCAGAGAGCAGCACCGACCAGTGAGCCGGTCGTTCCAAGTCCGGCGAGATACGCACGAGTGCTCCGCATGAAGGGAAGGTTTGAGATCCATCGGTCACTTCCGCGCCCAGCTTGAGCGCTTCAAAGCGCCAACGCGCCAGCTTCGCCAGAGGCGACTCGGCGGCCTCAGGTTGTCGCGGCGGTGCCGTCGCCGCGAGCGAGGCCTCCTCGACGCGTCGCATACGCGAGCGCCCCCGCGCCGATCAGCGCGAACACGATGCTCTCCACTTGAGGCGCCGTGAGGCCGGCGAGCACCTCTTTGTTGCGCCGGATGAACTCCACCAGCAGGCGCTCGATCCCCGAGCCGACCAGGTAAATCGCGAACAGCACTCCCGGCCGGTAGCGATCGCGCAGCCTCCAGAGCGCCCACGCGAGCAGGCCCATCGCCACGCTCTCATAGATCGGCGTGGGCTGGACGGCCGCGGTCGTGGGCACCGTTCCATGCGGATAAGGCATCGCCCACGGCAGGCTCGAGCGGATCCCGTAGTCGCCGTCGCCGGAGACCTGACAGCCAACTCGTCCGATCGCGTACCCCATCGCCAACGGAATGCAGGCGAGGTCGAGCAGAGCCAGGTTGAGCATCCCCCGCCAGCGCGCCCAGGCGAGCACCGCCAGGGCGCCCCCGATGGCTCCTCCGTACCAGACGAGTCCCGAGCCGGAGAAGATGCTGCCGAGCAGGTCGTGCTTGACCTGGTCGTAGTTCTGGATCACGTAGTAGCCACGGGCTCCGACGAGGCCGCCGGCGAGCGCGGCGAAGGTGATCTCGTAGGCGTAGTCGGCGGGCTTGCCCAGCTCCCGCAGCCGGCGCATCACGATCGCCCCCGAGACCAGAAAGCCCATGGCGAAGCAGACGCCAAACGTCTTGATCGACAGGCCGAGCACATTCACCTCGGGCTTCATCGCGACAGAAGCTAGCGCCCCGGCCAATCCGGCGCAGACGGTCTGCGACACTGGCAAACATGCCCCGTCCGACTTCCTTCGGCCGCGATCGCGGCCTGCAGCTGCGGATGACGCTGACGATCTTCCTGCTCGGCGCGATCTACGTCGCCTTCGTCGCTGCGCTGCTCGTCGCCGGAGTCGGAGGTATCACCGTGGCGCTGAT
Organism: Solirubrobacterales bacterium; assembly: GCA_003244205.1. GTDB lineage: Bacteria > Actinomycetota > Thermoleophilia > Solirubrobacterales > Solirubrobacteraceae > QHBW01. The sequence goes on along the minus strand of QHBW01000032.1, from coordinate 82,799 downwards.
CGCGGTCGCGCTGTTCGGCGTGCAGTTCTTCACCTCCGACAAGCTGGCACTCGCAGCGATGGGGGCACACGAGGTCTCACCCGGCGAGGCCCCCGAGCTGCACGCGACCGTGGAGCGCTTGTGCATCCAGGCCGACCTGCCCAAGCCCCGCGTCGCCGTGGCTCAGACGTCGATGCCAAACGCCTTCGCAATCGGGCGCTCCCCGCGCACTGCGACCGTCTGCGCCACCACCGGGATCCTCGCCCTGCTCAGCCCGGCCGAGCTCGAGGGTGTTATCGGACACGAGCTCACGCACGTGCAGAACCGCGACGTGATGGTGATGACGATCGCCTCCTTCTTCGCGACGATCGCCGCGTTCATCGTCCAGTTCGGCTTCTTCTTCGGTGGCGGCGAGGACGACGAGAACGGCGGCATCCTCCCGGTGATCCTCGTCTCGCTCGTGGTCTACGCCGTCTCGTTCGTGCTGATCAACGCGCTCTCGCGCTACCGCGAGTTCGCCGCCGACCGCGGCTCGGCGCTGCTGACCGGGCGCCCGAGCGCGCTCTCCTCGGCGCTGCTGAAGATCTCGGGGACGATGGGGCGCATCCCAACCCAAGACCTGCGCGCCGCCGAGGGTCTCAAGGCCTTCTACATCTTTCCGCCGCAGACCAAGGCGAGCCTGATGAACCTGTTCTCCACGCACCCGCCGATCGAGCGTCGGATCGCCGCGCTCGAGCGGCTCGAGGGTCAGCTGCAGGGCGTCCGCGCCTAACGCGGACACAGCGACGGCGGTGGGCCTCTTCGATGTGATCACCGGCAAGCGCAAGCTGGCCAAGCCGGCCGCCGACCGCCTGTTCGCACTCTCGACGGCCTACGTGACCTTCCAGGCCCAGCTGGAGATCGCCACCACAGGCGCCGCGGCGATCGTCTTCCAAGCGCTCGAGACCGCCGACTTCACCGAGATCGTCCGCGAGATGGAAGAGGTCGTGCGCGCCACCGGTGAGGATGCCGGCGGAGACGTCCGCTCACACACCGACCAATTCGGCTACCGCTGGATGGTGCTGCAGGAGCCGGAGTTCGACGATCTCGTGGTCGGCATCAACGCCGTCTCCAGCTCGCTCGAAGCCGGCGGCTACGGCGAGCGCATCCTCTGCGCGGTATTTGCCTTCAAGGACGCCGATGCCCGGGCGCTGTATTTGATCTACAACTACAAGCGCGGGGCGTTCTACCCCTTTGCCCCGGCCGCCGGCAGCCAACAGCGCGACACCGAGCGCGAGCTTCGCCTCAAACCCCAGCTCGCCGCCGAGCTGCCGATCGAGCCCGAGCTCGAACGCTGGTTTCCGCTGTGGGGCATCCCGATCTAGGCCCCCGGCCGCTGGCCCCGATCAACCCGGGATCAGGCCCTCGCCGGAGAACTCGGCCTCGGCCTCGGCCAGCGTCGTGTCGGCCGGCGGCAGGATCACATCGGAGCCAGTCAACTCGTCGGCGTCAAGCGGCGTGCCGCGCTCGTGCACGAGCGCGAGCATCTCGTCGAAGAGCTGGTGGAAGCGATCGTGGTCGCCCTCCTTGACCGCCTCCACCGCCGCGTGGTCGAGCTCCGCCAGCTTCGCGACATCGTCATCGGAGACGTTGTACTGGCCATCGCTGGAGATGCGGACGATCACGGCTGCTCCGCGGCCGGCTTGGCCGGGGTCGAGCCAGCGGCGGCACCCTCGCCGGCGCCGGCGCCCAGCTCAGCCGGGCCCCCTGAGCCCTTACCCAGTTCGGCCTTCATCTTCGCCAGGTCCTCGTCGACGCCGCTCTTGGTCGTGAGCTGTGCGAGTTGACGGTCGATGTCGTCGTTGCCGCCCTCGCCGAGCTGCGTGAGGTCCTCGAAGGCGCCTGCCTTCTCGAGCTCCTCGACCGCCGACGCGCGAGCGCGCATGTTCTCGGTCTTGTCGACCGCGCGTTGCATCGCGAGCCCGACATCGGCCATCTGCTCGCCCACCCCGGTGGCGGCCTCGGAGATCTTCACCTGTGCCTCGGCGGCCGAGTACTGCGCCTTGATGACCTCCTTCTTGGTGCGGAACTGGTCGATCTTGGCGCGCAGCTTCTTCTCGTTCTCGATCAGCTGCTCCTGCTGGTCTTCGAGCTGGGTGATCTGCGTGTCGAGCGACTGCAGCTCGGTCTGGGCGAGCTGCTTGCGCTCGAGCGCAGTCCGCGCGAGGTCCTCCTGTCCGCCCGAGAGCGCCTGACGCGCCTGCGTGTCCAGCTTGACCACCTGCTGCTCGAGCTTGTCGGACTGCAGTTGCAGTCGCTTCTTGGACGTGACGACGTCAGCGATGCCCTTCTTGACGTTCTGCAGCAGCTCTATCTGGCGCTGGTAGGAGTACTCGAGCGTCTCGCCCGGGTCCTCGGCCTTATCGAGCAGCTTGTTGATCTTCGCCTTCACGACTGTGGAGAAGCGTCCGGACATGCCGGGCATGGGCGGCCTCCTTCGGCCTGGGGGTCTTCGAATCCTGGACCGGTAGCGTAGCCGGCGGTGTCCAGCACGAGCTCAGAGGCGAGGCGGCCACAGGAGAGCGCCAGCCAGCTGGTGCGCTGGATGGGGATCACGGACGCCAACTCGGCCGGCTTCATTCACGGTGGCACGGTGATGAAGCTGTGCGACGAGGCGGCCGGCTTGGCCGCAATCAAGCACTCGCGTTGCCGCGTAGTGACCGGCGGCATGGACCGCATGACCTTCCTGCACCCGATCCGCATTGGCGAGCTGGTGACGTTTGCCGCGACCGTCAACGCAGCTTGGCGCACGTCGATGGAGGTCGGGGTGCGCGTGATCGCCGAGGATCCTCGCAGCGGGCGCAAACGCCACACCGCGACCGCCTACCTGACGATGGTGGCCGTCGAGGAGAACGGACGGCCCGTACCAGTACCAGCGCTCGAGCCCGAGACCGGCGACGAGGTGCGGCGCGAGCGCGAGGCGCAGCTGCGCCGCAGCAACCGGCTCGCCGAGCGCCAGCAGATCGTGGCGGAGCGCGAGTAGATCGTGGCCGAGCGCGAGTAGATCGTGGCCGAGCGCGAGTAGATCGTGGCCGAGCGCGAGCAGATCGTGGCCGAGCGCGAGTAGATCGTGGCCGAGCGCGAGTAGATCGTGGCCGATGGCCGGTAGAGCTCGAGCGCTCGTGTGACGTTAGGTCGAAATAGTGACCCTCACGATGAACGGAGGCAGGTCGCCCGCGATGGCGCGCCGTGGTCTTGGAGCGCCGTGTTTGGGGGGAGCGCCGGTGTCGGGGAGTGCCGGTGATGGGAGCGCCGGCGGTGGCTAAGCGCGGCCTTTTCAGGCCTTGTTGTACAGCGCAGCCATGACCTTGTACACCCATGACGCGGTGTCGCCATTGCTGGGACAGCACGTCGGACCGCCCGGCGCGCTGATGCCGATCTCGATGTGCGGGCCGGTGGAGATGCCGACGCTCCCGCAACCGACCTCCGCAATCGGCTCTCCGGTGGTGACGTGGGCGCCGACCGGCACGAGCGCGGGCAACGCGTGGCCGTAGTAGATGAAGCGGCCGTTGTAGGGGCCGCCATCCACCCGCAGCACAGGCGCGGCGGGGCCGAAGCCGTCGATGCCCTCCTGCACGATCGTGCCGTTCGTGACGGCGACCTCCTTGACCTGGGAGCCGCAGGCGCCGCCGAATGTCGCGATATCCACGCCTTGATCGAGGGACCAGCTGCTCGGCGGAACCGCCAGCCGCTTGGGCACGAGCGGGAAGACCCACGTCGAGGTATCGCCCGAGCTTGGGAGCGGAGTGCCCGAGCTTGGCGGCGGACCGCTCGGCGCGGAGCCTGATCCGACGCTTGCGCCGCCGGCGAGGGCCGCCAGCAGCGCGCGCACCGTTGGCGTCGTGACCACGCCGGTCGCTCTGAGGCCGTGGGCCGACTGGAAGCGTCGCAGCGCGCGCGCCGTCAGTGGGCCAAACGAGCCTACGACCGGCACGGGAAACCCGACGGTGCTGAGTACGCGCTGGAGCGCACGCACGTCGCTGCCGCGCATGCCCTGGCGCAGCACGCGCTGACCCAGTTGGAGCGTGGCCTTGCCGGCAGGACGCTGGCTGGCGCCCGACGACGGGCTCGCGACCTGCCCCGTCACGGCGGGCGCGGGCGTCGCACCACCAGGGCTGGCGCCACCGCTTGTGGAGGAGGCCGAGCTGGACGCGGAGGCAACCTGCGCACTGGTCGCGAGCACGAGCGCACTCAGCATGGCGACCAGCAATGCTCGCCGTGCGCGGGGCGCGAATGCAAGCAGGGATTCGCGCTCGCTCCTAGAAGGAGCTACGTGGACGGGTACGACGGAGCTTGTCGCGCGGTGCGGCATGGTTTTTGCGCCTACGGGGTTAGCTGTCGGGCTAGCGCCGCCAGGCGGCGGCGCCTTCCGCGGACATCACCGCGAAACTCGCCCCATACCAACTGGGTCCCCCGTCCCCGGATCATCCCGAAGCTCGGCGAAGGCGGGCACTATACGCGACGCAGCGGCCGGGTGCGGCTATTCGCTTGCCGGGCGAGCGGCTGGGCGCCAAGTTGCGGACCGTTCGCGTGCGCCGCGGGCGACTCAGGCGGCGCTCCACGGCAGCTCAGGGCGCCGACGGCGCGCTTGCCAGCGCGGCCGCCTCGGCGTCCGCATCGCCCAGCGCCTCGGCGCGCCGGCGGCGGTGCTCGGCCACCTGCATGCGGGCAACGACCAGACGCTGGATCTGGGCGGTCCCCTCGAAGATCTGGAAGATCTTCGCGTCGCGGAAGAACTTCTGCAGCGGATGGTCATAGGTCGACGCCTCGCGTCCGACGAGGTCCATCAGCGTTGTGGTTGCCCACATCGCCACGTCACCGCCCTTGAGCTTGGACATCGATCCCTGGGCCGCGGTCATCGGCTGACCGTTACGCCCCATCCAGGCGGCTCGCCAGACCAGCAGCCGGGCGGCATCGATCTCGGTGGCAACGTCGGCCAGGACCTCCTGCACGCGTTGCTGCTCCAGCAGTGGACCGCCAAGCTCATCGCGGCCCTCGAGCAGCTCGAGCGTGTACTCATAGGCCGCGCGAGCGACTCCGATCGCGCAAGCCCCCACCATCGGGCGCGTGACCTCGAAGGTCGCGAGCGCGTTGGAGGACCCGGCCCGCGCGCCCTGGCGGGCGCGCTCGAGCTTGCGCTCGAGCTTCTCGATCCCCCCGAGCACGTGGTCTAGCGGAATGCGGCAATCCTGCAGGACCACCTCGGCCGTCTGCGAGGCGCGGATGCCGAGCTTGTCCTCCTTCTTGCCCTGCGAAAGCCCCGGCGCACCCTTGGGGACGATGAAGGACGCCTGTCCACGGTGCCCGAGCTCGGGGTCCACGGTGGCGACCACGACCGTGACGTCGGCGATCCCACCGTTGGAGATCCACAGCTTGGCGCCGTTGAGGATCCATTCGTCGCCGTCACGCACCGCGCGGGTGCGCAGCGCCTTGACATCGGATCCCGCCCCGGCTTCGGAGACGGCGTAGGCGCCGACCTTGATCTCGTCGCCGAGACCGAAGCACTCGGGGACCCAGCGGGCGATCTGCGCCGGCGTCCCCGACGCTGCGATTCCGGCGGCGGCTAGCCCCGAGGCGGAGATCGCCAGCGCGAGACCGGCGCAACCCCAGTTGAGCTCCTCGGCGTAGATGACGCCGAGCAGGCCGTCGTGGTCGGCGCCGATGCGCTGGAGCAGGTCGAGGCCATGGAGCCCCCAGGCGCGCGCCTCGCGGATGACCTCCCAGGGGACGCTCTGCTCGCGGTCGTGGTGGTCGGCGACCGGACGCAGCACCTCCACGGCGAAGCGGTGGCAGTGGCGCTGGAACTCGAGCTGCTCGTCAGACAGGGACAGGTTCACGTCTCCGGCTCCTTGATTGACTGGTCAGTCGAGGGTCGAGTGTACCTTCCCGTTCAGTCGAGGGCAGGGGTTGCGCGCCGCCGGCGCGCGGCTCCGCGCACGCGTTGTTGGGCGCCTGGAACGGCAAGAAGGCGCCCGCCACCGCGGTGCGCGGGCCCGCGCCGCCGCACTGCGTGACGCGGTCGAGATGACCACTAAGGTGCCTCGGCATGCCCCGCGGGTCTCGAATGCGCTCCGGCCGGCGTACCCGTCGTCGCGGTGTCGCTGCTTGGCTCTCCTCGGCGCTTGCCTTGGCGCTGCTGGCGGGCTGCGGGCACTCGGCGCCGATCGCCCCCGGCGGGGTGCCGATCATCGGGACCCCAGGGGAGATCGCGAAGGCCGCCGAGAACCTCGGCTTCCCCGGCTTCGCCACCAAGAACACCACGCGTGTCGGCGGCGCCGACCCGATCTCAGATGCCGCCGCGGTCTCCCAGGCGGTGTACGTGTCGGCGTCGGCGAGCTCGCGCCCCGAGGTCGTCACGCTCGTCGACCTGCACAGTTGGCAAGCCTCGCTCGCCGCCGCCCTCTTCATGAGCCCTCCCATGCGCGCGCCGCTGCTGTTCACCGATGGCGGCAGCTTGCCGGCGGCCACGAGCAGTGCCCTCGGAACGCTTGCTCCCAGCGGCTCCGCGGCCGCGGGCGGCGCCCAGGTCCTGCGCGTGGACAACCACGCCGACAGCGGCACCCTGCACGCTCGCGACGTCACCGGCGCCAACCCCTTCGCGATCGCCGCGGCGATCGACCGCCTGCAGATCGCGGCGAGCGGGTCGCCCAGCGCGGCGGTCGTGGTCGTCGCCGCCGACCAGCCCGCCTACGCGATGCCGGCCGCCGGCTGGGCGGCAAAGTCCGGCGACCCGATCCTCTACGTCACCCGTGACGCGATCCCGCCCGAGACGGTCGCGGCACTGCGCGCCCACCAGCACCCCCACATCTACATCCTTGGCCCACCCAGCACCGTGTCCCAGAGCGTCGCCTCGGGCCTACGCACGCTCGGGGCAGTGAAACGCATCGCCGGCAACGACCCCGTCTCCAACTCGATCGCCTTCTCGCGCTACTACGACGGCAGCTTCGGGTGGGGCGTGACCGACCCCGGCCACGGGCTCGTGTTCGCCAACAGCAGCCGTCCGCTCGACGCGGCAGCCGCAGCTCCGCTCTCCGCCAGCGGCGGCTACGGACCCCTGCTGTTGACCAACTCATCCGCCGCGCTCCCCTCGCTGCTCGACGGCGCGCTGCTGGACATACGGCCCGCCTACGACAAGGATCCCGCCCGCGGCTTCTACAACCACGGATGGCTGATCGGCGACCAGCACGCCATCTCGCTGGCCGAGCAGGCCCAGATCGACGCGCTGCTGGAGATCGCGCCCGTGAACGCGGCACCACCGGCCGCTGCGCCGATCACGCCCGCGCCTTCTTCCATCGCCCCCACCCCGCCGGCGACGACGCCGGCGGTGCCAACCAGCCCCCCTGGGGCGACGAGACGGCGCAGCGCGAAGGCACGGGCATTCCCGGTGCTCCCCACCAGCGCGACCGGCCCGGGGCACCCCTGACGACGGCGGCAGTCGAAACGGGCACCCGCTTGGCCCGGGTCGTTATCTTGCCTTCCATCGCCGAGGCAGAGAACCCAGAGCGCCTGCGCGCAGGGCACGAGGTGAAGGTGGAAGATGTCCGTGCGCTGATGGGCGCCTCGACCCCTCACTTTGCACTGCAACTACGCAACCGGATCGCCAAGTTGATTGCGGAGCTGCCCGCCGATCACCCCGCTCGCAAGGAAGGCGAGCGAGAGATCGCGCGACTGAACCGGCTCGCCGTCGCCGGGGAAACGCGCGGGATCGACGCCCACGACGGTATGGCGACATTGCCCTCCGTCGAAGCCGCGCCGGTGCCCGACGCGCCCTGAGGCCGGCGATCTGACCGCTCAGCGCGGGCGGTGCCCGAAGATGTCCACGGCCTGTTGGAAAGTGGGACGGTTGATCCAGGGTTGCAGCGGCTGGGCGACGACGCCCACCGCGCGATAGCCGACGGCGTCGTAGCACTCTTGGCTGTACTGGCGCCCGGCCGCCGCGCAGCTGGCGTCGGCGTAGAGCTGCTGGGGGGTCGCACCAAGCGCCTGCGAGAGCGTCGAAAGCAGCATCGTCCGGCATGCTGTCAAGGAGCCGTTGCCGCAGTAGACGCGCGAGTAGGGGCCGAGCACCGCGGGCACCGGCCGTGGCTTGTGCCTGCGCTGGGCGCGCGGTCGCTTGGTCGCAGCGTCGTGAGCGGCTGCGCTCGCCAGGAACGCCTTGCATGTGCGCACGCGCCTGCTGACGATCCGGCGTCCTACGCGCACTCGGCGGCTCTCTGTGTGACATACGGACCGTGTGATACCGCGCCCCGCCAGCAGGTCGCGCAGGTCCTTCTGGACGAAGCCATACCAGCCGTTGTCATATGCCGAGCCCAGGTGCTGGCCGCCGTTGTTGGGGTCGTTGTCGATCGTGATCTTCGACGTCAGCAGCTTGTAGGCGTCGGCTCCGAGCACGGGCTCGAACTCGGCCTTGACGAGCAGCGGCCACCAGGCGTCCATGATGCGGATCGCATCGCTGTGGGCGTAGGTGCCCGAGTTGGTCAAATCGCGTCGGTGCGAGCCGTCGTTCATCCACGCCGTCAGCTCGCCGACCGCGCCAGCCAGCCGCGGATCGCTCAACGGTTGGCGGGCGATCACCCGCAGGATCCAGGGCAAGACCTTGTCGCCGCGCAGGTCGACGGTCCCCGCGTCCTCCATCGCGCTGATCAGCTGCGCAAGGGTCATCTTGCGCCCGCCGGCGATGCCGGCGCGAATGCGATCGTCGAGCAGCTGGGAGCGGTAGATCGGTGTGTAGAACCCGTCGACGGCGCGGTAGCCCCGCCCCTGCTTGTTGTTCCAGCTCGTGATGAAGTCCTGATTGACGACCTGGGGATGCTGCTGGAAGGGCGTGTAGCTGGCGGTGTTGGTCGAGCCGTTGAATCCCTGCCACTCATACTTCGACGGCGCGGGCAGCAGCCCATCGGTGTTTGGGTTGCGAACGGGGTTGGAGCCAGAGTTGAAGTAGCCGATGTCGCGATCGTCGGCGTAGAGCCAGTTGAACGTGTAGCCGATCTGGTAGGCGGCGTGTTGGAAGCTCTGCACGTCGTGGACGGCGCCGGGGTCGTTGAACTGCTCGAAGCCGATGGCTGAGTCCACGTCGTGCATGAAGGTGGCGCGCTGCAGCGTGAACGCAACCGGCTGACCGCGCACGGTCGCGCGCGCGTTAACGATCCCGAAAGCGGTGCGTTGTGCCACGAGCGTCTGCGAGCCCGCGGCGGTGGAGTCAGCGAGGTTGGGCGCCCAGCTCTCTGAGCGGGTGATCGTGGTCATCGGCGTGCACTGGCCGTTTGAGATGTAAGCGCTCGAGCTCGTCGTCGCCGCCGACCCATCGGTGTTACAGAGCGGAACGGCGAAGACGTCGGTGGTTCCCTGTCCCGCGGAGGTAGCGCTCCACGCGTAGTCGCGACCGTGACCGAGCTCGACGTACATGTTGGCGCCCGTGACCCCCGCCCCGGCGGCGTCGATCCCCGGGCCGTGGAGGTCCTCATCCATCAGCACCTGGGGCGCGAAGTAGCCAACCTGCGGTCCGAAGACCGCGAGCGGGTGGCCCGAGGCGCTGTGCGCCGCCGACAGTAGTAGCGCGTTGGACATGCCCTGCGGGAAGGCCTGCTTGATCGAGCTCGCCCCGAAGATGCCGCCGGTGGCGCGCGTGCCGGAGCGGTGCGAGAGCGTAGAGCCGCCGGGGCTCGTCGCGCCGGCGGTCGTGATCGGCTCGGGCTTCAGCGAGCCGCCGTCCGGCAGCGCGACCGCGTCGGCGGCAGGATGCCGCGGCGGCGCCATGTAGGGGAACAAACCGGTGCGCGCCGTCACAGGCGCCTCCGGGTCCTCAGGGGAACGGAAGTCGAGGTAGGCCGCGCTCCCAGCCTTCGCGCCGAAGCGCTGCTGCATCGCCTCGAGGATCTTGGCCCAGTCGAGCTGGTCTCCGCCGCCGGTGCCGAGGATGCCGCCGATCACGTTCGCGACCGCGACGACGTCGCCGGTGGTCCACGGATCCGGTCCCAGTGGATGCCCGAGGGCGGAGTACTCGCCGGGCATCATCAGCGGGTTGAGCTTGGCCTCGTTGATGTACTCGTTTACGCCTGCGACGTAGTTGGTGACGTCGTCGCGGACCTGCTGGCCTTGGGCGCCGTACTCCTGCGGAAGTGCATCGACCTGGTTGGTCAGGTCCTGGTCGGTGTAGGGATCGATCTGGAAGGTGCTCTGGTCCATCCCGGCGTTGGCGCCTCCGGCGAACGACGCCAGCTGGGAGCGGCCGGCGTGGCGCAGGACGTCCATGAAGAAGAGACGGTCCTGGGCGGCGGCGTAGCCGGCTCCGAACATCACCCCGGGGCGCGTGTCGCCGTAGACGTGCGGCACCCCGAAGGGCTTGTCGCGGATGATCGTCACCGGCGGGCTGGTGAAGGTCACGGTGCGCGCGCTGTCGACGTTGAAGGACGGCACCCCGAAGGTCGCGTCCTTGTAGTACTGGGGGATCTGCGCGTCGGTGAGGCCGGGGGCGCCGTAGACGAGGTCGCGGTACATCGCCAGCTGGTCGTCGTTGTGCGGCGGCTTGTTGGCGCTGTTGGCCTCGTAGGCGATCAGCTGCGGCAGCGTCACGAGGCCGTTGGTTCCGGCGGGCAGGATGCTGTGGAAGCCCGCCCCGGGAGCGACTCCCGCTCCGCCGTAGTCGTTCGCGGCGTAGGGCGCAACGGTGGCGGCCCCGGCCGGTGAGACGACGCCCGCCGCGATTGCTGCGAGTGTCAGCGCCAACGCGAGCGCGGCGGTGCTGCCCCGGCGATGCCCCACGACACTCCTCCTCTCGGGTGATCCGGGGCTCACCCTACTTCACCGCGAGCGCTGCTAGAGGCCGATCAGCTCCGCCACGCGCTCGCGGTGAAAGCGGGCGTCCCCGGCGGCATGGGCGTTCGCCTTGGCGCGCTTGAGCAAGAAGTGCAGGTCGTGCTCCCAGGTGAAGCCGATCCCGCCGTGGACCTGCAGCGAGGATGCGGTCACGCGAAAGCCGCAATCCGACGCGTAGGCCTTGGCCATCGCCGCCGCAAGCGGGGCGCTCTCGGGATCGTGGTCGAGCGCCCAAGCGGCGTGGAGCACGGCCGAGCGGGCTCCCTCGACCTCCAGCAGCATCTGTGCGCAGCGGTGCGACACCGCCTGGTAGGCGCCGATCGGACGGTCGAACTGCTCGCGGTCCTTGGCGTAGGAGACGGCCATCTCCATCGCCCGCTGGGCAATGCCGACCGACTCAGCCGCCAGCGCCGTGGCGATCTGGGCGTGGGCGCGGGTCACGGTTTGTCCATTGCCGCCGCGGAGCTCATCCGCGGGAGCGCCGTCGAGCTCGAGCGCGTAGAGCTTGCGGGTAGGGTCCAGACCAGGCGTCGGCGTCACCTCGACGCGATCGCCCTTCTCTATCAGCCACAGCCGCCCGCCCGCTCCCACGACGACGATGATCTCGGCCGCGCCGGCGTCGGGCACGAGCACCTTGCGACCTGTGAGCGTGTCGTCGTCTGCAGGCGCGAGCATGGCTTCGCTGGGTGAGCGCCCGGGCGGGTCATCCCACACCGCGACGGTGCCGATGCGTTCCCCCGCAGCGAGCGGAGCGAGCGCGCGCTCGCGCTGGGAGTCGGTGCCCGCAGCGGCCAGCAACAGGGCTGCGCTCGTGGTCGAGTGCAGCGGCGAGGGCGCTACGGCGTAGCCCAGCTCCTCTGCGACGACGACCAGCTCGACCGTTCCCAGCCCCTGTCCCCCGTCCGCTTCGGGGACGGCGAGCCCGGGCCAGCCGAGCTCGCTCAGCTCGCGCCACTGGTCATCGGTGAAGCCGCGCTCCTCCTCTAGCGCCAGGCGACGGACCTCCTCGAGCGGGTAGCGGCGCGTGAGGAACTCGCGAGCGGTCTGCTTGATCGCGCGCTGGTCGTCGTTGAGGTCGAAGTTCATCGGGCGCTTAGCGCATCCGCGGAAGCCCGAGGATGCGCTCGGCCACGATGTTCTTGAGGATCTCGGTTGTGCCGCCCTCGATCGAGTTCGCGCGGGCACGGAGGAACTCATACGTCCAGCGCCCGTCGCGCGCCATCGCCGCGGGGCCCTCGATCTCCGTCGCCAGCTCGGTCAGCGCCTGGTTGATCTCGGCCCAGTGCCACTTGCCGAGCGAGCCCTCCGGACCGGGGACGCCGTACTTCATTTGCGCGGTCAGTCCGCGGTAGGCGTTCAGGCGCAGCACCTCGGTCTCGATGTAGAGCTGGGCGAGGCGGTCACGGATGATCTCGTCGGCTGCCGCTGTCGAGCCGTTGTAGGGCTGTTCGCGCGCGCGCTCGATGACGGCGGTGAGGAGCTGCTTGAGCTCCATCTGCAGCGCCAGGGCCAACCCCGCGCGCTCGTGCGCGAGCGTCGTGATCGCCACCGCCCAGCCGTTGCCCTCGCCGCCGACGATGTTGTCGTTGGGGATCCGAGCCTCCTCGATGAAGAGCTCGTTGAACTCGGCTTCACCAGTTATCTGGACGAGTGGGCGCACCTGCACGCCGGGCTGCTTCATGTCCATCAGGAAATAGGTCAGCCCCTTGTGCTTCGGCGCGTCGGGGTCGGTGCGAGCGACGAGCATGCACCACTTCGCCTCGTGGGCGAGCGTGGTCCAGACCTTTTGCCCTGTGACCACCCATTCGTCGCCGTCGCGCACCGCCTTGGTGCGCAGCGATGCCAGATCCGAGCCCGACTGGGGCTCTGAGAACCCCTGGCACCAGATCTCCTCGGCCGACAGGATCGGCCCGAGATAACGCTGCTTCTGCTCCTCGGTCCCGTGGGCGATCACCACGGGGCCACCCATCGCGAGGCCGAGCCCGTTCGCCAGCGCGGGCGCGCGAGCGCGCACCATTTCCTCGCCGTAGATCGCCTGCTCGACGAGCGTCGCTCCGCGGCCGCCGTACTCCTGCGGCCAGGCGACCCCAGCCCAACCGGCGTCGAAGACGGTGCGCTGCCATGCGCGACGGAACTCGAAAGCTGCCTCGTCGCTGTCAGGCTTGGGACCGGGATGATTCGCCTCGATCCAGGCGCGAAGCTCATCACGGAAGGCCTGCTCCTCGGCGGTGAGGGTGAGATCCATGGGGGGCGGCATCCTATTGCCTTGTGGCCGGCGGCTGGACTACGCTCGACGTGATGACTGACGTAAGCGACGGCGAGAGTTCGAGCCTCGCGGCGGCCCCGCCAGCGCCGATCCCCGGCAGCGAGCTGCCGGGACCGTGGCCCGTGGGTGAGTACGCGGCGCGTCTGCGCGAGCGCCTGCGCGGGTTCGCCCGCGTCCAGGTCTTCGGCGAGCTCGCCGATCTGCAGGTGCGCAAGGTGCGGGTCTACTTCGAGCTGCGCGACTCTCGCGGCGCGCTGCCCTGCTCGATGTGGCGCAACGACTGGGACGCCCTCGGCCTCTCCGCGATGGCGCTGACCGACGGCTCTCGCGTCGTGGTGGCCGGCGGGTGTGACTTCTATGCGGGCTCGGCAACGGCGTCGCCCAACTTCTCCTTCGCCGTTTCGGACCTGCGCATTGCCGGCGAGGGCGACCTGCTCGCGCAGATCGCCCGGCTGCGCCGACAGCTCGCCGCAGAGGGGTTGACGGAGCGCCAGCGCGCGCTGCCCCGGCCAGCGCTGCCGCACACGATCGGGATCGTGTGCGCCGAGCGCTCCAAGGCGCGTGACGATGTCCGTGCCGGTCTGCGTCGCCGCGGATGGGGTGGGCGCTTGGTGTGGGCCTTCGCGCCGGTTCAGGATCGCCATGCCGCGCCCCGAATCGCGGCGGCGCTACGTGAGCTTGCCGCCGTCGGCGGCGTCGAGGTGATCGTCGTGGCCCGTGGAGGTGGGTCGCTGACGGACCTCCTGGCCTTCTGCGACGAAGGCCTCTGCCGAACCGTTGCGCTGCTGGCCGTGCCGGTGGTCGCGTCGGTCGGCCATCACGGCGACCGCACGCTGATCGACGACGTCGCCGCGGTCAGCTGCTCGACCCCCACGCATGCCGCCGAGGCGGCGGTGCCGGTGCACGTGGGCGACGCCCTTGTTCGCAATCGGGTTGCCGCCGAACGGCTGCAGCGCCATGGTCGTGGCGCCGTAGTGGTCAGGGCGCGCGCCCTGGCAGCCATGGCTCGCGCCCCCGGGGAGCACGTCGCGCGACACCGCGCACGCCTCCACCAGCAGCTTCGCGAGTTGCGCGCGAGCGCCCGGCGCCGCGTCGATGAGGGCCGCTCGGTGCGCTCGCGCGAGCTGCTGGTGCTCGGACGCAAGGCGGGGGTCGTGCGCGTCGAGCTGTCGCGTGCCCGCGCACGGACGCTTCGCGATGGCGGCGACCTGGGGCGGGCGGGCCACGCGTCGCTCGCGCGCCGGCGGCGCGATCTCGAGCAGCTCTCGCTCGCGCTCGTGGCCCACGAGCCCGAGCGCACCCTGCAGCGTGGCTACGCGCTGGTCTTCGATCGTTCCGGCGAGCCGCTGACCGGCGCTGAGCCCGCTCGCCGCGCGCGTCAGCTGCGCGTGCGTTTTGGCGATGGCGAGCTGGACGCGGAGGTGCGGCCGTGAACGTTGGTTCAGAGGGCTCGGCTGGCTCGGCGGGCTTCGAGGGCTCAGCGGCAGCGGAGGGCTCGGGCGAGCACAGCTACGAGCAGGCCGCGGCGCGCCTCGAGGAGATCATCCGCCGGTTGGACTCCGGCGAGCCCGGGCTGCGCGAGACGCTCGAGCTCTGTCGCGAGGGCCGCGGGCTGGTCGAGCTCTGCGCCGCCGAGCTCGAGGCCGTCGGACGAGGGCTCGAGGAGCTGCGACTGGAGGAGCTCGTTGCGCGGCTCGAGGCGGGGACACCGCCGCGGGCCCCGTAGCGTGGCGCGGGCCGCCGCGCTGCCCGGCCGCCCGCCCCGGCGCTCGCTCGAACTGTGACCCCTGGCGTCCGGGGGCCGGACGCCCAAGGCGACACATCGCCGTTGACCGCTCACGATCCCGGCGCCGCCGTCACTGACGACCCCGGCGCCCGCCCTCGCTGACGACCCCGGCGCCCCGCCCTCGGGGCCGGGCACCGGGGTCGCGCTCTGCCTACAAGCGCTGGATCAGCGTGCCCGTCCCGAGCCCACCGCCGCAGCACATCGTCACGAGGCCGACCTCCTGGTCGGAGCGCTCGAGCTCGTGCAGCAGCGTGGTGATCAGCCGGGCGCCCGTCGAGCCGAGCGGGTGACCGAGGGCCATCGCCCCGCCGTTGACGTTGACGCGATCCATGTCGGGGTCGAGCTCGCGGCGCCAGGCGGCGATCACGGGCGCGAATGCCTCGTTGATCTCGATCAGGTCGATGTCGCCGATCGCCATCTTGTTGCGCTCGAGCAGCTTCTTGGTGGCCGGGATCGGCCCGGTGAGCATGATCACCGGATCGACACCGACGGTGGTCTGATCGACGATCCTGGCCCGAGCTGTGAGGCCGAGCTCCTTGGCCTTGTCTGCGGCCATCAACAGCACGGCCGCTGCGCCGTCGGAGATCTGCGAGGAGTTGCCCGCCGTGATCTTGCCGTCCTCCTTGAAGGCCGGCTTGAGCTGGGAGAGCGTCTCGAGGTTGGTGTCAGGCCGGATCCCCTGATCTGAGACGTAGGTGTTGCCGTTGACGGGGAACGGCACGATCTCACGCTCGAAGCGTCCTTCCTCGGTGGCCTGGGCGGCGAGGCGGTGGGAGCGCACAGCGAGCTCGTCGAGCTCGGAGCGCGGGATCTCCCACTTGTCGGCGATCATCTCGGCCGACAGTCCCTGCGGGACCAGCTGATAGCGCTCGTAGAGCTCGGGGGTGAAGGCCATCCCGAACTCCTCCTGGGTCTTCATACCGGCCGCGAAGGGCAGCTTGCCCATGTGCTCGACGCCCGAGCCAATGACGCAGTCGTGCACGCCCGAGGCGATCAGCGCGGCGGCGAAGTTGACCGCCTGCTGAGCCGATCCGCACTGACGATCAATCGTCGTGGCGGGTGTCTCAACTGGGAGACCGGCCTCCAGCCACGCGTTGCGCCCGACGTTGAAGCCCTGGACGCCGAACTGCTGCACGCAGCCCGTGATCACGTCCTCAACCTGATGAGCATCGATGCCCGTGCGCTCGACGACCTCGGTGTAGGTCTTACCGAGGAGGGTGCTGGGATGGGTCTGCTTGTAGTAGCCCTTTTCGAGATGGCCGCGCCCGATGGGCGTGCGCACCGCTTCGACGATGACGACCTCGCGGCCTTGCAGCTGGGACATGGTTTCTTGCCCTCCGGTTGCTGGGAAGACGTGGTGGCGCGACGCCGTCCGGCAGGATGTGCGCGCCATGCGTCGGTATCCAACACTCTAGCGACCGATTGGCCAGTCAGCCAAAGTCACCGAAGGGACCCTCCGCCGTCGCGGCAGGCGCGCCTGCTGCAGACGAGGCGACCACGGGCGTTGGCAGCGAGCGGCTGGGAATCGCCGGCGCCGGGGCGATCGCCTGCGGCCTGGCCGTGACGGCGGCACCGCATCTCGAGGTGATCCTGTGGGCGCGCTCGGAGGACTCGGCCGCGCGCGCGACACAGCAGATCACGAAGGGATGTGAACGTGCCGGACACGGCTGGGCTGCCGATCGCGTGCAGATCACGGGCACGCTCGATGACCTCGCCGCGGCGACCTTCGCGGTCGAGGCGATCGCCGAGGACCCGGACCACAAGGGTCAGCTGCTGGCAGCGCTCGGCGGCCACCTGAGCGCGACCGGCATCCTCGCCACGACGACCTCCTCGCTGTCAATCGAGCAGCTCGCGCTGGCGAGCGGACGGCCGGACCGCTTCGTCGGCCTGCACGTCTTCAATCCGGTTCCGCGGATGGAGCTGATCGAGCTGGCGTTCCCAGCCGCGGCCAGCGAGCGAACGCGCGCCCGCGCACGTTCGCTCTCTGAAACGCTCGGCAAGACCGCCGTCGAGGTGCCCGACATCTCGGGGTTCGTCGTGAACCGGTTGCTCTTCCCCTACCTGTTCGATGCCGTCCGGCTGCTGGAGAGCACCGGGATGGCGCCGGCAGACATCGACACCTGTATGTGCCTCGGCGCGGGCCATCCGATGGGACCGCTGGCGTTGCTGGATCTGGTCGGCCTCGACGTCGCGGGTGCGATCGGCGAGGAGATCGATGCCGACGTACCCGAGCGCATTCGCGCGCTGGTCGCCGAGGGCGCGTTGGGCCGCAAGTCCGGCCGGGGGCTGTACGACTACGAGGAGTGACCCGGGGGCCGCGAGCCGCTGCTGCGACGCTGCCAGAGGGCCGCAGCCGATGCTGCGACGCTGCCCGGGGCCCAGGGGAGCGGCGAGAAATCTTAAGTTCAGATTGAGGATGGCTCCGGATACTTCGCCCGCGACGCATCAAGCAGCCGCACCTCCTCCCAGAAGCACGCGACCGTCCCGTTCCCCCGGGACGGTCGCGTCGTTAAGGACTCGGCGCGCGCCGCGGCTCGGCACACGCCAGGCGGACCGTCGCTCCCCGGTCCTCCGTCCGGGAACTCATCATTTCCGTTGATCTTGCGCGGAAATGATGGGGGTCGCCGACCATTCACCTCCTCCCAGGCGCGCGACCGTCCCGTTCCCCGGGACGCTCGCTACCTCGCGCGGACCGCGCCGAGCGCGGCCCGCGACGGGGCATCTCTCCTCCCGCAACGCCGGAGCGGCACTGCGGTTGTTGTAAACGGTAACGCGCCAGCGCTCGCCCTGCGGCGCCGCGATGCGCCAAGCTCTGCTGGTGAGCGTCGCTGCATCCCGATCCGCGCTGGCCCCAGACCTCGAGTTGCTCGCGGATCTGGCGCGTGCCGGCGGCCGCCTCGGGATCGACACGGAGTTCGTCTCCGAGGGGCGTTACCTGCCGCTGCTGTGCCTCGTACAGATCGCTGTTCCCGACCCCAGCGCGGTCAGCGGCGTACGCGTCGAGCTACTGGACCCAATGGCTGCGTCGGCGCCCGACCCGCAACCGCTCGCCGCGGTGCTCGCGGATGCCTCGATCGAGGTGGTGATGCACGCGGGACGCCAGGACGTGGCGATCCTTTCGCGAGAGTGGCGCACGAGTGTGCGCTGTCTCTTCGATACGCAGGTCGGAGCGGCGTTCGCTGGACTTGGCGCCCAGCTGGGGCTGACCGCGCTGGTGGGCGCGCTGCTCGATCGCAGAGCCGCCCGCTCAGCGAGCTTCACTCGTTGGGACGCGCGCCCGCTCGACGAGGAGCAGCTCGCCTACGCGCGCGACGACGTCGTCCACCTGATCGCCCTCGCCGATGCCCTGCACGAGCGCCTCGACGGCTCCGGGCGACTGGAGTGGGCCCGCGAAGAATGTCGCCGGCTCGAGCACTCCAGCGACGAGCGCAACCCCGAAACTGCCTACCGCCGCCTGCCGCGCGTCGCGCGCCTCAACGGTCGCCAGCGCGCCGTCGCGCGCGAGCTCGCCGCCTGGCGCGAGCGCACCGCCGCTGCGGAGAACAGGCCGCTGGGCAGCGTCCTCGGCGACGCGCAGCTGGTCGAGCTCGCATCGCGCCAGCCCACGACCACAGACCAGCTGCGCCAGACGCGCGGCCTTCATCCGCCCACGCTGCGCAGGCGCGGAGATGCCCTGCTTGAAGCGATCGCCCGCGGTCTGGCGGCGCCGCCGCTGGCCCGCGAAGACGACGAGCGCCCGCCGCCGAGCGCCGGGCTGGCGCCGCTGATCTCCCTGAGCGAGGCGCTCGTGCGCGCCCGCGTGGCCGAGGCCGCCATCGCCTATGAGCTGGTGGCCACCCGCGCGGATCTCCAGGCGATCGCGCAGTGCTCGCGATCCGGCGCTCCGGAGCCCAGCGTACGCACGCTGACCGGTTGGCGGCGCGAGCTGGTCGGCGCCGAACTGCTCGAGCTGCTGGCGGGCCACCGCTCGCTCTCGATCGAGCGCGGAGCGCTGCGCGTGCGCGACGTCTGACGAGCCGCGCTGCTCGCCCAAGCGCCAGGCCGAAAACGCCTACGCGGCCGCGCTCGGCTCCGGCGCCTTGCGCTCGCGGATACGCACTGCCTCCACGCGGTTCTCGCGCACCGACTCCACGCGAATCGAGTAGCCATCGGCGTTGACCGTGTCGCCACGTTTGGGCAGGCGCCCCAGGGTGGCGAACACGAACCCTCCAACCGAGTTGTAGGCGTCCGTATCGACCGGCAGCTCCAGCCCATGATCCTCGAGGTCGGTGACGGCGACGTGCCCGCGCACGAACCAGTCGCCATTGGCCAGGCGCCGAATGGATCCGGCCCTGGGGTCGGTCTCGTCGTCGATCTCCCCCACGACCTCCTCGATGATGTCCTCGACGGTGACCACCCCGGCGGTGCGCCCGTACTCGTCAACCACCACCGCGAGCGAAGTGCGCTGGCGCTGTAGGTCTGAGAGCAGGTCGTCCAGCGGCTTGGTCTCGGGCACGATGTGGGCGTCGCGGACGCTCTGCTCGATCGACTCGCTACCTACCTCAGCCATCAGCAGGCGCGCGAGTGCGTTGGCGTGCACGACCCCGCGGATGCGGTCGGGGTTGTCGTCCTCGGTGACCACGAGGCGCGTGTGTCCCGACGACACGCAGCGCCGCAGCGCGGTCTCGACGTCATCACCGATGTCGACGGTGACGACTGCCGGGAACGGCGTCATCACCTGTCGCGCCTCCTGGTCGTGGAGATGGAAGACTCCCGAGAGCATCGTGGCCTCACCGGGGTCGATCTGACCACCGGTCAGCGATTCGGCGATTAGCATGCGGAACTCGTCAGGCGTGTGCCCCTCCTGCTGGCCGATGCGCGGGTCGACGCCGAGCAATCGCAGGATCGCGTTGGAGACCGCTGTCAGCACGGTCGTAAAGGGCCGTACGCTGCGGTGAAAGGCGCCCAGCGGAGCGGAGACGCGGCGCAGGATGCCCTCCGCCCGGTCGATCGCGTAGATCTTCGGGACAAGCTCTCCGACCGTGATCTGGAGACTCGTGATGATCAGGTAGGCGACGATCACAGAGATCGCCACCGCGGCCGCGTGACCGAGCGCGGGACCCAGCGCCGGCTTGAACAGGCCCGCGACCACCGGCTCGCCGATCGCGCCGATGCCGATCGACGCGAGCGTCACCCCCACCTGGCAGGCCGAGATGTACTCGCCCATGTTGTCGAGCTTCGCAAGCGCCCCGTAGGCGCCCCGAGCGTTCTCCTCTGCGAGCGCCTCGAGCGTGGGACGGCGCGAGCGAACCAGCGAGTACTCCGCCATCACGAAGAACGCGTTGAGCAGGACGAGCAGGATGACCGCGATCAACGAGAGGGCGGTCATCGCGACGTCCCGCTGCGCGCGGCCAGCAGCCGCGCGCGGCTACTTCGAGAGGAGTCGTCGTCGTTCATCGGGCGACCGGCCGAGAGTACCAGCGCCGCCTGGCGGCTCACTGCTGGCCGATCAGCTCCTCGATGCTCGCCGCGAGATCGAAGTCGCCGGCGGTCAGGCCGCCGGCTGAGTGCGTGCTCAGCGTCAGACGCACGAGCTTGTAGCCGTGGACGAGGATGTCGGGGTGGTGGTTGACGCGCTCGGCCTCGGCCGCAACAGCCTCCACGAAGCGGATCGCGGTGGCGAAATCCGCCACTTCGAGATCGCGGACGATGCTCTCGCCCTCGCGGCGCCAAGCGCCCACTGACGCCAGTCGCTGCTCGATTTCCGAATCGCTCAACAGCGTTGCCATCATTCAGTCCTCTCATGCGGATCGTAAGCCTTGTCCCGTCGGCCACCGAGATGCTCTTCGCGCTGGGGCTCGAGGAGCAGATCGTGGGCGTGACGCACGAATGCGATTATCCGCCTCAGGCGCAGGAGCTCGCCACCGTGACCGCGGATGTCCTGCCCAGCGGCCTCAGCGCGGCCGAGATCGACGCCGCCGTGCGCGAGCGCACGCTCGCCGGAGAAGCGATCTACGAGCTCGACGAGGAGGAGCTGCGCGAGCTCGAGCCCGACCTGATCGTCACCCAGGCGCTGTGCTCGGTTTGCGCTGTGGGCTACGACGACGTCGTCAAAGTGGCGGACACGATGGACCCGGTGCCACGGGTGATCTCACTCGATCCCCACACCCTCGGAGAGGTCCTCGGCGACGTTCGCACGCTCGCCCAGGCCACTGGAGCTCGCGACGCCGCCGTCAATCTGATCCGCTCGGCCGCGAGCCGCATCGACGGCGTCCGGCTCGCCGTCCGCGGGGCCGAACGCCCCCGGGTGGCGGCGCTCGAGTGGTTCGATCCGCCCTATGCGGCGGGCCACTGGACACCGCAGCTGATCGACTATGCCGGTGGCGTCGACGTCCTCGGCAATCCCGGCGAACCGTCGCAGCAGACACAGTGGGAGCACATCGGCGCGATGGCGCCGGAGGTGGTGATCGCGATGCCCTGTGGCTATGACGCCGAGACCGCACGGCTCGAGGCGCTCGCCCAGGCCGATCGCCTCGCCGCGCTGGGCGCCGGGAGGCTGGTCGCGGTCGACGCGTCCGCGTACTTCTCCCGGCCGGGACCGCGACTGATCGACGGCCTCGAGCTGCTCGCCGCGGTGCTTCACCCCGAGCTGGCGCCCGAGCCCCCGGTGTCGCCGGTCGAGATCGAGCTCGAGACCAGCTCGCGCGCTACGTGAGCGCCCGTGCGGCGACCGCGCCGCCCGGCGCCGATCCACTACCTCTCGTCCTCTACCTGCACTCCTCGGCGGGCGGCTACGGCGCCGACCGCCAGCTCGCCCTGATCGCCGGCGGGCTCTCGCGCTATCGCGCGCTTGTCGTCCTGCCCGAGCGCGGGACGCTCGCCGATCGGCTCGAGGCCGCCGGCGCCGAGGTCGTGGTGCGCGAGCTCTCCGTGGTGCGCAGCGGTCATTTTCATTTTCTTGGCCTGGCTGGAATCGCCACCCGCGCCGCGCGCGACGCGCGCGCACTCGCTGCACTGGCGCGCGAGCGTGGCGCCGTCGTCGTGCACTCCAACACCTCCGTCGTGCTCGGCGGTGCACCAGCCGCTCGTCTCGCGCGACTGCCCCACGTCTGGCATGTGCGCGAGATCTACGCGGGCTGGGCGCGCGCGTGGCCCTTGTGGCGCCGAGCGCTGCTCGCCGGCGCGCAGGCGCTGCCCTGCGTTTCGCAGGCCACAAGGGCGCAGTTCGGCGCCGACCGGCGGCCCCGCCTGCTCTACGACGGGCTGGCTCGCGACATTGTCCGTGCGCCGCGCGCGGCGGCGCGCGCCGCGCTCGGGTTGCCGGCGGAGGGCTTCGTCTGCGCCGTGCTGGGGCGGATATCTTCATGGAAGGGCCAGGAGTTGCTCGCGCGAGCGCTCGCCCGAGCACCGCTCGCCGAGATCGGCGCGATCGCGCTCGTGGCCGGCGACGCCTGGCCCGGGGAAGAGGGTCGCGAGCGCGCGCTGCGCGCGCTGGGCGTCGCGCTCGGCGTCGGTGATCGCCTGCGCCTGCTCGGCTACCGCGAGGATGTCTCCACCCTGCTCGGCGCCGCCGACGCGGTTGTCGTCCCCTCCACGCGCGCGGACCCGTTGCCCAACGCGGCGCTCGAGGCGGCCGCCGCGGGCTGCTGCGTCGTCGCAGCCAACCACGGCGGGCTAAGCGAGATCGTCCGCGACGGCGCCACCGGCCGGCTGGTGGCGCCAGGCGACGCCGACGCGCTCGCGGCGACGCTCGCCGAGCTGGCCGGCGACGAGGACGCCCGTGAGCGGATGGGGATGGCGGCCGCCGCCGACGTTCGCGCGCGCTTTGCCCCCGGCGCCCTGATCGCTGGCGTCGAGGCGCTCTACGACGAGCTCACGGGCGCCTGACTGGCTGGGTTTGGCGCCCCCGCTAGACCGGCGCCGCGGGGATCGCGGCGTGCGCCGCTACCAGCGCCCCGGCGACGACCGCCACACACACAGCCAGGCACGCCGCCAGCGTCAGCACCGACGAGCGGCGGCGGTTGCCGATCTCGATCGCGCCGCCGGCGACCACCCCGCCGATCAGGCCTCCGATGTGGGCGCCGATCGAGATCCCAGAGAAGGCAAAGGAGAAGATCAGGTTGATGATGATCAAGCCGCCGAGTCCGGTCTGCATCGGGTCGATGCCGCGCCGGCGCTGCTCGACGAAGGCGGCGCCGAAGAGTCCGAAGATCGCCCCCGACGCGCCCGCGCTGGTGGCATTGGGATTGAGGATCAACGCGCCGAACGAGCCGGCGAGCAGCGCGGTGAAATAGAGCGCGGCGAAACGCATCGACCCGAACTCCGGCTCGAGCATCCTCCCCATCAGGTACAGCAGATACATGTTGAAGCCGATGTGGATCAGGTTGAAGTGCATGAAGCCCGAGGTGATCAGGCGGTAGTACTGGTGCTGGACGTCGATCCCCACGGCGTTGAGCCCGAGGCGATCGATCAGGCTGGTCACCGGCGTGTTGGCGACGACCCCGCCGCCCTGCGCTGTCGAGGCGATGTACATCACGACGTTGAGGATGATCAGCGCGTAGGTGACCCGCGGCTCGCTTGACTGCAGCGAACGCACGGTCTTGACCTTGGTGCGTTGGCGCGCGCACTCGGGGCAGCGCATCCCCACGGAGGTCGGGGTCATGCAGTCGGTGCAGATGGGCCGTCCGCAGTTGGAGCACGAAACGCCCGTCTCCCGCGACGGGTGGCGGTAGCAGGTGGCCATCCGCCTCTGACGCTATCAAGGGGCTGGGAGAGCCCTACAGCGTCGCCACGACCACCGGCGGGCGCGTCGGCACCGTGCTGCCGTCAGACGGCTCGTCGGTCACCAACACCTGCCGGGCACCCTTCAATGGGCCCGGGACAGCCACGGTGGCATCGCCCTGCCGGTTGACGCCGAAAAGCGCGTCGGTGGGGTCCGGCACCCTCCCCGCGCGGGCGATCCAGACTTCGTAGATCCGACCGCGGCCAGGGCTGGGGAGCCCGTGCAGGTGCAGCGTGGCGCGGCTGTGGGCGGCCAGCTCCAGGTAGCCGCTCGCACCCACCACCCGCACCGCCACCTCGCGACGAGCGCTGTGGCCGGTTGACGGGCCCCCACTGGCGCTGCCGAGGAGCCCGGCGGCGACCACACCTGCCACCACCAGCGCGGCCGCACCGGCAAGCGCCTGCGCCGGCCGCAGTCGCCAGGGACCCGCGATCTCCCACCAGCGATGCGCCCGCGGCGTGCCCCCCGCATGCGCGGCGGCGTCGCGGCGAACCTCGGCCATGACCGCATGCCGCAGTCGTGTCGGGGGCGCAACCGGGGCGGGCGCCAGCGCGAGCGCGTCCGCGGCGCCGCGCAGGTTGCCGACGTCCTCGCGACACGCTTCGCAGCTGTCGAGGTGGCGCTCGAAGGCAGCACGCTCCGCGGGATCGAGCGCGTGCAGCAGGTATGGACCCACCGACGCGGCGAGGGTGCAGGTGGCCTCAGGGCGCTCCCCGACGGAACCCTGGTCAGCGGGGTTCACGCGATCCCCTCCCCGAGCGCCAAGCGCATCTTCTCCAGGCCAAGACGCATGCGGCCCTTGATCGTGCCGATCGGGGTCTCGAGTATGTCCGCGATCTCGGAGTGCGTGAAGCCGCCGTAATAGGAGAGCTCGATTACCCGGCACTGCTCTTCGGGGAGCCCGTCGAGCACGGCGCGGATCGAACGCGCCTGCTCACGCCTAGCCACCTCGACGTCGGTGCGCTCTCCTGACTCCAGGCGCTCGGCGAGCCCGTCGTCGCTCGCGCGCCGGCGGTCGTGCACCGAGGAGCGCCGCAGCGCGTCGATCGCGCGGTTGTGCACGATGCCCAGAACCCAGGTGCGCACGCTTCCGCGGCCGGCGTCGTAGCGGGAGCCGCTGCGCCACAACGACAGGAACGCCTCCTGGGAGGTCTCCTCGGCCGTCACACGCGAGCCACAGATGCGGTAGGCCAGCGAGAAGGCGACCACGGCATGGCGTTCGTAGATCGCTTCGAAGGCGGCCACGTTGCGCTCGGCGAGGAGCGGCATCAGATCCTCGTCGGCCAGCGCGCGCACAGCGGCGGAGGAGTCTCCGGGCAGAGCGCGGCGGGTAAGGCCCATTCCCAGCTTTCTACGCGTCATCGAGGCGATCAGATCAGCGCATCAGTCGGCGTGCCTCGCTGGTGAGGTCTGAGACGGTGCGTTCCAACGCGTCGACGAGGTTGTCGGGACGGGCGCGTTTGCGCGCGCGCTGGCGGGTTCGCACGACCACGAGCGCGGTGCCGGCGCTGACCGTGACCACAGCCGCAGCGGCGGGGCGGACCCAGTTGCGCGGGTCGCGCATCGCCGACAGCTCCCAGTTCTCGAGCTCTTCGGCGGCAATCCCGTGGAGGCTGGCGAGCGTTTGCTCGACGCGGTCGGCGAGGTCGGACGGCGGGTCGACCGGCCGCAGAGCCCGGCGCAGGAGCGCCTCGAAGTCGGGTGCGACGTCTGTGCTCACGCGCGCGCTCCAGCCGGGGTCATGCCGCCTCCGCGCTGCTCATGATCCCCTCGAGCTGCCGGATTGCGCGGTGCAGCAAGACCTTTGTCGCGCCATCCGTCTTGCCCATGGCGCGGGCGATCTCGCGATTGTCCATCGCCAGCGCGAAGCGCATGATCAGCGCCTCGCGGCGTTCGTCGGGAAGCTGGGAGACACCCTCCAGGATGCGCTTGAGCTCGTCGCGACCCTCGACCAGCGTCTCGGTGTCGTGCGTCGTCGCCAGCGTCGCCTCGGAGTCCTCCAGCGGCGACTGCGGCCGGCGCGAGCGATCGCGGTAGTAGTTCGCGGCGAGATTGTGCGCGATCCGGATCAGCCACGGTCGCAGCGGGCGCCCGTTGGACTCCGCACGCGCGCGCTCGAAGTGCCGGTAGGCCTGCAGGAACGTCTGCTCGGTGATGTCCTCGGCGTCGTGGTGGTTGCCGATGCGGTAGTAGGAATAGGAGTAGACGTCGCGCAGATGTGCGCGATAGAGCTCCGTGAACGCGCGGTCCAGTTCGACTTTCGCGGTGGGGGGTGCGCTGTCCACGCATAGGAGGCTACGCGGCGTGGCGTCCGCTCGCCGGCCCGCCCAGGGCGGTGCTCGCCGCTCCAAGCTCGACGCCGGCGAGGTCCGCGCTGCGCTGCGAGTCGACGCCCGCCGCACGCAACGCGTGGGAGAGCTGGCGGGCCAATCCCCGATCGGAGCTGGCGAGCAGAACCGTCGTACCGGACACGAGCAGATCGGCCGGCTGGCTCGGGCCAGCGAGGCATGCGACGGGGTGTCCGGCGAGCTCGGCGCGGCCGGCCAAGTATGCGCCGGGGAGGAGGCCCTCCGGCGGGACCAAGCCCTCGGAGACGACGAGCACGCCGGCCCGCTGCGGCAGGGCCGGAAGCTCGGCGGCGAGCGCCGGCGGGAGCTCGGCAGCGGGGACGGCAAGGCAGAGGAGATCGCACTCGGAGACTTCGCAGGCACCGGCGACGCCAGCTTCGATCTCGACCCCGGCGCGCCTGAGCGCCTCCGCCACGCTGCGCCCCCACTCGCTTGCGCCGACGACGGCGACGCGTCGCAGCGGCGCCAGCCCGCCGAGCCATTCCCATTGCAGCATCACGCACGGCCAGATGCGGTCGGTGACCGCCTGGGCGAGCTGGGGGGTTGCGCTCTGCACCCGCGGAAAGGTCAGCGGGCGACCCACGCGGATGCGGATCTTCCGCGGGCGGATTCGCCAGCCGCGCCGGACGTCCTCCGAGCCGATCACCGCGAGCGGGACGACCGGTGCCGCGGTCTCCAGCGCGAGGCGGCCGACACCACGCTTGGCATGACCCAGCGGGCCGGGGCGCACGCGCGTTCCCTCCGGGAAGATGACAACGCAGTCGCCGCGCGCGAGGATCGCCTTGGCGGTGGCGATCATCTCGGAGTCGGAGTGGCCGCGGTCCACCGGGAAGGCGCCGAGCGACTTGAGCAGCCACGCCTGCAGGCGGTTCGAGAACAGCTCGCGCTTGGCCACGTAGTAGATCGGCCGACGCACCAGCGTTCCGATCAGGAAGGGGTCGAGGAAGGAGCGGTGGTTGGAGGCGAAGATCACCGGCCCATCGTCGGGAATGTGCTCACGCCCGATTCGGCTCAGACGGAAATAGAGATGGAAGAACGGCTGCAGGACGCCCCGAATCAGCCAATAGACGATCGGGTTGACTCCGCGCCGGCGAGCGCGCTCGTGTTGCTTGAGCAGTCCTTGCATGGCCGTTGAGGACAACCCCGCGCCCGAGGTGGCGTTACAGTGCGTCCAGCCGTGCCGGTCGAACCCACACGAATGCTGCGCGGCGCCCTCGCGGGCGCGGTCGCGGCGGGAGCCTCGGCGGCGCAGAGCCCGCTGGATCGCCGCGTCTTCGGGGTGGACTACGACGACCCCGAGCTGCTCGGCAAAGCGCTCACCCGCGGACCGGCGGCGCGTCCGCTCGGGCTTGCGGCCCACGTGCTCAACGGCGCCGCCTTCGGTGCCGTCTACTCCGCCGCCGCGCCATCCGTTCCCGTCGCCCCCTGGGCGCGCGGTCCGCTGGCGGGCGCCTTCGAGGGCGTCGCCACCTGGCCGCTGGTCGCGGTCATCGAGCGTGTGCACCCAGCGCGCGACGAGCTGCCGCAGATGTGGGGGAGTCGTCACGCGTTCGCACAGATGCTCTGGCGCCACGTCTTCTTCGGTGCGTTGCTCGGCGAGCTCGAGCGTCGCCTCAACCCGCCCGAGGATGCCGAAGAGCCGCCGTCGGCGATGGTCGTTTCGACAAACGGTCACGGGCGCGTCGAGGCGCTGGTGACCGCGGCTGACTGAGCGCGGCGCGTGGGCGGTTCGGGCCGCCGATAGCGCAGCGCCGCCGTACACTCGACGACCGCGCCGGAGTAGCTCAGTTGGTCAGAGCAGCGCTCTTGTAAAGCGCAGGTCGTCGGTTCGAATCCGACCTCCGGCTTTGGGTCGGGAGCGCCGCCACGTTTGCCGTCGCCGGCGATGGTTGTCGCAGTGGTCGCATTGTTTGCCGCGTTGGGGCGGCACTGGGTATGCGGCGTCGTCGTCGGTCGCTACAACTGCGAACCGGCATCACGAAGACCACGCCAGGCCGGTGACCACGGATCAGGTGCTCGATCTGATCAAGGCGTTTTCAACAGCCACAAGGGTCAGTTGGGTGGCGACGGGATCCAGGGCACGCTCGACACCATCACGGTCGTCACGGTGGCTGTCGCCGCGCCGGTGTTGTCGACGGTCTTGTAGAGGAGCTGCCACGACGTGGCCGGCATCGGTACCGACTCTGCGGTCGCGGCGATCGGACGCGAGCGCATGATCGTGCCGTTGGCCAGGCCGGCGACGTTTGCCGGCACCGCGTAGAAGGGGTCGTCGTCCGGCGCGGGAATGGCTGCCTGCGCGACAGCAGGGCTTGCGCCTAGGACAAGCATGACTCCTAGCAGCGCAGCGATGCGCCGGATCGACATAGCCCCAGTCTCGCGACGAAGGAGAATGGGCGCACCGTAGAACCTCCAACAAAGCAAACGCGGCCGTTGGAGAACCGACGACCTCTCGGCGCGAGACCGGGGGTTGGAGATGCTCCAACGCAGCGGTGGCCGATCTTGGAGGCCCCACGTTGCCGGGGTCGTCGGTTCTCGTCAGTATGCGTAACTCATGACCTGGACGCCAGCTTGGATCCGGTCGGCTGCGCCAACGCTGCTCGGTGTCGCAGCACTCGGCCTGATCTGTTCTCCGGCCGGCGCCGCGCCGCTGTCGCCGACGGTGGATCCCTTCTACCAAGCTCCGGCGGGGCTGGATGCGGTCGCGCCAGGGACGGTCTTGCGCACCCGCGCGGTGACCGTGACTCTCGGCCCCGTCCCGCTGAGCGGGCTGCTCGCGAAGGCCTACCAGCTGCTCTACCGCACCAATGGCGCCAGCGGCCGCGCTGTGCCAGGGGTCACGACGGTGCTCGTCCCCAACGCTGGCGCCCCGGCAGGCGGACGCCAGCTCGTCTCCGTCGACGACGCCGAGGACAGCGTCGATCCCAACTGCGCGCCGTCGTATCAGCTGCAGAACGGCGAGCAGGGGGACGCGAACCTCGCGCTCGAGACCGGACTGGCGACAACCGAGCTGACACAGGGCAGGGCGATCGTCATCCCCGACGCCGAGGGACCGCAGTCTGAGTACATCGTCACCGGCATGGAGGGCCACGCCGCGCTGGACTCGATCCGCGCGGTCGAGCATTTTCCGCTCGCAGGTTTGAGCGGGATGGCAACCAAAGTCGGCCTCATCGGCTACTCCGGAGGCGCCCATGTGACGGCCGCAGCCGACGAGCTAGCGCCCTCCTATGCGCCCGAGCTCAACCTCGTCGGCGTGGCCGAGGGCGGGGTGCCGGTCGGCAACGAGGACACCGTCAGCTACATAAACGGGTCGATCGGCGCGGGTGTTCTGATGGCCACCGCAATCGCGCTGGACCGCGCCTATCCGGAGCTCGACCTGCCTGCGCTGCTGAATGCCAAAGGCCGAGCGTTTGCCCAGCAAGTCAGCACGGGGTGCGCCTCCTCGGTTTTCGCTGCGCCGTTCGCCAACTACGACTCCTACACCAATACCCCCGACGTCTTCCACGTGCCCCGCGTCGAGCGCGTAATCAACCTCAACGCCCTCGGCCACAACTCCCCCACCGCGCCCACCTTCGTCTACAACGGCATCCACGACGAGCTCATCTGGATCAAGCCGCTCGACGACCTCGTCGCCCACTACTGCCAGGCCGGGGCGCGCATCGACTACTTCCGCGACCCGCTCGGGCTCGAGCACATCCAGGGCGTCGCGAACTTCACGCTGCTGGCGATCCCCTACCTCACCGGGCGGTTCAACGGCGACCCCGTACCGGACACCTGCGGGGCGCCGGCCGGCTCGACCACGCCCGCTTCCGGTTCGGTTGCCCCAAGACACAAGTCGACCCGGTGCACGAGCGCGAGGGTCATCGTGCTCCATCCGCGCGTCCCAGCGGGCTTCAGCGTTCGTCGCCTGGAAGTTCTGATCGCCGGCCGCGTAGTCAGCAGCACGCGGCGCCACGTGCGAAGCATCAGGGTGAGCATCGCCGACCGACGGTCGGGGCGCCTCGCGATCGAGCTGCGGATCACCGCTAGCCGGCGACACCACCGCATCACGCTCTACGAGCGGCGGAGCTACCGCCTCTGCGGGCACGCGCAGCGTCGCTGACGGCATACGGCGGCAGGCGTCAGTACCCGCCGCCTCGGCGGCAGCCGTCAGTAGCCGCCGCCGCCGCCGCTGGCCGGCGGCGACACGGGAGCCTGCGTGGTGGTCGCAGGAGGAGTGCTGGCGGGAGTGCTGCTCGCCCGCGCGCTCGCCCGGACGGCGGTCCACATGCCCACGTCCTTGATCCCCTGCCCGGTGGCGTCTCCGGGCTTTTTGTCCTTGACGAAGGTGTACAGCGGCTGGCCCTTGAAGGTCACCTGTGCGGTCCCATCCGGCCGCGTCACCGTTGCGAGCGAGGGGACGGTGCCGCTTGGTCGCGTTCCGCCTGGCGCTGTGAGTGGATGCCAGACCTGCAGACACGGCCCGGTGCAGATGAACTTCCCGTTCGTTTCAGCGGTCAGGCGATAGAGCGTCATGCCCTGGCTATCGACGAGAACGCTGCCACCAAGCGCGGCATCAGCCGCGGTCTTGACCGACGCCGGCGAACTCGTGCCGCTGGAGGCAGCCGAGGCGCCGGAGCTGCTTGAGCTGCTCGAGCTGCTGGAGCCGCTGCCGCAGGCGGCGAGCAGGAGCGCCCCTGCGACGACAGGTATGGCGAAACTCACGGGTTGGCGCATTTATCCTTATGACGTCGCGGTGGGCCACTTCCTTCCACGATCTCGCCGGGAGGTAGGGCTACGGGAGGAACTTCAGTCGCAGTCCGGGCGGATCGAACTTCGATGCCAGCCTGGCGAGGGCCAGCGCGCCGAGCAGCAGGCCGAAGTCGCGCAGGGCGATGTCGTAGTAGCCGGAGTAGGTGAGCAGATCGACGATGATGCCGCCGAGCCAAGCCGCGACGACGTAGGCGGCGTAGCGCGGCTTCAGCGCGACCAGGACACCTGCAGCGATTTCGACGACGCCGACGATGTGCATGGCCGTGAAGGCGTTGCCGGGAAGGATGTCGTTGATCCAGCTCGCCAGATACTTCTCCCAATGGACCATGACGTTGAAGAACTTGTCAACGCCGAACAGGATCGGCGCCACGGTGAAACCGATCCGCAGCATGACAAAGGACTGGTAAGCCGGGTCGCGCCAAAGATCCTTGGGCGATCCGGCCGGCGCGTAAACACCCGCCGGGGGATCGACGGCGCCTACAGATGCAGACATGATTGCTCCTTTGACCGGAAGAGATGAGAGGGCTCTGCCATCTGCCTGTTTGCGTCGTGGCCGGCCGGGTTCTTACCAACGACGGGAGTAAGACTTCCGTGACGAGCGTCGCCAACCAAATGCATGTCTCTCCCAAACCGGCTCGTGAGGCGCACCCCGATCGACACTGTGGTTCGCTGGCGTGTGCAGCGTCTTCGCACGGCCGGGCTCGGTGCCGAGAGCGCCGAGACGTTGGCCGAAGACCCCGCATATGACCTTCACGCCCTGCTCGAGCTGGTGGATCGCGGCTGTCCGCCTGACGTCGCCGTGCGGATTCTCGCACCGCTCGAGAGCGAGGAGCGATGCTGAGCGTCGGCGACAGCTGCCGCGAGCTGGGCGTTGTTAGCGTCCAGCGGAATTCTCTTCCCATGCCAGCCGTAGGCCCCAACACATCTGCCTTGATCCCGTCCCTGGACGCCGAGTCGAGCGCCTGGATCGTCCGCCTCCGTGGCGACAGTCCCGACCGCGAGCAAGCGCTCAGCGACCTGCACGCTCTTCTCCTGCGCGCCACGCGATTCGAGCTGCGCCGACGCACAGCCGGCCAACCTCACTTGCGTGGCGGAGACCGGGAGGACATCGCGCATCAGAGCGCCGACGACGCGCTCTTGGCGATCCTGGCCAAGCTCGACGACTACCGCGGTGAGAGCCGATTCACGACTTGGGCGTACAAGTTCGCTCTGCTCGAAGCCGCGGTGAACGTCCGCCAACGCGCCTGGCAGCGCAGGGAGATCCCGCTTGATGCAGACCATTGGGCCTTGATCGCCGATCGCACCTCAACGCCCGACGGAGTCGCCGAATCCCGTGAGCTGATCAACGCCCTGGGAAACGCGATCGACCAGAGCCTGACGCCCCATCAGCGCGCGGTCCTCGTGGCGATCACACTCAACGACGTGCCCATCGACGTGCTCGCCCAGCGCCTCAACAGCACCCGCGGAGCTCTCTACAAGACCCTCCATGACGCTCGCCGCAAGCTGCGCGCGCACCTACGCGAGCGGAATCTCGACATCCACGCCGTGAGGCAAAGCGAGTGAGCCCACCCGACCACATCTCCCGAGACCAGCTGATTGCACGCGTTATCGGACCGAGCGAAGCCGAGCTGACGTGCGACGAGTGCTTCGACGCGCTCGATCGCTACGTCGAGCTCGAACTCGACGGAGCAGACGCCGACCGTGTCGTCGCGGGTATGCGGCCGCACCTCGAGGGCTGTCCCGCCTGCCAGCACGACTACGGCAGCCTGCTTGCCTACCTCAAGTCTCGTCCCAAGAGCGGCTAGCCCGAGATCATCGGTCGAGCTGGCCTATAAAAGAGCGCCTTGTTCGGACTCATCGGCATAACGTCCAGCGCGGCGGCGAGCCTGGCGCCGGCGCATCAGGCCTACCTCCTCCAGGCTCGCCAGATGCAGGCGCTGTCCTTCGCGGTTCACATCCCCCTGGTCTGCTTCGGGATCGCCTTCCCGGCGATGATCCTGTATGTCGAGTGGCGCTACCTGCGCAGCGGCGACCAGCTCTATCTCACGCTCGCCAAGCGCTGGACCAAGGTAATGGCGGCGCTGTTCGCCGTCGGTGTGATCACCGGCACGATCCTGAGCTTCGAAATGGGCCTGCTCTGGCCCAATTTCACCGCCACGTTCGGCAGCGTGTTCGGGCTCGGGTTCGCGATCGAAGGGTTCTCCTTCTTCATGGAGGCGATCTTCATCGGCATCTACGTCTACGGTTGGGAGCGGCTCTCCCCCCGGAGGCATTTCGCCAGCGGGATCCCAATCGCGATCGCCGGTTTCACCGGCTCGCTCACGGTGATCGCCGTTAACGCCTGGATGAACCACCCCTCTGGCTTCCGCCTTTCGGGCGGCAGGGCGCTCGATGTCGATCCACTCGCGGCGCTCTTCGGCAACCGCTACCTCTGGCACGAGCTCGTGCACATGTACATCGCCGGCTACATCGTCACCGGCTTCGTGGTCGCGGGCTGCTACGCCGTCGGGCGCTTGCGCGGACGCTGGGGTCGTTACGAGCGCACTGCGCTCGTGATCCCGCTCACGATCGCTGCGCTGGCCGCGCCGGTCCAGGTGTTGGTGGGCGACTGGGCCGCCCGCGAAGTCGCGACGACCCAGCCGGTCAAGCTCGCCGCGTTCGAGGGCCTGGCCAAGACCACGAAGGGCGCGTCGGAGCACGTGCTCGGCTGGTACAGCAACGGTCAGGTCAAGTACGGCATCGTGATCCCCAAGTTGCTGTCGCTGCTGGCCTTCCACAATCCCAACGCCAGCGTCCAGGGTCTCGACACGGTCCCGGCCGCTCTGCGTCCGCCGATCAACGTGGTGCGACTCGCCTTCCAGGCGATGGTCGGGATCGGCACCCTGCTGGCACTGCTGGGTGCGATCTACCTCGTCGTCCGCGTGCGGCGCAAACGCCTGCCGCAGTCGATCTGGTTCTACCGCGCGGTCGCAGCGGCCGGACCGCTCTCGCTCGTCGCGCTGATCGCCGGATGGGTCACCACGGAGGTCGGGCGCCAACCCTGGATCGTCTACGGCGTGATGCTCACCAAACAGGCCGTGACCGGCGCGAGCGGGATCCCTATTGGCTACGGGACGCTCGCGCTGATCTACCTTGCGGTGGCGATCGGCGTGGTCTGGATCCTGCGGCGCCTCGCACGATCCCCGCTCGCGCTACCGGAGCCCACGACCGCCGCCGCGGGGAGCTGACGGTGCACCTCTACGACGTCCCGCTTGCCTTCAGCCTAGTGGGGCTGGCGCTCTACGTCGTCCTCGCCGGCGCCGACTTCGGCGCGGGCATTTGGCAGCTCGTGGCCGGAGGCGGCCCGGGAGGCAAGCAGATCCGCGATCACGCCCACCACTCGATGGCACCGGTGTGGGAGGCCAACCACGTCTGGCTGATCTTCGTGCTGACGGTGACCTGGACCGCCTACCCGAGCGCGTTCGGGTCGATCGCCTCCACGCTGTCGATCCCGCTGTTTGTCGCTGCCCTGGGCATCATCGTGCGCGGCGCCGCCTACGCGCTGCGCGCGGGGACCTCGACCGCGCGTGAGCTTCGCGTTATCGACACCGTCTCGGCGTCCGCCTCGATCCTCACCCCGTTTGCGCTCGGCTCGATGGCGGGCGCGATCGCCTCGCGCCGCGTCCCAGTTGGCAACGCGGCCGGGCACCTCTTCTCGAGCTGGCTGAACCCGACATCGCTGCTGGTCGGAACCCTGGCGGTCGCGGCGTCGGCCTACCTCGCCGCCGTCTACCTCGCCGCCGACGCGACCCGCCTGCGTGAGGGCGAGCTGGAGCGCCAGTTTCGCGCGCGGGCGCTCGCGGCGGGCCTCGTGGCGGGCGCCGTCGCGATCGGCGGCCTGCTGGTCGTGCACGCCGATGCCCATCGCCTCTATCACGGGTTGGTGCGCGGTGGTGCTCTCGGCGGGGTGATCGTCTCGCTGCTGGCAGGCGCGACCACGCTGGCGCTGGTGTGGGCACGGCGCTTTGAAGCGGCGCGCTACACCGCGGCGCTCGCGGTCGCCGCGGTGATCGCGGCCTGGGCGCTCGCTCAGAACCCCACGCTGTTGCCGGGTCTCACGATCCAGCAGGCAGCTGCTTCCCACGACACGCTCGTCGCTTTGATCGTGGCCGTGCTGGCGGGTGGGGTGATCCTGTTCCCGTCGCTAGCGCTGCTCTTCCGGCTGGTGCTGGCGGGCCGGCTAGATCACGCTCCCACTGCCGCCCCGCTGCTGCCCCGGGACGGCGTCGTGGCGGCCTCAGCCTCCGGGCTGCTGGGGCGCGTCGCGGGCGCCTGTCTGATCGCGGGCTTCGGCCTGCTGACCGTCGCCGACGCGCCGTGGGCTCACGCGATCGGCGTGACCGCGCTGTTTGCCTTCATCGCCACTGGCTTCCTCGCCGCAGTCGGCGAGCCCTGAGCGCAACCCACGGCCAAACCCGGGATGCCTCAGCCAAGTGGGTGCGTGGGTACTTCGTAGTACTCCTCCTACTAATGGCCCGAGAACGTACGCAGTGGATAGAGGTGCACGAACCCGTATACAAGCGCGATCGCCCAGCCCAGGGCGGCAGCGCGGGAGAGCTGGCGGCCGGAGAACAGGCGCGCGGTGACCAGGTAGATCCCCGGCATCACGATCACCATGTAGAAGAGGTACGTGACGCGATTGGCGAGCGCGCTCGCCACCAGGAACGGTAGGAACGTCCCCACGCACCACGCGGCCCCGATCGCGGCCACGCGATCGGCCTCGCGCCATGCAGCGACGATCGCGGCGCCGAGCGCCGGCAGCGCGAGGAAGATGATGAAGGGATTGATCTCGCCGCGGAAGTCGACCACCGCGTGGCTCGCGACGATGCGCCCGTTGACGAGCGTGTTCACCGCCACTCGTGCGTAGTCGATCGGTCGCTGGTCGAGCAGCCAGCGCAGCGGCGGCGAGGAGATGCCCGGCGCGCCAGCGGCCTTCAGCCCGAGGCCGGTCGACAGCATGTGCGCGAGCTGGCTGAACGGGTCGGTGAACGTCCGGTGCGTCGAGGGATCCCACGGCGGCACCGTCAGATCGAGGAGCCAGAGCACGGTCAGCAGGCTGACCACGGTCGCGCCCACGAGCAACGCGAGCCCGAGCACGGGCTTGCGCCACCACGCCTCAGCACCCTCAGCGCGCTCGCCGGCACGAGCGCGCAGCGTCCATCCCAGCTCCATCAGCACGAACGCGGCGATCAGATAGAGCGCGACGATCTTCGTGCACGCCGCCACGCCGAGCACCAGCCCGGCGAACACCGGGCGTCTTCGCATGTAGAAGACAGCCGCCAAGAGCATCAGCGCCACCGCGTAGATGTCGAGCGTGCCGATGCGCCCGTGGACGAGCAACAGGTTGTCGAGCGCCATCACGCCGGCCGCCCCGGCGGCGAGCCAGCCGCCGCCGCCGGCCGCGAGCACGAGCGCATAGAGCGCGGCTATCGCCACAAGCCCGAAGAGCACGCTGCCGAGCCGCCAGCCTGCCGGCCCGTCGCCGAAGAGCTCGATCCCGGCCGCCATCACGATCTTGGCGAGCTGGGGATGCTCGGCGTTGGCGTCGTAGCCGAGGGGAGCTTCGTGATACGGGGATCCAGCCGGTGGGTGGATCCCGACGATCACGCGTGCGGCGTTGACGTAGTAGGACTCGTCAAAGACGAGCGTGTGGGCGTCCGCCCCGCGACACGGCTGACTGCAGGGGGCCTCGAGGTCGAAGACCCTGGCTGCGAGCGAGCACGCGAGGATCACGACGAGCGCGACGAGCGGCGCGTGCCGGTGCGCGATCGCCCGCCGGACCCAGTCGAGCATGCGCGTCAGCCGCTGCCCGATCTCCGCCACCGGTGTCAGTGCGAGCGCGCGTAGAGCTGCTGGACGAGCGTGTCGGTCAACGGCGACGTTTGGCCGGAAGCGGGACAGCAGGTGACCTGCCCGGGCGGGGTGAGCCCGATCTCGAGATGGGGGCCGCTCGAGATTCCCACGACGCCGCAGCCGACCTCCGCGAGCGGCTGGCCGGCCTGCACGTGAGCGCCGACGGGAACCAGGGCCGGGGCGGCGTGACCGTAGTAGACGTACCAGCCCGCGTAGGGCCCGGCGTCGAGGCGGACGACGGGCGCGTAGGGACCGAAGCCCGAGATTCCCTCCTGGACGACGGTGCCGCTGGTGATCGCGACCTCGACGGCCTTTGCCCCGCAGGCGGCGCCCGCCGTGGCGATGTCCACGCCCTGGTCCTCGCTCCACGTGACCGGCGTGAGCACGACCGACAGCGGCTGGATCGGGAACGCCCAGCCGCCGCCGGCGATCGAGGCGTAGGTCGGGCGCAGCAGGAACGACTGCGTGCTGTTGCCGCTGGGAAGCACGACTCCCTGCTTGCGCGCTTGCGCGAGCTCGCGGCGAATCTCGGAGTCAGATGGAGCCCCTGGCGCGACCGCGCCGGGAGCGGCGGCGGTCACAGCCTTCGCCGGGTAGGGGTCCGGTCGGGGGGCGCTCTTGCCCGGGATCTCGCGCACGCGCACCGCGGCCGAGCCGGGACGCACGATCCGCGAGCTGTGCACGGAGCCCACCGCGAGCGACCCGGGCACGCCGGACTGGGCGACCAGCGAGCTGTGCGCGCTGCGCGAATTGGCCGAGCCGCAGCCCAGCGGGACGATCGCTGCGACCGTCAGGGTGAGCGCGAGGATCGCGCGGGCAGCGGGTCTCACCCGCGGCGAGGGCATGGCCCGCAATGATCGCTTGTTGAGGGGACGGGCGCGCTGCGCGCCGTCCGGGTATGCCTATGCAATGCTTAGGCATGATGCAGGAGATGACGCTCGCCGACGCCGCCCGCGCCCTCGGCGTGAGCATGGACACGTTACGACGCTGGGACCGCGCGGGGAAATTGCGCACCGTCCGCGACGAGCGCAACCGCCGGCGCGTCCCGGGCGCGGAGGTGCAACGCCTGTCGGCGCAACCGGCGCGCGCGCGCACCGGCAATGCGTTGTCGGCGCGAAACCGGCTGGAGGGCGTCGTGCGCTCGGTCCAGGCCGACGGCGTGATGGCGCTCGTCGAGCTTCAGGCAGGCCCCTTCCGCGTCGTCGCGGCGGTCACCCGCGACGCGGTCGTCGAGCTGGGGCTGGCCGCGGGAGTGCCGGCGACGGCCACGATCAAGGCGACGTCGGTGATGATCGAGCGTGCCTAGGCGGATCACACCCGCGCTGGCGCTAGCGCTGCTCGCGACAGCGGCGATCGGATGTGGAGCTGCCGGCTCGAGCGAGAAGCCATCGCTCGTCGTCTCGGCCGCAACATCGTTGAAGCGGGCGCTGACCGCCTACGCGCAGGGGTTCACCCCGGCGACGGTGCACCTCTCATTCGCGGGGTCAGACATGCTCGCCGCCCAGATCGAGCAGGGGGTGAAGCCGGACGTGTTCGCTTCGGCGAACACCACGCTGCCAGAGATGCTCTACGTCAAGGGGCTCGCGCGCCACCCAGTCGTCTTCGCCGCCAACCGCCTGATCATCGCCGTCCCCGCGGGGTCGACCAAGGTGAGATCGCTCGCCGACCTCGCCAAGCCGGGGGTGACGATCGCGATCGGGGCGCCGACGGTGCCGGTCGGTTCCTATACGCGCAAGCTGCTGGCGCGGCTGCCGGCGAGCCAGCGCGGCGCGATCCTCGCCAACGTCCGCTCGAGCGAGCCCGACGTCGGCGGTGTGGTCGGCAAGCTGACCGAGGGCGCCGTCGACGCCGGCTTCGTCTACATCACCGATGCCGCCGCGAGCGCGCGACGCGTGACCGCGATCGAGCTGCCTGCGTCACTGCAACCGACTGTCGCCTATGCCGCCGCCGTGGTCAGCGGCTCAGCGCACGTCCCGCAGGCGCAAGCGTTCATCGGCGGGCTGCTCACCGGCGTCGGACGCCAGCAGCTCCGCCAGGCGGGCTTCCAGCCGCCGCCGCGATGAGCCGCCCCACGGGCTTCGTCGCGCTGCTCGGATTGGCGCTCGCTGCGAGCCTCGCCTTCCTCGTGCTCCCCGTCGTGGCCATTTTCTTCAATACCAATCCCGCCCAGCTCGTCTCCAGCCTCGGGGATCCCTCGGCCGCAGTCGCGCTGCGCCTGAGTCTGGAGACGACCGCAATCGCGATCGGGATCATCGTGGCTGTCGGGACGCCCGCGGCCTATCTGCTGGCGACACGCGCCTTCCCTGGCAAGGCCGTGGTGGTCACGCTGGTCGAGCTGCCGCTCGTCCTGCCGCCGGCCGTGGCCGGCATCGGGCTGCTGGCGGCGCTCGGCCCACAGGGCATCCTCGGCGGCGCGCTGCGGGACGCCCACATCCAGCTCGTGCTCCAGACCGCCGGGGTCGTCACCGCGCTCGTCTTCGTCGCGGCCCCTTTCTACATCCGTCAGGCCCAGTCGGCCTTCGCGGCGCTGGACCCCCGCTGGCTGGAGGCGGCGCGGACGCTCGGGGCCGGTCCTGCCCGCACCTTCGCCGCGGTGGCGCTGCCCGCCGCGCGCGCCGGCATCCTCGCAGGGCTCGCGCTGGCGTGGGGGCGCGCGCTGGGAGAGTTTGGCGCCACGCTGATGTTTGCCGGGTCCTTCCGCGGGATCACGCAGACCGCTCCGCTCGCCATCTATGACCGCTTCTCGACGGACTTCCCCGGCGCGCTTGCGCTGTCGGCGACCTTGCTGGCGGTTTCCGCCGCGCTGCTGATCGCGATCAAGGCGCTCGCCGGAGCAAGCCTGCTCGGCCGTGCTGCGCGCTGAGGCGAGCCATCGCTGGGCTGGCTTCGAGCTCGACATCGCGCTCGAGGTGCCGGAGGGACGCTGCCTCGCGCTCGCGGGACCGTCCGGAGCGGGCAAGACCAGCGTCCTGCGGATCATCGCCGGGCTGCTGGCGCCGAGCAGCGGCCGTGTCAGCTGCGGTCAGGCGGTCTGGCTCGACACCGCGCGCGGAGTCAGCTGTCCACCCGAGCAGCGGCGCTGTGGCTACGTCTTCCAGGACTACGCCCTCTTCGAGCACCTGGCGGTGTGGCGCAACGTCGCCTTCCCCGTGCGCAAGCGGCGGCGCTCCGAGCGCCGCGCCGGAGCGCTGGAGCTGCTCGATCGCTTCGGCATCGGGGGGCTCGCGGACGCGCGACCGAGCGCGCTGTCGGGCGGCGAGCGCCAGCGCGTGGCGCTGGCGCGGACGCTCGCGCTGCGCCCCCGCGCGCTGCTGCTCGACGAGCCGCTGTCGGCGCTCGACCGCCGCACGCGGTCCAGCGCGGCGCGCGAGCTCGGCGCCCTGCTCCGCGATGCCGGCGTACCGACGGTGCTGGTCACCCACGACTTCGCTGAGGCGGCGCTGCTCGGCGACCGTG
Organism: Solirubrobacterales bacterium; assembly: GCA_003244205.1. Taxonomy (GTDB): domain Bacteria; phylum Actinomycetota; class Thermoleophilia; order Solirubrobacterales; family Solirubrobacteraceae; genus QHBW01. The sequence goes on along the minus strand of QHBW01000032.1, from coordinate 42,708 downwards.
TCGGGGTGATCGACGGCGGCCGCGTGGTTCAGCGGGGCACGGCGAGCGAGCTCGCCGGCGCACCGGCGTCGGCGTTCGTTGCCGACTTCGCGGGCGCGGTGGTGCTCACGGGCATCGCCCACGCCGCTGCCGACGGTACTACCCGCATCGAGATCGACGGAGGTGGGAGCATCACCGCGATCGACAGCGGTCGTGGCCCGGTCGCGGCGACCGTGTTCCCCTGGGAGATCGCGATCCAACCGCTCGACGCGCCGTCGCGCTCCTCCGCGCAAAATCGGATCGAGGCCGAGGTCGTCTCGATCACCGCTCTCGGTCAGCGCGTCCGCGTCGCCCTCGCCGCGCCCCAGGCGCTGGTGGCCGAGGTCACCGAGCGGGGCGCTCGCGAGCTTGGCCTTCACCCCGGGATGCGTGTCGCCGCGACCTGGAAGGCGACGGCGACCCGAGTCGTGCGCCGTTGAGCTCAGCGCGTCGCTGAGCTCAGTGCGCCGCTGAGCTCAACGGCGCCGCTGGGCGGCCGGCGGGCCGTGTCCGAGCCGAAGGTTGATGCGCGTCCCGGGAGCGAGCGAGACTCCCGCCGGCGGGGACTGGCGCAATACCACCAGCACCCCCTTGACGAGGGCGCGCCGACTGGCCGCGAGCGTATGTGGCCTGTAGACGCGACCGAGTCGGCAGCCGGCACGGGCGAGCGCGCGCCGGGCTCGGGTCAACGAGTAGAAGCGCAGCCGCGGAACCCGGCAACGGCTGCCCCCCACGACGACGAGCGGACTGTCGGAGCCGGGCGGCGGCGAGGCGATGGTGAACGCGCTGACGACCTGCCCGGCGGGCACCAGCAGGCGTCCGTCGGCAACGCCCGCAGAGGCGAAGTGCATCGCTTCCGCCAGCGGCTGCTGGACCTTCAACGCCCCGCTCGCTGGGTCGAATCCATAGAGCTGGCTGGTGTAGTAGCCGATCGTCCAAACGAGGCCGCCGGCCACCACGGGCGGACCGTTCGCCGTTGCTGGGGCCTGCCAGAGCACCGCGAAGCGGCGGTTGGCGCTGTCGAGGGCGAGCGCGCGCGTCCCGTCGATGCAGCCTACGTAGATGTGCCCCGCGGCATACGCGTCGCCGCCAAATCCCTGGCACACCGGCGCGCTGTAGAGCTGACCCCCAATCCCGCCGAGATCGTCGGCGGAGAGCAGGTAGCCCTGGGCGTCCTTGCCGTCCTGGTAGAGGAGCCCGCCGGGCAGCAGCAGCGGGCCCGTCGAGCCGAGGTCGAGGTCGGCGAGATCGTCGAGCTTCCAGGCCGCTGGCGTGAAGAAGCTCTGCTGCGAGAGCGCCGCGTCGAGCTCGATGACCGCGTTGGACTGCCCGAAGGCCGAGGTCAGCGACCCGTTGCCGTCGCCGCTTGAGACGTAGATCGAGCCGTGGCCATCCACCGCGGGTCCGCTCGTTCCCCAGATCGCCCCCTGGGGATCGGTCACGTGGTAGGTGCGGTTCGCGCCGCCAGCAAGCGGAGCTGCGACGACGGCACCGTGGTAGTTGTCGCAGCCCTGCTCGCCGTGATCAGCGTCATTGCCGCCATAGCCGATGATCACCTCGCCGCCATCCAGCGCCAAAGCCGGGCGCTGGAGCAGCTGGTTTGGTGAGTCGCCGTCGGCCGGATCCACGGGTCGGGGGGCAAACAGCGCCCGCCCGGAGGCGAGGTCGTAGCCGGCCAGGACGTGCTGCGCGTTGCTCTGGCCGTCCCAGGTGTCAGCCACGACGTAGATCGCGCTGCTCGCGGGGTCGATCACTGGGGTGCTGGTGATCCCGACCCGCGGCTCGATGTTGCCGCACGCCAAGCGATTGCTCGGTGCCGCGAGGCCGACGTTGTCTTGCCAGACCGTGCGTCCCGTGGTCGCGTCGAGCGCGTAAACGCTGTTGTTCTCGGTGGCGACGTACACCAGACCGCCGTACTGCAGCGGCTGACCATAGACGTCGCCATCGAGCAACGGGCTCGTCCACGCCGGCGCGAAGGGCAGCGGCGCCGCTGGGTTTGCATCGGCGTTCGTTCGGCCGGGATCTCCGCCGAACGTCGTCCATGTCGACCCAGGGACCGGTGGGTTGGCGCCGAGGCGATCCGCAGCGGACGCACGTGCCGCAGCGGCGCCACCGGCGCCGGCCGCGGCGGCGACGCTCGCCATGGCTGCGAGCGCTAGCACGTGGGCGCGCACGGAGATGTTCTATCCGAGTCGACGAAGAGAGCCCGCCGCGGGTCTCGGCGATGGGGCCACGCGACTGCCTCCTACGGGATGTAGTGCATCCAGAGCTGGCCGTTGCGATCAGAGCTGGCCGTTGCGATCAGAGCTGGCCGTTGCGATAAAAGAGCGTGTAGTTGTCGACGTAGCTGGTCACGGGATCGCTGGAGGCGCCGTTGAGCGGATGGCAGCCCGTGTTGCACGGAATCGAGCGCAGCTTGACCAAGCGGTCCTTGTCCCCCCACAAGAAGATGTCGGAGGCGTTGTTGGTGTCGGCGAAGGAGCCGCCGGGCTGGGCGAGATTCGACGCCAGCGAGTCGAACATCAAAAGGTTGCCGAGGTAGCCCGTCGGGGGGTGGTCGGAGGGACCGTCGCCGCTCGAGCTCACCGAGGCCAGGCGGATGCGGTGCGAGCGCAGGTCCTCGACGTAGGCCTGCGCGCGCGCGGCGGTGCGCACAGCGGCGTAGAAGCGCGACAGCACGGACGACCCCCGACCCTGCGGGCGCCTACGCAGCGACAGCGCGCGACGCCAGATGCGCCGCCACCTTGCGCTTCACGCGCTGCAGCGCGTTGTCCACCGTCTTGGCCTCGCACCCCAGGCGCTCGCCGATGTACTCGTAGGAGTGCCCGTCGAGGTAGAGCGACAGCACGCGCGACTCGAGCTCTGAGAGCACCGTCGACAGACAGGCCACAAGCGAACGCAGCTCCTCGGAGGAGATCGCCTGGTTGACCGGGTCGTGCACCGGCGAGCCCGGCAGCAGCTCGTCGAGCGTCGGCTCGTTGTCCCCGCTCCCACCCATCCCTGCGGGGCTGGTCGAGAAGGAGACGTAGCCGTTGAGCGGGGTGTGCTTGTTGCGCGTCGCGGTCTTCACCGCGGTGATGATCTGGCGCGTGATGCAGAGCTCGGCGAAGTTGCGGAAGCTCGACTCGCGGTCGGAGCGGTAGTCCCGCACGGCCTTGTAGAGACCGACGAGCCCTTCCTGAATGAGATCGTCGCCGTCACCGCCGGCGATGAAATACGACGATGCCTTCAGCCGCACGAAGCCGTAGTAACGGCGCATCAGCGTGTCGTACGCGTCGGGGCGACCCTGTTTGGCGAGCGCAATCAGATAGTAGTCATCAAGCTTGACATGAGCTTGAGACTCGGGAGCGAACCTGGCCACGGAAGCGTCCTTTCCGGGCAATGCACCGCTGAGCCACTAGAGCACACGGAGCACACCCGATGCTGTCGTGACGCGTCCCCTCCCCAGAGGCGCCGGTCTCCCAAAGTCGATTCTCAGGTTCGACTTCAGGCTTATCCTACGCGGGAGCGTGGCATGGTTATGAGCCGCTGTCAAGTCGCTGACGCAAGATTTCATACATCAGCGCGGCGGCTGCGGCCGAGACGTTCAGCGAGCTGACCCTTCCCCGCAGCGGCAACGCGACGAGCTGATCGCACGCCGCTGCGACGCGCGGACGCAGGCCACGGCCTTCAGAGCCGAGCACGAGGACGACGCCGCCGCGGTAGTCCGGGGCGTCGTAGCGGACGGCCGCGCCCGCAGCCGCCCCGTAGCTCCAGCAGCCCGCGTCACGCGCGGAGAGCAGGAAGTCGGCGAGGTTGCGCACGCGAGCCACAGCCAGGTGCTCGACCGCCCCGGCGGACGCGCGACACACCGCCGCGGTCACCTCCGCACTGCGGCGCTCGGCGATCACGACCCCGGTTACGCCAACGGCCTCCGCGGTGCGACAGACGGCGCCGAGATTCTGGGGGTCCTGGATCTCGTCCAGCGCGACGATCATCGGGCTGGCGAGTCCCACCAGCTCGGCGGCGTCGGCGTAGCGGTAGGCGGAGACCTCGACGCACACGCCCTGGTGCTCGGGCGATCCGCAGCGGCGCTCGAGCGCCGCTGGGTCCGAGACGATCGTGACCCCTACCGCCGAGCGATCGAGCACGTCGGCCGCCGCCCGCTCCGTCGCCCATGCCCGCCGCACCTCGCGCGGCCCGCGGATCGCTTCGCGCACAGCGTTGCGGCCGTAGACGATCACGGCGGGCGATCGCGCAAGCGGATCAGCTGCGGCTCGCCGGCGCCGTCGCGCACCTCCCATCCCAGCTCGGCGAGCTCGTCGCGCAGCCGATCGGCGAGCGTAAAGTCCCGTTTACGCCGGGCTTGCACGCGGCGCTCGACGAGCGCGCGCACGTCAGCCGGCGCGCCGGCGGCGACGAGCTCGCCCGCTTCGTCGCCCTCGCCACAGACGAGCCCGTCGAGCCCGAGCACCGCGAGCATGTCGCGTAGATCGGCGTCGCCGACGGTCTCGCCGCGGTCGCCGCGGGCATTGGCCTCCCTGACCCAGGGGAAGAGGGCACCGTTGAGCGCTTCGGCGGTGTTGAAGTCATCGGCGAGTGCGACGAAGAACTGCTCATGCCAGCGAGCCAGATCCTGCGGACTGGGCCCTTCGGCGAGCCGCCGGCCGGCCTCGCGCACGCGCGCGACGCGCGCTGAGGCCTCTGCCAGCGCTGCCTCGGAGAAGTCGATCGGCTTGCGGTAGTGGGAACCGCAGAGGTACATCAAGACGGCGTGGTGCCCGTGGCGTGCGATCGCCTCGTGCAACAGCGTGACGTTGCCGATCGATTTGGACATCGTCTCGCGGTCGACGCGCAGCATGCCGTTGTGCATCCAGATCTGAGCGAGCGGCTCGCCGTGGGCAGCGACGGTCTGGGCCGCCTCGTTCTCGTGGTGAGGAAAGACGAGGTCGGCTCCGCCTCCGTGGACCTCGAAGCCGAGTCCCAGCAGCCGCTCGGCCATCGCCGAGCACTCGATGTGCCATCCGGGCCGGCCACGACCCCACGGCGCCTCCCACGAGCTGTCCTCCTCGGGCTTGGCCGCCTTCCAGAGGGCGAAGTCGAGCGGATCGCGCTTGCGCTCTGCCCATTCGCTGTCCTCGCCCTGGTCCATGTCGTCGACCTGACGGTGCGACAGCGAGCCGTAGGCGGGGAAGGAGCGCACGCTGAAGTAGACGTCGCCGGCGGCGACGTAGGCATGGCCGCGCGCGATCAGCGTCTCGATCAGAGCGACGATCGCAGCGATCGTCTCGGAGGCCAGCGGCTCGGCGTCGGGGCGCCCGAGTCCGAGCGCCTCGGTGTCGGCCAGATAGTGGCCGGTCATCTCGCGGGCGAGCTGCTGCGAGCTCACGCCGGCCACGCGCGCTTCGGCGTAGATCTTGTCGTTGACGTCGGTGATGTTGACCACCAGCCGCGGCGCGTAGCCCTCGTGGGCGAGGAAGCGCCGCAAGAGCGAGAAGACGACGAAGGGACGGGCGTTGCCGACGTGGATGCGCCGGTAGACGGTCGGGCCGCAGGCGTAGATCCCTACCTCGCCGCCGCTTCGCGGGCGCAGCGTGATCAGCTCTCCGGAGTGGGTGTCGTGGAGGCGGACCTCGCGCATGGCGGATAACACTAGGTCGCGCGCCAACAGATCGGGCTCGCGCGCGTAGACTGCGTTCGCGATGGAGCCGCCATCCACTGCCGAGGCCGCCCGCGGCAACGGCCACGCGGGCGACGCCCCGATTGCCCGCCCGGCCCCGGAGCAGGCCGAATCCCAGCAGCGCGGCGAGCGCCGCGGGGGAGCCGGCAATCCGCTCGGACGCATCGCCCGGGCCCTGACGAGCGCCGTCTCCAGCCGTATCCCCCCGGCAGACCTCGACGAGCGCGATCCCGACTACATCCGCGAGAGCCTGCCGCGACTCTGGCTGCTGGCGAGCCTCTGGTTTCGCGCCGAGGTGCGCGGTCTGGAGAACGTGCCCGAGACGGGGCCGGTCCTGCTCGTCGGAAACCACTCCGGCGGGAACGTGACGCCCGACACCAGCGTCTTCACGCTTGCATTCTCTGCCTACTTCGGCGTCGAGCGCGCCTTCTACCAGCTCGCCCACAACCTCGTGCTCTCGATGCCCGGGCTGGCGCTGCTGCGCAAGTACGGGACCGTGGCTGCCTCTCCGCAGAACGCCGAGAAGGCGCTGCGCTCAGGAGCCGCCCTGCTCGTCTACCCCGGCGGCGACTGGGAGGTCCACCGGCCGAGCTGGGAGCGTCATCGCGTCGACTTCGCCGGGCGCCGCGGATTCGTCCGCCTCGCGCTCGACCAGGACGTCCCGATCGTCCCGGTGGTGTCGGCCGGCGGGCAGGAGACAGCGCTCTTCCTCAGCCGTGGCGACGGCCTCGCGCGCGCGCTGCGACTCGACCGCATGTTCCGTCTCAAGGTGCTGCCGATCTCGCTCGCCCTGCCGTGGGGCCTGAACGTCGGCGACATGCTCGGGCACTTCCCGCTGCCCGCCAAGATCGTCGTCGAGGTCCTGCCGCCGATCTACCTGCGCGAGGTCTTCGGCGCCGAACCCGACGTGGACGAGGTCTACGAATATGTCACCGCCACGATGCAGGACGCGCTCGACGCGCTCGCCACCGAGCGCCGACTCCCGGTGCTCGGCTGACCGATGCGCGTCTGTGGCCAGATCGACGTCGCCGCCCCGCCGGAGCTCGTCTGGCGCCACATCGCCGACGCCGAGCGCGCGGCGGCGTTCCTCCAGGGCATCACTCGCTGGGAGGTTGTGGGAGACCAGCGCGAGGGCGTCGGCACCCGCCTGCGCATGCTGATGCGCGTGGGCTCGGCCGAGATCGGCGGCCTCGTCGAGGTCGTCGAATGGGACCCCGGTCGCGACTTCGCGTGGGTCTCGGTACTCGGGATCGACCAGCGCGGACGCTGGCGTCTGCGCGCGCGTTCGGAGCGCCGCACGCACGTCGAGCTGCGCCTCTCCTACGGCGTCGCCGGGGCTGGGCTGTTCGGCTGGCTGGCCGAGCGCATCGGGGGACCGACGGTCCGCAACCACCTCCAGCGCAGCGTCCGCGAGCTCAAGCGGCGCGTCGAGCACGAGCAGCTCGTCGAGCAGGCGGCGGCGCGCAGGCGCGAGCGCGCCCGCGTCGCCTGAGCCGTTTGGCCTCGTCGCTCGTTCCAGACCGCAGCGGCGACCGCCGAGACGGGGGGTGTGCGATGAAGACCCCAATCATCGCCGAGTAGATCGCACACCCCCCGGCTCGCGCACGTCAGCGTCGCCCCCGTGACGCTCCTGAGCCTGATGTCGCCGGGCCCGACCTGGTCAACACCAGCGCGCGCTCTGATCGTCGCGACTGGCTTCACAGCTCTCGCTCGTAGAAGTAGTTGACCGGCCCATCGGGTTTGCCCTCGCGGTTGCTGAACCCGAAGCTCTCGTAGAGCGCGCGGGCGACGACGTCGTGATCGCCGGTCCCGAGGTCCATGTGATCCGCCCCCTTGCGGCGAGCGAGCTCGATCGCGGCCTCCATCAACGCCCGCCCCAATCCCTGGCCGCGTCGGTCGGGCCTGACGTACAGCTCGGCCAGATAGCACTCGAGCGCGTTCGTCCAGATCGCCGGGCGGAAGCGGAGCACCGCGAGCCCGTCGGGCTTGCCGGCGGCGAGCAGGATCGTGACCTCCCCGGCCGTGAGCAGGTCTTGCATGCGCTGGGCAAGCGCGCGCGGGCCGGGCGTCGGATCGTGAAACTCGCTGTTGAAGTCGTGCAGAAGCTGGCCGACAGCCTCGGCGTCTGTGACCTGCGCCTGGCGCACGCTGAGATCAGAGCTGCTGGCCATTTCCTCTCGTTGCGGTCCGGCTCCTCCGAGGCGAGGACGGCGCCGTTTTATGGCCGCCGCACCACCGACCCAGGCCCGACCTCGTCGACTCCTGCGTGACCGCTGAGCGCGAGCGCGAGGTCGAAGTCGGCGAGGAAGGCCCGTAGGTACTCACGCACCGCGACCTCGCCGCCCAGCGCGAGCGCCCACATGTAGGGGCGTCCGAGCAGCACCGCGCGGGCACCGAGGGCGAGCGCCTTGACCGCATCGGAGCCGCCGCGCACGCCGCTGTCGAAGAGCACAGCGCAGCGCTCGCCGACCTCGTCGACCACGCCGGGCAGGGCGTCGAGGGAGGCGATCGCGCCATCGACCTGCCGACCACCGTGGTTGGAGACGATGATGCCGTCCGCCCCGTGTTCGACGGCGAGCCGCGCGTCGTCGCGGTGCTGGATCCCCTTGAGCACGATCGGCAGCTCCGTGATCCCGCGCAGCCAGGCGAGATCCGCCCACGTCACCGAGGGGTTGGAGAACTGGAACGCCCATTGGCCGATCGCGGCCTGCATGTCCTCCTCCGGCGGGCGCTCCAGCAGGCCCCGGAAGACGGGGTCCTCGAGGAAGTTGACGTTGCCCTCACCGCGCAGGAACGGCAAGAAGCCTTCGCTCAGGTCACGCGGCCGCCAACCCAGCATCCAGGTGTCGAGCGTAACCACAAGCGCGCGATAGCCGGCGGCCTCGGCGCGGCCGATGAAGCTGGCCGCCAGCTCGCGCTCGCGTGGCCAGTAGAGCTGGTACCAGAGCGGGAGCTCGCCAGCCGCCTCGGCGATCGCCTCGAACGTATGCGAGGCGGCGGTGCTCGCCACGAGCGGGACCCCGACCGACGCGGCGGCGCGCGCGACGGCGAGCTCACCCTCGGGGTGCATCAGCGTCTGAACGCCCACCGGTGCGAGCAGCACGGGCGCGCGCAGCGGCGTGCCGAGCACGGTGCGGCGCAGATCGCGCACGGAGACGTCGCGCAGCATCCGCGGGACGATCCGCCAGCGGCCGAATGCCGCCCGGTTCTCGCGCACAGTGTCCTCGCTTCCGGCCCCACCGGCGACGTAGCCCCAGCCCGCGCGCGGAGCGACCTGCTCGGCCCGGCGCTCGAGCTCGCGCCAGTCGAGCGCCAGGCGCGGGCGCTCGCCGCTCATGCCGCGGGCATAGATCTCGTACTGGTAGTTGGCGAAGACCTCGGCGTCGGTGGATGTGCCAGCTGCGCTGGCTGCGCTGCCGTCGGACATCGCTTACTGGGCCGCCGCGGCGAGCCTGCGCGCGACCCACCCCCCCAACCGCGGTGAGGTGCGCATAATGCCCCAAGCGAGCCACGCCTCGGGCGCGACGGGAGCGATCGGCCGATTGCGCTGTACGGCGCGCATGATGCCCTTCGCCACGCGGTCAGGGCCGTAGTTGCGCCGCTGATACATGCGCACCGCACGCTCGCGGACGCCCGGGTCCGCCGCCGCGCCGCGCATCGGGCTCGTCTGCGTGATCGGCGTGTTGATGATCCCGGGGCAGACCGCGGTCACGCCGATCTTGTGCGCGAGCAGCTCGTCGCGCAGCGCCAACGAGAGCCCGAGCACGCCGAACTTGGTCGCGCTGTAGGCCAAGAGCGCCGAGCTCGCGTGATAGCCGGCCATCGAGGAGAGGTTGACTACGTGACCGCCGCCGCCGCGCTGCACCATCGCCGGGACGAAGTAGTGGCAGCCGTGAACCACGCCCATGATGTTGATCCCGATGATCCAGTCCCAGTCCTCGAGCGTCGTGTCGAGCAGCCCGGCGCCGAGGCCGACGCCGGCGTTGTTGACGAGCAGGTCGACGGCGCGCACCTGCTCGTGCACCGCCGCGGCGAACTCGGACATCTGCTCACGGCTGGACACGTCGACGCGCCGGCCGAGCACGCTGCTGGCGCCGGCGGCGCGCGCCTGGGTCTCCGTCTCGGCCAGTCCCGCCTCGTTGACGTCACAGATCACGAGGTCGGCGCCGCGACGCGCGCACTCGAGCGCGGTCTCGCGTCCGATCCCGCTGCCGGCGCCCGTGATCAGCGCGGCCTTGCCGTCCAGTCTCGAGACGTCCATCGTGCCGGGAGCCTATTCGTTGGCCGCGGCGCGGCCGCGCACGTCCAGCGTCGCGACCGCGAGCGCGGCCGCCCCCTCCCCACGCCCGATGAAGCCAATCCCCTCTCCCGTCGTCGCCTTGACGCTGACCGCGCTCGCGCCGACTCCCAAGGCATCGGCGAGCGCCGCGCGGATCGCGTCGCGAAATGGCGCCAGCCTCGGGACTTCGAGCACGACCGTGGCGTCGACGTTGACGACGGCGTAGCCCGCGTCGGCGGCCAGCGCGACCGCCCGGCGCAGCAGCGTCAAAGAGGCTGCATCGCGCCAGCGCTCGTCGCTGTCGGGGAAGTGCTCGCCGATGTCGCCGAGGGCGCCAGCGCCGAGCAGCGCATCGATCACCGCGTGCGTGAGGACGTCGGCGTCGGAGTGGCCAGCGAGGCCCAGCTCATGCGGGATCTCGACGCCGGCGAGCACGAGCCGGCGTCCGCGAGCCAGCGCGTGGCTGTCGTAGCCGATCCCGACGCGGATCATCCGAGCGGCTCCAGCTGGCGCGAGCGGCGCTCGAACACGCACAGCTCGTTGACGCCGACGCGCTCGAGCTCGGCGAGGGCGTGGTCGTAGCCGGAGCCGACGTCGGCGGGGACGTGGGCGTCCGAGGAGAGCGCGATCGGCGTCGCACCCTCGACGCAGAGCTCGAGGAAGGCCGGCGCGGGGTAGAGCTCGCCGACCGGCTTGCGCAGCCCGGCTGTGGAAACCTCGACCGCGACACCAGCCTCGACGATCGCCTCGACCGCGGGCTCATAGAAGCGCCGCAGGTCGCCATCGGGCCGCGGTCGCCCGTGACCCCACCGCTTCACGAGGTCGGGGTGGGCGAGAATGTCGAAGAGCCCCGAAAGCGCCGCCTGGCTCAGGGTATTGAAATAACGGCGCCAGACCCGATCGGGATCACCGGCCCGCTCCCAGATGTCGTAGTCGGCGTGATCGACGGCGTCGTCGCCGAGGAAGTGGACCGAGCCGATCACGTAGTCGAAGGGGTGCGCATCGAGCAGGTTGGCGAGGCGGTCCTCGCGCCCGGGGATGAAGTCGGCCTCGATCCCCAGCTTCAGGTCGGTCTCCTCGCGGACGTATTCGCAGTAGGCCTCGAGGTCGTCGACCGCCTGCTCGCGCCAGAACGGGTGCGTCCAGATGTCGAGCGCGGAGCGGAAGCGATGGATGTGCTCCGAGACTCCCAGCTCGGCGATGCCCCGCTCCTCGGCGACGGTGCGGAAGCGCTCGGCGTTGGCTGCGGTGAAGTAGCGCTGCGCCGGCGTGTCGGGGTCGTCGGGACGCAGGTGGACGTGGTAGTCGGTCAGCATCGGTCGCGCTCGCCGAGCAGCAGCTCTGCCAGCCGCAGGTCGACATCGGTCGTCACCTTGAGGTTGGAGGCCGGAGCCTCCACGACGCGCACGCGCCCACCCTGGCGCTCGACGAGCCAGGCGTCGTCGGTGGCCGCGGCCAGCTCGGCTGCAGACGCCCCCAGCGCGCGTTCGAGGGCCGGCCGGCGGAACACCTGGGGGGTCTGCACGCGCCACAGCGTGGCGCGGTCGAGCGTCGCGTGCACGCCGGGGTCCCCGGGCGCCCCGGTCTGCTTGACGGTGTCGCTCATCGGGGCGGCGCAGACGGCTCCATCCCAGCGGCCCCCGCCTCGCTCCTCTTCCTCCTCCAGCGCGGCCAGTGCGCGCGTGGCGAGAGCCGGGCTCAGCAGCGGGCGGGCGGCGTCGTGGACGAGGACCGGATCGCCCGGTCCCGCGCCGGCGAGCGCGGCGCGCACGGATTCCGAGCGCACCGCCCCCCCGGCGACGCCGATCGTCCCCGCAGGCGCGCTGGCGCCGTCGGGCAGCGCGACCACGATGCGCTCGATCTGCGCGACCGCGGCGAGCGCTTGGATCGACCACTCGAGCATCGGACGGCCCGCCAGCATGACAAACGCCTTGGGCCCCTGGGCACCAAGGCGTTCGCCACGACCGGCGGCCACGACGAGGGCGACCGCCATGTGCCTTCGACGGCCGCTACTGCGCGGCCAGCGCGACCTTCCCGTTTGCCTGCGCCGTGCGAGCGAGCAGGTTGTCGAGATGCTCCTCGGCCTCGTCCTCGCTCATCTCGAGCGCGTACATCAGCTCAGAGGCGAGGATCTTCTTGGCGCGGGTGAACATCTGCTTCTCCCCGGTCGACAGACCCTTCTCGTGCTCGCGCACGGCGAGGTTGCGAACTACCTCGGCTAGCTCGTAGATGTCACCGGTCTTGATCTTGTCGCGGTTGTGCTTGAAGCGGCGGTTCCAGTTCTTGGGCATCTCCGAACACTGCTCGGAGAGCACGCCCAGCACCTTCTTCACGGTCTCCTCGTCGATCACACGCCGCAGCCCCGCGATCGCGGCGTTGCAACAGGGGACCATGACTGTCATGTCGTTGTGGAGGATCTTGATCGTGAGGTATTGGCGGGTCTCGCCGAGGACTTGCTTGTCCTCCTTGGTGAGCACCTTGCCAGCCCCGTGGTGGGGATAGACGACGTTGTCGCCGACCTCGAACTCGATGTTCTCGAGCTCGACCTCAATGATCTCGAGGTCCTCGATTCGCTCTTCGACGGCTTCGGGAATTGGCTCCAGCCTCCTCTAGTCAAACGGCGTCCGCGGGCGACCGGCCGGTCGCGCGCTGCGCCGGTTCAGGTCTGCAAGTAGCGGTCCACGAGATTGATCTCCTGCAACCGGCGTAGGCCCTCGCGGATGTCCTTCGCGCGGATCTCCCCAACCCCCTCCACGGACTCGAGCTCCACGTCGGTGGCGGCGAGCAGCTCCTCGAGCCTGCCGAACTCGCGCACGATCTCCGTGACAACGAGCTTCGGTAGACGCGGGATCCGCCCGAGCGTCCGATAACCGCGCGGCGATACCGGGTAGTCGAGTGTGTTGAGCTTGCGGTCGTGGCCGAGCAGCTCGGCCAGCCGACCGAAGTCGAGCAAGTCCTGGTGGGCAAGCCGCGCCAGCTGGTCGAGCGCGCTCGCAAAGGAGTCCTCGTGCGCGTCGACTATGTAGTCGCGCAGCAGCGCCGCGCGGTCTGCGGTCGTGCCGACCATGGTCTCGTCGAGCTGCATCTCGATCAGCCGGCCCTCGGTGCCGAGCTCGACGATGTAGCGCTCGATCTCGACCGCCATGCGCGTCACGAGCTCGGCGCGCTGGAGCACGGTGAGCACGTCGTGGAGCGTGGCGCCGCCCTCGAACTCGAGTGCGGTCAGACGAGTTGACACCTGGTCCAGGCGTGTGCGGTACTTGTCAAGCGTGGCGAGGGCCTGGTTGGCCTTGGCGAGCACGACAGGGATCTCGACGAGGATGTACTTGGCGCCGTCGACATAGAGCGAGACCACGTCACGGCGCTGGGAGATCGCAACCACGAGCGCCTCGGTCTGCTTGGAGACGCGCTCGGCCGTGCGATGGCGGGTGCCCGTCTCCTGGGAGTGGATCGTTGGGTCCGGCATCAGCTGGACATTGGCCCACAGGATCTTCGTGGCGTTGGCGTTGAGCGTGATCGCCCCGTCCATCTTTGCCACCTGGTAGAGCAGCGCCGGCGCGTAGTCGACGTCGAGCTTGATGCCCCCAGAAAGCATGAAGGCGAGCTCTTCGGGCTCGCCGATCACGATCAGTCCACCGGTACGGGCATGGACAATGTTGTCGAGGCCGTCTCGGAGCGCGGTCCCGGGCGCAACCATCTCGAGCGCCTTGACCAACCGGGGCTCTTGTCGTGCTTCGAGCTCGAAGAGCTCTTCCCCGGTACGAGCGGCCATGCATCCCGCATTCTAGCGGATTTGAGCTGGCCTTTAGGTTCGAGTCCGGGCGCTAGGCGGCCCTGGCCGGGGCGCTGCGGGCGCGTTCGGCGAACGCCGCGCTCAACGCTTCAGCGAGCGTTTTGGGGCCTGGCTCGCCCGCGCCCGCCGCCGGAGCGATCGGGCGCCCAAGCCCGAAGCGGGCGGCCTCGGCCGTGCGGCGCTCGGCGTGGCCGACCGGCCGCAGCTCGCCGGTCAACCCGATCTCGCCGAAGCACACAGCCGGCCGGCCAGGCCGCTCGCCCGACAGTGGCACCCCGCGAGCCGCGCTGGCCACCGCCAGCGCCACCGCCAGGTCGGCGCCCGGCTCATCGACCCGCACCCCGCCGACGACGTTGACAAAAACGTCGGCCCCGCCCACGGGCACCCGGGCATGCCGCGCGAGCACCGCGAGCACGAGCGCCAGCCGGTTGCGGTCGAGCCCGTTGACCACCCGTCTGGGTGGCACCAGCTCCGATGGCGACACCAGCGCCTGGACCTCCACCAGCAGCGGGCGAGTGCCCTCGACGGCGGCGAGCACCACGCTGCCAGGCGACAGCGTGGCGCCCTCGACGAAGCGCGCCGAGGCGTCGGGGACCTCCACCAGGCCGCTGGCTGCCATCTCGAAGACACCGAGCTCGTCGGTGGAGCCGAAGCGATTCTTCAGCGCCCGCAGCGTGCGATAGGTGCGCTCGCGCTCGCCTTCGAACTGCAGCACGCAGTCGACGATGTGCTCGAGCACGCGAGGACCGGCCAGCGAGCCCTCCTTGGTGACGTGGCCCACCAGCACGACAGCGATCGATCGCGCCTTGGCGACGCGCCTGACCGCGGCCGCCACCTCGCGCACCTGTCCTACCGTGCCGGGGGCGCCGCCGAGCTCCTCGGCGGAGATCGTCTGCACCGAGTCGATCACGCAGACGTCGGGGCGTTGCACCTCGAGCGTCGCCACGACCTCCGCGAGCCCGGTCTCCGCGACCACCGGGATACTCAACGGGTCGCCGCCGGTCAGGCGCTCGGCGCGCAGCCGCACCTGCGCCGCGGACTCTTCTGCGGAGACGTAGAGCGTGCGGATCCCCGCCGCGGCCAGGCGCCCCAGCGCCATCGTCGTGAGCGTCGACTTGCCGATCCCCGGAGAGCCCCCGAGCAGCACGAGCGAGCCGGGGACGAGACCGCCGCCGAGCACGCGGTCGAGCTCGCCGATGCCGATCGGGAGACGGGCGACGCGCTCGGTCTCGATCTCTCGCAGTGAAACCGGGACCACCGCGCGGCCCGTGCGGGCGCGCTCGCCACCGCCCACCGCCGGTGACCGACGCTCCTCAACGAGCGTGTTCCACTCCGAGCAGACGGGGCACTGTCCCAGCCAGCGAGCGGTCTCGTGCCCGCAGCTCGAGCAGGCATAGGCAGTCGAGGGACGAGCCACGGTGCTGGCACCTTACGGCCGCGACCCGACGGGTCTGCCGCGGCGCGGACTTCCGTTACCGAGATGGCAGGCCTGTGCAACCCGGCCCGTGCTCGCAGGGCGACGTAGGGCATCCTTGCGGGCCGTGGCCGCCCTCTCACGTCTCGAGCGCCTCTGGCTCATCAACGTCGCGGCCTTCACCGTGTTCGCTGGCGTGGCGCGCTACGCAGGTGCTCCGGCGCTGCTCGCCTTCGCCGCCGCCACCGCTGCGCTGGCGGGGCAGGCGTGGGTGGTCTCTCTCGCCGTGCATCAGGTCGGCCAGCGCTTCGGGCCCGCAGCCACCGGCGTGCTGCAATCGACCGTCGGCAACCTGCCCGAATTCTTCGTCGTCGTGTTCGCGCTCAACGCGGGTGACGTGGTGGTTGCCCAGACGGCGATCCTCGGCTCGGTGTTCGCGAATGCCCTGCTGGTGCTCGGGCTTGTGATCGTGGTCGGCGCCCGCCAGGCGAGCGACGGGATCATGCGCTTCAAGCCGCGGCTCCCGCAGGACACCACGACGCTGCTGATCCTGACCACCTTCATCATCGTCCTCGTCAGCGTGCCCTTGGAGAGCGGCGAGCCCGCCGGCCGCCACGTCCAGTCGGTCTCGATCGTCGCCGCGGTTGCTCTGCTCGCCGTGTACCTGGCCTGGGTCATCCCCTATGTCCGCAATGAGGAGCGCTCGCGGGCCACCCAGCGAACCCATCCGGACACCCCGACGCCAGACAGCGCGGCGCCCAGCGAGCCGGGCACAGAAGGCGCGGAGGGTCCGCGGCTGGCGCTATCGGCAGCCGTTGTAATGCTCGTCGCGGCCGGCGTCGCCTCGGCCTTCGTATCCGACTGGTTCATCCACGCGCTCCAGCCCTCCCTGACCCAGCTGCACGCCTCGCAAGCGTTCGCGGGGATCGTGATCGTGGCGATTGCCGGCAATGCGGTCGAGAACGTTGCCGGCATCGTGCTCGCCGGCCGTGGGCAGTCGGATCTGGCGATCTCAGTTGTGAAGAACTCAGTCAGCCAGGTGGCCGCCTTCCTCTTCCCCCTGCTCGTGCTCGTCTCGCTGCTGCTCTCCAGCAGCCTCACGTTCGCCCTGGCGCCGACGTACATCGGCGCGCTGCTGCTGACGGTGCTAGCCGTCTGGCAGGTGACGAACGACGGCGAGGCCGCCGCATTCGAGGGCTACTCGCTGATCGCCCTCTACGTCGTGCTGGCCGCGGTCACGCTCTACCAGTGACCCGCGGGCCGTCGCCGCTCGGGCCGCCTTGGGCATCGTCGGCGGCTCCGGCTGCTGCGCAGAGCAGAATCGGCGGGACGATCAGCAGAAGCCACGCAACGACGATGGCAACAATCAGGATCATGCGAAACCTCTCCTATGTGCTTCCCCTTGAGGCCGTAGTACCCCAAGGAAGCCGCCACACATGTTCCCGGGCCGATCGGATCGGTTAAGTGCGTTAACGCACTTAACCCCGCGCACCAGCGGGGCCGGCGGCGTTCGAAAGAGCGGACCTACGCGAACACCACCATTCCCGCGCAAGAGCAGCGGAATTGATGGGTTCGGGCGTGGAGACCCCGAGGTTGGGGCCGGCGCAAGCGCGTGGCAACCGGCTGCTGCGGTCGGGGAAGTCGTCGCTCAGGCGTCGCCGGCGGGCTCGGGCTCGGACGGCCCCTCGCCGCCGTCGCCGCCGGCATCGGCGTCGCCCTCGGCGCCGACAGCGACCGGGGTGCGCTTGCGCTTGGGCTGGATCACGGTGAGCGACACGTCCGGCTCGCCATCGCCACCATCGGCGACGTGCTCGACGAGCACGGTCGCGCCGGCCTTGAGCTCGGAGCGCAGCACGAAGTCCGCGAGCGGATCCTCGATGTAGCGCTGGATCGCGCGCCGCAGCGGCCGCGCGCCCATCGTTGGATCCCAGCCCTTCTCGACGAGCAGGTCCTTGGCGTCCTCGGAGAGATCGAGCTGGAGATCGCGCTCGGCGAGGGTCGCGCGGATGCGCCGCAGCAGGAGCTCGACAATCTGCTTGATCTCGTCCCTGGAGAGCTTGTGAAAGACGACGACGTCGTCGATGCGGTTGAGGAACTCGGGGCGGAAGTGCTGGCGCATGTCTTCCATGACGCGCGCGCGCACGGCGTCCTGATTGCCGGCGAGGTCGCTGATAGCCGAAGAGCCGATATTGCTGGTCATGATGATGACGGTGTTCTTGAAGTCGATGGTGCGGCCCTGACCGTCGGTCAAACGACCGTCGTCGAGGATCTGCAGCAACACATTGAAGACGTCGGAGTGCGCCTTCTCGATCTCGTCGAAGAGGATCACGGAATACGGGCGGCGGCGCACGGCTTCCGTCAGTTGGCCGCCTTCGTCGTAGCCGACATAGCCGGGCGGCGCGCCGATGAGGCGCGCGACGCTGTGCTTCTCCATGTATTCCGACATGTCGATGCGGATCATCGCGTGCTCGTCGTCGAACAAGAACTCGGCCAGCGCGCGCGCAAGTTCCGTCTTGCCGACGCCGGTGGGACCCAAGAAGATGAACGACCCGAGCGGGCGGTTGGGATCTTGCAGACCGGCGCGGGCGCGACGCACGGCCGCCGACACGGCACGCACCGCGTCCTCTTGGCCGATGACGCGCACGTGGAGCCGCTCCTCCATGTGCAAAAGCTTCTGCACTTCGCCTTCGAGCAGCTTGGAGACGGGCACGCGCGTCCACTTTGAGACGACCTCGGCGATGTCGTGCTCGTCCACTTCCTCTTTGAAGAGCTTGCCCGCCTCGCCATCGGACTGAGCGCGTTTCTCGATGTCTTCGATCTGCTTTCGCAGCTCGGGGATGTCGCCGTATTCGAGCTTCGCTGCGCGCTCCCAGTCCAGCGCGCTTTTCGCGCGCTCCAGCTCTTGTTCGAGATTCGCTTTGTGCTCTTTGAGCGCGCTGATCTCGGTGATGGCGCCGCGCTCGGCGCTCCACTGGCTCTTGAGCTTGTCGCTCTCGGTTCCGAGTTTGGCGATCTCGGCTTCCAGGTTGGCCAGACGCGACTTGGAAGCGGAATCCGTCTCTTTTCTCAACGCTTCTCGCTCGATGGACAGCTGCATGATGCGCCGTTCCACTTCGTCGAGCTCGACCGGCATGGAATCCATTTCCATGCGCGCTTTGCTCGCGGCCTCGTCCACCAGATCGATCGCCTTATCAGGCAGAAACCGATCGGTGATATAGCGGTTTGAGAGCACTGCGGCGGCGACCAGCGCGGAATCCTTGATCTTCACGTGGTGGTGCGTCTCATAGCGCTCGCGCAAGCCGCGCAAAATCGAGATCGTGTCCTCGACCGTCGGCTCACCGACCACGATCGGCTGAAAGCGCCTTTCCAAAGCGGCGTCCTTTTCGATGTACTTGCGGTATTCGTTCAGCGTGGTCGCGCCGACCGCGTGCAGCTCACCGCGCGCCAGCATGGGCTTGAGCAGGTTGGACGCATCCATGGCGCCTTCGGCGGCGCCCGCACCGACCACGGTATGAAGCTCGTCGATGAAGAGGATGATGTCGCCTTGGCTTTGGCTGATCTCTTTCAGCACGGCTTTGAGCCGGTCTTCGAACTCTCCGCGGTACTTCGCCCCCGCGATAAGCGCTCCCAGATCCAACGCGATGATGCGGCGGTCTTTCAGACTCTCGGGGACGTCGCCGCGTACGATGCGGTGCGCCAGGCCTTCCACGATGGCTGTCTTGCCGACGCCGGGCTCGCCGATGAGAACCGGATTGTTCTTGGTCCTGCGTGCGAGGACTTGGATGACCCGGCGGATCTCCTCATCGCGGCCGATGACCGGGTCGACTTTGTTCTGCCGTGCGAGCGCGGTGAGATCGCGGCCATAGCGCTCGAGCGCTTGGTATTTGCCCTCCGGGTTTTGGTCGACGATGCGCTGGCTGCCCCGCACGGACGCCAGCGCTTTGAGGATCGCGTCGTGGGTGGCTCCGGCGCCGGTCAGCAGTTGAGCAGCTTCCGATTTCGCGCCCGCGTCGACGATGCCGAGCAGCAAGTGCTCGGTCGAGATGAATTCGTCTTTGAAGTTGAGCGCTTCTTCGCCGGCGCGCTGCAAGATGTCGCGAAGCTCGCGGCTCATGCCCGGTTCGCCGCTTCCGTAGACCTTATTGCGCCGTCCCAGCAGCGCGTTCAGCTTTTGCTGGAGTAACGAGACGTCGATGCCGAGCTGGCGCAAGACCACCACGGGAACGCCCTCTTGATCTTCCAACAAAGCGGCGAGCAGATGTTCCGCGTCGATCTCGCCGGCGCTGCGTTCCTTCGCTATCGCTTGCGCCCGCACGATGGCCTCTTGAGCTTTTTCAGTCAGCCGGTTGAAGTTGTTCATTCCGCCTCCGGGCCGGCGATTGATGCCCGGCCAGTTTTTGTCATTCTATTCTTCTCAAACGCTTCATACCTTTTCATATGATCGCGCCCTCTTGACGCGCGCCTTTCGCGAGTGAGAGTAGTTACCAGCAAGCGCGCTTTTAGAACTTCTCGCCGTTGACAGGCCGTAGCCGCCACGTTAGGATGATGCTCTTCGTGCGGCCCTCACGGCGCCATTTCGTTTCGAGGTCTCGCCATTCGTTCGCAACCTGATCGTGCGCCTTAGCAGGCTGCGCTTCATCGCCGCGGCCGGTTTCGCATCAGTGTTTACGTGCGTCGCTGCGATGCCGTCGCATGCTCTCGGCCTGCGCGCAGCCTCACCGGCGGTCGTCGCGGCTTCAGCGGGCGGCCAAACCGCGCTGCCGATCGCTATCGCGAACGCCCGCGATTTCCGCGGGCAGATCCGCTACAGCGGGCACCGGCTCGGGGATGGTATTGGCGAGACGGTCGAGGGCTCGCTCGAGATCGCGAACCGCCGCTGGACGATGGACGAGCATTCCGCGGCGGTTTGGCTACATGCCGATGAGACCTCATCATGGCTGCGCACGGGCTCGCGCACGTTGGCGTTCGACGACCCGCTCGCGGTCGCGGCGCTGGCCAATCCGTGGGCGATCGTGCTGTGCTCGATGTCCGCGGCCGGCGTGCAACCCGGACCCTCGGATGTCTCGCTTGCGTCAGGCGATGGCTTGTTGCTCTACGTCGATCGCGTCTCCGGCGAAATGACGGGCGCGGTCGACCGGCTCTCTCCTCAGCGGTTAGCGTTCTCCTTCGGCCATTGGACGACGGTCAACGGCCTGCGCGTGCCTCAGTCGCTCGTGCGCTTGCAAGGAGGCGCACAAACCGGCGCCTTCGTCGTAGACCGCTACGACGTGGGGTGGACGCCCGCCGATACTACGCGTCCAAGCTCGCTCAACCGCGGCTTCGCGGTCCCGGCGCAACTCAGACCGAACGGCGTTGCGCTCATCACAAATCCGGCCGCCGCTTCTGCGCCGTTTCCTTGGCGGCAGTACGGCACGGCGTTTGCGCTGCTGCTGCTGGCGTTGCTGGCGATTGCCTGGACGCGCCGCGACGCACTGGTCCAACGCATCTGCCGGACGCGTAGCGAGGATCCGCGTGGCTGGCGTTTCGAGGGCAGCACGCCGTTCGTCACGCCCGAGGGATACTTGCTTTTCGAGAACCGGCGCTACAAAGCGGGAGCCGCTTTCTACAACCGGCTGACGACGATCCACTCCTCGCCCATGTTCATCCGCATCAGCGCTCCCGGCGTGCCGCACGCGGTGGTGCTCTTCCGGAAACTGGACCGCGGCCGCGCTTCTGTTCCGCTTCTGGCGCGCACTCGACGGCCGGGATTCACCTTGGTGGAAGCTCTGGTCGCGACGGCCGTCTTCACCATCGTCGTCGTGGGCGCGGTCTTTCCGATGCTCTTCGTGTTGGCGAGGGCGGATCGGCTCGCAGACCAGCGGCAACTCGCGGTGCAGATCGCCTCCAATGCGATGGTGGATGAAGCCGCGGCCTTGGAGTACGGCGGCCGCATCGACGACGGGTCCGCGACGTTCGCCGTTGACGGGATGGACTTGTCGATCGGCGTGGCGCCCTCTTCCCTGACCGGAGCCCACGACGTCAGCGTGTCCGTGAGGGATCAAGACGGACATGTCTTGGCCAAGCTCGTGACGCTGCTGGGTCCGCCTGTCGCCCCGCCTGCAAGTCCACCGCCGGGCTCAGGCGGATGAAGCCGAAGGCGCACCCGACGGCGCGGCGGCAGCGCGGCATCGCGCTCGTGGCCGTACTGCTCTCGGTCGTTTTGTTGATGACGCTTCTCGCTGTCATGGTGAACGTCGGCACCGTCCGTCTGCGCCGCAGTACGGAAGAGCTGCGCTCGCTGCAGGCGCTGGCTGCCGCAGACGCGGGCACCGGCTGGGTAAGAGGGCTGCTTCTCAAACACAAAGGCGATGTGGTCGCGTCGCTTGCCGACCTCGCGCGCTCGCACAGCACGCTCGGGATGCCGATCGATTCCAACGCCAGCGGGTCCGTCCTCGTCAGCTTGCAGATGCCCGGCTCATCGGCCGGTGCTGACCATGTCGACGTCGAGCTGCAGCATAACCCCACCATCGCTGAAACGCCTTTGCAAGTCGTCGCGACCGCAAGCATCGCGGTCAATGGCGTGGTGGTGGCCACTCGGACGGTGACGACGCTGCTTCGCACGTTCCGTGTCTCGCCGTATTCGGAGACGGTCGGCGCGATCGACAACGGGGGGCCGGAATCGGTGGACAGTCCGGGAGACCCTGCCGGTCAGATCGGCGCTGCGAATGCGACGGACCTGCGCATCCGAGCCTTCGTCGAGCAGGGAGCCGGGGGCAACAAAAGCGCTGACGACTTCGAGCGGGCGGAGTGGTCCGACGGCAACGCCGGCTCCGCCGGTTTTCTCCCCTGAGCGTCCGCGTGCGAGGCGCAGCTTATATCGAGCTGCTGGTTGTATTAGCCTTGATCGCAGTGCTTACGGCGTTGGTGGTCATCCCGAACTACCGGCAGTACATGGCGTCGCGGCAGGTGCGCGATGCGGCGACGACGCTCGCCGAAGACATCGCACTGTTGGAACGGAGCGCTCAAAACGGCGCCCGCGATGAAGGCGCCACGCTTTGGCTCACTTCGAATAGTCCGCTCAGTTATTCGTGCTACCGCGGCAGGCCACAATCCCTCGATCCCAACTCGCATCTGCAAGGGCTCATCCTTCGGCGCACCTTCGCCCACGTGGCGGTCGCCGGGCCTATCAATGCGTCCACCCCGTTATTGTTCGCAGGCAACGGCAGCGCGCAATATCAGGTCGACGGCGCGATGGCGGACCCGCACGGCCCGATCGATTTCAGTCTCGGGCCGAGGGATGGAACGGAACAGAGCGCTCATGTGATCCTCAACCCATTCACGGGTTCGGTCTCCAGGCCTTAACGCCGGCCCGGCCCTGCGAGCGCGTCGTGTTGAAACGGCCGATAACTGAAAGCGGAGGCTCAAGCATGCTGCAAATCGTCATCCTTCTCGCGGTTGCGGGCTTTGCGTACGTGCGTTTCGGTTGGCTGGCCGCGGCGGGCGTGATCGCCGCTTACATCGCGTTCGTCCTCGTCACCGGCGCAAACAAAAAAGAAACTATGCGCAAACAAACCAACAGCCTCGTGAGCCGAAAGCTTTCTGAGGACGAAAAGGACCATTACACGCTCGTAGACGAGCACCAGAACAGGATGGACGCCCACCGCGCCCAGTTCGATCCTGAGCTTCGGAAGTCGCGCAGCGGCAAGACCTGACAGCGACTAGTGAAAATTCCGCGACTGCAAACCATCCGCCAACCCTGAGTTATCCAGCTTCCAAAAACGGCGCGCCAACACGTTGACGTGGCCGTCTTGCTTTTGCAAGACGCCTTCCACGATGACGGTCGGCTCGTCGCGGGCTATGGGCCGGTAGCGCTGATAGATATCCGGACGGATGATCACGTTGACGAGCCCTGTCTCATCCTCCATGGTGGTGAACACAAAGCCCTTGGCGGTGCCGGGACGCTGACGGGTCGTGACGATGCCCGCGACTTTGAGCACCAGGCGATTGGGCAATGCCGCCAGTTCGCACGCGCGCCGGATGCCGAGGTCGTTCAAGCGTCCCCGATAGAACTCCATGATCTGATAGCGCGTCGATAGTCCAAGCCCCCAGTAATCCGCGGCCGCTTCTTCTCGCTTCGTCATGGCTGGCAAGGCGGCGGCTTGCTCGTCGACGGTCATGCCTTGCTCCAGGGCGCCCGCAGCACTCAAATCAGCCAGACGCTGGACATCCCAAAACGCGCTGCGGCGCGCAAGCCTGAAACACCCAAATGCGCCGACGGCGGCCAGCGATTCCAGGATGTCTTTCGGCAGCCGCGTGCGCAAGACGAAATCACGCAGGTCCGCATAGTCGCCGCGTTGCCGCTCGACGTCGAGCATCGCCTTGTGTTTCTCGCCGATGCCACGCACCTGATTGAGGCCGATCCTCACTGCGACCGGATGCTTCCAACGGTGGCTGATGGTCTGCTGCGCGTGCGGCTGCGCAGGTGGGTCCGACGGAAGCGGCTCGATCGTGCACGCGAAGCGCGAGGCGTTCACGTCGGGCGGCACGATGGTGACGTTGTGGCGGCGGGCATCGCCGATGATCGTCGATGGTGAATAAAAACCCATCGGCTGCGCGTTGAGCAGCGACGCATAGAACTCAGGCGCATACAAGCGCTTGAGGTAGGCCGAGATATAGACGATCAAGGCAAACGACGCCGCATGCGATTCTGGAAAGCCGTAGTCCGCGAATGCGCTGAGCATCTGGAACAGGCGGTCGGCGAGGTCGCGCGCGATGCCGTTGCGCTCCATGCCTTCAAGCAGCCGCCCATGCAGTCTCTGCATCTTCTCGCGCGAGCGCTTGTGACCCATCGCGCGGCGCAGCTCGTCCGCCTGGCCCGGCGTGAAGCCGGCCGCTTCGATGGCCATGCGCATGCCCTGCTCTTGGAAAAGCGGCACGCCGAGCGTGCGCTCCAGCACCGGCTGCAGCTTGGGGTGCGGATAGGTGACCGGCTCCAAGCCGCGCCGGCGCCTGATGTACGGATGCACCATGTCGCCTTGGATGGGGCCGGGGCGGATGATGGCCACCTGCACGACGATGTCGTAAAAGCAGCGCGGCTGCAGGCGCGGCAGCGTCGCCATCTGGGCGCGCGATTCGACTTGGAACAGCCCCACCGTGTCCGCTTCGCACAGCATCTCGTAGATGCGCTCGTCGTCGCAGGCGCGCAGATCTGCAAGGTCGATCTTGACGCCGCGGCTGCGTTCTATTTCAGCCAGGGCCAGCTCGATGCAGTCGAGCATCCCTAAGCCCAGCACGTCGATCTTGATGAGTCCCAGCACCGCGCAATCGTCCTTATCCCAGCACAGGATGGTGCGGCCGGGCATGGCCGCCGGTTCCAGCGGCGCAAGCTCGATGAGCGGAGAGCGGGTGATGACCATCCCACCCACGTGCTGGCTCAGATGGCGCGGGAAGCCGTCGATGCGCCGGCATAAGTCGTACAATCGCCGGGCGGTGTGGCCGCGCAGATCCACCTGCAGCGGCTTCGGCAGCTCCTCCATCGCCGCTTCGACGTGGGCCGCCGACAAGGGCAGCCTTTCACCGTGCTTGCTGACGCTCGACCGTTCGTGGAGGGACACCTCTTGCGCGCCTGCGATGTCCTGCACCTCATCCGCCACGTTCGCGGCCGAGCTTGCATCCAGCGATTTCGCGAGCGCGTCGACTTGATCGAGCGAGAGACCCAGCGCCTTGCCGATGTCGCGCACCGCGCTGCGCGCTTGATAGGTGATGACCTCCGCCACCATGCCGGCGTGCTCGCGCCCGTAGCGCTGATAGATGTACTGGATGAGCTGCTCGCGCTGATCGCCTGAGGGCGTATCCAGGTCGATGTCCGGAGGCTCGTCGCGCTCTTCTGAAAGGAAACGCTCGAACAAAAGCTTCAGCCCGACCGGATCGACGCTTGTGATCTGCAGCGCATAGCAGACGGCGGAATTGGCGGCCGAGCCGCGCCCTTGCACGAGGATGCCGCGCTCGCGCGCGAAGCGCACGATATCCCAGACGATGAGGAAGTAGCCCGCCAGATCGAGTTTTTCGATCACCGCCAGCTCGTGCGCGATCTGAGCGCTGACTGCGGGCGTGACCGGCTGATAGCGCCGCTGCACGCCTTCGTGCACCACTTTATAGAGATAAGAAAACGCGGTCTCATCGGCCGGCAAGGGAAAGTCCGGGAACTCGTTCTGCAGCCGCTGCAGGCGAAAGGCGCAGCGCTGCGCGATGGCGGCGCTGTTGGCGACCGCGCGTGGATGCTCGGCGAACAGGCGCGCCGTCTCAAACGGCGAGCGCAGATAGTATTCACCGTTGGGTCGCAGGCGGGTGCCCGCCTCGTCCAAGGTGGTCTTGAGACGAATGCATGCCAGCACATCTGCCAGCTCTCGATCATCCGGTACTGCATAGTGGACGCCGCCGGTGGCGACGATGCCCAACTCCAACGTCTGGGCCAGCGAGCACAAGGCGCGGATGCGAGGACCATCTTCAGGCAGGAGATGGCGCTGCAGCTCGATCCAGAAATTGCCCCATCCGAAGATGTCGCGCAGCCGCGCCGCGGCCTTGCATGCGCTGCGGAAATCTCCGCCCTCCAGCCGCTGCGCCACGGCGCTCTGGCCGCAGCCGGAGAGCGCGATCAGACCACCTGCATGACGAGCGAGCAGGTCGTACGAGGTGCACGGTTGGCCGCGCGGGTGATCCAAGCGCGCTCGGCTGATCAGCTGCGAAAGGTTCGCATATCCGCTCGTGTTCTCAGCCAGCAGCACCAGGTGGCTGCCGTCGTCGAGCGTGAGTTCGGCGCCGATGATGGCGGGAATGTCTTCGTCGCGGCCGGCTTGAGCAAAACGCACTGCGCCGTACAGCGCATCGCGATCGGTGAGCGCGATGCCGCACAGCTCCAACTCCTTGGCGCGGTGGACGAGTTCCTCAGGATGCGAGGCGCCGTCCAAAAGCGTGAAGTTGGAATGCGCGTGCAGCTCGGCGTATGACGGTGCGTTCTTGCGCGGCCTCTCCGCAGATGAACGCAGAGCCGGCGGCCTCAATCAAAGACGCCTTGCACGTACCAGCGATCGTCGCGCACGTCGCGGAAGGCGAGCACGAGAGCACCGCTTGGGTCGACCATCTGATAGTAATCGCGGTCGGCAGGGCGCTCCCACCAGCTTTCGCTCAGGCGGAAGGGACCTGCGCGCCTCGCATGCTCATCCGGCGCCGGCATGGGCTGGGGCGGAACGAGCAGCCGCAGCGCTGCGGCGCCGCGGGCGGCTACGGCTCCGCCAACCGAGCGCGCATCGAATGGAGAGCCTGCGTCAGCTTCGGCCTTCTTCTTCTTCTTCTTGTTCTTGTTGTTGTTGGGTTGTCGTTCGAACTGGCGCGGCGAATCGATGGGCGTGGCGCGCTGCATCCGCTCCGGCAGCCGTGAAGCAGCGAGCTGCGGCTGCACGGTGACGACATCGGCTGGATCGAGGGCTGCATGCAGGCGCGCCAGTGTGGCGGCCAACGCCGCGCGCTGCGAGCGGCCCGAGCGCTCGAACAGCGCGGGCTGCGGTGCGGGTTCGCCTGCAGGAACCGCGTGGACGACAACCGCTTCGACCGGCCGCAAATCGTTTCGCGATTCGAGCGCGATGCGCGCCAGCTCGAACATCGTGCTGGCGCATGCGGTGGGTTCGGCCAACGAAACCGGGATGTGAAGACCAGCATCGCCACGCTGTGCCCCGCCTTCCGCAGCGCCGGATGGTGCGTCGAACAGCAGCTGGATGGTGACGCGATCGCAAACTTGCGCTGCACCGGCGAGCCGCGCCGCGACGTTTGTGATGCAGCCGCGCAATGCGAACAGCAACGGCTCCAACATGACGACCGCTCCGTCAAAGGCGAAACGATCTTCATGCACCGTCACCGCATGGCGCGGTCGCAAGGGCGTTTCGTCTTTGCCGGCGGCCAAGGCGGCGTACACGCGCGCGCGCTCGCCGAAACGCGCCGCCAAGGGCGCCTGCGGCAACGCGGCGATCTGCCCCAGCGTGCGCAAGCCCAAAAGCTCGAAGCGCTGCCCGTCGCCCGCTGCCAGCGGCAGCACCGTCATAGGGAGCGGCGCGAGAAAGCCAGCGCTGCCGCCTGCCGGCACGATATAGCTTCCCTGTGCGGGCGCGATGCTGCAGCTGCCTCTGGTGAGCGCGGCGCAGCGCGCGGTGAATCTGTCGTCGGCGACGGCGGTGTGAGCCGCAAAGCCGAGCGCTGATGCAAGGTCGGAAGCGGCAGCCAGCGCGTCGCGCTCGCCTCGCGGCAATCCGCGAGCGGAGAAAAAATATGTCCCGGGCTCAGCGCCTTCGACCTGCGGGCTGCAGCTTTCCAAAGCGTCGAGCAATGCGTGCGACGCCTTTCGTTCAGCCGCTTCATCGTGCGTGACGACGGTCAAGTCGGGGCATGCGCAGCACGCCTGCTTTGCGGTCATGCCCGCGCAGACGCCGCGCGCTCGTTCGTTGGCGGCGATGATGCTGCGATGTGACGAGCCCTCGGCGACCGCAAAGGGGCGGCCGGCAAGCGCGGGTTGCGCCAGCGCGCAGACAGCGGTTGCAAAACGCGGGATCAAGAGACACGCTATCCGCTGACGCATTGCGCTTACGATCCGGCTGCGACCGCAGTCAAAACGACGTTCGATGCCGCCGCGCTGACGGCAGCGGACGGCGCATCGTTGGAATCCGCAAGCGGCCACGTGCCCGCGACGTCACTCAGCGGTGAAGCAAACGAAACGCATTTGCCCGCCGCTGCGCTGCGCGCTTTGACGATCTCCACGTCGATGCCATAACCGGACAGCCTGTCGCCGCCGTCGGCGCCTGGTTGCCAGAGGGCGCACAAGCCGCGCATCCATAAGCGCAGCGTCGCAAAAGAGGCGAGCGCGGAATTTTCGCCGCGCGAAAGCGCGACCAGCGTCGTGCCCGTCTTTTCGGCTTGTGCTATCAATCGGGCGCAGTGATGCGTCTGCAGCTCGCTGACGCTGCGGCCGTCGAGCACCACCACCGCGCACGCGCCGCTGCGCACGAGCGCATCAGCCGAGCGGCGCAGGGCAGCCGGGTCGCGCGGCCGCACCACGATGATCTGCTCGAGCGCAATGCCGGCGCGGCGCGCAGCTGGCGCGAAAAAGCCATGCTCCGGATCCACATAGGCGCAGACGCGCTCTGCGGCGGTGCAAGTGGCCAACAAGGCATATGCGACCGTGGTCTTGCCGCACGAGCGCTCTCCGAAAATCTCGATCAAACGGCCCTGAGGAAACCCCGCGGGTGCAAGCGCGTGATCCAGAGCCGGGATGCCGGTCGGCCAACCCGAGGTCGATGTGATGGGCCCATGCGCGCAAGGGCCATGCCACCGGCTTTCCAGGAGACCCCGAAGGAGCGTCGAGCGAGACTTCTGCTGGGCGGATGTCATCATGGCCGGCCTTTGGAGAGGAGTGGAGTGCCAGTATAATCGAACACACGTTCGATGACAAGGGGCCGATGCTCACTTTTTGAAGGCCCGCATCATGGAACGTGACTTTGCGACACAGGCCAAATCGGTCGTCGATGACATCCTCAAAGACGACCCCATCACCGCCACCTGGGCCGGCGTGCACCGGTACGATGCCGACATGCCCGACGTTTCCGAGGAAGGCTTCAGCCATAGGCAAACCGCCGCCAAAAAGCATGCCGCCGATCTACGGCGATGGGAGCCTGAACAGCTCCCGCCGCAAGAGCGCATCGATTGGCATATGCTGTGCTCGCGCTTTGAAGTGCAGGTGCGTGAGACAGACGAGCTCGAGCCTCACAAGCACGACCCCTCGCTCTATCCCAACATCGCGATGTCCGGCGTCTACTCGCTGCTCGCTCGCGACTACGCCCCGCTTGCCGATCGCTTGCCCGCGCTCGAGTCGCGGCTCAAACAAGTGCCGGACGTCTTCGCTGCCGCGCGCCGCAACCTCGAGCGCTCACCCAAGATCTGGACTGACATCGCCCTTGAGGAGACGGCAGGCGCGGCCGCATTTCTGCACGACACGGTGGGCGCCGTCAGCGACGAGCATCCGCGCTTGCGCTCGGCGCTCGACGCGGCGCTCGCAGCCTGTGAGGAGTACCGGTCATTCTTAAGCGAGGAGCACGCCCACCGCAACGGGATGCCGTTCGCCATCGGGCGGGAGCTCTTCGATTTCAAGCTGCGCCGCGAACATCTGTTGGACATGGATTGCGCCGCGTTGCTGGCCTTCGGCGAACAGGCAATGGCGCAGACGCAAGCGCAGCTGATCGAAACCGCCGAACGCATCGAGCCGGGCCGCAGTTGGGCGCAACTCGTGGAGACATTCAGCCGCGAGCTGCCGCCCGAAGACTCGCTGATGGAGCACTACCGCCGCGGCGTCGCCGATACGCGCCAGTTCGTGGTGGATCGCGGGCTCGTGTCGATACCGAAGGGCGAATCTCTCCAAGTCGTCGAGACGCCGACGTTCATGCGGCCGACCATTCCGTATGCGGCGTACATGCCGGCCGGCGCATTCGACGCGCGCCAAGAAGGCCTGTACTACGTCACGCCGGTCAACCAAGATCTTCCGCTAGCCGAGCGTCGCGAGCAGATGCTCGGTCACAATCGTTTCGGCATGCTCTTGACCAACGTCCACGAGGGCTACCCGGGCCACCACCTGCAGCTCGTGCTTTCCAACGGTGTCGAGTCGCCCGTCCGAAAGGTGTTGTCCAACACCGTGTTTTGCGAAGGCTGGGCGCTGTATTGCGAGCAGCTCATGCTTGACGAAGGTCTCACCGACGACGCCCGCGTGCGCTTGTTCCAGTTGAAAGACCAGATGTGGCGCGCCTGTCGCGTGGTCATCGACGTCAAATTGAGCACCGGCGCCATGACATTCGAGCAGGCGGTGGACATGCTGGTCAACGAGGCGCATCTGGAACGGCCCAATGCCGTCGGCGAAGTGCGCCGCTACACGCAGTCACCGACGCAGCCCATGTCGTACCTGGTCGGCAAGCATCAGATCATGCAATTGCGCGAGCGGGAGAAATCGCGCCTGAACCATGCATTCGACCTGCGCTCGTTCCACGACCGCTTGCTGTCATACGGCACGATACCGGTTGCGCTGATCGAGCCGACTTTTTGGCGCTGACGAGGCTCATGTATCTCGTTCTCAAGCTCATCCACGTCTTTGCGGTCATCATGTTCGTCGGCAACATCACCGTCGGGATTTTGTGGAAGGCCCTGGCCGACCGCACGCGCGATGCGCGCATCATCGCACACACGATGGCCGGCATTATCGAGGCCGACCGCTGGTTCACCGTGCCGGCCGTCATCCTGCTGCTCATCGCGGGATTCGGAACCGCTGCCATCGGCCACATGCCTGTCCTCGGCACGGGATGGATCCTGTGGGCGCTCATCATGTTCGTCATCGCGGGGATAGCGTTCGGACCGATTTCAAGAACTCAGCGGTCGTTGCTTTCGGTCGCTCGCGAGGGCGTCGCCGCGGGAGCTTTGGATTGGGATGAGTACGAACGGCTTTCCGCGCGTTGGAACGTCGCGGGCATCATCGCTTTGGTGACGCCGCTGGTGGCGGTCGCGCTGATGGTGCTCAAGCCCTCACTGCGCGCCTTCCACCGCTGATCGAAGGTCAGTTCAATCTGCCGGCACCGCATCCCATGAGGAGATGAGATGGAACAGGAACGCACTTCAGGCAGTCAAGACCCGCAGGACGAGCGCAACCGTACGGAAGCGGAGCGCGAAAAACCGACGCCGGAGCGCTCCCGGGAGCCCAAGCCCCGAGCACCGGGCAGCCGTCATGTAGCGCCCGGGTACGAAGAGCGGCCGGGCATGGGCGAAGACGAGGGAGAGGGCGGCGCCAAGACGCCGGCGCAGGAACCGGGCGATTCCGCCGCCCGCGAGAACAAGGACGGCTAAATCGGGGCTCGCAGCCACCATCCACCTGTGCACGGGGATCTTGCGCAGGGCGGACACGCTGTTGCTCGTTCAGTCGGATTACCCGGGCGAAGCCCAGGCGCTGTGGACTTTGCCAGGCGGGCGTCAGCAGCCCGACGAGACCATCGCCGAGGCGGTGGCACGAGAGTTCTTAGAAGAGACGTCGCTGCACGTGCGGGTCGGGCAGCTCGCGTATGTCAGCGAATCGCTCGACGACCAGGCAGATCTGCACGTGGTCAACTTCACCTTCCACGTCCAGGCTCGGGACGACGCGGCGCCACGGCCCGCCGACGCCGCGGTGCGCGAGGCGCGCTTCGTGCCGGTCGCAGAAGCAGCGGACCTCTTGCAGGCTGACGTCTTGCTGATCCCGGTGACGGCGGCCTTGTCGCAAGCCGGGAACTGCGGTTACTTCTTCTTTCGCAACTCCGATATCGCTGTGCCGTTTTTTGGACGCGGCTGACAGGATGTGATCGACCTCTTGGCGCTCGTCCATGCCTGATCTGACGAACGAATTCGCCTTTTCTTGGTCCCGGCATCGCGTGTTCTATCGCTGTCCGCGGCAGTTGTACTGGCAGTATTACGGATCGTGGAACGGCTGGCGCGAGGATGCTCCCGATCAGGCTGCGCTCGCCTACCGCCTCAAGCAGATGAAGAACCTGGCGATGCTCGTGGGTGAGACCTTTCACGAAGAGCTGAGTGAGATTCTGCGGCGTCGCAGCGAGCGAGCGGCTGGGGTTCCCGCCGGTCAGTTGGCAGACGACATGGAGCGCCGCCTCCTCAAGCGCTTGCGCGAATCTCGCAATGCGGACTGGCAACGCCATGCCGACGTCAAGCGGTATGCCATCCTGTTCGAGGACTATTATCAGAGCGGCGTGAGCGAGCAGATGCAGGCCGAAGCGATTGCCGCCCTGCGCACGTGCGCAACGGGGCTGGCCCACAGCGGCTTCGGACGGCGCGTGTTCGCCGTGCCCAAGGAGCGCCTGCGCTTCATCGACCCAAAAGATGTCGCGGACGGACGAGTGAGCCTGAACGGTCTGGTCTTGTACGCCTCGCCGGACCTCGTGGTCGAGGACGAGCGCGGCGGTCTTCACATCATCGACTGGAAGACCGGCAAGCCATTCAAGCCCGATCTGGCGCAGCTTGCCATCTACGGCTTGTTCGTGCAGGAGAAATTTGGTCAACCCCTCGAGCGCATGACCGCACATCTGGTGTATGTCACGGCCGGCGGCCATGAGACGATCGCGAACATCGCCGAAGGAATGGAAGAGGCGCGCCGAGAGATCGCGACCTACGTCGCGGATGTCTCGAGCAGGCTCACCGATGCGGTTGCCAACGAGGCCGGGGACATCGCGCGCTTTCCGATGACCGAGAACCGGGTCTTGTGCCGCAGCTGCAATTTCCGGCAGCTATGCGATCGCATCGAAGAGCCGGCAATCCCGCAGGAGGATGAACGCGCGCTCGCGCCGGCCGGCGCCTAGCGGTTCTTTCGCCTCGAAACCCATCGCCCGCGGTTCAACGCTATTCATACGGCTCCCCAAGCGGCTGCCTCTTGCCCTTTCCGTAACCCATCGCCAACAGTTCGGGCACCGTGACGAAGCGATAGCCGTCGTGCTTCAAGGCGGTGACGATGAGCTGCGTGGCCGCCACGGTGCTCTCGCGGTTTCCGCCGCGGCCCCGGTTGCCGTCGTGCAAGACGATGATGGATCCGTCGCTCACATACTTGAGCACGCGCCGGCTGATCAAGGCTGGAGCGGGATGTTTCCAGTCGCCAGGCAAGGGCACCGACCACATGACGACGGTGTAGCCCATGCGATGCGCGACCTTCAACACTGCGAAGTCGCGAGCTCCGAACGGCGGGCGAAAGATCCGCGAATGCACCCCGGTGGTGCGGAAGATGATCGCGTCGGTCTGCGCGATCTCACGTTCTATGTGCGCCGAGCGCTCCAAAACGAGATGGGCGTGATCCCACGTATGATTGCCGAGCGCGTCGTCATACGCCACTTCTTTGCGGACGATGTCCGGGTGCGCAGCGACGGCCATCCCTACGACGAAGAAGGTTGCGACGACGTGCTGGCTGTGCAAGTACTCGACGATGCGATCCGTGTACGGCGGGTTGGGGCCGTCGTCGAACGTCAACGCAACCACCTTTTGCTGCAATGGGACTTGGGTCACCGTCGTGCCGAACGTCTGGCTGAACGGGTTCTCCAGCGTGTACCACAACGCGGTGAAGATGACGGCGGCTCCGATGACCGCGATGACCGCCAAGCGCAGCCGCTTCTTGCGCAGCTCCTCGCGGTCCGCTGGTGATGCGAAGGCCCGACGGCTCACTCGCCGCCGCTGCTGCTCTTGGGCGTTGCCGGCGGGCGTTTGCGAGGCGCTGAAAGCTCCGAGCGGATCAGCTCTTCGGCTTGCAAAACGCTTTGCGGACCAAACCCTTTGATCTCGCTGACAACCTTGAGGTAGCGCGGGTCTCGCAGCGTACGCCCCGACGATCCCACTCTGGAGACGTTGAGCTTCTTCATCGATTTGGCCGGCATGCGCAGCTGGAATTCTTCCGACTTGGTGGTGGCCCAATAATGCGGGTCGGAGAAGCCGAACGCACGGCTTCCCCCTTCGTTGCCGAGCGTCTGAGCGACCTCGACGACATACTCTTCGCGCGGTTCCGGCAACATCGCCTTGTCATCAAGTTCCCAGATGCCGTCCGCGCGCAGCTGCTCGAACAAGAAGGTGCCACTCGGCCCGCTGAGCGGCACGTCGAACTGCTTGGTCAGCGTTCCGTCTCGATCCGTAGCGGAGAAGAAGAACTTCACTGCACCGTTGTTGTTGCTGATGCGGTACGTCTCAGACGCGATCGGTCCGTGCAGCAGGTAGGCCTGCATGCTCACCTCCCACGTGCTGCGCGCATTCAAGACCTCGTCGATCTTCGACGCATCTCGCATGTACGGTTTGAGGAAGAACAGATAACCCGCGATGGCCAACGCCAAGCAGGTCGCGATGACGAGCCACGAGCGCCCGCTCTCGCTCAAGGCTAGGCCGCCGTCGCGACGTAGATCGCGGCCATGAGGGCGCGGTATGCCTGCAACATGTCCGTGCCGGTGAAGGATACCGTACGCGGCCCGGGGCGAGAAAAACCAGGCATCCAGGCGATGGCGTCGGAGTGGTAGGTCTTTAAAGTATCGATCTCAAGCCTCACCGGGACGCTCGCGGAGAACAGCTTCGCTTCCCCTATGCGTTCAAGGGCCGTTGCTGCCGCAGCGCGCACCGCTTCGCTGACGCGTTGCGGCGATGCACAGTCCGCCGAGTAGTAGCTCAGACTTCTCTTGGTCTCTACCGTCTGAGCCCACGGAAGGTTGCGCTTGGATTCTGCGACGGTCGTCGCATCCCCCGAGACCAGCACGACCGGAACCGCGAAGTGGCCGGCAAGCGCCGCGTTCAGCGTCAATTCGCTTGCGACCTCACCGTTGAGACGGCACTCGAAGATCGCGTGGGGGCTGTAGGTGTGCCCCATGACGGCGTCTTGGCTGCCGATGCCACCATGATAGCCGATGAAGTATGCGGCTGCAAAGCCTTGCGCGATTCCCTGCAGCATGTAGTGGGGCTTGAAGTGACCGCTGATCACCTCGACGCGCGGGTCTGCCCGCTCAAGGTCGATATTGCGCATCGTGGAGTGGGAATCGTTCACCACGACGCGGTTTGCGCCGGCTGCGAACGCGCCTGCGGCGGCCGCGTTGACCTCGTCGGTCAGGATGCGGCGGGCGCGCACGTACTCAGGCGCACTGCCGGGGCGCACTTCATCCCAGTGCACGAGAGTTGCGCACCCTTCCATGTCGCTTGAGATAAGTACGGAAGCCGCACGCGGGGCATTTGGCATGCCGCGTTGCGTTCGTTCCGGATTTGCACCCATCCTAGGCTGCGGCGTGTACGTGGATTCCGCGCATGTCTCCTCATGCGCCCAGAGCGGTGGTTCGCGACGGCGCAGGAAGTTTTAGAAGTTCTCGCGCTCGGTTTTGGGCGGCAACCGCTCGATGTAGAGATCGCTCTCCGTCAGCGGTTTGAAATCTCTTCTGACCCCGGGGAAGCGGTGGTCTTCGGCAAGTTCCAGCGCGTCATTCATGAGCGAGCCGCTCTGACCGGAATCACCCGCACTGTCGGATCGCGCAGGCTCGGGTGGAGCGACCAGCAGCATCAAGACGCCTGCATCGACCGGTTTCTCGACGTTGCCGATCAGCATGCCCGACTTGTCGTACACGCGACCCCAGCCGTCAACTCTGCCGAGCTCTTGGTAACGCATGTCGAAGATATTGCCTTCGAGGTCGACGTGGCCGACCTGATTTGTGCCGCCGTCGTCGTCATACACCTCGCCGCCGTTCGTCGCCTTGCCGACCACAGGACCCGGTTCGTTGCCGAGCGTCACGTAGCCTGAAGAATCGACGCGCGCGACGACCCAGCCGTTGGGTCCCTTGAGTTCTCTCATGGCAAGCTCCCTTGAGCGTCTAACGTTGCATTGACAATCTCATCGGCTCGCTTGTTCTCATTCCGCGTCACGTGGCGGATGTGTGACGCGGAGAAGCCGCGCAGCAAGCGCGTCGCTTGCGCGTGCAGCGGGATCATCTTGGCATCCTTGACGCGGTAGGAGCCGTTGAGCTGCCGAACGACAAGTTCGGAATCCATGCGCACCTCGATCGGGTCACAACCGAGCTCGCGCGCCTTTTGAAGCATCAGTATGAGGGCTCGGTACTCCGCCACGTTGTTGGTCGCGACACCCAGATACTCTCCGAGCTCCGCCAGCAGGCTGCCGTCGGCTCCCACGATGACTCCGCCCGCGGCCGCCGGCCCCGGGTTCCCGCGAGAGCCCCCATCCGTGTAGATCGTATAAGCATGAGTAGGCACTGGACGTCTACCTTTACGCGCAAGGGCGCGCTGGCCTTTGGGTCGTAAGTAACTTCGCGCCCGTGGCATTCGTTATGAGAACGGTCGTGCCGCGCCTCGACCGTTGCATGGTCTGAACTTCAGGGGACACCCAACTGTATGCCGACTTTCTTTCGCATGTTGACCGTGGCTGCGCTTATGGTGGGCCTTTGGACGGTCCCCGCCGGGCATTCT
This sequence comes from Solirubrobacterales bacterium, assembly GCA_003244205.1. GTDB lineage: Bacteria > Actinomycetota > Thermoleophilia > Solirubrobacterales > Solirubrobacteraceae > QHBW01. The sequence continues at coordinate 6,521 of QHBW01000032.1, read as the reverse complement.
CGCTCGCTTGCGAAACCTGCGCCCTCGCCTTCTCCGTCGCCGACCAATCCGCCCACGCCCTACATGCCCGTCGAACAGGTCGCGAACGGCACGTGGCAAGTGATCATGCAGACGCGCGACAACATCACGTATTCCTCTATGAAGCTGGTCAATGTCGGCACAAAAATCACCGGCACGTGGCAATTCGACAGGAAGACGCTGTTCAACCTCACGGGAACGCGCGACGGCTCTCACTTGAAGTTGGATTTGAAACGAGCAGATAAGCCTGATGCCGTTGCCGGTTCGATCGACGCCGTCATCGACGGCATTGCCGATATGTTCGGGATCATCACCTTGGGCGGCGTCGAGACGCCCTTCCAGGGCGCGCAGCATTCGCGCGTTCCTCCGCCCGTAGAAGCGACAACAGGTCCGCTCGTCAGCCCCACGCCGTACTAGTTCACCGGCTTTCGGGATCAAGAAAAGGCAGGGACGGCCGTGACGCCGTCCCTGAGTTGTGAACCTGCTGCGATGAACGTTGCTACTGCAAAGCCTTCACCAACTTGGCGACATTGGGCACGCCTAATCCCGTGACATTGTCGTAACCGGGCTTCGCGCGGAAGTAGCCGTTGGCACCCACGGTGATGTCGTAGTATGCGGATGTTCCTTGCAGAGCGTAGAGCGCTCGGGGCACGTTCGTCAGATCGGTGCTATGACGGGAGCGGCGATTCTGATTTACAAGCGCAAGGATCGCCGCCCACGTGGGAGAGGAGATGCTCGTGCCGCCGACCGGGAAAATGGGCGGCGGCAAGGAGACGATCCACGCCACCGCCGCCCCCGTATTGGGATCGGCATCAAACGCGACGTCCGGCACGTTTTTGAACAGGCCTGATGCCACGCCGGGAGTGTGGGACTGCCACGGCGGTATGGGGAAGATGCCGCTGTATCCGCCGCCGCTTCCGCCCCAGGCGTACTCGAAGAGCCGCGTGCCCAGCAACGTTTGTTCGACCGTCGTGCCGCCGACGGAGAGGACCGTCGGATCGGACGCTGGGTAGGAGACGTCGAGGATGTTCACAAGACCCGTGGCAAGAGAATCGCCCCACGAGCCGTTATCGCCCGAAGCAGCAAACGACGTGATATTCTCGTCTTGGATTTCTTCCAAAGCCTTGCTCTGCCCGAAGAGGTCCTCAGCAATTCCGAAAACCGCGTAATCTGCCTCGGGAAGGCCATACGAGACGCTCATCGAGACAGCATGTCCGTCGTCTGCGATCTGTTCGAACATGTCGACGAACTGCGACGTAAAGCAATCAGGCACAACGTACAGATTCACCGTGGCGCCCGGGGCCGTTGCGATGACCCGCTCCACATCGTTGGTCGGTTCCAGATCTGACGGCGGCACGTTGCCGAACTGATCTGTGGTGCCATCGACGTGAATCACGTGTACGATGGTGTGGGGCAACCCGTAGAAATCTTCGAAGAAGCGGATATCCTTGGGATCGATGTTGTTGCAAGCGGCGATGTCCACGGTCGTACCGCGGCCGTTGATGCCTGAGGCATAGACGGGCAGGATATCATAGATCCTCGCGAAGTCGCCGGGCCCGTATCCGGTCTGAGGACCCGCCACAAGAAACTGCGGACGGACGGCGAGCGACCGCATCCTGACGCCCGGGCTGATCGACGTCGCCGCAATGCGGCTGCCGATCTGAGGGGGGAACTGAGGGGAACTTGTCGTTCGCGTGAAGCTTTCCGAGCCTATCTTCACACGTTCGAAGCGGACGTTCGCCGCCGCCGCGCTTGAGCCGAACGTTCCGGTCACGTGGAGAGACCGGTTGTTCGACGCAATGCGCGCGAGCATACCAAACCGTTTGAAGTATGCAGCCACAAGCTCAGCGTCGGCACGGGTTTTGGTCTTGAGAATGACGCTGAACTCATGGCGCTGCGCGCTGTTGACGCCGCCCAGATGCTGCACCGCCGCTGCGGGTCTGCCTTTTTGTGCGATTCCTTTGGATTGTGTGACTGCAGTCGCGCCGGCCGGAATGGCCGTCAGAGCAAGCACGCTCAACGCGATAACACTCGCGATGACAGATGTCCATGCGCGAGAAACGCCCAAGGGATGAGTCATTTGATCCTCGATCTTTCTTTGAAACGCGGCACGAAACAAACCCTATGAACGTATTCGCACAGTGCAGGTCACGGCGCGGCGGCGTCATCGGGATACGTCGTTTGAGGCTGTTCTGATATCCTCAGGTCCGCGCCTTGCGGTTCAGCTGCGGCACAGAGCGCAGACCGAGGAACCTGGTCCGCAGTCGAAAACGACCCTGCAATGCAGGGCACTCCAGTCGTACAACCATGCGCCTGTTGACTCTGGGTCACGGGACGCTCGCGATCGCCGCGTTTGTCGACCTCGTGCGCGCTGCCGACGTTGCGTCTATCGTCGACGTGCGTACCGTTCCGAAAAGCAGGCACAACCCGCAGTTTGAGCGCGAGGCGATGGAACAGTGGACCAACGAGGCGGGGCTCACCTATGCGTGGGAGCCCAGGCTGGGCGGCTTTCGCCGGCCGAAACCGGATTCACCCAACATCGGGCTGCGTCATCCGGCCTTTCGCGGCTATGCCGACTATATGCAGACCGCCGAGTTTTGGGTGGCGCTCGACGAGGTGCTCGATCGAGCATCCACTGCGCCTTCGGCGATCATGTGCTCGGAGAGTCTTTGGTGGCGCTGCCATCGGCGTCTCATCGCCGATGCCGCCGTCTTAGCACGCGGGGTTGAGGTTTTGGATTTATTCCATAGCGGCCGCCGGGTGCCGCATCCAATCACACCGTGCGCGAGGCTCCTGGGCGACATGGTGGTGTACGACGTGCTCGATCAGCCGCCGTTGCCGTCGCTTTGAACGGAAGCTAAGCCGTCGGGATCTCGACCACGCCGTCGCTCAAGCGATAATATCCGCCGACGATGCGCAGCTTGTCCGACTTCACTGCGTCCGTCAGTATTGTCGACGAGGCTTTCAGATGCTGAATGACGGCGCGAATGTTGGCGTGTATGGCAAGGTCGAGCACGTCCCCCGGCTTGCCGATTAGCGGCTCGACCGCGGGCCGGATGGCCGCGACTATCGACGCGATGTTGCCGGGAAGGGATTGATGCTTTTCGATCGCTTCGATGGTCGCTTTCACCGCGCCGCAATTCTGATGGCCGAGCACGACGAGCAACGGCGAAGAGAAATGAGCGACCGCGTATTCGATGCTTCCGATGGCGGGGGCATCGGCGATGTTGCCCGCGATGCGGATGGTGAACATGTCTCCCAGGCGCTGGTCGAAGACGACTTCCGGCGGAACGCGGGAATCGGAACACCCCAACACGATGGCATGGGGCTGCTGTGCCTCGCTCACCTCAGCGCGCCGGTCGAAGTTGTTGTTACAGTTGGTAGAATGGTCGGTAGCATAGCGGTGATTGCCGGCTTTAAGCGCGGCGAGCACATCCGATGCCTGCATTTGTCCTTCACCGTTCGCGGCTAACGCCGCTCCAGAGCCGTGCATGGCGATGGCCGAACCGACGATTGCGCCGGTGCTCAAGAGAAATGTTTTTCGTCCGAGCATCGAGCGATCCGTCCGTAGCTCACTCAAAGAAATCCCCGTTCCCATCTGCTCGGCGGGTGATCATCGCTTCCACGAGGCAGATTAGCGCGCGGGCGATGCAGCGCCCTGCCGTCCGGTTCGGGTTGCCTTCGATAGGGCGGTGCGGCGCCCGGCAAGAATGCGAGACCGCCATGGCGTGGCGCGGGGCGGTTGCCCATTCAACGACTCCGGTGCAGTGCATCGGTCATTTTATCATGTGGCTCACCATGTCATGCCTTATCTGCCTTGCAGTGACCGTTGGCGCTCAAGGCACAAGGCCGGCTGTCGCCGCCGAGCCATCTGGTCCAAAGCCTTTTGACTCATCCCTGCGACCTCAGATCGATGCGCTGGCGCATGAGGCCATGAAAGCGCAGCACCTGGCGGGATTCTCCCTTGCCATCGCGCGAAACGGCACAATCATCTACGCGCAGGGTTACGGTTATCGCAACGTCGCAGAGCGCAAGCCCGCGACGGCGCACACGGTCTACAACGTCGGCTCGATCACGAAGCAGTTCACGGCAACCGCGGTGATGCTGCTGCAAGAGGACGGCAAACTGCGCGTTGATGATCCGGTCGGGGATTATGTGCCGGGTCTTCCTTGTGGCCGTCTCGTGACGTTGCGCCAGCTGCTCAACCACACGTCCGGCGTTGCAGACTATTTGACCATCCTCAACAACAGCACGCTGACCATGCCAAAAGCGCTCGCCGCTATTCGAGGCAGCCGGCTGACCTTCAAGCCCGGCAGCATGTATCGCTACAGCAACAGCAACTATATCTTGCTGGGCGTTGTCGTGCAAAAGGCAAGCGCAATGCCGTTCGATGATTTCGTGCGGCAACGCATCTTCCGGCCGTTTGGGCTCACAGCCACATCAGTCGGCACAACACCTCTCGATATGCGCGACGGTGCGACAGGTTATACAGTGGTCAAAGGGCGCGCCAAACCGGTCAATACCAAGGACGACTCAGCGGCGGAACTTGACTTCCCGGACGGCGCTGTCAACACGACGGTGCTCGACCTCGTGAAGTGGGATACAGCCCTGGACGGCGGCCACATCGTCAAGCCGGAAACGCTGAGTATGATGTTCACGCCCTCGCATCATCGAGCCGACTGGCCGTACGGCTACGGCTTCGGCTTTGGACTTGATCGCGTCAACGGTCACCGCGAGATCGTGCATGAAGGCGAGTGGACCGGCTTCGCCGGAGAGAACGCAACGTTTCCTGACGACGGTTTCGACATCGTCATGCTCAGCAACACCGATACGTTCCAAGAGGACGTGCTCAAGCGTCGCATCTTCAGACTCTTCTATCCGAATCAGCGCTGACTAGGGAGGAGGAGCCGCCCAGGGTTCGCCGGTTTCCGCATTGATAAGGACAGATGGGGACGGGTCATAACCATAGTTCAACGCGTAGTAGGGGGCAAAACCCCAAAACCAGTCGTTCTTGTAGGGCTTAAGTTGGAACACAAAAGATGGTAGTAGCCGGGCCAGACCATCCATTTCACAAGATCTCGTTCGCCTGGGGGTACCTGTCGCTTTATTTTTTCGATTGTGCGAATCTCCTGGGGCGACAGATGCTCCACAGCGTAGTTCTTGGCGTTAGCATCATAGAACGGATGCCCGGATTTGGGCCAATGCCAAACACCATTCTTCGGCTTGCAGAAGTCCCGAGGAACTCGGCCGGCGGCGAGGTACGAGGGCGGCAGGCCCTGGCCTCGCGCAATTCTCTTTAGCACGTCGTCCGGCATGATCGCCACATGTCCATCGCTGAACCGTGCGCTATCACAGCTCAGCGGAACGGGGCCGCCTGTACTCTTAGAGCTAGCCGCAGCGCTGGCAGTACTTTCGTGCAGCGTGCTTGCGCAGCTTTGAAGCAGGAGCAGGGCGCCAAGCGTTAAGGTCAGTCGAAACAACAGTTTTCCGTGCTGCAACATTCCGCTCCCTCGGAGGTTCATAGTCTCACGTCACCTCAACCTTTATCATTATGCTGGGCCACGCAAACGTGGCGATCACCCTAAACACATTGCAGCCATGTCCTCCCCACCATGCAACGGAAGGCGGCGGACAAACTAGACCAGTGGATTGTTGAAAGTAAAAAGCCCCGCAAACCTATACAGGGCGGGGCCTTTCGCTTGGTCGGGCCGACTGGATTTGAACCAGCGATCTCCTGCCCCCCAGTTAGAACCGCGGCACAACTCATCCCCTCCGAATCACCGCAAATCGTTGAGCCATAAGCCTTTCGCATTTTGCCACGCACGCCGAGTTTCGCCTTATTGCGCTCATTTGCGGGCCAATTAGGATACAATTAGGTTACAGCGACCTTACCCAGCCTCGATCCCACAGACGAAGCGCCAAAAAGGCGATCTCGTCGGCTAGTTTGTGTGCGCGGCTCCCCGATTCTTAGACCAATGGGATCACATTCAGCGGCTCGCAAATGGGCCGCATGATGGAGGGTCCGCCATGCGCGTCGCCGTCACACCCCCGAGCAGATCGCTGCTGCCTTGCGCCAAGTCGAAGCCGCCATCGCTGCAAGCGAAATGGCTCGCAAGGTCGGCGTCCACGAGAACACGGTTCATCTTTGGAAAAAGCGCTTCGGTAACCTTGGCACGCCCGAGATCCGCGAGCTGAGCCAATTACGCGAAGAGAGCGTGCGGCTCAAACGTCTGGTCGCAGATCTCACCTTGGACAAAACCATGTGCAGGATGTGCTCTCAAAAAAGTAGTCAAGGCGGCGCATCTTGGTCGGCCATCTCAAAGAGCGCTATCGGGTGAGCCAACGCCGTGCTTGTTTGGCGTTGCGCTTCTGCCGCTCGTCCATGCACTATCGTGCCAGATTGAAAGCGCTCAACGAGACGCTGCGCGTGCGCATCAAGGACATCGCGAGCGCTCGCATTCGCTACGGATACCGGCGTATCTGGAGTGACCCCCACCGGAGCT
>QHBW01000011.1 GCA_003244205.1 Solirubrobacterales bacterium | reverse complement strand
CCTGGCAACCCCGCCCCGCCCCGCCCCGCCCCCCACTACCCAGCCGTCGCGGCCTCCCGATCGGCTTCGCGCTTGCGCCCGATGTCCGCCACCTGCTCATCGATCCAGTCCCCCGGATCGCGTCGCGTGACGATCCGCTTGAGCCCCTCGGAGCGGCGTGCGCGATTCTCCGGCGCGAGCGTCAAAGCGGAGTTGATCGCGTCGGCCAGCTCCTGGACGTCGAACGGGTTGACCGAGAGCGCGAACTCCCCGAGCTCCTCGTGGGCACCCGTGTTCTCCGACAAGATCGACACGCCGTCGTGCTCGTTGATCAGCGGGCCCTCCTTGGCCACCAGGTTCATGCCGTCGAACATCGCGTTGACGAGCAGCACGTCGTAGTGCTTGTAGGCGGCGACGGCCTCGTCGAGGTCGTCGCGCAGCTTGAGCTGGATCGGCATCCAGTCGGGCGTCCCGTGGCGGTGGTTGACGACCGCGACCAGCGCCTCGATGCGGTCGAGGTACTCCGCATACTCCGGCACGTCCGTGCGCGACGGCATCAGCTGCGCCACAAACGTGATGCGCTCGCGAAACTCGGGATGCTGCTCGAGGAAGATGTCGAACGCGGTGAAGCCACGCAGCACGTTCTTTGACAGATCCGCGCGATCGACCCGCAAGATCAGGTGCTCGCGCCGCCGTTGCCCGAGCTCCTTCTCGAACTCCGCCACCCGCTCGCGCCGGGCCAATGCCCGCGTGGCCTCGTAGTCGATCGGCAGCGGGTAGGAGCGAACCCACACATTGCGCCCATCGCAGTGCACGACACCCTCGACGAAGTCGATCTCGTAGCCCATCAGATCCCGGCAACACTGCAAGAAGTTGTCACGGTAAGAGCGGGTATGAAAGCCAACGATGTCGTTCGCGAGGATGCCGCTGTAGATCTCCTCGCGCAGGCGCTTTGGCAGCACGCGCCACGAATCGGACTGTGTCCAGGGGATGTGAATGAAGTGATGAAGGAAGACGTCGGGTCGTGCCCGGCGCACAAACGCAGGCACGAGGTAGAGGTGATAGTCGTGGACCATCACGACCGGAGCATCGAGGCCCTCGAGCTCGTCCACGACGGCGCGCGCAAGGTCCTCGTTGACCACTCGGTAGCCGTGGTCGAAGGCGTCCATCTCCTCGCGCCGGATGTCGGGGGCGTTGGAAAGGTCCCACAGGTAGTGCTGGATGAACCACAGCATGGGGTTGGCCACGACGCTGTAGAAGAGCTCGTAGGCCTCGGCGTCGGAGGCCACGAGGCGAATGCGGTACTCGCCGCCGTCGGGGGAGCGCACGGTGAACGGGCGGTCGCCGTGAGCTGCGGCCATCTCGACGTCCTCGTCTGTCATCGCCGATGCGATCCAGACCGCGTCGCGATGGGAGGCCAACCCAGTCAGCGCCGTGACCAGGCCGCCGCTGCCGCGTCGCACTTCGTCGCCGGGGTCGAACGTGACGGGCCCGCGGTTGGACACCAGGATCAGCGGTGCCGCGGCGGTGCGCTGATCGCTCATCTGCCGTTGGACGATAGGTGCATGAAGAGACGCAGATAGTCGCGCAGGTAGCGCGGGGAGAGGAAATGCTGCCGGATGTACTCCTTGCCAGTGCGCCCCAACGATCGGCCGAGCTCTGGATTCTGGAGGATCTCCAGGCAGCGGGCGGCGCATTCCTCCACGGTCTTGACCAGATACCCGGATTCGCCGTCCTTTACCTGTAGCGGAATGCCGCCCACCGCGCCGCCCACAAACGGGCGCCCCTTCCAGATCGCCTCCGAGACAGTGAGGCCGAATCCCTCACGCGTGCTCTTCTGCACGACCACGTCGGCGTGTGATTGGAACGCGTTGACCTCGATGTTGCCAACGTTGTTGAAATTGTTGAGGATGTGAATGTCGGGTTCGCTGTCGGCATGGGCCACCGTGCTGTTGAAGTAATCCCACCCCTCCGGGTCATCGGTGGCCATCGATCCCACGAGCGCCAGCTGCACGTCCGGGATGCGCTGCTTGACGATGCGGTAGGCGTCGATCACACCAAGTGGGTCCTTCCAGGGATCGAACCGCGACACCTGGCACATCAGCGGACGATCCAGGTCGATGTCGAACTGGCCAACGATGTGGCGGGCGTCGTCAGGAGGAAGGGCCATGTTCTTCGGCGCCAGCGGATCGATCGCGGGCGCGATGATGTGCACGTTGCCGTTCATCCCGTGCGGCACGTAGTCCTGCATGTGGAAGATCGAGGCCGGATAGTCACAGATGTACGGAAGCAGACGCGCGATCGTCTCGGGGTTGGGTGCGGAGACGTCGATGTGACAGCGCCACACCCAACCGGCGGCCTTCGCCGGGACGAACGAGTACAGCGCTGCCGGTTGCGGATCGTGCACGATGATCACGTCCCAGCCGTCGGACACCTCCCGCGCGTTCATCTGGTTGTAGCTGCGCCATGTCTTCCACTGCTTGCGCGTCAGGTCCTGAGGATTTCCCTGGAGCGCGTTGTGCATCAGCTTGGTCGCGTTGAAGAAGTCCTCGCGCCCATAGATCACCTGCCACTCTGCCGCCAGCCCGACATCGTTCATCAGCGGGACGAGCGTGTAGAGGATCTCCGAGACCCCCCCGCCGAATGCGGTCGCCGACAGGTGCAGGACGCGGGACCCCTCGAGCTGCTTGGCCAGGTCCTTGATCTCCTCGATCAACTCACGGCCGACGATGTGCGTGTAGTCGGCGAGTTGCTTGTTGCCGACGATGACGGGCTGGAGCACCTAGTCCCCCCGGGTGAGGCTGGCACCGCTGGGCGGGGGCACGATAGCTCGCAGGCGCTCGATGCCCTCGTCTAATGAGTGACGCAACCGCTCGTGGAGGACCGAATTGGCGCTGGCCAGCACCGACATCTGATAGTCGACGCCCGCGCCGAGCAGCGGCCGGTCGTCAAGCGGTCTGCCGGCCGCATCGCTGACGATCGCGCCGCCCTCACGAAGGCAGAGCGTCGCGGCAGCGAGGTCATAGGGTGAGTTGTTGAGAACTCTTCCGTGGCCGACTCGCTCGAACGCCGTGCGCACGGCGGGCACCCGCTCGATCATCAGCGGCCCCGGGTCGACATAGGCATCGAGCTGGCCGGTGAGCACGCGCGTCATGTCGAAGCAGGCCGATCCCAGGTCGAAGGTGGCGCCCCCGACCGAGGAGGCGTCGATCAGCTCTCCCAGCACCTCCACGAGCTCGCGCGCAGGCCGCCCTCGAAAGCCGTACGTCCAGAAGAGCCGCTCGAGCAGCGTGTTGGAGCTGAGCGACACGGGCGCCGTGCTCTCCAGACCGCCTCCGCGCTCGGCGAGGAAGCGCGCCCCAGACTTGATCTCGACCACGCACCCGAACGTCACGTCGCCCATCGTCGGCCCGCTGCTGTCGAGCGGCGCACCGTCGCGGAGGGGGGCAAGGGCGACCGACACGCAGGCGGCTTCGAAGCCCGCCATCGCGGGTCTGGTGCCGTCGATCGGATCGACGACGAGCACCGCTTCGGCGTCGCCGTCGGCCGGGGTCACGAGCCCACGATCCTCGGAGTAGAAGGCCAGCGAGGGGGCGTGGGCGGCGACGAAGCCGGCCAGCAGCGCTTCGGCCTCGGCGTCGATCGCGAAGGTGACGTCTCCGCCGTGTCCCGCGCTCGCATGCGACCGGCCCGCGTGCGAGCCCAGCAGCGGAGCGACGAGGTCGCGCAGCGCCTGGGCAAGGTCGGCGACGAGCGCGCGCCGGGGGGCGCTCACGGGCTGACGCCCTGGGCCGGGCGCGCGCCGAGGGTCACCTGCAAAGTGAGTCGCCGCAAGCCGCGCTGCACGTCGATGGCAACGGTCTGACCCGGCTGGTAGGCGGCGAGCGCCCGCGAGAGGTCAGAGGCGCGTTGGATGGGGCGCGCGTTGACGGCGATGATTACATCCCCGCCGACGGCGTACATGCCGGTCTCGAAGGCGACGTTGCCGCTGCCCGCGTGCACCCCGGCGTTGCGGGCGGCCCCTGGGTCGACGCGCTGCACCCAGGCGCCGTGATCGACGCCGAGATGGAAGCGCTGGGCGAGCTGGGGATAGACCTCGCTGCTGGAGACACCGAGGTAGGCGTAGGCGACACGCCCATGCGCTCGCAGCTGGTCGATCGAGTGCTTGACCTGATTGACGGGGATCGCGAAGCCGACTCCTTCACCGCCGCCGGAGGAGGAGCGGATCTGGGCGTTGATGCCGATCACGCGACCGTTGGCGTCGACCAGTGGACCGCCCGAGTTGCCGTGGTTGATCGCGGCGTCGGTCTGGATTGCACCCTCGATCGAGAATCCCTGGGTGAGCGAATCGATCGTGCGGTGCAGCCCGGAGATCACCCCGATCGACAGCGAGCCCGGCTCGTCGAAGGGGCTGCCGATGGCCGCGACAGGTTCGCCCACAGCGACGGCGTCGCTGTCGCCGAGCGGCAGCGGACGCAGCGTCAGGCCGGCCGGATTGATTCGCAGCAGCGCGACATCGGCGTTGGGGTCGGTGCCGACGATCGTGGCGGGGACCTGGTTGCGATCGGCGAACTGAACGAAGACCTGCCTGGCGCGTTGCAGGCCCGATCCCTGCCCCGCAGCGACGACGTGGGCATTGGTCACGATCTCTCCCTGCGCCGAGACCACGAACCCCGATCCGACGGCCGCGGCGCCGCCGCTGCCCAAGAGCAGCTCGGCGGCCTGGTGTCCGAACACGCTGATCACGGTGACCACTCCGGGCGCCTCGCGCGCGTAGATCGTTTGCGCCTGGAACCCGCGTCCGCCGACGTTGCCCGGGAGGACCTCCACGCGCGTCTGATCGAGTGTGCGTGTGACCACCGATCCGCCGCCACCGCCGCACACGGGCAGGATTAGGGTGGCCACAAGGGCCACCGCGACGACCGCGCAGGAGCGCCAGCGCGGCCTTTGCATCCGCGATCGTCTGGGCGCCAGGAGGTTGCGAGCGCGCGCGAGCGCGCTCACCGGACGGGAAGCTCCAGCGTGAACGTCGTCTGTCCGGCTTCCGAGCGCACCGACAAACTCCCGCGCATACGGTCGGCCAGCTCGCGCGCGATCGCGAGCCCCAAGCCGGACCCCTGGGCATCGTCCGAGGTGAAGAAGGGCTCGAAGATCGTGTCGAGCGCGCCGCCGCGTATCCCCGTCCCCTGATCCTGAACGGCGAGCTGGAGCGCGCCGTTCTCGCGCGCGGCGGTAACTCGGATCGGGGTGCCGGCTGGAGTGTGGGTGATGGCGTTGTCGATCAGGATGCGCATGATCTGGGCGACGCGGTCAGGATCGCAGATGACCTCGATCGGCTCGCGACGCAGGCGCAGCTCAAGCTCGGACTCGTGCTGGGCCAGCGCGGGGACGAACTCGGCTGTGACGGCGCGCGCGAGGCGTCCGATGTCCACGGCCTCGGGACGTAGCTCGAGCGAGCCAGCGTCGAGGCGAGAGAGATCGAGCAGCTCGGTCGCCAGCTTGGTCAACCTGGCGATCTGCGCTCGTACCTGGCTGAGGAAGCGCTCTCGTGTCGCGTCATCGAGGTCCTCGTCGGAGAGCAGCTCGACGAACCCCCCGAGCGAGAACAGCGGCGTGCGCAGCTCGTGCGAGGCGGTCGCGATGAACTGCTTGCGCGCGGAGTCGAGCTGTGCGAGCTGGCGCTGCATGTCGTTGAAGGCCACCGCGAGCTGGCCGATCTCGTCGTCGGAGTCCACGGGTATCGGGTGGGAGAAGTCGCCGGCGGCGACCTCGCGCGCCGCGGTCTCCAGCCCCTTGACGCGGCGCGAGAGCGCGCGCGCCGCCCCAAAGCCGCCGAGCAGCGCCACCAGCAGCGCGATGCCTCCCGCTACCAGGATCTGCTGGCGGACGGCCGCGACGTTGCCGGGGACGTCGGAGAGTGGCGAGGAGTAGACGATCACGCCGGTCAGGCGGTTGCCGACATACAGAGGTCTGGCCGCTTCCGCGATTGGCCCGGTCGGCGCACGCTCGGTGGCGAGCTCCACCTGCCCGCTGCGCGCGGCCCGCAGGGCGAGTGTGTCGCGCATCGGCTCCGGCTGAGCCTCGCGCGTAGAGTCCGACACGAAGAAGACGCCAAGTCCCTGTGTGCCGCTTGTCGTCCCGAGCAGCGTCACGCGCGCGCCTGCGGCTGTCGCCGCCGAGCGCACCGCGTCGTCAACCACCGGCTCCTTCGCGCTCGTCCCCACCAGCGACGCCACCGGTGCCGAGTAGCGCTGGGCGGCGAGCGCTAGCGCCTGCAGCTTTTGATCCTGCAGACGCGTACGCAGCTGCGGCACGACGTACACGTAGACGCTGACGATCGCCGCGGCCGTGACAGCCAGCGACCCGAGCGCCAGGCGATTGCTGAGCCCACGAGGGAACCGCAGCCAGCTCGGTCGGCTGCTCACGGTCCTCAGCGCTGGCGGTCGCGGAAGCGGTAGCCCACGCCCCGGACCGTGAAGAGGTACTCGGGATCCTTGGGGTCGCGCTCGATCTTTTCGCGCAGGTGGCGAATGTGGACGTCGATCGTGCGGGGGTCGCGGTAGGCGGAGTCGCCCCACACCCGCGCGAGCAGCATCTCGCGTGAGAACACCCGCCCGGGGCTGCGCCCCAGAGCGACCAGGATCTCGAACTCTACAAACGTCGTCACGACGTCCTCCCCGCGTACTGTCACCGACCGCTTGGCGAAGTCGATCCGCAGTTCGAGCGCCTCGATCGGGTCGGGGACAGGCGCCTCCTCGCCGTCCTCACTGCTGCTCATGCCCGCCCGCCGCAACGCCGCTTTCACGCGCGAGCGAAACTCGCGCAGCGAGAACGGCTTGGTGATGTAGTCGTCGGCGCCCAGCTCGAGCCCGAGGACCTTGTCGAACTCCTCGGACTTGGCGGTGAGCATGATGATCGGCACCGCGCTGCGCGCTCGCAGGCGCCGGCAAACCTCGAGGCCATCGAGCTTGGGCAGCATCAGGTCCAGGACGACGAGGTCGAAGCTCTGCTCGCTGAAACGGGCAAGCGCCTCGCGCCCGTCGGTCGCCTGGACCACCTGGTAGCCGTCCTTTTGGAGCGGATAGGAGAGGAGCGTCTGGATCGACTGCTCGTCGTCGACGAGCAGGATTCGTGCGGTGCGTTCGGCCATTGCCTCTGCTGGTGAAACATCGTAGAGAGCGCGGACTCCGCAAGTTGCGGCCAATAGCGCACGCAAGCTCGTGATCTGCCCGCCTGCGCGCGCTGCGGGCTCGACTACGCTGCGCTCAAATGTTCGACCCGCGGATCTACCGCGCGGCGCTCGTACCGATCGTGCTTGCTGTCGCGGTCGCCGCCTTCTCGCTGCGCTCCCAGCCCGCACCGGCCACCACGCAGCTGGCGAGTGACGCCTTCAACGGCCCCCGGGCATTCAACGGGCAGCTCGGGTTGACGACCCTGGGTCAGGAGTATCCCCTCCGCCGGCCCGGCAGCGTCGGGGATAGCGCGCTCGCCGATCTCGTTGCCCAAAAGCTGGCACCCGGATTCGAGCTCTCAACACGCCGTTTCGATGCCCAGACGATCGATGGACGCCGCACGCTCGAGACGGTCGTCGGTGTGCGACCGGGGATCTCGGCCCACCGCATCGTGATCCTCTCGCACCGCGACGCCGCCGGCTCTCCCGACCTCCCAGACCTGTCGGGAACCGCAGCGCTGCTCGAGCTTGCCCACGACGTCAGTGGCCACGCCTTCTCAAAGACGATCGAGCTGGTCTCGACGAGCGGCGGTAGCGGGGGCGACGCCGGAGCCGCTGATTGGGCAGCCCACACCGCTTCTGGACCGATCGATGCCGTCATCGTGCTCGGCGATCTCGCGTCCGATCGCAATGGCCCCAAGCCGCTGGTTGTGCCGTGGGGCGCGGGGCGAGGTCTGGCGCCAAGCGTGCTCACACGCACGCTCGGGACCGCACTCGCCGCGGAGACCGGCCAGGACGCAGGTGGTACTCCCGTGCTCGCGCAGTTCGCGCGGCTCGCCATCCCGGTGACGCTCGGTGAACAGGGAGCGGCCGTCGCCCGTGGGCTCCCCGCGGTGCTGCTGTCAGGCAGTGGTGAGCGTGGTGGGTCCGAGAGCGCGCCGGTGTCGCAAACCCGTCTGCAGGGCTTCGGCCGCACAGTGCTGCGGGCCCTGCTGGCGCTCGACGGCGTTCCGTCGCTGCCCGCCGATCAGGTGACTCGCCAGCTGGCGACGGCGAACAAGCTGATCCCCGAGTGGGCGGTCGCTCTCGTGGTCGGCTCGCTGATCTTCCCGGTGCTCGTCACCGGGATCGACGGCCTCGCTCGCGCGCGTCGCCGCGGCGAGCCGCTGGGTCCGTGGCTCCTGTGGGTGTTGGCGTGCGGCCTCCCCTTCCTGCTCGCCGTCGGCCTCGCCCAGCTCTTGGTGCCCCTCGGTCTGCTGCACGCGGCCCCTCCGTCTGTGGTCGGGGCGGGGACGCTGCCGCTGGACGCCGGCGGCGCCGGGCTGCTCGCGGCCGAGGCGCTGATCCTCAGCGTTGGCTTGCTGGCGATCCGTCTGGTCCGCAGCCGGGTCTTCGAACGGCCGCCCTCAGGCGGGGCCCCGGCCGGGCTCGTCGTGGTCGTCGCGTGTCTGATCACGATCGCGGTGTGGACGGTCAACCCCTTCGCTGCCGCGTTGACGATCCCGATGCTTCATCTCGCGCTCTTCGCGCTCGATCCCGAGCTGCGCCTGCGCCGCAGCTTCGCACTGCTCTTGATTGCGATTGGCTTGGTCCCCGTCGGCTTGGTCGCGCTCTCCTACGGGCTGGCGCTCGCGCTGGGCCCACTCCAGCTCGCCTGGAGCGCGCTGCTGCTGGTGGCATCGGGGGCCGTCGGGCTGTGGACGCTGCTCGCGTGGTCCGCGCTGCTCGGCTGCGTGAGTGCGGCCGTGGCCGCCATCCTCTCCCGCGAGGCTCACCCCCACGAGGCCTCCGAGGTGACCGTTCGCGGACCGCTCGGCTATGCCGGACCGGGATCGCTGGGCGGGACGCGCTCAGCGCTGCGACGCTGAGAAGCCAGCTCTCGACGAGGCGGGGGGCTCGGCGGCAAAGCTCCGCAATGCGGTGCCCGGCCGCGTCATACTGGCTGCGTGCGCCGGATGCTGCGAGGCCTGTCCTCGGTATTGATCGTCACGGGGGTGCTGCTGGTCGCCGACGGCGCTGTCACGCTCGCCTGGCAGGAGCCGCTGTCGGCGATCTACGCGAGCATCCAGCAGGACCAGCTCAACGGTCAGCTCCACCAGCTAGAACGCACCGCGCCGACGCCCGCCGAGCTGCGCGCGCTCGCGGCGATGCGCGGTGCACGGGAGCGTATTCGCTTCCTAGCGCGCGAGCTGTGGGCACGCGCCCATCCCGGACAGGCGCTCGGTCGGATCAAGATCCCCAAGATCAACGCCAACTACGTCGTCGTCCAGGGCACCGATGAGACGAGCTTGCACAAGGGCCCCGGCCACTACCCCGCGACACCCCTCCCAGGGATGCCGGGTACGGTCGCGATCGCTGGCCACCGCACCACCTACCTTGCGCCGTTCCGGCGCATCAACGAGCTCAAGCCGGGCAACAACATCACGCTGGAGATGCCCTACGGCATCTTCACCTACCGCGTCCAGTACGTCCGTGTGGTGCTTCCGACCGACCTGGCGATCCTGCGCCCGCAGGGCTATGACCGGCTCGTGCTCTCGGCCTGCCATCCGCTCTACTCGGCGTCTCATCGGATCATCGCCTTCGCTGCGCTCGTGCGGATCCAGCCGCAGGGTGCCGTACTCGCGGTCCCGGGGGCGAGCGCCACACCGCTGCGGCCGCTGGCGGCGACCACCGTCACGCCGCTGCAGTCGCTGCCGCCGGTCACCAACGCCCCCCCGCTTCGAAGCCTGCCCAACAGCGGCCCCTGAGCCCGGCGCGCACGCGGCGCGGACGCGGGCGGTCGCTCGGACGTCTGGCCGACCCTCATTGACCGCCCGCTCAACTCAGCTGGGCGCCACGTCGATAGCAGAGCATGCGCATACGAGCTCTCACGAAGGCGATCGCCAGCGGCAGCTACAAGGTCGACGCCGCGGACGTGGCCGAGGCCATCCTGCGCCGGTTGATCGTCCCAGTGGTCAGCGTCGATCGGGCGGCGCTTGGTGATCACCGCCGTGCTCGAAGCCACTCAGCGCCACCTTCCCCTCGGGTCCGCTGAAGCTTGCGCCTGGCGGGCCTGCCTCTACCACCCCAATCCAGGTCACGTCGGCCACGCGCTCGACCGCCGAGCGCCGCTCGGGTGAGACGCAGAAGCACAGCTCGAAGTCCTCGCCGGCGGTGGCCGCGAACTCTGCGGGATCACGCCCCAGCGCAACGGCGACCTCTTTGACTCCAGCGGCGATTGGCAGCTCTGCCAGCTCGACGGAGACCCGCACACCGGAGCGCTCGCCGAGGTGGCAAGCATCGCTCGCGAGCCCGTCGGAGAGATCGATCATCGCGCTGACTCCGGTGCCCGCGAGCGCAAGCCCGAGCTCGAGTCGGGGCTCTGGTCTCAAGTAAGCGCGCACGAGCGCGTCCGGTCCGGTCACTCCACCCTCGAGTATGTGCAGCCCAGCGCCGGCGGCCCCCAGGGGCCCGGTGACTCCGACGAGGTCCCCCGCCCCAGCGCCGCTGCGGCGGATGAGCACGCGGGCGTCGTCGGCCCAGCCCACGACGGTCACAGCGACCGTGAGGCTGGTGCCGACGACGATGTCGCCTCCCGCGATCGTTGTCTCGCAGCGTTCGGCGAGCTGCTCCGCACCCGCGTGCAGGGCGAGGGCGTTCTCGGCAGTCGTGTCCCGCGCCAAAACGACCCCGAGGTAGGCCTGTCCCGGCCTTGCGCCCATCGCCGCCAGATCCGACAGTGCTGCTGCGAGCGCCCGGTGGCCGATGTCCTCGTAGCTCGCCGTCCCCAGACGGAAGTGCACGCCGTCGACCATCACGTCGACTGAGGTCACGGACACGGGATCGGCTTTCACGATCGCCGCGTCGTCACCGATGCCTTGCAGCAGTCCAGCCGAGCGTTCCCCCAGCCGGGCGGTGATCCTCGCCAGCAGCGCTCGCTCGCGCACGGCGGTCACGCGGTGCTGATCGCTAGCGGTAGCGGTAGACGATCCGTGCTCGCTCGAGGTCGTATGGGGAGACCTCGACGCGGACCTTGTCACCGGGAAGGATACGGATGCGGAAGCGGCGCATCTTGCCGGCCACGTGGCCCAGCACGACGTGCTCGTTCTCGAGTTTGACCCGGAACATCGCGTTCGGGAGCGCTTCCATCACCTCGCCGTCGAACTCGACCTTGTCTTCTTTGGCCACGAACCAACCGTACCAGGGCTTCCGCGCTCCCAAGTCCGGGTCGCGGCCGACCAGATCCCGCGACTGAACGGCTAGTGGCGCTTGCCGGTGCCCGGTTTGCCACCGTTGCCGCCGCCAGGTGTTCCACCACCACCGTGGCCGGTACCGCTGCCAGGGCTGATGCCACCGCCACCACCGGTTACGACGTGGGGCGCCGCCTGGGGCGGTGACTGGTAGAGGCTCGGCGGGTACCGTCCGGCGGTCGAATTCTTCGTGGAGGTGCCGGTCGGTTGGGTCCCGCCATTGGCGCTGTTGCCGCCGCCCTGTGACTGGTACTTGCCGAAGAACGGCTGGTAGTTCGGCGTCACACCCGGGTCGTGGAAGGGGACGCAGTTGTTTCCCACCGCCGTGCTCATGTAGTCGTGCCAGATCTGCGCGGGGAAGGTCCCACCGAAGACGGTGATGCCGTGGACGGAGGTCATCGGGATCGGGTTGGGCGTGTAGCCGACCCACACCGCGGTTGTCACCGCGGGAGTGAAGCCCACGAACCAGGCGTCCTTGAAGCTCGAGGTCGTCCCCGTCTTGCCGGCCGCCGGGCAGCTGATGTTGGCGGCCGTGCCGGTGCCTCGCTGGATGTTGGCCTCGAGCGCCTGCGTCGCCGCATAGGTGATCGACTCGGGGAACGTACGCACTCGCTGGGGCTTGCCGAGATCGTCCACGTGGCCATCGGGGAACTTCACCGAGGTGATCGCGATCGGCTTGTTGTGCCAGCCGCCGGAGGCGACCGTGGCGTAGGCATTGGCCATCTCCAGCGGCGTGGCTCCGTGCGTCAGGCCGCCCAGACCCTCAGCGGGGTAGTCGTGCAGATCGGTCGTGATGCCCGCGTCGCGCGCGGCCTTCGTCACCGCGGGCGGGCCGACGTCGAGGTCGAGCTGCTCGAAGACGGTGTTGTCGGACTGCACGGTGGCCTCGATCAGGTTGATGTTGCCGGAGTAGGTGTTGGTGTCGGTCGCGACCTTGATCTGGCCGTAGACGGGGTCATAGAAATCCAGCGGCTTGGAGGTGTAGAAGGTGTTGTTGAGATCGACGCCGTCACGCAGGGCGGCCAGCAGGACGAACAGCTTGAACGCCGACCCGGGCTGGCGGTGGGCGTTGGCGGCGTAGTTGAACGTCGTCTGGCCCTTGCCGGTTCCGTAGTTCTCCGATGCCGCCATCGTGCGGATGTAGCCGTTGGAGGGGTCGATCGAGACGACCGCCGCGGAGGGATCGCCCGTCTGGTTGAGCTGGTTGGCGATCGATTGTCGCGCGAGCGCCTGGAGCTTGGGATCGATCGTCGTGTGGACCTGGAGGCCGCCCTCGGTTACGGTCTTCACGCCGTACTTGGCGATCAGCTCGCTCTGGACGAAGTCAAAGAAGTACTGCTCGCGCTTGGCCTGGTAGTAGTTGTTGTGGTGTACCCCGAGCGGATCGGTGGTCGCCCGCTGCTCGGCGGCCACGGAGATGAGGTGCTGATTGGCCATGTCCCTCAGCACCTCGTTGCGGCGCGCGCGCGCCCGCTGGGGATTGAGGAAGGGGTTGTAGTCCGACGGCGCCTGCGGCAGTCCCGCCATCAGAGCCGCCTGGGAAAGCGTCAGCCGGGAGGCGTCTCTATTGAAGAAGACGCGTGCGCCGGCCTCGACGCCAACCGCCGTCTGGCCACCGACGGTGCCGTAAGGGATGTCGTTGAGGTAGGTGGTGAGGATCCAGAACTTCGAGTGCTTCTTCTCGAGCTGCTGGGCGAGACTGGCCTCGCGGATCTTGCGCGTGACCGTCTTCTCGTTGGAGAGGTAGAGGTTGCGGATCAGCTGCATCGTGATCGTCGATCCGCCCTGCGCGGTCTTGCCGCCGGTGAGATCGATGAACGCCGCCCGCAGCAGTCCGGGGTAGTCGACGCCGGAGTGGTGGTAGAAGCGCTGGTCCTCGATTGCCACCGTGGCGTTTCGGATCGCCGCGGGCATGTGCGTGCCCGCGATCGGCACGCGCAGGGTGTCGGCCTGGATCGTGCCGAGCGTGGTGCCATCGGCCGCATAGATCGTCGACAGAGCGCCCTTCTGGATCGGGTGAAGCGAGCCCAGCGGCGGTGTGCTTGCGGCGATCGAGGCGATCCAGCCGAATACGCCGAGCAGCCCGATGCCAAAACCGGCGAGCAGGATCGCCCCGGCGAAGAGGATCGGGTTGCGGCTCTTGCCGTGACGGCGGCGGAGGCGGTGCCTGGTGCGTTGGCGGCGGCTCATACGGATCGCTGTGGGCGCGGCGCGGTGCGGCTTGCGCGAGCTCCGGGCGCCGCGAGGACCGCGCGCGACCAGCGGTCGGCCGCGCCAGCGTCAGTTTCGCATACGCCTGGGAGTTCGCCCGCGATCCGCGCGGTCCTGCTCGACGCGATGGGGACGCTGCTCGAGCTCCAGGACCCAGTCGAGCCGCTGCGCCGCGAGCTGCGCGAGCGCGCCGGACTGACGCTCGACAGCGCGCGCTGCCAACACGGGCTCGCGGCGGAGATCGCCTACTACCGCGCCCATCACGACGAGGGCGACACGGAGCCGCGGCTGGTGGCGCTGCGCCGGCGCTGTGCGGGGGTCCTGCGCGATGCCCTGGGGCCGCCGGCGCAGACAATCGCGCTCGAGCAGATCGAGGCTGCGCTGCGGGCTGCGCTGCGCTTCCGCGCCCACGCCGACGCGGCTGGGGCCCTCGACGCGCTGCACGCGCGCGGCCTGATCCTGGTCGCGGTCTCCAACTGGGATCGATCGCTTCACCAGGTTCTCGCCACCGTTGGGCTCGCAAGCCGCCTCGACGGCGTCGTGACCTCGGCTCAGGCGGGTGCGTCCAAGCCGGATCCGGCGATCTTCGCCCGCGCGCTCGAGCTCGCGGGGGGGATCGCTGCGAACGCTGCGCTGCACGTCGGCGACCGTCTCGACGAGGACGTCGAGGGTGCCCGCGCTGCCGGTCTGCGCCCGGTCCTGCTGCAACGCTGCCTGCCGGAGGAGGGCTCGGCGCAGCTGTCCACCCCAACCGTCACGGTGATTCGCTCGCTGAGCGAGCTTCCCGCGCTCGTAAGCTGAGCGCCGATGTCCGAAGCCCCCGACGAGGCCGCACCACCCTGGCCCCTGTGGACGATTCCGGTCGCGCTCGTCTGCACCGTCGTCGTCGGCTCGGTCGGACAGGGGGTGGTGCTCGCGATCGCCGGTGTGTCGATCTCCGACAAGCACCCTCCGGCGGGCGTCACGGTGGGGGGAACGCTGGTGCTCGATCTCGCCCTCGTGGGCAGCGCGCTGGTCTTCGCCCGCCTCACCGCCCCGCTGCGGGCGTTGCAGTTCGGGCTGCGCCTGCCCGCACTCGGTCGCTCGCTCAAGTGGCTGGCGATCGTCGCGATCGGCTACGTGGCAGTGGGTCAGGCGTACGGAGCGCTGATCTCGCGCGCTCCGAAGGACCAGCTCGAGGGGCTGAGCGCCAACGCCCCGGCCGCGTCGATCGCGGCCTTCGCGGTACTGGTCTGCCTGATCGCACCGATCGCTGAGGAGCTCTTCTTCCGTGGGTTCGTGTTTGGCGCAATGCGCCGGCGGGTCGGTGTGTGGCTGGCTGCGGTGATCTCAGGCCTGCTCTTCGGCGCGGTTCACGCGGGTGGGGGGACGCCGGCGGTCCTCCTTCCCCTGTTAGCGATGCTGGGCTTCGGGCTCGCGATCCTCTATTGGCGGACGGGGTCGTTGCTGCCGGGGATCGCGCTGCACTCCATCAACAACGCGATCGCCTTCGGCGCCCTGATCAACTGGGACTGGCAGATCCTTCCGCTTGCGGTGGGCGCGCTCTTCGCGCTCGCGATCGTGCTCGGGCCGATCGCCGCCGCCGCGAAAAGAGATCCGCCCGTCGCGCTCGGCCACTAGGATCCGGTCATGGGTCGATCGGCGCGTTTGGGGCTTGCGACTGGGCTGATCGGCGCGACGATGGCCATCGCGGCGGCCGGGCCCGCAGCCGCGCTTGTGCCCGCCGCGCCCAAGAAGACGCCCAGCGCCGCCGTCACGCTGCGCGCCGAGCATTCCCCGGTCTTCCTTGGGCGCTCGATCGCAATGTTGAGCGGCGATCGTGTGCGCGTGCGCGGGCTGGTGCACAACCACCTCGCCGGTGAGAGCGTTCGCCTGATCCTCTCGCGTGCTGGCCGTGTCGTGCGGACGCTCAGGCTTCCGGTCGCGGGCCGCTCAATCGGGGTCTTTGCCGCCTCGCTTCGCATCGTCACTCCCGCGCGCTATCTGGTGCGGGTCACGGGTGTGCCCGGCGCGACCGGCGCCGCTCTCGTCGGTAAGTCGCTGGGGATCCTCGTGGTGAGCGGTGCTCCTGGCGACCGCACTAGCGTGCTCGCGCTCCAGCAGGGGCTCGGGGATCTGCACTACCGCGTCTTTCAGACCGGCTCCTACGATGGCGCGACCCAGGACGCCGTGCTCGCCTATCGCAAGGTCAACGGCATGGCTCGCACCTCCGACGTGAACGCCGGGATCATGCTGCCGGTGCTGCACGGCGTCGGGGCCTTCCGTCCCCGCTTCCACGGTCCTGGTCGCCATGTCGAGGCCAACCTCTCAGAGCAGGTCGTCGCGCTGATCAACGCGGGCAACCGGGTCTTCCAGGTGATCCCGACATCGTCGGGGAAGCCGTCGACCCCGACGGTGCTGGGGACATTCCACGTCTATCGGAAAGCCCCCGGCGTCAACTCGGAGTCGATGTTCGACTCCAACTACTTCATCGGCGGATACGCCATCCACGGCTTCCCTGACGTCCCTACCTACCCCGCGAGTCACGGCTGCCTGCGGATCCCGAACTCCGATGCGCCGTTCGTATTCGGGTGGCTCAAGGTCGGCGACGAGGTCGACGTCTACTACTGAGGGGCGCCAGTGGCGGGGCTGCGCGCCGTTAGGATGCGGCCGCCTGTGGGTCCGGTCGACCATTCCTCCAGCGATGAGGCGCGCGCGGCGCTTGTCCGTGAGCTCCGCGCCCATGCGTTGGTGCTCGGCGATGTGACGCTCACCAGCGGTGCGGTGGCCTCCTACTACGTCGACGCCAAGCGCGCGATCCTGCGTCCAGCCGGTTTCCGCGCGCTGGGCGCGCTGGTCGCGGCAGAGGTGACGGCGCGCGCCGCCACCGCGGTCGGCGGGCTGACGATGGGGGCGGACCCGGTCGCCTGCGCCGCGCTGGCCACCGCGGCGGGCGCCGCCAGCCAGCGCAACGAGCTGAAGGCGTTCTTCGTGCGCAAGGAGCGCAAGACCCATGGCCTGCAGCGCGCGATCGAGGGTCCCCCGCTCGAGCCCGGCGAGCGCTGCCTGATCGTCGAGGACGTGGTCACGACCGGCGGATCCACGCTGCGCGCGATCAAGGCTGTCACCGACGCCGGCCACGAGATCTGCGGCGTCGTCGCGGTCCTCGACCGCCTCGCCGGCGGTGCCGAGGCGATCGAGCGCGCCGCCGGCGCGCCCTTCCTCGCTCTCACCACGATCGACGACGTCTACCCAGACCGTCCGGATCGCTGACGGAGTTGATCGCGGTGTGCCAGCCGGCCGCCGCGCGCCGGGCGCTCACGTCAGGCCTGGCCGATTGCCAGCTCCATCGCCTCCAGCGGACGCTCCAGCACCTCCCCGTGGCCAACGGCGAGGCGTGTGGGCTCGAGCATCCGCAGTCGGATCGCGCTCTCGCGAGCGACTGCCTTGTTCCACGTTCCCAGCGCCATGAACGGGAACATCGGCCGCAGCACGCCCGCCACGGCGATGCCGCCCTGCATCTGGAACGCGTCGCCCGCGATCAACGTCCCGTCGCGGGTATCGAAGTAGGCCAAGTGCCCAGGGGTGTGCCCCGGCGCCTCCACCGCTTGCAACGACCCGACCAGCTCACCCCCGGTCAGCGTCGCGCTCGGAGTCGTCTGCTGCGTCACAAAGCCGCGCATCCTCCCTCGCGGCTCGTCCTCCTGGAGCGACGTGTCACCGGCCAGGATGCGGGCCTCACGGGCGCCGACCAGCAGCTCGACGTCTCCCAGCCGCGCAACCAGCGCGTCCAGCGAGCCAGCGTGGTCGAAATGGGCGTGTGTCAGCGCGATCCGGGTGATCGGCAGACCTGCGGCCGCGGCCGCGGCGAGGATCTGCTCTGCGCTCCCGCGCATCCCCGTGTCGATCAGCGTCAGGCCGTCGTGCTCGCGCACGAGGTAGCAGTTGAACACCCACAGGCGGGTGAGGCGAATCAGGTTGGAGCCGTGTTCGGATTGCCGCATGGCCGCGAGGCTATCTGCCACTTCAAGGGATGGTCCCCGGACGGCTCAGGCTCGCGCCCCGCCGTCGGCGCGGCGCGTTGCGATGGCCGCTCTTCGGGCCCGCGCGGGAGCCCGCACGCCTGCGTCGCTTGCGCGGTCGCCGGCGTCGAGGCAGGCGCCAGTGGACCTCGACCTCGTGCTCGCCGGCGGGTACCTCGAGCCTGACGATCGGTCGCGTTTGCCGGACGGCGACGGGAGTGCCATCGACCAACACGCGCGCCAGCGCCCCGGGCAGGCGCAGGACTACCTCCCCGCCCCTCGGGGAGGTGACCGAGAGCCGTGCTCTCGTCGCGTCGACCTGCGCGTCGAGCAGCTGCACTGTCGCCTGCTGGATAGCCAAACCCGCCGCCAGCTGATAGTTGAGCGCCAGCAGCAGTGCTCCGCGGGCGGGCAGGGTGATCGCGCCCGCCAGCGGCAGCCGGACGCTGCGTCCCTGGGGTCGTGCCGTGATCGAGACCTCGATGTCGGTCTCATAGCGATTGACGACGCTGACCGTAGCCGCCTGGGAGTCGCGCGCCAAGAGCAGGCGAGCCTGGGCGCGGGGGTCGCTCACGGCGCACGCCGGCGGCGCTCCGTGCAGGGCACGGACGATCTCGCGGTGGGCGGAAGTGATCGGCCGGAACGGGGGCGTGCTGATCTGCGGCAGCGAGATGCTGAGCAACGGCAGGGTCATCCCGAGGTTGATGTCCGCCAGCGGGACGACGTTGTCGCCGTCCCAGTAGGCCACGGTTCCTCCGGCGACGACCTCGCCGCCGCGCCGCTGGTTGGCGTACTCAAAGACGATCACCTTCTGAGGCGCTCCGGCGCCCGCGGGCAAGGATGTGCCGAGGGCCTCGGCCGCAGATGCGCCCCAGCGATCCCCCACCAGGCTCCGAGCGGCCGCCGCCGCGCCGGAGCCGCCGGCGGGCAAGTCCACACTTTGGAGCACGTCGCCCTCGCGTCCGGGAACCGAGTCGGCCACCGGCCAGGTGCCCAGCAGGACGGCGGTGCCGCTTCCGACCCGATGCACATATCCGCACGGCTCGCCCTCGCGAATGGCGGTCGGCGTCGCGTCCGCCGAGAGCTGGAAGGTCTGCACGCCCCGCCACACCTCGACGCGGATCCCCTCGATGGCCACCGTCTGGGCGTCGTCCGGGTACACGGCTCCCAGCGCTTGGTCGTAGAGCGCATCGCGCAGAATCGTGCACGGGCGATAGTCCTCGTCGAGGGTGGGGGGCGCGGGCCAGCAGATCAGCCGCCCACCCCTGCGCACGTACCCCACGAGTGCCTCCTGGCAGGAGCGCGGCAGCACGTCGCCGGCCACCAGCCATACCGTCGGATAGCGGGCGTAGTCACCCGCCTGCGCGACATCGGTGTCGAGCAGATCGAAGGACAGGCCCGCTCGGATCAGCAGGGTCGCGAGCGCGGGAATGTCGCGCTCGATGACATTGCGCACGTCGCGCTCGAAGCCGTAGCGAGTGCTGTCGTAGGGAGCGTAGAGCTGCTCCGGGGACCACACGATTGCGCTGTCGGCGACGCGGTTGGACTCAGCCAGGCGCGGCCCGGCTATCCGCAGCGCTCGCGTCAGGACGCTCATCTCGGCGATCGCATCGTCGCTGATCCCCTCGGTGTAGCTGAAGCCCAGGAAGCCGGAGATGCCCTCGCCCACGAGCAGGTGTCGCATGAAGGTGTCGCCCGCGCTCATCTCCGCCGAGATGACGTCGCGCTGGAGGCGCTGGGCGCCGCGAACGGCCGCGGCGCAGAGCTCGATCGTCGGCTGCGACCAGGGTCCGGGGTCGAGGTAGAACTCAGGATGCAGTACGTCGACCGCCGCGGCGACGTGCGACAGGCTGGCCGGCGGAGAGAGCTGCAGCTCCTCCTCGTGGGTGATCGGCACGTCGATGCCCGACGCCCGCAGCGTGTCGGCAAGCTCTCCCAGGAACGCGCCGAGCTGCCGGCTCTTGAAGCGCTGCCAATCCAGCGCGGAGCTCAGCGCCGTGACGGGGCCGCCTGGCGCGGGCCAGTCCGTCGGCGGGTCGGAGCCGTAGCGGGCGATCATCGACGGGTGGTAGTCGACCTCGAAGGGGCCGAAGCGGTAGTAGAAGCAGATCTCGTCGTCCACCTGCAGCGAGGTCACCGGGCCGCCCTTGGATGACAGCAGCGGCCTCACGATCCCGGCGAAGGCGGTCATCCAGCGTCGGACCTCTCGCCGGTAGTCCTCCGAAGCGTAAGAAGGGCCGGCGAAGTAGAACAGCGGCCCGCCGCCGCTCAGGATCCCAACCGGCGGGCTGAAGGGGAGCCCCGGCTCCAGCGCGGTCCCGTGGGGTCCGAGCTGGAACATGCTCGGGTAGGCGAGCAGCAGCCAGTCCGGCAGCCCCCCGTTTCGCCATTCATCGGAGATGAACGGGCCGGCGCGCAGGATCACGTCAAAGCCATGACGAGCGCAGGCGGAGATGAAACCGATCAGGTCGGTGTTGGCCACGACGCGCGCGACCAGGCCACCGGCGGCGATCTCCTGATCAGGTGTTTCGATCTGATACTCGTCGAGGTGATCGGAGATCAGCAGCGGATGCGTCCTGCCGGTGAAGTCGTAGCTGCCGCGGGCGTTCTCGTGGACGTTCCAGGGGACGTAGGTCTGGATCGTGTTGTAGCCGGCCGCTGCGCACGCTCTGAGGCGATCCTCCAGATGCGCGGGGTCCGAGCGGTAATACTCGAGCTCGGTGCCCAGCACGCTTCTCGCGACCGGGGGCGCCGGGGCGCGATGGGGCGCACGGCGCCTGTGAGGGCGCGATCGCGGCGGTCGATGGGCTCCCCAGGCCGTCCTCGTCGCCAGCTGCAGTCCACCCGCCAGCGTCGTGCTCGCCAGCGCCGCGCGCTCCAGGAAGGTGCGTCGCGTCAGCGCCGCATTGCTCTGCATCCTCACCATCTGCGCGCGACAATACGGCCTCGCTGCCGACGCGCGCAGTGCCCCCGGGAGGACTCGAACCTCCGACACCGGGTTTAGGAAACCCGTGCTCTATCCCCTGAGCTACGAGGGCGGGCGGTGCCCACTAATCGTCGCACGGCAGGTCGGGGCGCTCACTCTTCGGCGGCGCTCTTTTCTTCTTCTTCGTCGTCATCGGGGTCATACAGCGATTCCGAGGCGAGCGCTTCGCCGCCCTTGCTCCAGAGCCGGACGTCGAGATAGTCGGAGCGGTAGCCGTCGGGGGCGATCAGCGTGAAGCGGTCCTCGACCAGCGCGCACTGGTCGACGGCGAGGTCGGCGAGCTCGGCGGTGACGATCGCGCCGCCCCCGATCAGCGGCACTCCCCAGACGAGCGTCATCGCCGCCGCTCGCCCCTCCTCGCCGCGCCAGGTGCCGATCTCCGCATCGGAGAGGTCGAGCTTCCAAGCGGGATTGCGGGCGGCGGTTTCGTCGGTGAACTCAGCCCACGCGACGAGCTCGCCGGGCTCCTCACCCTCGGCGGCCGGTGCGAAGGCGACATAGCCGAAGTACTCATAGCCCCCACCGGTGGGGACCGTCGCCGGTACGTATGTGACACCCGACCAGGTCCGGTCGGGGAACCAGGTCACCGCGCCGGGCTCTCCCAGCTGCTCTCCCTCGCTGTCGACCCGCAGGCAGGCGGCAAGGAACTCCTCGGTCAGGCGCTGGGCCCAGCGGCCGTAGGGGAGCGAGTCCTGGGGGGGCTCGGCGGAGAAGCGGCAAACTTGGCGCTCGACGGGTGCCATCGGCGCGCCACCCTACTGCTCGAGCAGCAACGTCACGGGCCCGTCGTTGACCAGCTCCACCTCCATGCCGGCGCCGAACGCGCCGCGGCGTGCTCCGAGCCGTGTGCAGAAGCGGTCGTAGAGCGGCTCGGCGATCTCCGGTGCGGCGGCCGCGACGAAGCTCGGCCGGTTGCCGCGGCGCGTATCGCCATAAAGCGTGAACTGGCTCACGCAGAGCACCTCACGATCGCCGAGAGGCTCGTTCATGCGCCCGTCCTCGGTGGCGAACACGCGCAATGCGCGCACCTTCTCGGCAAGCCGATCGGCACGCTCGGCGTCATCTCCGTGCGTGACCCCGAGCAGCACCACCAGGCCGGGACCGATCCGCGCCAGCTCGCGCCCGTCCACGCGCACTGCGGCGCGGCTGACGCGCTGGACCAACGCTCGCACGAGCGGCGCCTTAGGCCTCGCGCAGCCGTGCGGCGGCGTCCTCGGGGGCAACGATGTTGAGGTTCACGCCCGTGCCGAGCTCGAGTCCGGCCAGCGGGGTGAGACGTGGAAGCACGTCGATCCGCCAGCAGAAGTGCTCGGCCCCGCGCGGAGCCGTGCGCACCCAGAGGTTGAGCGGCGGGCTGGCGCCCAGCACGCGTCCCAGCCGGCCGAGCGCGTCGTGCAACAGCGCCGCGCCGGTGGGGCCATCCTGCTCGAAGCGCGGCTGCGCCCGCCGCGGCGCGAGCAGCATCTGGAAGGGCGCGCGCGAGCCATACGGGCACACGAGCACCGCCTCCTCGTCGATCGCGACGATCCTGCGGTCGAGGCGGACCTCCGCCTGGACGACGTCGGCGAGCAGGTTTGAGCCCATCGTGCGGGTGGCGTAGGCGTGGAAGCGCTCGCGCTCGCGAGCCAGCGCGGCGGGCACGAAGTCGAGCGCGTAGAGCTGCGCGTGGGTGTGCGCGAGCGACGCCCCTCCCTCCGGGCGCTCGTTGACGAGCACGTGGACACAGGCAGCTGTCGCGTGATGGCGGATGCGTGCGCGCCACACTTCCATTGCGCTCACCAGCTGCGCCACCGGCAGCGCCGCGAGTGTCGTCACCTGCTGGGGGCCGTTGACGATCACCTCCTGCGTGCCGCGTGCCGCGAGCGCCGTGAACAAGTCCGGGTCCGGGTGCTCGCGTGGCGGCTGGGATGCGTTGGGCGCCACCGCCGGGTAGAGGTTGGGTACGACGCGCACGAGCCAGCCCGGCGAATCGGCCGCTCCTCCGCCCGGTCGCAGCGCGTAGAGCTCGGGAGGGGTGCGATCCTCGTTGCCCTCGGCGAAAGGGTCGTGATCGCGCTGCAGCTCCGGGGCCGGCTCGACCGCGAGCCCGGCGCCCGGCCGCGTGGCTCGTTCGGCGGCGATGATCGTGCGCAGGCCGGTGAGCGGATCGATGCGGATCTCTGGCACGGGCGCCAGCGTAGGTCAATCCAGCGCGCGCTCCATCGCGACGTGCTCGATCCCAGCCTCTTGGAAGGGGGCGCCTTGGATGCTGAAGCCGGCCGCCGTATAGAGCCCGACCGCGGCGCGCTGGGCGTGCAGGCTCACCCGTTCTGCGCCCGCCGCGCGCGCTGCCGCGATCGCCTCGGCGATCAGGGCGGCGCCGATACCCCGCCGGCGCCAGGGGGCCGCCACCGCCATCCGGCCGAGCATCGCGGTGTTTCCGACGCACACCAGGCGGCAGGTGCCCACGACGCCGTCGCTCTCCGACACCGCCACGAGGTGAAGCGCCTCGATATCGCGCTCGTCGAGCTCCAGCTCGCGGGGGACACCCTGCTCCCCGCAGAAGACGGCGGTCCGCAACGCGAGGGCGGCCTCGCGCTCGCGCTCGCTGCGCGCGGGGCGAACGGGCGCTCCGGGCGCATGCCTCGTCGCGCTCACCCCGGCGCGTAGCGGTCGATCGCGGCCTCGAGCTCGGCCTCGGACGTGAACGGACCCTGGTGGATCAGGGTGCGGCGCCCGGAAGCGTCGAAGAACACCGTCGAGGGCTGGAAGGGGACGCCGAGGCGTCCCGAGATCGCGCCGCTGGGATCGACGTAGCTGGGATAGCTCTGGGGAATCTGATTAAGGAAATCGCGCGCCGCGGAGCTCTGGTCGTTGAAGTCCACGCCGATGAAGGCGACGCTGCGCCCGCGCGCCACGGCTACGCGCGCCAGCAGCGGCATCTCCTGGCGGCAGGGGCCACACCACGAGGCCCACTTGTAGACGACCACGGGATGACCGCGAAGCGCGGCGAGGCGAGCGGCGAAGGCGGGCTCGCCACCGCCGAGCAGCTCGCTGGCCTGATCGTGCAGCGCGGTCAGAACCGGGGGGGAGCCGGCGAGCGCCGCGCGCTGCGACACCCGCGAGGACGGCGAGGAGGTAGCGCTCGAGAAGCCGCCCGACTGGGCGACGCCGACGACGATCACAGCCGTCAGCGCGCAGACTCCAATGATCCCCCACACGCGGCGCATTCCGCGAAAAGCGTGCCACATCGTCGGGGTCGGCAAATCGGACTTGCCTCGCTGCGCGCATGTGCTTCAATATTGCTCACCTCTTGGTAGGCACCCCGCGGGGACACGCGCGGGCGAAGGATCCGGCCGACTAGGCCGACGGCGGCGCTCCCTAGGTGTTGGGACGTTGCCGAGCCGCTCGCCTCGCTGCCAACGGTCTTCCGCCGACGTCCACCCAAGGCCATTCATGGCTGACACCAGCGAAGCGGCCGCTCGCGTAGCCGCACCCATTCCATCGCCCAGCGAGATCGCGCGGGCCGAGCGCTTCACCCGTGAGCCGTTCGTCTACGACGGCGAAGAGGTCACCGAGGCGCTCGAGCAGGGCAGCCCGCGCCGGCGTGCGCTCGACGCGGCGCTGGCCGAGCTGGATGCGGGAGAGAAGGTGCCCTCGCAGCAGTGGCGGCGCGACTACGCCTTCCTGCTCGGTCTCGAGCGGCTGCTCTCATCCGAGGAGCCGGCGCTCGTTGACGGCACCGTCCTGAGCGCCCATCAGGTCGATGCGCTCTCGGGCACGCTGACCGCGCTGCTCGCCGAGGTCCAGCGTGCCAACGACAATGGCGACGGCAATGGTGCCGGCGCCGGTAAGGGGGCGACGGGATCGGCTGCCCGCCCGGCCAACGGCGCAGCGCGCGCGCAACCGGCGGCGGCGGCGCAGGCCAACGGTGCCAGCAAGGCGGCCGCGCTCGAGCTGGCTGCCGATGACGATGACGAGGACGGCGCGGACGCCGGCGACTGGTCCGATGCCGAGCCCGCTGAGCTCCCCGACGACGAGGAGCCCCAGGACTGGCAGGAGGAAGACGGACCACTCGACGAGGATGTCGCTCCGCTCGAGGGCGACGAAGACCGCAACGCGGCGAGGCGATTCTGGTTCGAGCACGCCACCGGGGCGGGCAAGACGGTGGCGGCACTCGGATTCGTCGAGGCGTCGCGGACCGGCGGCGTGCTGATCCTGACACACAGGCGCAACCTCGTCGACCAGTTCCACGGCGAGCTGCGCGACCGCGGCTACGCCAAGCGAATCGCCCCCGCGCTGGTCGACGGGGAGGATCGCGCCGACGGTCCTGTGACAGTCGAGACCTACCAGTGGTTTGTGCGCAACGCCGGGCGTATCTCCGACGCCTACACGATCGTCATCTGCGACGAGGCCCACACGGCGCTGGGGGAGAAGACATCGGCGGCGATCCGGCAATGGACGGGGCCGATCTTCATTGGGATGACGGCTACGGGCGCGCTGATCGCGCGTCATGTCACCGATCTGTTCCCCACGCAGACGTCGCGCTTCGATCTCGCGCAGGCTGCCCGCCGCGGGGTCATCGCGCCGCTGCGCTGCGTGCGCATCCCGCCGGGCCCGGGTGTGCGCACGATCGCCAAGGTTCCCCTTCGCCGCGGCGAAGTGGACACCGAGTTCGACCAGGAGATGCTGGCCGAGCTGCTCGATCAGACCCCCTTCAATCTCGCCGTCGCAAGCCTCTACAAGACGCGCTTCAACGGCGTGCCCGGCGTCGTCTATTCCGCCGGCGTGCGCCACGCCTACAACGTCGCCCAGGCTTTGCGTGACGAAGGCCTCAAGGCTCAGGCGGTCTCAGGTGAGACTCCCAAGCGCGAGTTGGCACGCATCCTGGCGGCCTACGAGCGCGGCGAGATCGACGTGCTGGTTAACGCCCAGCTGCTCGCGGAGGGCTGGAACTCCCCGCGTGCGACCGTCTGCATGCACCTAGCCCCGACCGCGTCAAAGCGCATCTACCAGCAGCGCGTTGGCCGCGTCACGCGCCGCCATCCCGGCAAGGAGTCGGGCATCGTCGTCGACTTCGTCCATCCGGCCACGCGCCACGACGATCCCGTGGTCACGCTGCACTCACTGCTCGAACGCGACGTCTACCGCGGTGGCGCGATCGTGGTCGGACCGGTGCGCCGCGGTCGAGGGCGCCGCGTGCGCGTCGAGCGCCGGGTGCTGCCGGTGACGGCCGACCCCGATCGGCGCGCCGAGGTCTTCGAGCGCGAGCTCTGGCGGATCGCTGTGGAGCACCTCGACTGGGGGGAGCAGCACGTGTGGGCCGCGCTCGCGGGCGCGCGCGTGGCCCCCAACGGCTGGCGTCGGGCGAAGGCGATGTTGCACTTCGACCGCTCCGGCGAGCTGCGCCGCCGCTTTCTGATCACCGCCGTACAGCGCAACAAGAACCCCCAGCTGCGCATCCGCGCGCTGCAGGAGATCGCCGCCGCACGCGACGCCGAGGCCTTCGACCAGGCGATCGAGATCATCGGGACTTGGTCGCGCGACGAGCGCCGCGAGGGCGTCAAGGTCATGCTGCTCGCGCTCGCCGAGAAGCGCATCGGCCGCCGTGACCAGGCCAACAACTGGATCTGGCGAATGGCGGAGTACACCGCCGAGGTCCACGAGGAGTACGCGGTCCAGCGCTGGCCCGAGACCAAGCGCCTTCTTGGTCTGCTCGTGAACTCCTCGGGTGGCGCCCACGCGCGCAACGCCCGTCGCCTCGTCCACGCCTCGCGCAAGCAGGACCGCCGGCTGTCCGCCGCTCTACTGGCGGCCGCCCGGGCTCACACCCCGGAGGCCGGCGAGGTCATCAACGGCACGCGCACGCGCATGGCGCGCAAGCCGAGCGCGCTCGCGCGCGAGCTGCTGCGTAACTTCCCCAAGGGCCGGCGGGGGCGCGGCCAGCGCCGGCGCAAGGGGCGGGGCGGGGTGGCGGGTCGTGCTGGTGCTGGGTCGGCGGGTCGTGCTGGGTCGGCGGGTCGTGCTGGGTCGGCGACTGGCCGTGGCGCCGGCGCTGGCGCGAACGGGGCTGGGCCTGGTGAGGTCGAGGGCGAGGTCGTCGTTGACGTTGATGTCAACGCCGAGGTCAACGTTGTCGATACGGCGCCGGAGCACCCTCGCGATGACGGGCTCGCCGAGCAGGAGATCGCCGCGGCCGCTGCGCTGCTGCACGGCGACGAAGCCGAGCACGAGTAGTTTTCTGGCGGGCTGGGTGGCGAGCGGTCCCCGCCCGGTCCCTCCGCCGCCCCGCTCACACGCGAGTGGCCCGCTCACACGCGAGTGGCGGTTGTCAGCACAAGTGGCCACTCATCCCTCAGACGTGCCGATCGCCGGGGCCCTCGCCCGGGGGGTTTGGCGAATTACGTACCGCCCGCGGTCGGCTTTTCGCCACACCCCCCTAAATGCACCTCCCCGGCGTTCAGCGCCGTAACTCCCGCCGCTGTCTGCACCACAAGGCGTCCGCTGTCGTCGATCCCGCTCGC
>QHBW01000014.1 GCA_003244205.1 Solirubrobacterales bacterium | reverse complement strand
TTGCCGAGGTTCAGCAGCCGGCCTTCGGAGAGCACGAGCACCGCATGCCCGTCGGGGAAGACCCACTCGTCGACTTGGGGCTTGACGTTGATCCGCTGGATGCCCGGCAGCGCGGCGAGCCCGGCCATGTCGATCTCATTGTCGAAGTGGCCGATGTTGCCGACGATCGCCTGGTGCTTCATGCGGGCCATGTCATGGGCACCGATGATGTCCTTGTTGCCGGTGGCAGTGATGAAGACATCGCCCTCGCCAATGACGTCGTCAAGGGTCTTGACCTCGTAGCCCTCCATTGCCGCCTGCAGCGC
The DNA here is from genome assembly GCA_003244205.1 of Solirubrobacterales bacterium. GTDB lineage: Bacteria > Actinomycetota > Thermoleophilia > Solirubrobacterales > Solirubrobacteraceae > QHBW01. Next base: position 59,598 of record QHBW01000014.1, on the reverse strand, counting down.
GCAGATCGGGTCGATCTCGGTGATGATCACGCGGGCGCCCTGCCCGCGCAGGGATGAGGCGCAACCCTTGCCCACGTCGCCGAAGCCGCAGATCACGGCGACCTTGCCGCCGAGCATCACGTCGGTGGCGCGGTTGATGCCGTCGACCAGCGAGTGCCGGCAGCCATAGAGGTTGTCGAACTTCGACTTTGTCACGGAGTCGTTGACGTTGATCGCTGGGAACAGCAGGGAGCCGGTCTCCTGCATCTGGTAGAGGCGATGGACCCCCGTCGTGGTCTCTTCCGTGACGCCCTGGATCTCGGCCGCCATCGAGCGCCAGCGGTTGGAGTCCTCCTGCAGCGTACGTCCGAGCAGCGCCAGCACCACGCGGAACTCCTCCGAGTCGGCGCTGCCAGGATCTGGCACGGCGCCGGCGTTCTCGAACTCAACGCCCTTGTGAACCAGCAGGGTCGCGTCGCCGCCGTCATCGAGGATCATGTTCGGACCGCTGGCGCCAGGCCAGCTCAGGGCCTGCTCGGTGCACCACCAGTACTGCTCGAGCGTCTCGCCTTTCCAGGCGAAGACCGGGATCCCGCGGGGCTCTGCGGGCGTGCCCTGGGATCCGACTGCCACGGCGGCGGCCGCGTGATCCTGGGTCGAGAAGATGTTGCAACTAGCCCAGCGAACCTGCGCCCCGATCGCTACCAGCGTCTCGATCAGCACCGCCGTCTGAACGGTCATGTGCAGCGATCCGGTCACCCGCGCTCCGGCGAGCGGCTGGGCGTCGCCGTACTCGCGCCGCAGCGCCATCAGGCCCGGCATCTCGTGCTCCGCGAGCGAGATCTCCTTGCGGCCGAACTCGGCGAGCGAGAGGTCGGCGACCTTGAAGTCGGCAATCGTGGTGGTGGACGTGGGAACGGCGGTGCTGGTGGGCGTCATGGTTCTCCGGGGTTTGTTTTAGGAATTGACCCTGCCGGCCGCGACCAGCAGCCTCTCGTGCTTGTCCTGCTCGAACGACAGCCAGTCGTCGGCGGCGACGTGCGCCGGGCGCACCGCGTCGGCCTCGAGCCATCCGGTGACGGCCGCGCTCAGACGTGGCTCGCGCCGCAGGCGCCTCGCAAAGCCGACGTCGCCGAGTCCGATCTGAAAGCTCCGCAGCAGCTCGCGCAGCGTGCGCAGGCGCTGCAGCTGCTCGGGCCCGTAGAGGCGATATCCGGACGCCGAGCGGCGCGGCACGACGAGACCGCTGCGCTCGATGTAGCGCAGCATGCGAGGAGACCATCCGGTCGTCTGGGCCGCGTCGTTGATCGTCAGTCCGTCCATCGCCACCGGCGCCAACCCTAACACATGCGTGTCAATGTTCCGGCCGGGAACCGCGACGCGCCGCGGGCCCGGCGGGTCCCCGCAGCGCCGCGAGCGCGGCGCCCGGCGCAGCGCTGCGAGCCCCGGCGCCCGGCGCAGCGCTGCGAGCCCCGGCGCCCGGCGCAGCGCTGCGCCCCCGGCGGCCCCGCGTAGCGCCGCGTGCGCGTGTTAGGCGCTGGCCAGCTCGCGCCGCAGCCGCTCGATCGCCGGCGATGCCGACGGATTCACGCCACGTAGCACGGCGAGATAGAGCGCCACGAGATCGCCCAGGACCACCAGCGAGATCACGCGCGCGGTGCGCGTCTCGCCGCGCGTCTCGACGCGATAGCAACCGGAGGACTGCTCGGAGATCAGCTTCAGCGTGAGTGCCATGCGTGCGCGTACGCGCGGGTGCAGATCACTGTCGTCGAGAGCAACAAACGAGAACGACCCGCGTTCGAGCGCGCCGTCCCAGCCGACTACCTCGTTGTGGTCGAGCTCGGGCAGCTCATTGGCAAACGAGGGCACCTTTGCGCTGATGTTGATCTCGCTCTTCCAGCGGTAGGCGATCGGAACCGTCAGGCCGGCCCCCGCGATCACCGGCGCCGTCCCGTGCAGATCGCGCGCGAGCGACTTGGCGAGGTTCTCGGGGTCGCCCTCGGGTCCCCACTCGTCCAGCAACTCCTCGGCCTGTGCCGCGGCAACGTCGATCTCCGCGCGCAACCCGTCACCGGCCCCGCAGAGGGCGGCGACCTCGAGCGCCGCAACCATCATGTAACCGACGGCGCGGCTGGCGCGCATCCCTCCGGGCACGGGGATGATCGGGACCTGATCCTTGCGCGCCTGGGCGGCGAGGCGACCACCGCTGCTGACCACAATGCGGGGCGCGCCAACGGCGCCCGCAGCCTCGTAGGCGGCGAGGGTCTCCTCGGTCTCTCCCGAGTAGCTCGCGCACAGCACCATTGCCTGGCCAGTCGCCCACGACGGCAAGCCATAGTCTCGCGCCCACCCGATCGGGCGCGAGGCGCGGTCCCCGAGGGCGGCGCGGGCGAGCACGCCGCCAATCGCCGAACCACCCATGCCCGCGACCACCAGTCCCCCGGGCGCGTCCAGCCGACGCAGCCCCGCGGACTCCACGCGCCAGAGTGCGTCGCGCAGGTGGGAGGGCAGCTCGAGGATGAGATCCAGCTCGCCTGCAGTGTCAACCCGCGCAATCGCCGCCCGGGCGAGGTCGTCCATCACGATTCGATCCCGCCCACGTGCTCCTGGACGGCCGGAGGACCCGCCGCCAAGCAAGGACGAATCGCCGCTCCGTCGCGAGGCGCCGTTTCCCCTCCCGGAGGGATCGCCGCCCCGTCCGCTGCGATTGTCAGAACTTGATCGCATCGGCGGGTAGCTCCACCCCAGGGAAGACGCGCGCGCCGGCGCTGAGGACGTTGTTGGCGCCGATCGTGACGCCCTCCCCAAGGACCACACCGTCCTCGACCGTGCAGTTGTCGCCGATCCGCACCCCAGCTCCGACAATGCATGACTTCAGCTGGCAGTTGGCGCCGATCTCGGCGCCCTGGAGCACAACCGCGCTGTCGATCACCGTCTGCTCGCCCACGCTCACGCCGTGGGCGAGCACGGCGCGGCTCCCCACGCGTGCGCCCTTGGCAATCCGGCAACCGTCCTCCACCAGCGCTGGCGGAATCACCCTGCCGTCGACCTGGACCCCGTCGCCGACGAACAGATACGACGAACCCAATCGTCTCCCGGCTGCGGTCTCGACGTCGCCTTCGAGGATGTCGAAAGTCGCCTGCAAGTAGCGCTGCGGTGTGCCGATGTCGAGCCAGTAGCCGTCGCCCGGCCAGCCAAACAGGCCGGCCCCGATCAGCTGGGGGAAGACGTCTCGCTCGATCGAGTAGTTGACGTCCGGCGGGATGATGTCGAGCACCGGGCGCTCGAGCACGTAGACGCCGGCGGAGACCAGGTGAGTGTCGATCTGGTCGGGCGCCGGCTTCTCCACGAACTCGCTGATCGACTTGTCGGCGTTCAGCCGCACGAGGCCGTAGTGGGAGGGATCGGCGACATCGACGAGCGCGAGCGTGGCCTTCGCGCCAGACTCCTCGTGCTGGGCCCACTGGGCTGCGAGATCGATGTCCGACAGCACGTCGCCGTTGAGCATGAAGAAGCGCTCGTCGAGCAGCGTCTCGGCGAACTTGAGCGCGCCCGCGGTGCCCAGCGGGCTGGGCTCCTCCACGTAGCGCAAGCGCAACCCGAATCCGCGGCCGTCCCCCAGGACGTTGCGCACGCCGGCGGCGAGAAAGCCACAGGAGACGACCACGTCCTCGACGCCGTGTCCTTTCAGCCACTCCAGCATGTAGGCAATGAAGGGTCGGTCGACGAGCGGGACGACGGGCTTGGGGATCGTCGAGGTCAGCGGCCGCAGCCGGGTCCCCTCTCCGCCCACCAGGATCAACGCCTGCATGCGTCCCCTTCTCGTCGTCTGCGGGCGCCGCTCAGCGCCGCCCAATGCCCTCGTAGCTCAGCCCGGCGCGGCGCACCGCCTCGGGATCAAGCGCGTTGCGGCCGTCGACGATGAGCCTACCGGTCATGCGCTGCGCGACGGCATCCCAGTCGAGCTCGCAGAACTCCGACCACTCGGTCACCAGCACGGCGGCGTTGGCGCCGTCGAGCGCCCCCAACGCGCTGGCGGAGAACTCCACCCCACGGGGCATCAGCTGGCGTGCCTGCTCCTCGGCGACGGGGTCATAGGCGCGCACCGCGGCGCCGTCGGCGAGCAGCCGCGCCGCGAGCACAAGCGATGACGCCTCGCGCATGTCGTCGGTATGAGGCTTGAACGCCAGCCCCAGCAAAGCCACGCGCTTGCCCACGATCGAGCCGAGGTGCTTCTGCAGCTTGGCCACGACGCGGCGTTTCTGCAACTCGTTGACCTCGATCACGGCGGTGAGCAACTGGAAGTGGTAGCCGGAGTTGCCAGCGAGCTGCTTGAGGGCGGCCACATCCTTGGGGAAGCAGGAGCCCCCGAAGCCGATCCCCGGGCGCAGGAAGTGAGGACCGATGCGCTCGTCGAGCCCCATTCCCCGGGCGACTTCGCCGACGTCGGCACCGACGGCCTCGCAGACGTTCGCGATCTCGTTGATGAAGGAGATCTTCGTCGAGAGGAATGCGTTGGAGGCGAGCTTCACCATCTCCGCGGAGGAGATGTCGGTGCGAACGACTGGCGATCCGAGCGGCTCGTAGAGCGCCGCGACGGCGTCGCCCGCCCAACCGCCGTCGTCGCCGATGACCACGCGGTTGGGGTGACGGAAGTCCTCGACTGCCGCACCCTCCTTGAGGAACTCCGGGCAGGACACGTAGCCGAAGGACTCCTTGCCCTGCTCGCCGAAGCGTCGCTGGATCGCCACGCCGGTACCGCAGGGGACCGTCGACTTCATCACGATCGCGTGACCGTTCCTCGATGGTTTCGGCAGCGCGTCGACGACTGCGTAGATCGCCGCGAGGTCGGCGTCGCCGGAGTAGGTCGGAGGCGTGCCGACGGCCACGAACAGCAGGCGCGCGCCCTCCAGCGCTCCCGCCAGCTCGGTCGAGAAATGCAGCCGTTCGCGGTTGGCGGCGATCACGTCGGCCAGCCCGGGCTCGTAGATCGGGACCTCACCGTCGCGCAGGCGCTGCACCTTGGCGGCGTCGATGTCCACGCAATGGACGTCGTGGCCGAGCTCGGCGAAGCCTGCCGCGGTGACGAGGCCGACGTAGCCGGTGCCGATCACACCGATCGATTCGCGCTCCCTGCTCATCAGCCGGAGAAGGCTATCGGGGCGGCTCGCCGGCCCAGCGACGCCGAGGCCACGCCCCGATGGCGGCTACGCGAGCTCAGCAGCAGCGCGCCAGTGAGGTGGCGATGGCCATCATCTGGTTGTTGGAGAGCTTGCGCAGCAGCGTGTTCTGGACCCAGTAGACCGCGTGCGCCAGCATCAGCGCCACGGTTCGGATGTGCTTGCCGACGTAGTAGACGTGGTAGGTCCGCCCGCCGATCTGGAGCGTGTCGTGCGGTCCGGCAAGGATCGGTGGGTCGGTCCAGGTCGTGCCCTGGATGTCGTAGTACTGGCCCGTGTCGGTGGCCGCATGGATGACCATCACGTAGGCGCGGTGGTGATGGCCGCCTGTATCGGGGATCGTGTAGGTGCGCGTCTGGTCGTAGTTGCCGTCGCTTGAGATCGTGCGCGGGTAGTAGATCGGGAAGCCGCTTCCATTGGCGAGGATGGCCTGGTCCTGTCCAGACTTCACGGCGTTCTGGAGCGAGCTGCCGGCGGTCCGCTGGACACGCTTGGCGGCGCCGGCGGGGGCTACCTGCTTCGCCGCCGAGGTCTGCGTCGAGGTCCCGTTGAGGAAGTCGTTGACCGTGGCATCGATCTGCGACTGCGTCGCGGTCACGTAGGACGGTCCCACCGTCACCCGGAACGGCACCTGGCGGATCGGCTTGCCGATCGACCCGGCCACCAGCAGGAAGAGGTTGGCGAAGAATGCGCCCGAACGCCCGACGATGTCCGAACTGGTCGCGCGGGCAAAGATCGACAGCAGCTTCTCCTCGTTGTTGATCAGCGTGCTCGTGCCGATCTGCGTGCGCACCTGGGCGATGAAGTCCTGCTGGCGCGCCTCGCGGACGAGATCAGTATCGGTGTGGCGGTAGCGGACGTAGTCGAGCGCGTTGGATCCATTGAGCCGCTGGTAGCCCGGCTGGATGTTGATCGCCGAGTAGCCCCCGAGACCGGTGATGTCGTTGAAGTAGCGGCGGTCGACCTGCGCATAGACCCCGCCGATCGCATCGACGGCCTGGCGGAAGCCTTTGAAGTCCGTGTCGATGACGTGGTTGACCTGGACGCTGGGGCCGAGCACGCGTTCGATCGTCTTGAGCCCGAGTTGCGGGCCGCCATATGCGTATGCGGCGTTGATCTTGCAGGGGCCGCAGTGGCCGGGAATGTCGACCTTGAGGTCTCGCGGGATCGAGAGCATCGTCATCTCGCCCTTGTCGGGGTCAAAGCGCAAGAGCATCTGGGTGTCGGAGTTCCCGTTGGCCCCCTTGCCCTCGAACGCACGGTGGTCTGAGCCGAAGATCAAGAACGTCTCGGCGCCGCCGCGATACTGGGCGAGGTCGGGAACCTTGATCCTGTGACCGCCGGCGAGCAGGTCAGCGACGTGGTTGAAGCTGAGGATCGCGGCCGAGCTCACCGCGCCGGCCGTGAGCAGGACGATGATCCCCGCGGCGGCCAGGAAGCGTCGCCACATCCATCCCGCCATCGAGACGCGCGAGCTCACGCGCGTCCTCCCCCGAGCGCACGCAGGCGCACCGGTGGGCTGTCATCGCTGTCGCGCTGCCAGTCGAGCCGCTCGGGGAGCTGGCGCACGAAGTCCCCGAGCGCGCGCCGGTAGCGCGCCAGCGAGGAGATCGAGACCCACTCGAGCGGCCCGTGGTGGCCGGCCCCGGCGGGGCCGAACTCGACGGCCGGAATGCCCTCCTGTAGAAACGCCACCGCGTCGGAGGCGCCGTCGCGCCCGACGCTCATGACCTCCCCGGCGTTGGTGCGGCGCACAGCCTCTCCCAAGGCCTGGATGAACTCGTCGTCGCGGGACACCTGCGCCGGCGCGCGCACGAAGGTGCGCGTGACCTCGACGTCGGCGATCTGCGCGACCTGCTCGAGTATCTCCTCGGGCTCTTGGCCTGGCAGGTAGCGGACGTCAACGTCCATCACGCAGCTGTCGGGGACCATGTTCAGCGCATCGCCGGCGCGGATCCGCCCGAGGTTGATCGACGGCCGGTCGAAGAGCTCGGAGGACTGGCGGGTGAAGGGCAGGCTCTCGATCACGCGGAAGACATCAACGGCCTTGAGCACGGCGTTGTCACCGAGCCATGGCGTGGCCGAGTGGGCCGCCGTCCCCCCGACGAGGATTCGCATCGCGAGCACTCCCTTGGCCTGGACGCCGATTTGCATGTCGGTCGGCTCGCCGGTGATCGCGAAATCGCCCCCGTAGCCCTCTCGTATGAGCGCGTCGGTGGCGTGCGACTCGACGTCCTCTGACTCCTCGTCGGGAACGCAGAGGAAGCGGACGCGAACGCGCGACTGAGCCGCGGCATCCACGACGCCGCACATCATCGCCGCCAGCGCGCCCTTCATGTCGTAGGCCCCCCGTCCAATCAGGCGATCGCCCTCGACGCGCGGATCGAACTGCTCACGATGGCCAGGGACGACGTCGAGATGCCCATGGAAGATCACGCTGGGGCCGTGCGCGGGGCCGACCTCAGCCGTGATGACCGGCAGCCCCTTGTGGTCGTGGTCGTTGGCGTCGACATCCCGCGACTGCAGCCACCCCTTGACAAAGCCGGCTGCCTGCGCCAGCCCCTCGGGGCGCGATGTGTCGTAGGAGATCAGGCGCTCGGCAAGCGTCCGTTCCATCAGCGGGACAGGATAGGCGAGCGTTCCGGCGGTTCGGTGCGGCTGCTGGGACTACCCCGACGAACCGGCGAGCTCGATGAAGCACTCGAGCCGGCGCTTGTCACGCCCCGCCTTCGCCGCGCGTTCGGAGCCCTCCTCGGCGCGCTCGAGCTCCTCCTCGGCCGCGCGCAGCCGCGCCTCCAGCGTCGAGCGATCAAGCTGATCGGGCGGGACTGCCTCCTCGACCAGGATCAGCGCGCGCTCCCCGGTCATCTGCAGGTATCCCTCGGCCTGCGCAAAGCGCACGATGTCGGACTCCGACTTGTAGAGGCGCAGCTCAGCCGGGTCGAGCATCGCTAGCAGCGGCGTGTGGTGGGCGAGGATGCCGATCGAGCCCGTGCTCGTGCGGGTGGAGACCATCTCCACCTCGTCGTTGAAGAGCTCGCCATCTGGGGTGAGAACCTCGACTCCGAACGGCGTGTGCGCCACCGCCTACTCCTTGTCCTTATCGTCGGACTCGGAGTCCTCGTCGGTGTCGGAGTCGGAGTCGGAGTCGGAGTCGTCTGGGCCGGAGCCGGAGGCGGAGGCCTCTCCTTCTTCGTTGTCGTCGGCCTGCTCGGGCTCCTCGTCCTCGCCACCGCCGCCGCCTTCAGACGTCACCTGGTCGATCGATCCCTTGAGGAAGAACGCCCGCTCGGGCAGGTCGTCGTGCTTGCCCTCAATGATCTCCTTGAAGCCGCGAACTGTCTCAGCGATCGGGACGTATTCACCCTCAGTGCCGGTGAACTGCGTGGCGACGAAGAACGGCTGCGAGAGGAAGCGCTCCACCTTCCTCGCCCGGTTTACGATCACCTTGTCCTCATCTGAGAGCTCGTCGATGCCGAGGATCGCGATGATGTCCTGGAGCTCCTTGTAGCGCTGGAGAATCTCCTTGACGCGGTTTGCGACCGCGAAGTGCTCCTCGCCGACGATGTCGGGCTTGAGGATCGTCGAGGTCGAGTCGAGCGGATCGACCGCTGGGTAGATTCCCTTCTCCGCGATCGCGCGCGACAGTGTGGTAGTCGCGTTGAGGTGGGCGAACACCGACGCCGGAGCCGGGTCGGTGAGGTCGTCGGCGGGCACGTAGATCGCCTGTACCGACGTCACCGATCCCTGGCCGGTCGAGGTGATGCGCTCCTGCAGCTGGCCCATCTCGGTCTCGAGCGTCGGCTGGTAGCCGACCTGAGAGGGCATACGTCCCAGCAGCGCCGAGACCTCGGAGCCTGCCTGGACGAAGCGGAAGATGTTGTCGATGAAGAGCAGCACGTCCTGGCCACCCTGCTCGCGGAAGTACTCGGCCATCGTCAGCCCCGAGAGCCCGACGCGCATACGTGCCCCGGGCGGCTCGTTCATCTGGCCGAAGACGAGGATCGTCTTGTCGAGGACCTCGGCCTCTTTCATCTCGATCCAGAGGTCGTTGCCCTCGCGCGAGCGCTCGCCGACGCCGCAGAATGCCGAGAGGCCGCCGTGCTCCTGGGCGATGTTGTGGATCAGCTCCTGAATGATCACGGTCTTGCCGACGCCGGCGCCGCCGAAGAGCCCGACCTTGCCGCCGCGGGCGTAGGGGGCGAGCAGGTCGATGACCTTGATCCCCGTCTCGAACATCTCGGTTGTCGGCGTGAGGTCCTCGACATCGGGCGCGTCGCGATGGATCGGCCAGCGCTCGACGTCGTCGGGGATCGGATCGCCGAGGTCGATCGGCTCGCCGAGCAGGTTGAAGATGCGCCCCAGCGTGACGTCCCCTACGGGCACGGTGATCGGACCGCCGGTGTCGGTTACCTCGCTGCCGCGCGCGATCCCGTCGGTGGAGTCCATCGCGACCGCGCGCAAGCGGTCGTCGCCCAGGTGCTGCTGGACCTCGCACACCAGGATGCCCTCGTCGCCCCCGCGCTCGACCGTGATCGCGTGGTTGATCTCGGGCAGCTCGTCCTCGAAGACGGCCTCGATCACAACCCCTTGGATCTCCTCGATGCGTCCGACATTGCGCGCGCCCCCGCCACCGTTGCCGCGGGTGGCTTCCCGCTCCTGCTCGCTGTCCTGATCGCGTTTTGTGCTGGCTTCCATTTCGCTGTCTCCTTGGTTCGACGCGGCGTCGATGGCCCGCGGCTGGGCTAGCCCAACCCTTCGGCGCCGGCCACGACTTCCATGATCTCCTGGGTGATCTCGGCCTGGCGCGCGCGGTTCATCTCCAGGGTGTAAGTGTCGATCAGCTCCGAGGCGTTCTCGGACGCCGAGCGCATCGCCGTCATGCGCGCGCCGTGCTCGGAGGCGGTCGATTCCAGCAGAGCGCGATAGATCGAGATCTCGACGTAGTCGGGCACCAGCCGCTTGAGGATCTCCCCGGCGTCGGGCTCGTACTCGACGAGGGCGTGCTTGTCGTGCTCTGCGCCATCGCTGGACTGCTGGCCCTCGGAGTCCTCGTCGTCCTCGGCATCCTCCCCGAGCACCGACGCCTCCTTGAGCGGGAGCAGGACCTCCTGGGTGACGCGCTGGGTCAGCGGCGAGACATATCCGTTGTAGATGACCTCGACGCGGTCGACCTCCTCGTCGGTGAACGCGGCAATCAGATCGCCGGCGATCTGACGCGCGTCGGCATACGACGGGCGGTCGGTGAACCCGGTGTAGCCCCTGGCCGGCTCGCGTCCGCGGAAGGCCAGCGACGAGACACCACGGCGTCCGGAGCCCCAAACGACCACCTCGCGCCCTTCGCGCTCGTGCTCGGCGGCGCTGCGCAGACCGGCACGCAGGATCTGCGAGTTGAACGCTCCCGCCAGCCCACGGTCGGACGTCACGAACATGATGCCGATGGTCTTGGGCTCGCGGGCGGCGAGGATCGACAGCCGCGGCAGCCCCTCAGCCGCATCCGCAGCCTGGCGCGTCATCCGCCGGATTGCCGCCGCATATGGGCGCAGCGCCGCGATCCGCTGCTCGGCACGCCGCAGCCGGGCGGCCGAGACCATCTCCATCGCGCGCGTGATCTTCTGAATGTTGCGCACGCTCTCGATCTTTGTCTTGATGTCGCGCTGGGACATGGCGGTGGCGTGCGGGCGGCGGGGCGATCAGGCCGCCGCGGACTCCTTGTCCTTGTCCTTGTCCTCGTCCTCGTCTCCGGTCTCGTCCTTGCCCGCGTCCTCGTGATCGTCGTCGGCGTTCTCGCCGTCAGAGCTGGACCCGCGGGAGCTCGAATCGTCGGAGCGCCCGTCGTCACCCTCGTCGAGGGGCTGGCCCTCCTCGTCTAGGTCGTAGCCGAAGTCATCGGCGAAGGTCGACACGAGCTCTGAGAGCTGGTCCTGCATGTCGTCGCTCCACTCGCCCTCGCTGATCTTCTTGCGCAGCTCGTCGGCCTCCGCGTGGGCGCGCTCGGTCAGCGCCTCGAGGAACTCGGGGACGCGCTCCACGCGGATGCGATCCACATGGCCGTTGGTCGAGGCGAAGATCTGGATGACCTGGTCTTGAACCTCGATCGGCTGACGCTCGCCCTGATTGAGCGTCCGCACGAGGCGCTCGCCGCGGGCGAGAGTGGCCTGCGTGTCGGCGTCGAGGTCGGAGCCGAACTGCGCGAAGGCCTCTAGGTCGCGGTACTGGGAAAGGTCGAGCTTCAACCGTCCAGCGACCTTCTTCATCGCGGTGATCTGCGCATTGCCACCGACCCGCGAGACCGAGATGCCGACGTTGATCGCCGGTCGCACGCCCGAGTTGAACAGCTTGGGCTCGAGGAAGATCTGCCCGTCGGTGATCGAGATCACGTTGGTCGGAATGTAGGCCGAGACGTCGCCNGCCTGGGTCTCGATGATCGGCAGCGCCGTCAGCGAGCCGCCGCCGAGATCTTCGTTGAGCTTGACCGCGCGTTCGAGCAGGCGCGAGTGCAGATAGAAGACATCGCCCGGATAGGCCTCGCGCCCCGGCGGTCGGCGCAGCAGCAGCGACATCTGGCGGTAGGCGTAGGCGTGCTTGGTCAAGTCGTCATAGATGCACAGCGCGTGGCGGCCGTTGTAGAGGAAGTGCTCCGCCATCGCGCAGCCGGCGTAGGGGGCGAGGTACTTGATCGGCGCGGCCTCGTCGGCCCCCGCCGCGACGATGATCGTGTTGTCCAGCGCGCCCGCGTCGGAGAGCGTCTCGGCGAGCTGCACGACGCTGGCCATGCGCTGACCGATCGCGACGTAGACCGAGACGACATCGCTGTCTTTGTTGTTGATGATTGTGTCGATCGCGATCGCCGTCTTGCCGGTCTGGCGATCGCCGATGATCAGCTCGCGCTGGCCACGGCCAATCGGGATCATCGAGTCGATCGCCTTGAGTCCGGTCTGCAGCGGCTCCTTCACGGGCTGGCGCTGGACGACACCCGGAGCCTTGAACTCCGAAGGTCGCTTCTCGCTGGTGTCGATGTCGCCTTTGCCGTCGAGCGGCTTGCCGAGCGGATCGACGATCCGTCCGAGCAGCTCCTCGCCGACGGGGACCTCGAGCAGTTCGTTGGTGCGCTTGACGGTGTCACCCTCGACGATCTCCTCCCACTCGCCGAAGAGCACCGTGCCGACGTTGTCAGACTCGAGGTTGAGCGCGAGTCCGGTCACGCCGTGGGGCAGCTCGAGCATCTCCATCGCCATGCAGTTCTCCAGCCCGTGCACGCGCGCGATGCCGTCGGCCACCGACAGCACGGTCCCGACCTCGGTCAGTGAAGCCTCCCCTCCGTCGAGCCCTTCGATGCGGCTCTTGAGGATGGAAGTGATCTCGTCGGGATTGATCTGCATTGCGGGGGTCGGCTCCTTTGGTGACGGCTGGGTGGACTAGCGCGCGACCTGATGGCGCAGCTGGTCGAGACGGTTGCGAATCGATGCGTCGAGGATCGAGTTACCCACCTGCAGGACGAGGCCGCCGAGAATGGCGGGCTCGACGGTGGCGGTCAGTTCGACGCGCCGACCGGTCTGCTCCCCAATGCGCTCGCCAATCGCCTCAACGAGCTTCTCGTCGAGCGCGATCGCGCTCGTCACCTCGACGGGGAGCCTGCGGTTCTCTGCCTCCCAGAGCTCATCGACACGTCGGCGAATGCGAAAGATCACCGGCATGCGGTGCTTGTCGATCAGCAGCTCGAGGAAATGCATCAGCGATTCCTCCGCGCCATCGATGCCCTTGGCGAGACCCTCCTTCTTCTCGCCGGGGGAGAAGTAGGGAGAGAAGAAAAAGATCCCCAGCTCGCGGTTGGCGCCCAGTGCGTCGGCAAATTGACCGAGCTGCTCGCGAACTTTGTCGAGGTTGTCGTGCTCGACGGCGACCTCGAACAGTGAACGCGCATAGACCTCTGCGATCTCTTGCATCAGCAGCCCGCTCTCGAGGAGATGCTCATCTAGCCCTCCGACGCGAGTGCGGAAAAGTCGAGCTCCCGCAGCGTCTCCTCCACAAGCCGTCGCTGGTCGTCCTCGGTAAGCGTCTTGCGGGTCACCCGCTCGGTCGCCAGGATCGTCAGCTCGGCGACCTCGTTGCGCAGCTCCTGGATCGCCCGAGCGGTCTCCTGCTGAATGTCGCGACGGGTCGCCTCGAGTAGCTCCTCGCGCGTGTGCTTGGCTGACTCCTTGCTCTCGCGCTCGTGGCCCTCAGCCGCCTTGCGCGCCCGGGCGACGATCTCGTCGGCCTGGTGACGAGCTTCGGCGAGGCGCTGGCGATACTCCGCCAGCAGCTCCTCGGACTCGCGCCGGGTGCGTTCGGCTGCCTCGATCGACTCCTCGATCGCCTTCTGCCGGCGATCGAGCGCGGCGCTGATGCGCGGAAAGGCCAGCTTGGACAACAAGAACATCGCGAACACAAAGGCGAGCAACGTCCAGATCATCACGCCCAGGTTGGGGGAGACGAGGAAGTTGCCGCTGCTCGAGGACGCGGCCATGATGGTCAGCGGGGAGAGCATTATCCGAGGAAGAAGGCGATCAGTCCGAAGATGAAGGCGTAGAAGACGATCGCCTCCGTGAGGGCGAAGCCCAGCCACTGGATCGAGGTGATCTCGTCGCGCATCTCTGGCTGACGGGTGACCGACTCGATCACCTTGCCAAAGATGTAACCGACACCGACGCCCGGGCCAATGGTGCCTAGACCGGCGCCGACGCCGAGGGCGATCGCCTTGATCGATTTCGCCAGGGCGGGATCGGTAGCTGCGATGACGTTGGGAAGGGACACAAGTGACTCCTTGTTCAGTGTGACTCGGCGACCGCGCCGCCGAGATAGATGGCAGTGAGCGTGGCAAAGATGAACGCCTGAAGGGTGGCGATCAGCACCACCTCAAAGAGGAAGAACCCGACCGCCATCAGTCCCGTCAAGGGCCCGAGCGCGGCGATGCCGAGCAGCACGACGAGCCCGCCTCCCATGAACAGGATCAGCAGGTGACCGGCAAGGATGTTGGCGAAGAGTCGAACCGACAGCGAGATGATCCGGACAAAGTGGGAGATCACCTCGATCGCGAAGATGCCGGGGATCAGGATCGGCCTAGCCGGGACGTTGTCCAGACCCGCCGGCAGCCAACTCTTGAGATAGCCGAAGAATCCCTTGGCGCGAATACCCTCGACGTGGTAGCTGATCCAGACTACGAGGGTCAGAGCCAGCGTCACAGAGATGTTCGCTGTCGCGGCGTAGATGGCAAACGCCGGGATATGCGCGCCGAAGAGGTTGAACGTCTCCTCGCTGTTGGTGGGAAGAGGGATGTAGCCGAGCAGGTTTGAGAACCAGATGAACATGAAGAGCGCTCCGATGAACGGGAACCACTTCACCGCCATCTTGCGATCGATGTTGTTCGGGCCGGCGATGTTGTCGTGCATCAAGGAGAAGATCGTTTCGACCGCGGTCTGCACCTTGTTGGGACGCTGCTGCATGCGCTTGGCGAGGTAGACCATCGCGCCAACCGTGAGCACCGTGGCGAGCAGCAGGTAGAGCACCGCCTTGTTGATCGAGAGGTCGATACCGCCGAGCTTGATCGGGATCCACGCGTCGAGCTTGAACTCGTTCTGGGGTTGGTAGTCGCTGTTCATCCCGTGCGAGCCGAATGCGACGCCGAGGATGATCATCGCCACCAGCAAACCGCCGGCGATCATCAGGGTGAGACGTGTGCTCCGACTCATCACGCACCGCCGTTGGGCTGGAGCGGCGGAGCGGGCGGCCGTCGCGTCGGGCGCGACGCGCCGGCGGCCTCGAACGGCCGCGCGACAATCCCCACCGTGAAGTAGATGGTGAAGAGCGCGATGCTCAGCACCGCGGCCGCCAGGCCGGCCTTGTGGTCTCCCACTCCCACGAGGAAGATGGTAAGCGCCACGAGCCATCCGCGTCCGATCATCGAAGCAGTCATCAGGCCCACCGTCGTGCGGATGTCCTCCGCGTCGCGAGCGCGTCGCGTGGTGTAGTGCCGGATCGCGCGCTGCAGCAGCCATGCAGCGGCGGCGGCCGCATAGCCCGCCACGGGGAAGCCGGCGACGAGGAAGACGGGGAGCGCGAGGACCAGCGCCACGAGGTCGAGCTGGCGGAGCACGGCCATCACGCTCAGAGGTCTCTAAACCGCTGGACGACGACGGCGATGCCCGCGAACACGCCGCAGAACACGCCGGCGATCCCGATGGCCACGGGCGCTCCGACGAGCGCACCCAGGCCGAACCCCAGCGCCCCACAGACGATGATCGCGGCCACGATCAGCATCCCCGCAACCGCCCCGCGCATGACCGGCGGGGTTGGCGGGGTCTTGGCCGAATCGACCATCGCGGGGGGTGTCGGTTGAGGGGCTATCAGGGTCCACCATGGGGCGGGGTCGCCACCCTAGCGTCGATGCCGTGGGGGCGCTTTGCGGCTCTGCGGCGCGCGTTCGCGCTGCGCCAGGGAGCTCAACAGAGCCATAACAATACCGCTTTCGCGGTGCTTGTAACAACTTTGTGACAGCCGCCACGCGGTCCGCGGCGCGAGCGCTGCGCGGCTCAGCTTGGGCCAACAGCGCCGCCAGCGCCGCGGCGTTGCGCGGCGCGTAGGCCTTCCAGTCGTTGTTGAAGTAGGCGAAGACGTCATGACGCGCTCGCCAGCGCGCAAGCCGGCTCGCCCACGCCTCGAGCTCGCTCGCCGAGTAGTTGCCGCCGCGGCCGCGTGAACCGTGATGGAAGCGCACGAAGACGAAGTCGGCGGTCACGTCTGCAGTCTGGAAGGGGCGCTGCGGGTGGTCGCCGATCGCGAGTGCCACGTTGTGCGCGCGCAGCAGCGCCATCACCTCCTCGACGAACCAGCTGGCGTGGCGAAATTCGAACGTGTGGCGTCCCGCTGGCAGGACATCGAGGGCGCTCGCGAGGCGATCGTCATCGCGGTGGAAGTTCTCCGGGAGCTGCCAGAGCACGGGGCCGAGCCGCTGCGCCTTGACCAAGAGCTCGATGCGCTCATAGAAGCGTTGCACGCCGCCCGAGATCTCCGCGAGGCGCTTGACATGGGTCAGGTAGCGGCTGGCCTTGACCGCGAACACGAACCCAGCGGGCGTCTGCTTCACCCACTGTGCTACCGCCTCGCGCGAGGGGAGGCGATAGAAGGTGCTGTTGACCTCGACGGTGTTGAAGCGCTCGGCGTAGGCCTCCAGCCAGCGTCGCGTCGGCACGCCTGGCGGGTAAAGCGACCCGCGCCAGTCGCGATATTGCCAGCCCGAGCAGCCGATCCGCAGCGCGCCCATGATGGCGTGATACCAGCGCTGGAAGGTTTGCCGTGGCGGCGCGCGGGTATCGGCGCGATGTGAAGGTCCTCGTGATCGCCTCAGAGCCCGTCGACGCCGGCGCGGTCCATGACGCCCTGGGCGAGGACGCCGCGCTCGCAGACGCTGAGATTCGCGTCGTCTGCCCGGCGCTCAACGACTCCCGTCTTGCCTACTGGGTCGACGATCCCGACGAGGCCATCGAGCGTGCCGAGCAGAGCCAGGCCGAGACAGTGCAAGAGCTCTCCGGCGAGGCGGCGACGGTGTCCGGCGACACCGGTGACAGCGACCCGCTACAGGCGATCGAGGACGCGCTGGTTCAGTTCCCCGCCGAGCGAATCGTCATCTTCGCCCACCCCGAGGCCGAGCGCGCCTACCGCGAGGACGAGCTGGTCGAGGAGGTGCGCGAGCGCTTCGGCCTGCCGGTCACGGTCTCCGGCGTCGCGCGCGAGGACTAGGCGCTGCGCGCGCGGGTCGGGGCGCCGCGCGCGCGGGTCGCGGCGGAAGCGACGCGACCGGCACGTAGGCGTACTGCATCGCGTAGCCCGTTACGTAGAGTCGCCGGCCGTCGGAGATCACGGGGTTGAAGCTGCCGTCGTTGAGCTCGAAGACCTGCCGCCCGCTGCGGACGTCGACGCCGAACACCTTGTTCGCCAGCGTGGCGAAGTAGACGACGTGACCAACCACGCTGCCGGCGCCGGAGATCCGAGCGCCGGCGTTGAAGATCCAGCGCGGGCGCCCCGAGCGAGCGTCCAGCGCGTAGAAGTGGCCGTCGTAGGAGCCGACATAGACCGTCGGCGGCGTCCCCGGAACCGCCGCCACCGCCGCCGACCCGTACACGTAGCCGCCGGTCGAATGCGTCCACGCGAGCTGACCGGTCGCCGCCGAGAACGAGTACACCTTGTCGTCGGTGTTGCCGACGTAGACGCGCCCGAAGGCGACGGCCGGCGTCGCGTAGAAGGTCCCCGACTGCAGGAAGCCGAGCCCCTGGGTGTGCGCCGACCACACCCTGCGGCCGTCGCTCGCGCGCACGGCCGTGAGCTCGCCGGAATAGTCGCCAAAGTAGAGCCTGCCAGCGGCGTACGCCAGCGCGCTCTTGATCTTGCCTCCCGCGTGGTAGGACCAGAGCGGAGCGCCGCTGCGGGCGTCGAGGGCGTGCGCGGTGCCGTCCTCGGCGCCGAAGTACAACCGCCCTCCCACAACCATCGGGCCGGACTCGGCGCCGCTGGAGACCGGGCGGCTCCAGAGCACCCGGCCTGTGGCAGCCTCCAGCGAGGTCACGTGAACGCTGCGGTAGAGCGTCCGGTCGCGCGATCCCGACAGCGGGATGATGTAGAGCCGCCCGTCCCAGTAGCCGAACGACGACGCGCTCAGCGAGCCGATCCTCCGACGCCAGAGCACCTTGCCGGTCGCCGCCGAGATCGCCTCGCCAAGCCCCTCGTTGTTGACGAGGTAGAGCTTGCCCTGCGCCAGCACCGGCGCGAACTCGAGCAGCGATCCGCCGTCGAAGGCCCACAGACGCCGAAACGGAGGGGCCAGCGTGGAGGGGAGGTACGCAGTTCGGTCAGCAAACAGCCCGTAGACGGGCCAGTCGCTGTGGGGCAGCGGCGGCGGTGGGTTGACCGGCGCGGGAATGAAGGCGATGTTCGGGTGCGCTACGTCGCCGGGCCGCTGACCGACGGTGAGCAGCGCCAGGACAGCGCCGATCGCCAGAAGCGCGGCAACAGCGCCGCCGAGCAGCGCTGCCCGCCGGTGTTTGAAGTAGCTCAGAACCTCAGCGCTTGTCGGCAACGAGGATCATGGCCTTGCGCTGGCGCACTCCGGCGGCATAGACGAGGTCGTAGAGGCGCCTGGCGGTCCGCGCGGAGAGCTTGCCGCGGCGGACGAGCTGGCGCAGCCCGATCCTGCTGCCCTCGTGGCGAATCGTGAAGTCGTCGAAGCCCACCTCGAGGGCGAGCCGGCGAAGCGATTCGCGCGTCAGCGGATGCACGTGCGTGTGGTCGTTGTAGAAGACCCGAAAGGCGTGACGGAAGTCGGGCGTCACGAGCACCAGCCTTGCCGGCGCCTTCATCACCCGGTAGACCTCCTTGAGAAACGACGTCGGGTCCCAGAGGTGCTCGATCACGTGGCGGGCGTTGACCGTGCCGAAGCTCTCGTCGGCGAACGGCAGAGGATCGTTGACGTCGGCCACCTCCGCCGAGAAACCGCGCTCGCGGCAGACGCTCACCGCCTGGGCGTCACCGTCGATCCCGACCGAGTTGGGCGGGTCGATCGACAGCAGGTTGCCCACGCTGCAGCCGATGTCGAGCAGGGGCTTGGGCGCTTGGAGCAGATACATGAAGTAGTAGAGGTCACTGACCGGCGTCAGCTCCAGCGTCTGGTAGTGCCATTCCGTGAGGTACGTGGGCATGACGGGCAAGCGCTGCCAGAGGGCGATCGCACGCTGATCGCACGTCCGCTGCAGAGCGGGCCAGTGTAGCCGCGGCCCTCGGTGGGCGCCCCCCAGCCGATCAGGCGGGCACGGACTCGGCAGCGAGGGGAACGCCGATCACCTTCAGGCGCCGCGTGAGGGCCGTGAATGCGTAGGCATTGGTCTCGTCGCTGGGATATCCAAGGATCTCGTAGGGCTCGTTGGGGTCCAGGCCGGGCGGCACCAGCACGCCCGCGGCAACCGGGATCAGCTCGAGCAGCTTGTCGCGAATCCGACGCGCGAGCTCGGGGTCGCGTGCTTTCTGCTGCAGAAACCAGGTGCCGTAGGCGACGTGGCGGTGCTCGTCCTGAGCGATCTTGCGGAAGCCCTCGAGGAATCCAGGCAGCTTGCCCTGCTTCTCGAAGAAGTCGGTGATGAAGTACTGGCCGGTGAGTGCGAGCGTGCCCTCGATGATCATGTGATAGGTGGTCACGAAGTCGACCTTGGCCTCGACATCCGAAGGATCGGCGATCAGGCGCTTGGAGGCCTCCACGAGGTGCTCGTCGAAGAGCACGATGAAGGCGTCGTTGAGGTCCTCGCGAGCCCGCTGCAGACGCTCGTCGAAGGATCCGTCGTAGCCGAGCACGTGCTCGTAGAAGCGGTTGAAATGCTGCGCGTGACGGGCCTCGTCGACCTGCTGGGTGACGAGGAAGGCCTCCTCGGACTGGTTCTCGTAGGCCATCACCAGACCCGAGAACTGCGTAGTGACGCGCTCCTCTCCGACGAAGAACGACGACAAATTCCAGGAGATGTGGGCACGATCCTGATCGCTGAAGGCGCGCCAGTCCTCGACGTCCTGCTCGAAGTCGATCGCATGGGCTTGCCAGTTTTGGCGCTCCCACAGCTGGTAGAGCTGCTGTGGGTCCATCAGGGTCACGGAGCTGAGCTTGGACTCGTCGGTCATCGTGCCGACGTCGCCCTGGGCGGTCAAGTCGAGAAGTGAGGGCATGTGACGGGAGTGTGCACGAAACTTGACACCCTGTCAAGTCCGCCTTGCCGAGCTCTCCCCGGGCGAGTAGCCTGCGCTGCCGTATGGCGGCCATCCACCCTGACGCTGGGGCGCGCTCGCCCAAGCGCGAGGCGATCGAGCGCAGCGTGCTGCTGGCCACCGAGACCTTGCTCGAGGAGGGCTCGAGCTGGTCGGAGCTCAGCATCGAACGCATCACGGGCCGCGCCGGCATCTCGCGCACGGCCTTCTACTTCTACTTCCGCGACAAGCGCGATCTGCTGATGCGTCTCGCCGAGGAGGCGGCCGCCCTGCTCTACTCCGAGGCGGAGGGGTGGTGGAGCTCCGCGGGCGACGGCAGGGCCGACCTCCCGAAGGCGCTGGATCGCGTGATCGGTCTCTATCTCGAGCACGGCACCGTCTTGCGCACGGTCTCGGAGGCCGCCACCTACGACGAGCCGGTGGCGACCTTCTGGCGCGCGCTGGTTGGCCGCTTCATCCAGGCCACGAGCGAGCGCATCGAGCGCGAGCAGGCTGCCGGCCGGGCCAACCCAGGCCCGACTCAGGCGATTGCCTTTACGCTCGTGTGGTGCACCGAGCGGGCGTGCTATCAGCAGCTCGCCCAGGGCGGGCCGCTCGAGACCGACGCTCTGCGCGAAGCGCTCGCCGTGGTCTGGCTGGGGGCGATCTACGGGTGCGGGGCCGGCGAGGGACCCGCGTAGTCCGAGTCGGCGACCGCGTCGCCAGGACGCCCGTCCGGCGGCGCATCGGAGATCCCGTCGCGCTCTCCGGCGTCAGGCCCTAGCGCGTCCATCTCGCCCGTCTCCAGCTCGCGAGCCACTTGCTCGGCAATTTCGTGCTCGGAGGTGTCGGGATGAGCACGGCGCAGCTGTGGAGTCCGCGCGAGCCTGAACTTGAGGATCTCGAGCACCACGACCAGATAAACGCTGAGCGCGAGCACAGCGAGCGCGAACAGTCCGAGCACGACCATCCAGGCGACGCTGAAGTGTCCGTGATGATCTGACCACGGC
This sequence comes from Solirubrobacterales bacterium, assembly GCA_003244205.1. Lineage (GTDB taxonomy): Bacteria > Actinomycetota > Thermoleophilia > Solirubrobacterales > Solirubrobacteraceae > QHBW01. The sequence goes on along the minus strand of QHBW01000014.1, from coordinate 38,672 downwards.
AGGAACCGCAGCGCCAGCGCCAGCCCGGCCAGCGCGACTGTCCAGCCGTAGAGGTACAGCACTGTGCGCCGCTGGGAGAAGCCGATGTTGGCCAGCCGGTGGTGGAAGTGGTTGCGATCGGCGCTGTAGACGGGGCGCTTGTACTTGATCCGCTTGGCGAGAACGAAACTGGTGTCGAGGAACGGCACCGCCAGGATCACCAGTGGGAACAGCAGCGCGACCACCGAGGCGGTCTTGACTTCGCCTTCGACGGCTACGCAGCCCAGCAGCAGCCCCAACAGATTGGAGCCGCTGTCGCCCATGAAGACGGACGCCGGGTGGAAGTTGTGGATCAGGAAGCCGAGCGCCGCCCCCGCGGTGAGCGCGGCTAGCACCGCTGCCCGCGCGTGCTGGTTGCGCGCGAGCGCCCCCGTCGCGTCGTTGGCGAAGTCGAACGCGATGATCGACAGCGAGACGGCGCTGATCGCGCAGACCCCGGCAGCCAGGCCGTCGACCCCGTCGGAGAAGTTGACGACGTTCATGACCGCGACGAGCCCGAGCACGGTCAGCGGGCCACCCGCGTCGCCGAAGTTGACCACGCCGATGAAGGGCAGGCGAATGCTCGCCACGACCACGCCCGCGAGCACTGGGATCAACGCTGCCGCGATCTGACCAACGAGCTTGGTCCCCGGCGGCAGGCCACCGCTGCGGGCGTCGTCGATCGCTCCAACGAGCACGATCAGGGCGCCGCCGCCGAGGACTGCACGCATCTTGGCGTCCGCGATCAGGCCCAGCGCGGCGGCGATCAGCACGGCGGCGAAGATCGCAAGGCCGCCGAGTCGTGGCGTCTCCCGCGTCGCGAGCCCGCGCTCGCGGGGGCGGTCCACGGCCCCGACGCCGAACGCCAGACGCGCCGCCAGAGGAGTCACCGCGGCGGAGACCACCAGCGCCACCCCGAAGGCCAAGACGGCGTCGAGCTCAGTCATCAGCCGCCGAGAGCATGGCAGGCGGCGCGGGCGTCGGCGCCCCGCTAACCGACGGCAGCGGGTGTGGGCAGCTGTGCGTAGAGCGGATGACGCTCGGCAAGGGCCGTCACGCGTTCGTGGAGCTCTTCGCGCTCGGCGTCGAAACCTGGTCCGAGCGCCGCGGCAATGATGCGCCCGATGTCGGCAAAGTCCTCCTCGCCAAGGCCGCGAGTGGCGAGCGCTGAGGCCCCAACGCGCAGTCCGCTGGACACCTTGGGCGGGCGCGGATCGAAGGGGACGGCGTTGCGATTGACGGTGATGTCGATCGCGTGGAGGCGATCCTCCGCCTGCTGGCCGTCGAGCTCGGACTCGCGCAGGTCTACGAGCACGAGGTGCACGTCGGTGCCGCCGGTGAGGACGTTGACGCCATGTCCTGCGGCCAGCAGCTCCGTTGCGAGCGCGCGCGCCCCCGCTTGGGTGCGGCGCTGACGCTCGCGGAACAGCTCGGAGTCAGCGATCCGCAATGTGACCGCCTTGCCGGCGATGACGTGCTCGAGCGGCCCCCCCTGCTGACCCGGGAAGACGGCGGAATCGATCGTCTTGGCGAGCTCCTCGCGACAGAGGATCATGCCGCCACGAGCGCCCCCGAGCGTCTTGTGAGTCGTCGTCGTGACGACATCGGCGAGCGCTAGCGGATTGGGGTGCAGGCCGGCGGCGACGAGCCCAGCGAAGTGGGCCATGTCCACCATCAGCACCGCGCCCACCTCGTCGGCGATCATCCGGAAGCGCTCGAAGTCGAGCACCCGCGAGTATGCCGACCACCCGGCGAGGATCAGCTTCGGTCGTCGTTGCAGGGCCAGGTGCTCGACCTCGTCCATGTCGATGTAGGAGTCCTGCTCGCGAACGTGGTAGGCGGCGATGTCGTAGAGACGGCCCGAGACGTTGAGACGCATGCCGTGCGTCAGATGACCTCCGTGAGCGAGCTCGAGTCCAAGGATCGTGTCTCCGGGCTCCAACAGCGCGTGATAGACGGCCGCGTTCGCCTGGGCGCCCGAATGCGGCTGGACGTTGGCGTGCTCGGCGTCGAAGAGCGCGCAAGCGCGGTCGATCGCGAGCTGCTCGATCACGTCAACGTACTCGCAACCACCGTAGTAGCGGCGCCCCGGGTAACCCTCGGCGTACTTGTTCGTCAGCACCGACCCCTGGCAGTCGAGAATCGACTGCGGAACGAAGTTCTCAGAGGCGATCATCTCGAGCGTGCGCTGCTGGCGGCCCAGCTCCCCGGCCAGCGCATCGGCGACCTCGGGGTCGACCTCGGCCAGCGGACGCTCGAAGTAGTCCGAACTGAGGTGGCTCACAGGTCGAGACTACCAGCGGATCTGGCTGACACAGCGGCGCGAACGACGCTCTCCGGCACGGCGCCCGCGCGGGCGATGCGCCATCTCCCCGAGGTCTCGAAGCCGCGCAGATCGAGCACGGTCGAAGCGACCCCAGGCAGCTCGCCTGCGTCGAGAGCCAGCGCCACGGCCCTTCGAATCGCGTCCGGGATGTCGCCCAGCCGGCGAGCCGGCAGGGCGCCGGTGACGTTGGCGCTTGTCTGCAGCAGCGGTCGCTCGAGCGCGCCGAGTGGGGCTAGCGCCCCCTCTAGTCGAGGCACTCGCAGTCCGAGCGCCTCTCCGCCAGCCAGCGGCCAGCGCCCGCGCGGGTTGGCGACCAGCACGGTGAGCGCTCCGGGCAGCAGCCGCGTGAGCGCATCACGCGTTCGCGGACCGAGCTCCGGCAGCGCCGCGAACGCCACCTCGAGCGTCGCCAGCATCACCGCGGCGGCGCGCGTGGAGTCGCGGCCCTTGATTGCATGCAGGCGTTGCACAGCGGCGGAGCTCTCGGGGTCGCAGGCCAGGCCGTAGACGGTGTCGGTCGGCACGATCACTACCTCGCCCTGCGCGACGTGGCGCTCGAGCGCCTGCACGGCGCCGGCGCGCATCAGCGCGCCGCGGCGCCCGCAGCGCGGCGCGCGACGACCACTCGCGGGATCCCTGCGAGGTCTGCGAGCACCGATGGCTCCTCGTAGCAGGCGTGGCGCAGCTGGACGGTCACAGCGTTGCGCTGGCCCGCCCCGATCTCGAGCGCGAGCCAGGCCACCGCGCGCGCCCCGGCTTCCTCGATCAGCCGGTGCAGCAGCGTCAGCCCGTCGGCCCCGGCGAACAGCGCATCTGACGGCTCGTGGCGCACGATCTCAGGCGCAAGCCGCCGGCGCTCGCCGTCGGCCACATAGGGCGGGTTGCAGACGACCGCGTCGACCGGCCCGAGGCCGGAATCGAGCGCATTGAGCAGGTCGCCGACGACGAAGGACACGTCGAGGTCCAGACGGGCAGCGTTGGCGCGCGCGACGTCGATCGCGTCCGCGCTCGTGTCGCTGCCGGCGATGCGGAGGTCGGGTCGCTCGTGCTTGAGCGCAAGCGCGATCGCACCCGAGCCGGTGCCGACATCGAGCACGCGGGCCTGCGCGGGAAGAGCCAGCGCAACGTCCACGAGCAGCTCCGTCTCCGGCCGCGGGATCAGGACGCGATGGTCAACCGTCAGCTCGATCCTCCGGAACGGCTTGGAGCCGAGGATGTAGGCGAGCGGTTCGCGCTCGAGCGCGCGCCGGCGCACCCATTCGCGCAGTGGCGCGATCGACTCGGCCGGCAGGATTGTCTCGGGCGCAGCGACGAGCGTCGCTCGGTCTACACCACAGGCGCGCGCGATCAGCAGCTCGGCGTCGAGGCGCGGACTGTCCACTCCGGACGCGCTCAGGGCGACAAGCGCCGAGTCGAGCGCCTCCTGAGCCGTGATCGTCGCGAAGGCCACCTGAAGAGGATCGCCGGGCCGGCTCAGGCCCCAGCTGCCTGAGCCTCCAGCGCGCGTCGTTTCTCGTCGGAGGAGAGCGCGGAGGTGAAGGGCTCGAGCTCGCCCTCGAGGATGGCCGCGAGGTTGTGGAGCTTGAGGTCCACGCGATGGTCGGTGACGCGCTCCTCGGCGAAGTTGTAGCTACGGATTCGCCCCGAGCGGTCACCGGTGCCAACCTGCGAGCGGCGATCGGCGGCGAGCTCCGCCTGCTGGGCGGCCAGAGCGCGCTCGTAGAGCCGCGCGCGCAGCACGCGCATCGCCTTCTCGCGGTTCTGCAGCTGGCTCTTCTCGTCCTGCATCGAGACAACGATCCCGCTCGGCTTGTGCGTGACGCGAACGGCCGAGTCGGTCGTGTTGACGGACTGACCGCCCGGGCCGGAAGAGCGGTAGACATCGATCTCCAGCTCGGAGTCGTTGATCTCGACCTCGACGTCCTCGGCCTCTGGGAGCACGGCGACGGTGGCAGCTGACGTGTGGATGCGTCCCTGGGACTCCGTCGTGGGGATGCGCTGCACGCGGTGCGTACCCCCCTCCCACTTAAACACGGAGTACGCCCCGTCGCCCTTGACCGCGAATGTGTACGTCCCGTCGCCGGTCGCCAGCACCTCGACCTCAAACCCGAGTCGCTCCGCATAGCGAGTGAGCATGCGGTAGAGGTCGCCGGCCCACAGTTTGGCCTCCTCGCCTCCGGTCCCCGGTCGGATCTCGACGATTACGCTCTTGTCGTCGTTGGGGTCGGGCTCGACCATCGCCAAGCGCAGCTCCTCCTCGAGCTCCTCGAGGCGCTGCTCGGCGGCTGCCAGCAGCTCGCGGATCTCCGGGTCGGCGTCATCGGCCAGCAGCTCCCTCGCTCCGGCGGCGTCGTCGGTCGCGTGACGCCACTCGATCGCCAGCTGGTGAGCCGGCGCCAGCTGGTGATAGGCGCGGTTGACGGCGGTGAAACGCTGACGGTCTCCGATCACCTCGGGATCGGAGAGCTCGCGCTCGAGCTCGGCGAAGCGCGTCTCGATCTGCTGCACCAACCCATCGATCATGCGGCCGACTATAGGCTCGCGCGGGGCCGCTACGGTGGCGCGATGCGGCTCGTGCTCCGCCTCGCGTGTTGCGCCGGCGCGTTGGTCACGCTCGCGCTGGCTCCATCGCTCGCTTCGAGCGCCGGAGCGCCAAGCGGGTCGGGTACGCGCGTCGAGCGCTTCACGCTGCACAGCGCGCTGCTACGCCGCGGGCTGAGCGAGATCCTGGTCGAGCCCGCCGGCGCGCACGCGGATCGCTCGCGCCCGCTGCTGGTGCTGCTGCACGGCCGCGGCGGCAGACCGGCCAGCTGGCTCGCGCCCGGGCTCTTCGCCGGTCTGCGCAACGGAGGCGTGCGCGCGCCGGACGTGCTGCTCGTCAACGGTGGCGATCACTCCTACTATCACGACCGCGCGGACGGACCTTGGGGGGCATACGTCATACGCGAGGCGATCCCGGCTGCGCTCAAGCGCAGCGGCGCGGACCCGGCGCGGCTGGCGATCGGCGGGATCTCGATGGGCGGGTTCGGCGCCTTTGACCTCGCCCGGCTCAACCGTGGGCGCTTCTGCGCGGTCGGCGGGCACTCCGCGGCGCTGTGGCAGAGCTGGGGGGATACTGCGCCCGGGGCGTTCGACGATGGTGCCGACTTCGCCCGCCACGACGTCGTCGCCGCCGCGCGACGCAATCGACGCCTTTACGGGAGCGCGCGCATCTGGCTCGACGGCGGCCTCGACGACCCCTTCCGCACTGTCGACGAGGCTCTCGCCGCCGCGCTCATCACGCCGAGCGGCGGAGCCGTCATCCACCACTGGCCCGGCAGCCACAACACGGGCTACTGGGACGCCCACATGGAGCGCTATCTCGGCTTCTATACGAGCGCGCTCGCCGCGCGCAGCTGCCATGGCGGATACCACGCACCGGTGGCGGCCCCAACCGGGCCATCGGGCCCGACCGGTCCCCACGGCGCTGCGGGCAGCGGTCACGCGGGACCCGGCGCCGGTGGCGCCGCGCCCGGTGGCGCCTAGGCCACGACCTCCAGCCCGACCAGGTCCTGGGCGCGCTGCTCGCCCGGTGTCTCTACCGCCAGCACCGCATCCAGCGCGGCGATTGCGACGGCGAGCTGGTCGCGGTCGGGCTCGCGCGTGGTCAGGCGCTGGAGCTGGAGCCCGGGCCACATCAGCGCGCGAACCCAGCGGCGCCCGCGGTTGCGCCCGGCGAACTTGATCGCCTCGAAGGAGATGCCCGCGATCAGCGGCACGCCGAGGATCCGCGTCGCCATCAGCCAATACCAAGCGGGCAGACCGATTGGCGCAAACACGAAGATGGCCACGATCATCACGATCAGCAGGAAGCTCGTCCCGCAGCGCGGGTGCAGGCGCGAGTAGCGCTCGGCGTTGGCCGGCACGAGCTCCTCGCCGGCCTCGTAGCACGCGATCGTCTTGTGCTCGGCGCCGTGGTACTCGAAGACGCGACGAAGATCTCTAACGCGCGAGAGCAGCACGAGGTAACCGAGGAAGATCGTCGTCCGCAGCAGCCCTTCGACGAGCCAGAAGGCCCACGACGAACCGAGCTGGTGTTTGAACAGGCTCGTCACACCGACGGGAAGAAGGAAGAAGAGCCCGATCGCGAGCACGAGAGCCACCACGATCGTGCCTGCCCACAGCCCGCCGCCGATCTGCGCCTCGTCCTCGCCAAGCTGAGCGTTGGCAGCAATCCCGAGCGCGCGGAAGCCGATCGCAAGCGACTCTCCCAGCGCCACGACGCCGCGGACCAGCGGCAGCCGGTAGACGCGCTGGCGGCGCAGCCAGGAGTCGAGCGGGAAGCTCTGCACGGCGATCTCTCCTCGCGGCGTCTGGAGCAGATCGAGCTCGCCGTCGGCGGTCTGCTCTGCCAGCGGCTTGCGAACCGCAACCGCCCAGGTGCCCACGCCGCGCATCATCACTCCCTCGAGCACGGCCTGACCGCCCACTGGGGCGTCGCGCTGGGCCATCAGGCGCCCATCGGCGAGGCGCACCGGCTCGAGCTTCGCGTCCGCGGGCACGAGCGTGTCGCTGCCGCGGGACATCAGGCGAGGGTGGTGGTTATCTGGCGCCAGCGCGCTGGCGCTTGGCCGCGCGACGCTGGAAGCGCTCAACCCGTCCGCCGGTGTCGACCAGCTTCTGCTTGCCGGTGTAGAACGGGTGGCAGTTCGAGCAGATCTCCACGTGAATCTCCGAGCGTGTCGAGCGCGTGGTGAACTCGTTTCCGCACGTGCAGCGCACGTGGGCCTCGACGTACTCCGGATGGACCTCGGCCTTCATCTGGATCGAGTGTAGCGGCGCCCGGGCGCCGTCCGAGACCCTCAGGACAGCGGACACGGCACGGTCGCCGTGTTGTCGGTCTTGTCGGACTCGTCGATCAGGTTGTCGGGGTCGATGGCGACGTTCAGCTGTCCTCCGGGCGTGCACCGCGGCGCTCCCTTGAAGACGACCGCCTCTTGCACGCCGGCTGCGAGCGCCGGCGCCCGCTCCGGTGTCAACGCGGTGCCATCGATCGTCAGCGCGACGTCGAAGGCGCCCGCTGGCGAGAGCCCGGTGTTGCTCACCAGCACCGTGTAGCGGGTGAGATTCGCCTGCGCGCCAGTCACGGCGCTGAGGCCCGCGTAGTGAAGGTTCGGCCGCAAGTCCGGCTGATGGCAGGGCGGCGTCAGGCGCTGGGCGCGCGCGAAGACCACTCCGCGGTCGTCGCGCCAGAGGAAGGTGACGCGCGCACGGTAGTCCGCCGCTGCCGGCAGGTCGCGTACCTTCTCGATCCACCGCCAGAAGGGCGCGTGTGCGGGCTGGACGCGCCAGGGAAGCGTCGCCAGCGCGGTGAACGCCGGCGCGTCCTTCTGGCGTTGGAGCACCGTGAAGCGCATCGCCAGGTGGTCACCGGGACGCAGGCTGCGCATCTGGCCGACGAAGCTCGCTTCGCGCGCCGCCGGCTTCAACGAGCGCGCGCAGGCGATCAGCCCGGCGTGGTCCACGCTGGCCAGCGCCGGCGCGGGCGCGCACAGCAGGGCGAGCCCCGCGAGGCCCGCGGCGAGCGTGGCGAAGCTGTGACGTGCAGCGACCATGTGCACCGTTCACAACAGCCGGGTGGGCTCGGAGTTGCGCGCGCACCGCGCGCACCCAGCCCCACGCCAGGTGCTCTCAGGTCAGCTGGTAGAGCGGGCCGTCGCCACCCTCCGGCGGCGTCAGACGGCCGCCCTTGGCGGTGATCGCACCGCACTGCACGCAGTTGGTGTAGTTGACGATCAGCTCCACCGGGCCCTCTTCGGGCGCGTCCTCCGGCACCTCGTAGACGCCCGCGGGGCACATCCACTGCCACATCTCTGCAACCTCGCGCGGAACGCTGCGGGCAATGCGGATGTGGTTGGGCGCGTCGTCGCGCGTCTCGTTGCCGGTGATGTAGACGCTCGAGAGCTTGTCGAAGGTGTACTTGCCGTCGGGCTTGGGATAGCTGTCCTTGCGCTTACCGACGAACACCTCCGCGTCGGCATCGGGGTGTGTCGCCCAGTGGCCGCCGGGGAAGCGCCCCTTGGTCGCCACCATCGCGTTGGTGATCGCGCCGCCGACGAAGAAGCCCCTGGCGAAGGGCTGCTTCATGTTGCGGGTGCGATAGAGGTCCCGACCGATCAGCGAGTCGTGGACGGCGTCGTCGTAAGCCGACAGGTCGGTTGAATCGCGCTTGAGGGCGTCGTAGATCTTCTCGGCAGCGAGGATCCCCGAGTGCATCGCGTAGTGGATGCCCTTCAGCTCGGGGACGTTGACCATGCCGCCACCGTCACCGCAGATCACCATTCCGGGCGCGTGCAGCCTGGGCATCGCCCAGTAGCCGCCTTCTGGGATCGCCTTGGCGCCCCAGCCGACGCGCTTGCCGCCCTCGAGGATCCCGCGAATCAGCGGGTGCAGCTTGAACTGCTGGAGGACGTCGTGGACGGAGAACGTGGCGTCCGTGTAATCGAGTCCGGCCACGAAGCCGATCGAGACGTGGTCCTCGCCCATCGGGTAGACCCAGCTGCCCCCGAACTCGCGGTACTTCGCCGCCGTCCGCAGTGGCCAGCCGAGCGTGTGGATCACCTTCTGCAGCGGTTTGGGGACTTCCCAAACTTCCTTCACGCCGAGCGCCCAGACCTGGGGGTCCTGCTGGCCGAGATCGAGCGCACGGATCGCGGCGCCTGTCAGGTGGCCCCAGGTGCCTTCGGCGAGCACGGTGGCGCGCGCGATCACGTCGGACCCTGGCTCGAAGTTCGACAGCTCCTCGCCCTGCTTGCCACGCCCCTTGTCGCCCGAGCGCACGCCGCGCACGACCCCGTCTTCCACCAGCAGCTTGGTGGCACTGGTCTCCGAGAGGATGTAGGCACCCGCCTCCTCGGCGCGTTCGCCGAGCCAGCGGTTCAGCTGGGCGACCGAGACGATGTGGTTGCCGTGATTCTTGAACGGCGGCGGCGTCGGGATGCGCAGCGAGCGCTTGGAGTTGAGCATCACGTGGACGGCCTCCCCCGGCACCTCCCCGTAGGTCGGCCACTCCGACACGGGAAGGTCGGGGAAGAGCTGACGCATCGCCGACGGTCGCATGATCCCGCCCGAGAGCTGGTGCGCGCCCGCGACCTTGCCCTTCTCGATCACGGCGACCGGGACCTCGCCCAGTCGCTCCGCGAGCGCTGGGTCCTGCTCGAGCAATGCCAGCAGCCGAATCGCGCAGGCGAGCCCCGCCTGGCCTGCGCCGATGATCGCGACGCCGACCTCGATGCGGTCGTCCTCGGCGTCGGTGGGGGTCCCGACGAACTCCTCCTCTGGGACGACCGGAGGCGGGTAGTCAGCGGGCGCTGAGTGCCCGTTGCTCGAGGACATCGGCTAGGAGGCCTTCTTCGCCTTCACGGCCTCGGTCAGCTTCGGCAGGACCTTGTTGAGGTCGCCGATGATGCCGAGGTCTGCGAACTCGAAGATCGGGGCGTTGGAGTCCTTGTTGATCGCGACGATGTTCTCTGAGCCCTGCATGCCGACCTTGTGCTGGATCGCGCCGGAGATGCCCGCCGCCAGGTAGAGCTTTGGTGCGACGGATTTGCCCGTCTGGCCGATCTGAGCGGCGTAGGGGTACCAGCCTGCGTCGACCACGGCGCGCGTGGCGGCAACGGCCCCCCCGAGCGCCTCGGCTAGGTCCTCGCACAGCTTGAAGCTCTCCGCCTTGCCGAGGCCGCGCCCGCCGGCGACGAGGATGTCGGCGTCCTCGATGTTGACGTCGGCACCCCGCTGCTCGCCGCGCTGGACCATCTTGGCGTGCGTCGAGTAGTCGGAGATCTGCACGTCGACATCGACGACCTCCGCCGATCCACCGTCACCCTCGGCTGCCTCGAAGGCATTGAGGCGACCGATGATCACGCCGACGTCGGACTTGTAGCGCGACCTGGAGATCGAGGAGTCCTGCAGGATCGGGCGCTCGGCCACGAGCTTGCCGTCCTCGACGGCCACAGAGGTGACCTCCATCGTCACGCCCGCGTCGAGCCGGGCGCAGAGCCCAGCGCCGATCTCGAACCCGAGCAGGCCGCCGCCGAAGAGCGCATAGCCGTGTCCGTTCTCGGAGATCACATGGGCCATCGCGTCGACCACTGGCTGGGCCAGACCCTCCGGTGCCTCGACGCGGAAGACCTTGGACGCCCCCCACTTCCCCACCGTGGCACACAGCTCGTCGGGCAAGCCGCTCTTGTCGCCGACGACGATCGCGTGGCACTCGCCACCGAGCTCGCCCGCAAGCCGACCGCCCTCCGACACCGCGCCCAGCGAGTTCTTGTTGAACGCACCGTCGTAGTGCAACACGTAGACCAGGATGTCCTTGGCCATCTAGATCAGCTTCCTCTCGTCGAGCCACGCGACGACCTTCTCGACCGTCTCGTTGGTGTCCTCGTCCTCGATGATTTCCCCAGCGGTCTTGGCCGGTGGGTCGTGGAAGTCGCCGCAGGCGACTTTGGAACCGGCTTCGCCAACGCGATCGGCCTCGATCTCCAGATCGCCGATCGCCTTCTTGTCGAGCGGCTTCTTCTTCGCCCCCATGATCGCCTTCAGCGACGGGTAGCGCGGCTCGTTGATGGCGTCACCGACGGAGATGACAGCCGGCATCTGCACCGACACGGTGTCGTAGCCGTACTCGGCCTGGCGCTCGCAGCGCAGCTCGCCGCCCTCCACGTCCATCTTGATGACCTGGGTGAGCGAGGGCATGCTGAGGTGATCGGCCACCACGGCGCCGATCGTGTAGCACTCGCCGTCGTCGGACTGCTGACCGAGCAGGACGAGGTCGGGTTGCTCGGCCGCAAGCGCCTTGGAGAGCGCATAGCCAGTGGCGTTGATGTCCGAGCCGGCGAGCGCGTCGTCGCTCAGGTGCACGGAGCGATCGGCGCCCAGCGACACGGCCTTGTGGAGCGCGCGAATGGCGCTCTCGGGGCCCATCGTCACGGCGACGATCTCGTCGACCTCGACGGCACCGCCCTCGCGAACCTGCATCGCCGCCTCGATGGCGTGGGTGTCATAGGGATTGAGGTTCTTCTCGCCGCTGCGGTCCATGCGCCCCGTGGAGGGGTTGATCCGCTTTTGCACCGCGGCGTCCGGGACCTCTTTTACCAGGACGCAGATCTTCACGTCTTCATTGCCTCCTCAGAAGCCAAACGAACGGTTCGGCAGTGTAGTTGACTGACCAGTCAATCGCTGTCGCGGGCCGGTAGCGATCGTGCTGCGCGCTCGCGCGCCTACGCGGCCACCGCACCGCGGATGAAGTCGATGATCGCTTGCGTTGGCGCCCCGGGCGTAAAGACCTCGGCGACGCCGAGCCGCTTGAGCTCGGGGATGTCGTCGGCCGGAATCGTCCCGCCGACGGTCACGAGCACGTCGCCGGCGTCCTGCTCGTTGAGCAGCTCGACCACTCGTGGCACCAGCGTCATGTGGGCGCCCGACAGGATCGAGAGCCCGACGGCGTCGGCATCCTCCTGGATCACCGTCGCGACGATCTGCTCGGGTGTCTGATGCAGGCCGGTATAGATCACCTCCATGCCAGCATCGCGCAGCGCCCGCGCGATGATCTTGGCGCCGCGGTCGTGACCGTCGAGGCCGGGCTTGGCGACGACGACGCGGATCTTCTTGGTGTCAGGGGGCATCGGAGGCGGCGCGCGATCGGCTGACGGCGATCCGACTGGGCCGTGGCGGCGCGCGGCCGACGATTGTATGCGGGGGTGCCAGACCGGCGGCCGCGTCAGGCAACGCCGCCGCCTTCAGAACGCCGGGGTCTCGGTGTAGGTGCCGAAGACCTCCTGCAGGGCGGCAACGATCTCGCCCTCGGTGGCGCGCGCGCGTGCGCACGCCAGCAGCGACTCCATCACGTTGGCGTCCGCGCGCGCCGCGGTGCGTCCGAGGTCGGCCAGAGCCCGCTCCACATCGGCGGCGTCGCGGTCAGCGCGGACGGCCGCGAGGCGGTCGATCTGCTTGCGCTCGAGCGTCGGATCGATGCGCAGGATCGGGTGCTCGTTCTCGCCCCCCTCGGTGTGCGCATTGACGCCGACGATCAGGCGCTCGCCGGCGTCTACTTCGCGCTGAAAGGCAAAGGCCGACTCGGCGATCTCCCGCTGGGGATAGCCACGCTTGACCGCCTCGACCATCCCGCCGAGCTCATCGATCTTCTCGAAGTAGGCGTACGCCTGGGTCTCCATCTCGTCGGTCAGGGCCTCGACGAAATAGGAGCCCCCAAGCGGGTCGATCGTGCTGGCGACCCCGGTCTCGTGGGCGATGATCTGCTGCGTGCGCAGCGCGATGCGCACGGCGTCCTCAGTCGGCAGCGCGAGCGCCTCGTCGTAGGAATTGGTGTGCAGCGACTGGGTCCCGCCGAGCACGCCCGCGAGCGCCTCGATCGCGGTGCGCACGATGTTGTTGAGCGGCTGCTGGGCNGTCAGCGACACCCCCGCCGTCTGCGTGTGGAAGCGCATCAGCCAGGAGCGCGGGTCGCGCGCGCCGTAGGTGTCTCGCAGCTCGCGCGCCCAGATGCGCCGCGCGGCACGGTACTTCGCGATCTCCTCGAAGAAGTCGATGTGCGCGTTGAAGAAGAAGCTCAACCTGGGAGCGAAGTCATCGATGTCGAGGCCGCGCACGATCGCCTGCTCGACGTAGGTCAGCCCGTCCTTGAGCGTGAACGCCAGCTCCTGGGCAGCGGTCGAGCCCGCCTCGCGGATGTGGTAGCCCGAGATCGAGACCGGGTGCCAGCGCGGCATCCGCTCCGAGCACCACTCGATCATGTCACCGACGAGCCGCATCGCCGGGTCGATGGCGAAGCACCACTCCTTCTGGGCGATGTACTCCTTGAGGATGTCGGTTTGGATCGTCCCGGCGAGGCGGTCCGCGGCGACGCCCTGGCGCTCCGCGGCCACGACGTAGAAGGCGAGCATCACGGCGGCCGGAGCGTTGATCGTCATCGAGACGCTCACCTCATCGAGCGGAATCCCGCGAAAGAGGGTCTCCATGTCGTCGAGCGTGTCGACGGCAACGCCTTCGCGCCCAACCTCGCCGTGTGAGCGCGGGCTGTCGGAGTCCAGGCCCATCAGGCTTGGCATGTCGAACGCCGTCGAGAGTCCCGTCTGGCCGTGATCGAGCAGGTAGCGGAAACGCTCGTTCGTCTCCTCGGTCGTGCCGAACCCGGCGAACTGGCGCATCGTCCACAGCTGGCCGCGGTACATCGAACCGTAGGGACCGCGCGTGAACGGATATTCCCCGGGGAACCCGAGCGCCTCCTCGGGGTCGGCCGGCAGGTCGGCGGCCGTATAGAGAGGCTTGACCGGAATCCCGCCCTGGGTCTCAAAGCGCGCCTGGCGCTGCGGCTGGGCCGCGAACGTCCCCCGTTCCCAGCGCTCGGCGTCGGTCAGCGGTCGGTCCTCGATTGCCATGCTGGGGCCTCAGTCTACGTCGGGGCTGCGAGCTCGCCCAGGAGGTCTCGCGCGATCACGAGCCGCTGGATCTCGCTCGTGCCCTCGTAGATCTCGGTGACCTTGGCATCGCGGTAGTAGCGCTCGGCGGGAAACTCCTTGGTGTAGCCGTAGCCGCCGAGGACCTGGATCGCCTCGCCGGTCTGGCGCCGAGCGACCGCTGAGGCAAACAGCTTGGCCTGGGCACCCTCGACCGTGTGGACCTGGCCGGCGTCCTTGAGACGCGCAGCGCGGTAGGTCAAGGCGCGCGCCGCCTCGATCTCGGTCTGCATGTCGGCGAGCTTCTGCTGGATCGCTTGCATACGCCCGATCGGAGCGCCGAAGGCGCGGCGCTCGCGGGCATACGCGCTGGCGACGTCGAGCGCGGCCTGGGCGATGCCGACGGCCTGTGCCGCGATCCCGATTCGCCCACCGTCGAGCGTGGAGAGGGCGATGCGCATGCCCTGCCCGGGCTGACCCAGCGCCTCGGCCGGGGTGGCTTCGAAGACGAGATCCGCCGTCGAGGATGAGTTCAGACCCATTTTTTCTTCTTCTCTGACCACCGCAAATCCCGGAGCCCCGGCCCGAACGACGAAGGCCCCGATGCCTCGCTGCAGGTCGCGCGCAAAGACGCAGAAGCAGGTGGCGTGCGACCCGTTCGTGATCCATTGCTTGGCGCCCGTGATCGCGCCGTCCTCGACGCGTGTGCGCAGCGCGGAGGCGTCCGAGCCGGCCTCGGCCTCGGTGAGCGCAAAGGCGGCCAGCTCCCTCCCTTCCGCGAGCGGGGGGACGAGGCGCCGGACCTGCTCGGACGTGCCGTGTGCAAGGAGCGGCAGCGTTCCCGCGCCGGTGTGCACGGCGACCGTCGCTCCGACGCCGGCGTCGCCGCGCGAGAGCTCCTCGATCGCCAGGACGTAGGCGAAGTAGTCGGCGCCGCCGCCGCCGTGCTCGGCCGGGATGCAGATCCCGAGCATGCCGAGCTCAGCCAGCTCGCCGATCAGCTCCGCCGGGAAGCGGTGCTCGCGATCCCATTCGCTCGCCTGCGGAATGATGCGATCGACCGCGATCGTGCGCGCCAGGTCGCGGATCGAGCGCTGCTCGTCGGTCAGCGCCACCCCGCCGGCGAAGTCACCGCTCATCGCGCGCGACGGGTGAACGTTGTCGCCGCCCCGGCCGCTGCCGCCGCCGTCGCGGCGGCGGCGCCCAGCGCCAGCCGGCGTCCCAGCCGGTCGGTCGGAAGCACCTCCCAGCCCTGCGCCCGGGCAATGCGCGCGAGGCTCGCGTCGGGATTGACCGCCACCGGGTGCCCGACCGCCCGCAGCAAAGGCACGTCGGACTCCGAGTCCGAGTAGGCGTAGGAGGCGCCGAGATCGAAGCCCTCGCGCGCGGCGAGCTCGCGTATGGCCTGCGCCTTGCCCTCGCGGTAGATGAACGGACCGTCTGGCCGGCCCGTGTAATGGCCGTCGGCGATCTCCGAGCGCGAGCCGAGGCCGCCATCGAAGCAGAGCACGCCGGCCAGCAGGTCCGCCACCTCCTGCGAAGCTGCGGTGCAGATGTAGATCGGGCGTCCGGCGTCCTGGTGCTCGTAGGCGAGCGCGAGCACGCCCGGATGCACGCGGGGGAGCAGGCGAACGAGCACGTCTGGCGCCAGCCGCCGGGCGTCGGTCACGCGCACGCCGGCAAGGGAGCCCAGCACCTGAGTACGAAGAGCGTCGGTGTCCTCATCGGTCGAGCCACGCAGGCGAAAGCGCAGGTTCGCCCACGCCCCCTGGGCGAGGCGTCGCCGACTGAGCACTCCGGCCCGGGCGGCCGCTCGCGCGAACGCGTACGCCGAGGACCCCGCGACGAGCGTGCGGTCGAGGTCGAAGAAGGCGGCGCCGCGCGCCCCGGCGACGCCAGCCACCGTCAGGCGGGGACGTCGACGATAACCGCGTCGCCTTGACCGCCGCCAGAGCAGATCGCGGCACACCCCAGCCCGCCGCCGCGGCGGCGCAGCTCGAGGATCAGCGACCCGAGGATGCGCGCGCCCGATGCGCCGATCGGATGCCCGAGCGCGACGGCCCCGCCGTTGACGTTGACCTTCTCCTCGTCGATCCCGAGCACGCGGATCGAGTTCAGCGTGACCGAGGCGAATGCTTCGTTGATCTCCCAGAGCTCGATCTGCTCGGCCGAAAGCCCGGCCTTGGCGAGCGCCTTCTGAGCCGCGGCGGCCGGCGTACGCGCGAGGTAGGCGTAGTCGTCAGCGACCTGGGCCTGGGCCACGATCGTCGCCAGCGGCGTGCGACCGTTGCGCTGCGCCCACTGATCGGAGGCGAGCACGAGCGCGCCGGCGCCATCGTTGACGCCCGGAGCGTTGCCGGCGGTGTGGCTTCCATCCTTGGTGAAGATCGGGGGCAGCTTGGCGAGCGCCTCCAACGACGCATCGCGGCGGGGGGCCTCGTCGACCTCGACGACCGTGTCCCCGCGCTTGCCGTTGGGGACCGTGACGGCGACGATCTCCTCGGGCAGGCGACCGGCGTCGGTTGCCTCGACCGCGCGCTGGTGAGAACGCAGCGACCAGCGGTCCATGTCCGCCCTCGTCAGCTCGAGCTCGGCGGCGACCTCCGAGGCCTCCTGGGCCATGTGCTTGCCACTGAACGGGTTGGTCAGCCCGTCCTTGATCATCGCGTCGATCGCCTTCCCGTCGCCCATGCGCAAGCCGAAGCGAGCGCCGTCGAGCAGGTAGGGCGCGTTCGACATCGACTCCATTCCACCCCCGACGGCAAGCTCGAGGTCCCCGGCGCGGATCGAGGCGTCGATCAGCCCCGCGGCGCGTACGCCCGAGGCGCACACCTTGTTGATCGTCTCCGATGAGACCTCCTTCGGGATCCCCGCCTTGACCTGCGCCTGACGCGAGGGGATCTGCCCCTGCCCTGCCTGGAGCACCTGGCCCATGACGACGTGCTCCACCCGGTCGGGGTCCACGTCGGCGCGCTCGAGCGCAGCCTTGATCGCCCTCGCCCCCAGCTCGGTGGCGTCGAGCTTGGAGAGGCCGCCGCCGAGTTTGCCGATCGGCGTGCGGGCGCTGGACAGGACGACGGTGTTGGGCATGCGTGATCGGCTCCGGTTCAGTTTGGGAAGCCCCATCGTAGTGCGGAGCCGGCCATCGCCGGTCGTCCGGGCGCCCGCTGGACCGGGGCTGAAGCGGGGTATCGTGCGCGCACCCCCGATGGACGTCACCGCCACCACGAGCGCGCCGCTTGACTGCGACTGCGACACGATCGCGGTCGCGTTGTTCGAGGGCGAGGGGATCGTCCACGACGTTGCAGGGGGCCTGCTCCAGGCGCTGGTCGATGGCGGCGAGGCACCTCCCGGGCTCGAGAAGACGACGGTCGCCCACGCCGAGGGGCGTCGCTTCATCGTTGCCGGATGCGGCCCGCGCGCGGACTTCGACGTCGAGCGCGCGCGGCGCGCCGCAGCGGCGGTCCATGCTCGTGCGAAGGAGGTCGGCGCCAGCACGCTCTGCTGGGAGCTGCCCCATCACGTCGGCGAGCCGATCGCCGGGGCGCTCGCCGACGGGACGCTCGGAGCAGCCCACCGCATCGACCGCTGGCGCAGCGCCGCCAAGGAGGACGATGACCGCCGCGAGCTGCAGCGCCTCGTCATCTGCGCCCACGACGACGTCGGCGCCGCGGTGCGCGCGGGCGCGGTCGCGGGCGCAGCCGTCAACGCGGCGCGCAAGCTGCAGAATGCCCCTGCCAACGAGCTGACCCCGACGCGCCTCGCCCAGCGCGCGAGCGAGCTCGCCGAGGAGGTCCCCGGGCTGATCGCCGAGACGATCGGGGCGGAGGGGTTGCGCGAGCGCGGCATGGGCGCTTTCACAGCGGTGTCGCAGGGCAGCTACGAGGAGCCCAAGCTGATCACCCTCTGTTACGACGGGCACCCCTCGCCGGTCGGCCCGACGTTGGGGTGGGTGGGCAAGGCCGTCACGTTCGATTCCGGCGGCATCTCGCTCAAGCCCGGGGCCAAGATGTCCGAGATGAAGTTCGACATGTCCGGCGGCGCCGTCGTGCTCGAGGCGATCGGAGCGGTGGCGCAGCTGGAGCTGCCGGTGCGGGTGGTCGGGGTGATCGGCGCGACCGAGAACCTGCCCTCGGGACGCTCGATGAAGCCGGGCGACATCGTCACGGCGTCCAACGGCACGACGATCGAGATCAACAACACCGACGCCGAGGGACGGCTCGTGCTGGCCGACTGCCTCGTCCACGCGATCGCGCAGGGCGCGGAGCGCCTGCTCGACCTCGCGACGCTCACGGGGGCGATCATCACAACCTTTGGCAGCACCCACGCCGGGTTGATGGGGCAGGGCGAGCGGTGGTTGGAAGAGGTCGAGGCAGCGTCTCGCGACAGCGGCGAGGAGGTCTGGCGGCTGCCTTTGCACGCCGACTACGACGAGCTCATCAAGGGCCGCTATGCCGACATCTCCAACGTCGTGGAGTCGCGCAAGGCGGGCTCGATCACGGCGGCCCAGTTCCTCGCGCGCTTCGTCGGCGACGTGCCGTGGGCGCACCTCGACATCGCCGGCGTCGCCTGGGATCGCGGGCGGTCGTATGCCCCCGAGGGCGGCACCGGGTTCGGCGTGCGCCTGCTGATCGAGCTGGCACGCGCCGTCGCGGCCGAGCAAGCGGGGACAGGCGGGGCGAGCTCGGCCGCGCAGGCGGGGACAGGCGGGGTGGGCTAGATGGACTTCGATCTCAGCCCCGATCACGAGCTGATCCGGCGCACCGTGCGCGACTTCGCCAAGCAGCGCGTGGCGCCGGTCGCCGAGGAGTTGGACCGCACCAAGTCGTTCCCCTACGAGCTCGTCCGCGAGCTGGGCGAGCTCAACCTGATGGGGATCCCGTTCCCCGAGGAGGTCGGCGGCGGCGGCGGTGACACGCTCGCCTACGCGATCGCGATCGAGGAGCTGACGCGGATCGACTCGAGCGTCGCGATCACCGTCTGCGCGCACACCTCGCTGGGCACCCAGCCGATCTACCTGTATGGATCCGACGAGCAGCGCGAGCGGTGGCTGCCCCGCCTGTGCTCCGGCGAGATCCTCGGCGCCTTCGGCTTGACCGAGCCCGAGGCGGGCTCGGACGCGGGCAATACGCGCACCCGCGCACGCCTCGACGACGGCGAGTGGGTGATCGACGGAGCCAAGCAATTCATAACCAACGCTGGCACGGACATCTCGGGCGTCGTCTGCATCACGGCCCGCACGGACGCGGGCTCTTCGTGCGCCAACGGCGGTGGCGTTGGCGACGCAGACATGGAGGTCTCCAATTTCATCGTCCCCACTGGGACGGCCGGATACGAGGTGGGCGAGCCCTACCGCAAGATGGGCTGGAACGCCTCTGACACGCGGCCGCTGACGTTCGCCGGGGCCCGCATCCCCGAAGACAACCTGCTCGGTCCGCGGGGCGCGGGGTTCAAGCAGTTCCTGCACGTTCTCGACATCGGACGCATCGGTGTCGCGGCGATGGGCGTCGGACTGGCCCAGGGAGCGCTCGACCAGGCACTCGCTTATGCCAAGCAGCGGCGCGCCTTCGGCCAGCCGATCTCGCGCTTCCAGGCGATTCAGATGAAGCTCGCCGACATCTCGACCGAGCTCGAGGCGGCGCGGCTGTTGACGTACAAGGCCGCGCTGCTGAAGGACGCGGGGCGCAGCTTCACGCTCGCCGCCGCGCAGGCCAAGCTAAAGACCGGGCGCCTGGCGGTGCGGGCCGCCGAGGAGGCCGTGCAGATTCACGGCGGCTACGGCTACATCGAGGAGTATCCGATCTGCCGCTTCTATCGCGACGCCAAGATCCTGACGATCGGCGAGGGGACCGACGAGGTCCAGCAGATGGTGATTGCGCGGGCGCTGGGGGCGTAGGCCGGCGGGTTTACGTTGGCTTGCGGGGTTTCGGCGAGCGCGCCGGCGGGCGCCGGCACCGCTGAGATCGCGGTACCGGCGCTGGGTCATGCGCCCGGCGAGTCCAGTGACTACTTGGCCGCGCAGATCGCGGTGGTTGCGGCACTGATGGTGCCGGGGCCGCCGCCAACATTGATCGCGACCGCCACCCAGCCTGTAGCCGGGTCTCCGTTCGCCGGGGCGGACTCCTGTATGACCGGGCGCCACCGCCGGACCCGCTCGGGATCGCTCCGCCGCCCACGGCGACCATTCCGGCAGGGCACTGTGCCAACGAGTACGTGTGACTGGACTCGCCAGTGTCGTTCACGGTGACGTTTACGACCGAGGCGCCGGGCTGGTGCGCGCGGCGTACCCGGAACTCCCCGATCCCCTGAATACCCTGCGGGCCCGGAAAGCCGCGCGGCCCTCGCGGCCCGCGGATCATCTTGGTCTGCTTGTGCTTGCTCGCCGAGGCCACGGACGAGCCGGTCGCCGCCCACGCGCCACCGGCCATCGCGAGACGAGCGCCACGAGCGAAACGATGATTGCGGGTGATGGAATCCGTCTCTGCTTTGAGACATGCTGATCCTCCTTGTGGTGGTCGAGACGGGCGCGCCTGGGGGTGCCTGCACCCCCCCACCACGAGACTTCCACCCACCACGACTTCGCACATCGGCGTTAACGCCTAGGAGCAGGCGCCGGAACCCGGTCCGCTGCCGAGGCCGCCTAACGCCCACCTTCCATTGCGTGGCGAGCGATCTGCTCGGCCGCGCTCGCCGGATCGAGCCGGCGCTCAACCACCTCCTCCAGCAGCCGAGAGAACTCGTCGTCCTCCTCGAGCTTGACCTCCAGCTGGCGGCGCAGACGCGCGGTGGCCAGCCCGATGACCTCCGCCCGCAGGTTCTTGCGCCGGCGCTGGGCAAGCTCTCCGTCAGCCTCGATGTGCGCGCGGTGCTCGTCGATGCGCTCGATCAGCTCCGCCGCGCCCTCGCCGCGTAGCGCCTCGGTCTTGACAATCGGCACGCGCCAGCCCTCCTGCGGGGCGAGCGAGAGCGTGGAGCGGATCTCACGGACCATCTGGTCGGTGAGCGGGTGATCAGTCTTGTTGACGACGATGATGTCGGGGATCTCCATCACGCCCGCCTTCAGCGCCTGGATCGAGTCGCCCGAGCCCGGCATCAGCACGAGCACGATCGTGTCGGCGTGGTCGATGACGTCGATCTCGGCCTGCCCGACGCCGACCGTCTCGAGGTAGACGTCGTCCCAACCCGCGGCATCCATCAGCAGGGCTCCCTGCAGGGCAGCCTCCGAGAGCCCGCCAAGCGCCCCACGGTTGGCCATCGAGCGGATGTAGACACCCTCATCGAGGAAGTGCTCGGACAGCCGGATCCGATCCCCGAGCACCGCACCGCCGGTGTAGGCCGAGGAAGGATCGATAGAGAGCACCGCGACCCGGCGGCCGGCCTCACGCCGTAGCTTCGTGAGCGCGCCGATCAGCGTCGATTTGCCCGCGCCGGGTGCACCGGTGAGGCCGACCACCGCCGCGCGGCCGGTGTGGGGGTAGACCTCGCGCACGAGCTCCCAGCCCTCGCTCTCGTTGTCCTCCACGAGCGAGATCGCGCGCGCCAGGGCGCGATTGTCCCCGGACAGCAGGCGCTCGGCGAGGGTCTCCTCAGACGCGGCCATGGCGGCGCGGGATGATCGCAGGGAGCGGGCTTGCTGCCACGTCGGGCTCGGCCATTTACCATCGGGCGCGCCGTGGAGCCGACGTCCGCCGCCGAGATCCCGCCCGTGCGATACCCGGGGCCGTCCATCGATCCAACGCAGCTCGACGCCGTCCCTTCCGCGGTGCGCGCCGAGCCGCCGCCGCGCCACGGCAGCCCGCGGACGTTGCTGCGCTTCGCGCGCGCCAACCGCATGTTCAACCACCGCTACGCGCACCTGCTCCTGCGCCTGGCCTGGCTGAAGCTGCGCTGGCACGGGCGCTTGCAGACCGATGGACTGGCGTTCGTGGCGCCGGGCGTCACGTTCGAGATCGGCCCCGGCGCTCGGGTCGTGCTCGGGCGCTGGTCGTGGATCGGACACGGCACGAAGCTGCGCGCCCACGAGGGTGAGATCCTCATCGGCGCCAAGTCGGTGCTCGGCCAGGAGTGCACGATCTCCTCCTTCCAGCACGTGTCGATCGGTCGCGAGTGCGTCGTCGCCGACCGCGTGATGCTGATCGACTTCGACCACGGCACAGCGGAGGTCGAGCGCCCGATCCGCCTGCAGGGGATCTACAAGCGCGACGTCAACGTCGGCCACAACGTCTGGATCGGCTACGGCGCCTGTCTGCTGCGCGGCGTCACGGTGGGTGACAACGCGATCGTCGGCACCAGCGCGGTCGTCACACGTGACGTGCCCGAGAACGCGGTCGTGGGCGGCATCCCGGCGCGCGTCATCCGGATGCGCGAGACGCCGAGGACCTTGCGCTGGGGGTAGGCGGGCGGTCGCGCACGCCCGCATACAGCGCCGCCGTCTGGCGCGCCACGTCCCCCCAGTCGAAGCGCAGCACGTGCTCGGACGCCTCGGCCACGAGCCGCTCGCGCAAGGCGGCGTCGGTCAGCACCCGCTCGACCATGACCGCCAGCGAGTCGGGGTCCCGGGCCCGGAAGCGCAAGCCGACCTCCTCGTGGGGCACGACTTCGCGCAGCCCCCCGGTGTCGGCCACGATGCAGGGACATCCCGACGCCATCGCCTCCAGCGCGACGAACCCGAAAGGCTCGTAGATCGAAGGCACCACACAAAGATCGGCGATCCGGTAGAGCGAGTGCAGGACGTCGTCGCCGATCCACCCCAGGAAGGTGCCGTGCTCGTCGAGGCCCAGCTCGCGCGCCTGCTCGCGCAGCGCCAACTCGTGGGTGCCTGACCCTGCGACGAGGAAGCGGACGTTGCCAAGACGCTCGATCAGCCCCGGCAGCGCCTCCAGAGCGAGCTGGAAGCCCTTCTCGTAGACGAGCCGTCCCACGAGCAGTACGAGCCGCTCATCGGGCGCGGCGAACTGGCCCCGCAGGTGCCCGAGATCGTCCACCGGCTGGAGATCGAGCGGATCGATGCCGTTGGGGATCACCGCCACGCGCGCCTCGTCGAGCCCGTAGATGTCGGAGACGTGGCCGCGCATGTAGTGCGAGCAGGCGATCACGCGATCCGCGCGGTTGGCCATCCAGCGCTCTATGCCGTGGATCCAGCTCTGGGGATGATCCTCGACCCAGCCCTGGTGGCGCCCGTACTCCGTGGCGTGGATCGTCGTGATGTAGGGACACCGGAATCGGCGCGCCAGGTGGTCGCCGGCGACGGCGACGAGCCAGTCGTGACCGTGGACGAGCTCGAAGTCGTGGCGATCGCCGAGTTCGACGCCCGCGGCAAGCATGTCGGCGTTCATGTGCTCGACCCAAGTCACAAACTCGGAAAGGTCGCGCGGGCGGCCAGGCTCGTGCACGCGGTGCACGAAAACGCCCTCGAGCTCTTGCTCCTCAGGCGAGCGCTCGTCTCCGCGCGTGAGCACGTGGACCTCGACGCCCTCGTTCACGAGCCCTTCGGCGAGCTTGCGCACGTGCCGGGCCAGGCCCCCCTCGATCAGGGGCGGGTACTCCCAGGAGAGGATCAGCACGTTTGGGTTGGACATCAGGACATCACTGCGCCGACCGCAGCCGATTCCAAGTGCGGTGCAAGGTTCCGCAGCCGCGGCTCGGCGGAGTCTATGCCGGCCAGCTCCTGGTCGAGCGCCGCGGCGTGCCCCGCGACGCGCTCGCGGCCGTAGTCGCCCGCGAGCCGGCGGTACGTGATGAATGCCCAATCGCTCGACTGCAGCGCGAGCAGCTCGCGCAGCGCCCGCGGGGTGGGACGAGCACCCGCTGCCAACGCCCGAAGCTCGCAAGAACGCGTCTGCCACGCCAGCTCGGCGACGGGCGGCTCGCTCCACGTGCTCAGCGTGCGCGGCGTCCCCCAACTCGTCACCGGCAGGGCCTGGGACTGCTCGCGAGCATCCGCGAGATCATCGAGCGCGTGGTCGAGCCCGACCACCGCCAAGCCCTGTGTGTCGGCTTCTTCGAGCACCGCGGCGAGCCAGGTCATCCCCTCGTGCCACCAGTGACCGAGCAGCTCGGTGTCCAGCGCGCAGACCGCGAGCGCCGGATGCCCCAGCTTCTGCGCTCCAGAGCGCAGTCGAGCGAGCGTCCGTGCCACGAAGTCGCGGGCGTCCACGCGAGCCTGACGCAGTGCGGCCCGGGGGTCGTAGATCGAGCCGTCGTTGGCGTGTGCGTGGTGGTGATGAACAGTGCGGTGATGACTGTCGCGATAGGCACCGGCCGCCGGGTAGCCGCCGGGGCTCCACACGAGATCGATCGTCGCCCGGTCGAGCGGCACCAGCAGCGGGCCTGCCGACGACCGCAGCGGACGGAGCTGCTCGGGTGCCCCGAGCCCGTAGACGTCCGTCAGGTCCACGCAGGTCGCGCGTACCCCCAGTTCCCCGAGCAGCGGGTCGACCCAGCCGGAGTGCGCGCACTCCGGCAGCCAGAACCCCCCGCCCCAGGCGCCGAAGCGCTCGCGGTGAGCGCCAATCCCCGTCGCGACCTGGAGCCGAACCCCCGTCTCGGTCGCCAGCAGCGGAAGCACGGCATGCGTGGCGGCCGACGTCCAGGCGACGAACGGGGCCAACGCCGCGAGCAGATCGCCAACAGCCTGCAGGCGGTCAGCCGCAGCCGCGTAGCCGGCGGCCGACGCCTCCAGCACCGACGCAAGCTCATCGTCGCCGGCCGCGCGCATGCCGTCGATATCGCGCGCATGCGACAGCGGACGCACATCGCGCAGGAAGTGCAGGCATCGCTCCAGCGCACAGGGGGCCTCGAGCTGATCGCACAGCACCGGGGTGAGCGAGATCGTCAACGCCGCGCCTGCCTGCGCCAACTCCAGCAGGGGAAGGTAGGAGGTCGCGATCGCCTCCCACAGCCATTCCTCGCCGAACGGCCACGTTCCAAACCCCTCGACGTACGGCATGTGCGTGTGCAGGACGATCGCCAGCGCGCCGTGGCGCCCGTGTCCCTCCGCGGTAGCCACCGTCACGCTCGGCAGATCGCCAGCAGGTCGAGCGCCCGCCCCATCGGTGCACCGCGCGCATCGCGAAGCCTGAAGTCACCCGTCGCAATCGCCGGGGTGAACCAGCCGTAGAAGGCCCCGGTCAGGCCCAGCCGACGGTGGACCGCATCCCAACCAGCGCGCAGCGCCAGCTCGTGGGCGCGCAGCTTGCGCGCATGGAACAGCCCCTTCAGCTCGACGTGAGCGAAATGGCGCCCGCACAGCGCCGCGAACACCTCCGGGCGATACTCGCGCACATGCCACGGGTTCCCCGAGCGCTCTGCGCCCCTGGGCGCGAGCGTGAGGACATTGGGTGTCGACAGATAGAGCGCTCCGCCCGGCGCCAATTGGTGCGCAAGGCGCTCGAGCACGGCGTCGGGATCCTCGACGTGCTCGATTGTCTGCAGGAACACGATGTCCTGCGCCTCGCCCTCCCAGGTCTCGATCAGGCCGCGCTCGAAGCGCAGGTTCGCCCGCCGATAGCGCAGCTTGGCGTGTTCGTGGGCCTCCGGATTGGCGTCCACGCCGACGACCGAGGCCGCGCTCGAGGCCAATTCGTCGGCGCCGTAGCCCTCGCCACACGCCAGGTCTACGACGCGGCGCCCCGCGATCCGCTTGGCGATCCAGCGGTAGACGACGAGGTGGCGTTGAAACCAGTAGTTCTCCGCCGGCACGTCCGGGAGCGTGCGCTCACCGGTGAGCGCCAGCGGCGGGACGCCAGGCGGTTGATTACGCTGCAAGTAGAGCGGTTCGGAGGCGCCGGCCACTAGTGGTCCGTCCTCTGGGTCCGTGCGCGGGCCACAGCCGGCGCGCGAGTATATTGGCGCCGCGATGGCCGTCTCGCGGACCACAGAGCACATCCGCGAGGTCAACGCTCGCTACCACGACGTCGCGGCCGGCGACTACGACGCCAAGTGGGGCATCGACTTCGGCGCGCTCGGTGGCGATCAGGTTTTAATGAAGTTGGCCAAGGCGCTCGGCGGGCTTCCCGAGGCTCCCTTCGCCCACGCCCTGGAGATCGGCGCCGGGACCGGCTACTTCTCGCTCAACCTGCTGCGCGCGGGCATCGTCGCGCGTGCCACGTGCACAGACGTCTCGCCTGGGATGCTCGCCGTGCTGGAAGGCAACGCGCGGCGTTTGGGGCTCGAGGTGGAGACCCGCGATGTGGAGGCCTCGGCGCTCCCTTTCGCCGATGCCAGCTTCGATCTCGTCCTGGGCCATGCCGTGCTTCATCACCTTCCCGACCTCGAGGGCGCCTTCGAGGAGTTCGCGCGCGTGCTCGCCCCGCAGGGCACGCTCGTCTTCGCGGGCGAGCCGTCGCGCTATGGCGACCACATCGCGACCGTCCCCAAGCAGCTCGCCGTCCGGCTCGCGCCCTTCTGGCGCGGCCTCGTGCGGGCGAGCGCGCGCAACGGCGATGGCTCAAACGGCGACGACTGCGGGTCCGATCATTCGCTCGAGGGAGAGGTGGACGTCCACGCCTTTACCCCCGGACAGCTCGCGCGCCTCGCCCGCGACGCCGGCTTGCAGCGCGTCCGGATCCGCGGCGAGGAGCTGACGGCGAACTGGTTCGGCTGGGCCAATCGCACCTTGGAGGCAAGCGCGGAGCCCAGCGAGATCCCGATGCTCTGGCGTCGCTACGCCCACCGTGGCTACCTGCTCCTCCAGCAGGTCGATCGCCATCTGCTCGAGCCGCGGCTGCCGGCGGGCGCCTTCTACAACCTCATCCTCTCCGCGCACAAACCACCGCAAGGGGGGCCACCGTGAAGCTCTACATCTGCTGGGGCACGTTCAAGACGCCGCGCCCAGGGGGTCACCCCTGCGCCAATGCCTACCGTGCCCTGCGCAGCGCCGGCCACAATCCGCAGCTCGTGAAGTCCTACGGCTACGTCATGCTCCCTGACAAGCCTTTCAACGAGACGTCCGGGCGCCGGCGCGCCAAGGAGCTGACAGGGTCGAGCATGGTTCCGGTGCTCGAGCTCGATGACGGCACGGCGATCGCCGACTCCAAGGCGATCGTGGACTGGGCCAAGCAGCATCCGGCCTCGCCCGAGGGGCTCGGCGCAACGAACGCCTGAGCTGCGCGCCCGCCGGCACGAGGGGCACTCGTACACTGGATGGTGTGAATTCCGCCGACGAGCGGCACTTTCCCCTCTTTCCGCTGGACATCGTGGCGCTGCCCGAGGAGATCGTCCCGCTGCGGATCTTCGAGGAGCGCTACAAGGCGCTGGTCGCCCACTGCGAGGAGCACGACTCCGCCTTCGGGATCGTCTGGCTGTCCAGTGAGGGGCTGCGCCCGGTTGGCTGCGCGGTCGAGATCGCCGAGGTGCTCGAGCGCCTCGAGAACGGCGAGATCAAGCTGTTGGTACGCGGCACGCGACCGTTCGAGCTGCTCGAGCGTCAGGATAACCGGCCATACCCGGCCGGCACCGTCCGCTGGCTCTCAGATCGCGACGAGCCGCCCGACGAGGACGCGCGCGAGCAGGCCCGTGGCGCCTACGCCGACCTCGTCGAGCGGGCCACCGACAGCGAGCCCGACCCCGAGGAGCTCGCGGAGCTGGGTGCATACGGGATGGCGGCAACCGTCGACTTCGGCAGCGAGGCCAAGCAGGGACTGCTCGACCTCCGCTCCGAGAATGCACGTCTGCGCTTGGTGACGCGGCTGTTCCGCGCCGCGACAAAGCGCCTCGACTACGTCGAGCGCGCCCAGGCGCGGGCGCGCTCCAACGGCAAGCTGCGCTTCGGATGAGACTGGACGGTTGGCGCGCCGCGGGGCTAGCCGCAGCCGGTGATGCCTCCATCGAGCGGGATTACGGTGCCGGTCAAGTAGGCCCCGGCGCGCGACGCCAAGTACAGCGTCGTCCCGACGACGTCTTCGGGCGCGCCGATGCGCCCGAGCGGGACCTGCTGCTCGACGACCGCGCGAGTATCGGGGTTGTCGAGCAGGAAAGCCATCATCTTGCTCTCGAACGGACCGGGGGCAATCGCGTTGACGGTGACAGCCTCGCTAGCGAGCCTCTTTGCAAGGTGGCGCGTGAGCATGTGGACAGCCGCCTTGCTCGCGCTGTATGAGTAGTTCTCCATGCTCGGCGCACGCAGTCCGTCGATCGAGCCGATGTTGATCACGCGCGCAGGGTCGCCCGGCGTGGCGGCCGCCCGCAGCTCGCCGAGCAGCGCCACGGTGAGACGGAAGATGCCCTTGACGTTGGTGTCGATCACCCGGTCCCAGCCGCTGTCGGGGAACTCCTCGAGCTCGGCGCCCCAGTTCGCGCCGGCGTTGTTGACGAGGACGTGAAGCCGGCCGCGGAAACGCTCGCTGACGGCCGCGGCCAGCGCCTCGGCGCCGTCCCGAGTGGAGAGATCGGCCGGCACAGCGGCGCAGTCGCCGTGCTCGGAGAGCTCTGTGACCGCCGCTTCGCAGGCGTCGACCTTGCGCGAGGAGATCACGACGCGCGCGCCGGCCTGCAGCAGCCCGCGAGCGATCATCAGGCCGATGCCGCGAGAGCCGCCGGTCACAACTGCGGTCTTGCCGGCGACGGCGAACAGTCCCGCTGAGCCCGCGGCGGCCACGGCCGGATCCTTTCAGCTTGGGGTTCTCAGTAGCTCAAAAGGCGTCGAGCGCATCGAGCCGCGCGGCCTTCATCGCGACGCGGTCACCCAGAAACGGGACGCCCTCCTCCTCGAGCGCCTGCCGCTGCCAGGCGCCCTTCGCGAGCGAGCCGTCCGCTCGAACCACGCGGTGCCAGGGGAGGTCGTCGGGCGCGTGAGCGCGCAGCACGTGGCCCGCCAATCGGGGGGCGCCGGGAGAGACGTCGCCATAGGTGCGAACGTAGCCGGGCGGGATCGCGCGAATGCGCGCGACGATCGCCCTGTGCACCGCGGAGGGCTCGCGTGGGACGCCGCTCACGCCGCCAATCCACAGACTGTCGTGGCGAGCTGATGGGTCAACTCGGCAGCCTGCTGGTACGGCGAGCGGAGCCCGAGCGAGCTGTCGGCCCACGACACCGTGCCGTCCTGCATCCGCAGGACATACGTGAACTCGCCGCCCGGCCGGGCCGCCAGCCGCCGGTGGTGGCGAGCGTCGGAGTCCAGGGCGCTCTGGAGCGCTCTCGCGCTGAGCAGTTCGTCGCCGGTGATCATCCGCTTGGGTCCGTGGTTGCAGCGCACGAACCCGTCATCGGAGACAACGAGGTCGACGCCGGCGCCGGCACCCTGACCGCCGCGCAGAACCTCGAAGAGGTCGGGGGCGACCTCGCCGCCGCACCCGGCCGCCAGCAGCGCCGCCGACACCGTCACGGCGACGAGCACGATCGAGATCGCATGCCTCATGCGAGCGCCACCGCGCCGCCGCGGCGGGGGTCTCCGGCACCCTCCAGGCTGCCGGCAGCACGGTCGCGGGCAACCGTGTGGACTCCCCCGAAAAACAGGTTGCGTTCGTGGAAGCGCACGAGCCGACGCTTGCTCTGCGCCAGCGCGTCCTCCGGGTAGCCGGGCTCCGCGTAGACGACGCCTTCCTCGACGTGGATGCGCGGCGCCCCGACGGCCTCGCCCAGCGCAAGTCCGCCGTCGACCACGTTGAGGATGACCTGCAGGATCGCGGAGCGGATGCGGTTGGATCCGCCGCTGCCGAGGGCAAGCTCGGGCGTCATCCCGTCGGGCCCCAGCACGATCGTCGGGGCCATCATGCTCGGTAGGCGACGACCGGGTGGATGGCGATGGAAGCCGAAGGGGTTGAGGTCCTCCTCGCCGAGCACATTGTTGAGGTGAATACCCGTGCCAGGGACCACGACTCCGCAGCCCTCGCCGTTGGAGCAGGTCACCGCGCACGCGAGACCGTCGGCGTCGATCGCGGAGATGTGGGTCGTGGCGCCCGTCCCGCCTGGGCGACCGGGAGCGCCGCCAGCCGCAAGGAACCGCTCTAGGAATCCGGACTGGGCAAGGCCGTCGAGGAACTCGAGCGTGCGCGCAGATTGCGCCGTCTCCATCGCCGCGAGCAGCTGCTTGGCGTCGTGTGGCGCTGGCGCCGCTTCCAGCAGCGCCAGCGCGTGAGCAATCAGGATCCCGCCCGCCGACGGCGGTGGATTGGAGAGCACCTCGCGTCCCCGGTAGGCGACGCGGACCGGGGTGCGCTCGATCGCGCGGTAGGCGGCCAGGTCCTCTGCCGTCAGCAGCGATCCCAGCGGCTGGCAGAAGTCGCAGATCGCCGCCGCTATGTCGCCGCGGTAGAAGGGATCGTCACCCTCGGCCCCGAGCCGCTCGAGCAGCGTTCCAAGCGCGGGGTTCACGAGCCGGTCACCCTCGCGCGCTGGACGCCCATCGATGGCGAAGAGGTGGGCCACCTCCGGCGTGTCGGTGATGATTGCCCCGAGGATGTCGAAGACATAGGCCTGGGTGGCGTTGAGGACGACCCCTTCGCGCGCAAGTCGTGCCGCCGGCGCGGCGAGCTCGCTGAGCGGAAGCGAGCCCCATCGTCGCGCCGCCGCGCAGATCCCGGCCGGCACGCCATAGGTGCCGACGGTCGCCGCGCCGATGTGAAACACCTGCGCGGCGTCGCCGAAGGACACCTCCACCGCGCGCAGTTGCGAGGCCGACTGCGGCTCCACCCCCCGGCCGGGCGCCTCGACGAAGAAGTCGAGCAGCGTGCACTCGCCGCCAGGTGCAGCCACCAGCAGGTAGCCGCCCGCCCCGAGTCCGGTCAACAATGGCTCGGCGACGCAGGAGACGAGCACGGCCGCGAGTGCGGCGTCGACCGCGTTGCCCCCGGCCCGTAGGGCGTCGGCGCCGGCCCGCGCCGTTAGAGGATGGCCAGCGGCAACCGCGCCGCGACGAGCGCGCATCGCACCGGCTCCGCTCGTGCCCGTCACCGAGAGGTCATCGTCTCGGTGCGGGAGGCCTACCCCCGCGGGATGAACTCGGGAACGTCGAGCTCGGTGACCGAGAGCGCGGGGCGGTGTTGTCCAGCGCTGTCGCTTGCGCGCGTGACGCGGGGCTCGCCAACGGGCTCTCGCAGCGAGGGACGCGCGGCGCCGCGCGGAGCTGTCGACTCGACATAGCCGGTCGCGACGACCGTAACCCACACCTGGTCCTCGAGCTTCTCGTCCAGCATCGCGCCAAAGATGATGTTGGCGTCGCCGTGGGCCGCTTCAGCGACCGCCTTCGCGGCCTCGTTGACCTCCCACAGGGAGAGGTCCCGTCCGCCGGTGATCGAGAGCAGGATCGAGCGCGCGCCGTCCATGCTCGTCTCGAGCAGCGGCGAGGCGACCGCAGCTTCGGCGGCGTCGACGGCCCGGCGCTCGCCCGTCCCCATGCCGATCCCCAGCAGCGCGCTGCCTGCCTCCGACATGATCGTGCGCACGTCCGCGAAGTCGAGGTTGATCAGCCCGGGCAGCGTGACGAGGTCCGAGATTCCCTGGACGCCTTGGCGCAGAACGTCATCGGCGACGCGGAACGCATCCACCATCGACGTCTGCTTGTCCAGCACGGTCAGCAGGCGGTTGTTGGGAACCACGATCAAGGTATCCACCTCTTGGCCGAGCGCGGCGACTCCATCCTCGGCTTGCTCGCGACGCCGGCTGCCCTCGAAGCCGAACGGCTTCGTGATGATCCCGACGGTCAGCGCGCCGAGCTCTCGCGCGATCCGCGCGACGATCGGCGCAGCGCCGGTGCCGGTGCCGCCGCCTGCCCCGGCAGTGATGAAGACCATGTCGGAGCCCTTCAGGCTGGCCTTGATCTTGTCGGAGCCCTCCATCGCAGCCTGGCGTCCGAGGTCCGGGTTCGAGCCCGAGCCCAGCCCCCGCGTGACGCCGTCGCCGATGTGCAGCGTCGTCGTCGCTGAGGACTGCTGCAGCGACTGCAGATCGGTGTTGATGGCGACGAACTCCACACCCTCGATCTCCGCCTCGATCATGCGGTTGACCGCGTTGACGCCCGCCCCGCCAACACCGACGACACGCAGCACCGGCGAGCCGACCGGCTGCGGCGCGGAGTAAATGTCGTGGTGGGGATGAGCGAAGGGATCCTGGCTCGGGGCGTCGACCCGGCGCTGAGGTGCGGTGATCGGCCGCGGAGGCGGCGCGGGACGCTCCATCAGGTTCTCGGGAATGTCCGAGGAGAACGCGTGACGCAGACGCTCCTGCGGCGTTGGAATGCTCGAGGCCGGCGGGCTGGTGGAGCGCGGCTCCGCGGAGCGCGGCGCGGCGGGCTCTGCTGCGCGCTCGGCCGGTCGTGCCGCGGGCTGAGCGGACTCGGCGGCAGGCTCGACATGCTCGGGGGCGGAAGTGTCGCGCTCGCGCGGGGACACGGGTTCCGAGCCCGTGCCCTCCTCTGCGCGTTCGCCCGCCGGCTTCTCGGGGTCGTCGGTATCCGTGCGGCGGAACAGCGCCGCCAGTGGACCCTCGCGCATGCTCGCTCGCTTACCGCTCGGCATTCTCCAGAACCTCCTTCGCCAGCTGGCGATAGGCGTCAGCCGCCGTACCGTGGGGATCGTACTTGAGCACTGACATTCCCTGGACTGGCGCCTCCGCGAATCTCACCGTCTTGCGAATGCGCGAGGCGAACACGCGATCGCCGAAGTTCTCCTCGAGGATCTCGATCGCCTCCTTGGCGTGAACGGTACGCGAGTCCACCAGCGTCGGCACGATCCCCTCGATCTCGATGTTCGGGTTGAGGTTCTCTCGCACCATCAGCAGCGTGTTCTGCAGCTGAAGCAGGCCGCGCATCGACAGATATTCGCACTGCACGGGGACGATCACCTTGTCGGATGCTGTCAGAGCGTTGATCGTCAGTAGCCCGAGGCTCGGGGGGGTGTCGATGCAGATGAAGTCGTAGTCGTCGAGGATCGGCACAAAGGCCTTCTCCAGCGAGCGTTCGCGACCGATCTGGGTTGACATCGCGATCTCGGCTCCGGCCAGGTCGATCGACGCGCAGGCGAGGTCGATCTCGCGCTTCTTGATTACTTCCTTGATCGGGATGTGATGCACGAGCACGTCGTACATCGACTTCTCCAGCGTGTCCGGATCGATCCCCTGCGACATCGTCAGGTTGCCCTGAGGGTCCATGTCCACGCACAGGACGCGATGTCCCTGCTCGGCGAAGGCCACGGCGATGTTGAGCGTGGTCGTCGTCTTGGCGACGCCGCCCTTCTGGTTGGCAAAGGCAATGATCTTGGCGCGGTCGCTCATGAGCTCCCCTCGATGCGCAGACGCGTTCTCATACGCGCGTGGTATTCGCACGCATCAGCGGGATTCCTTCCGCCGGCTGTGGTGAGCAGAGCTGGCAGGCCTAAGCTGGCTCGGCGCCGATGGCCGAGCCGCTCTCAAAACGCCTGCTGTTCGTGACCGGCAAGGGCGGTGTGGGGAAGTCAACCGTGGCAGCCGCTCTGGGGATGCTTGCCGCCCGCCAGGGGCGTCGCACGATCGTCGCCGAGGTCGCCGGCCGCGACGACGTCGCGCGGGCGCTCGGCGACGGCGCGAGCCCCGGCCACGCAGGTGAGCGCCAGCTCGCCGAGCGACTGTGGACGATCTCGGTCGACCCTCAGGCTGCGATGGAGGAGTACCTCGCCGACCAGCTTCCGCTCCGGGCATTCGCCGACGTCCTTGGTTCGAGTCGCACTTTTTCCTACTTCGCGGCCGCCACGCCGGGGCTGCGCGAGCTGCTCTGCGTGGGCAAGCTGTGGGAGCTTGCCCAGCCCGCGCGTCGAACTCCCGGCGCATCGGGCTACGACCTCTGCGTCGTCGATGCACCGGCCACTGGCCACGGGCTCGCGCTCCTGCGTGCGCCGCAGACATTTGCCGAGGTGGCGCGCGTTGGCCCGATCGCCCGCCACGCGAGGACGATCTCCCAGACACTCACCAATTCGGAGGTAACCGGCGTGATCGCGGTTGCGCGAGCTGCGGAGATCCCGGTCACCGAGACGCTCCTGCTCCAGCGCGAGCTGCGCGCTCGGCTCGGCATCGAGCTCGACGCGCTGATCGTCAACGCCGTCGCTCCCCATCGCTTCGCCCCCCGCGAGATCGAGGCCCTGACAGCGGCCTCCGAAGACGATCGCCGCGCGGATCACGCCAGCCGTCACGCGGCGTTGCGCGCCGCGCTCGGCGAGCACGTTCGCGAGCGCGGTGAGCGTGCCCAGCTGCGCCGCCTGCGTCGATCCAGCGGGATCGCGCCGATCAAGCTCGCGGCGCTGCTCGGAACCGCGTCTATCGGGGTAACGAAGTGTCGCGCCCTCGCCGACGAGCTGGAGTCCCAGTTTTGAGCGCTGCAGAAACATCTGACCGCCCGAGCGTCGCCGAGCTGCTGGTCGGTTGCCGGGTGTGCATCTGCGCGGGTTCTGGAGGGGTCGGAAAGACGACCACGTCCGCGGCGATCGCGCTGGGAATGGCGGCCCGGGGCGCCAAGGTGGCGGTCGTGACGATCGATCCCGCGCGCCGGCTGGCCACCTCGCTGGGGCTGCGCGAGCTGGGCAACGAACCGCGGCGGATCGATGCGCGCCGCTTCGAGCGCGCCGGCATCTCGATGCAGGGCGAGCTCTGGGCGATGATGCTCGACCCGAAGCGCACCTTCGACGAGCTGATCGAGCGGCTCTCGCCCGACCTGCGCTCGCGTGAGGAGGTGCTCTCCAACCGCATCTACCAGGAGCTCTCGAGCGCGGTCGCCGGGTCCCAGGAGTTCACCGCGATCGCCAAGCTCTATGAGCTCGACCACGAGCACGACTTCGACCTGATCGTGCTCGACACGCCGCCGTCGCGACATGCGCTCGACTTCCTCGAGGCGCCGACGCGGCTCACGCAGTTTTTCGAGGGGCGGGCGCTACAGGTCTTCCTGCGCCCGACGGGCCTGGGCATGCGCTTGGTGGGGCGGGGCACCGGACTCGTGTTCTCCGTGCTCAAGCGCGTCACGGGCGTCGATCTGCTCGCGGACCTGTCGGTCTTCTTCCACTCGTTGGCGGGGATGATCGACGGCTTCAAGGAGCGCGCGGTCCAGGTGGAGGCGCTCCTGCGCGACGCTGACACGAGCTTTTTGCTCATCACCTCGCCCGAGCCCGAGCCCGTCGAGGAGGCCCTCTACTTCCACGAGCGTCTGCGCATCGCTGGGATGCGCTTCGGCGGGACGATCGTCAACCGCGTGCACCACCACGTTCCCGGCCGCCTTGATGAGGCTGAGCTGCGTGCCGCGCTCGCAGGCGAGTTGGGCGAAGAGCTGGCGGGCAAGGTGCTGGACAGCTACAAGGAGTACCGCGC
The DNA here is from genome assembly GCA_003244205.1 of Solirubrobacterales bacterium. GTDB lineage: Bacteria > Actinomycetota > Thermoleophilia > Solirubrobacterales > Solirubrobacteraceae > QHBW01. The sequence continues at coordinate 3,611 of QHBW01000014.1, read as the reverse complement.
GCTTGCCGCACGCGACCGGTCGGCGATCGCCCGGGTCGCCGACCGACTTGGCTCGACGGGGCTCGTCCTCGTCCCCTTCCTCGACCACGACGTCCACGATCTCGCCGGACTGCAGGAGGTCGAGCGCCACCTGTTCGGATCCGAACGGGCACCCGCGTCGCCGGCGCAGCGCGCAGCGGTCAGCTGAGACCTGCGAACTCCCACTCCTCGGTGATCTCCGACTCGCCGTCGGCCCCGTGCTCGCTGTCGGCCCCGTGCTCGCCGTCGGCCCCGTGCTCGCCGTCAGCCCCGTGCTCGCCGTCAGCCCCGTGCTCGCAGTCAGCCCCGTGCTCGCCGCCGGCTCGCTGCTCGTCTGCGGCCCACTGCTCGTCTGCCGCCCACGCCTCGCCGGGACGCGCGCCCGACAGCTGGCCTTCGCGTACGGTCGCGGCCTCATCCAGCAGACCGTCCGCCACCGCGATCAGGTCGCCGTCGAGGTGACCGCAAAGCACGTCGCGCAGAATCGCCCGCAGGTAGTCGAGCAGCTCGGCAACCAGCGCTGCCGCCTCGGCTCCGCCCGGACGTAGCCCACTCACCAGGGCACGCTCGAGCGAGATCGCGTGCGCGATCCGCTCCGCGAGCGCGGCCCGGTCGGCGGGCTCGGCGCAGATCGCGGCCAGCCGCTGGGCGAGCCGGCCGCTGCTGGGGCCCTCTGGCTCGAGCAGCGCCCGCCCGGCGAGGATCGCGTCGGTGAGCGCCTCGAAGGGGTCGCCGCACTCGCAGGCGATCTGGAATCGCCGCAGTGCCCAGCGCAGCTCACCGCGCGTCGGCCACCGCCGTCCGACGAGGTTCACGAAGGCGCGCAGCTCGTCTTCGTCCCCCTCCTCGATCACGAGCGTGCCCTCGCCGCGGCCGCCCGCCCCGAGCGCGAGCAGTTGCCAGGCGCCGGCGTCTTCGCGCATCCAGCCGACCGGCGCGAGCGCGACGTCAGCGCTGTCGTAGAGCCGCAGGGCGGCAATCAGCGCACGCAGCCGGTCGCGCGCCGCCGCCAGCGACGCCGGCGCCTCGGGCGTCGATTCGAGCTCCGCCAGCACCACCGTGGCGCCCTCGGGCCCATCCAATGGGCTCCCCCAGGCGGCGTCCGGCGGCAGCTCGCCGAGCGCGGCCGCGCGCATTAGCCAGAGCGAACCTCCCAGGGCGACGCGCTCAGAGCGCAGCACGACGCCGGGCAGCGGGACGACGACGGTGATCAGCCAGCGCGTCGCATAGACGGTTGACTCGAGCTCGGCGTGCGCGCGAGCGAAGCGCTCGTCGCGCAGCTCGAAGTCGCTCGTCTCCTCCCACAGACGCGAAAAGAAGACGCGCAGCACCGCGTCCGCACGCTCGCCTGGATGGTCGGGGATGCGCCGCTCGCCGCGGGTGCGCAGGTAGACGTCGAGCCCGTCGAGGTCGGCGAGCACGTGCGCGGCCGGCGCATAGGACTCCAGCCGGCCGAGCTCGGACATGCGCTCGCGGATGAACTCGCCCGTCAGCGGTCGATAGCAGTACAGCGGGGCCCCGCGGCCGTTTCGGCGCGGGTTTTCGGTGAGCTCGAAGGGGACGTCGACGCCGGCGGACGTATCGTCGACCAGGCGCTCGGAGGCATCCTCGGCGAGCTGGCGGAGGACCTGATGCAGGAGCCGGTTGCGCATGGCGGGCGGCTTCGCCGGTGTCGCAGGCGCTCCTGCCCGGCGACGCTTTTGTTGCAGTCCGTGACCCATACGAAACGCGCGTCGCCTCAACATGGGTCGATGGAGATCGACGACGACGTTGCGGGAAAATACGTCCCGCAACGTCCTCAACCCCTGGCTCGCGAGATGGGCCTGACCGAGCTGGCGGAGTGCCAGCACGGTGTCGTCGCGCTGTCGCAGCTCGATCCGCTGGGGTTGAGCCCGAGCGCGGTCCGCAAACGCATCAGTACCGGCCGCCTGCATCGGCTCCATCGTGGGGTCTGCGCGATCGCATCCGCGGCCTTGCTGGCGCAGCGCGCACACTGGCTGGCGGCCGTGCTCGCTTGCGGCCCGGGTGCGGTGCTCTCGCATCACGCTGCGATCGCTGCTCGCGCAATCGCGGGCCTGACCTGACCCCAGCGACGGCAAGGACGCGCGCACCCGCCTAAGGGAGAAGCCCGCTCAGGCGACCGCGACGTCCAGCGCGCGCTCAGGCTCGGTCGCGCAGTCTGCGTCGAGCCAGCGCGACCCGTAGTCGCGCATGTCCTCGACGATCGGCAGCAGCGCCAGTCCCTTCTCGGTCAGCGCATACTCGACCCGCGGGGGAACCTCGGGGAACGTCTGGCGCTCGACGATTCCTTCGTCCTCCAAGGCACGCAACCGCAGCGACAGGGTCCGCGGGCTGATGCCCGCCAACGAGCGCTCGAGCTCACAGAAGCGCGTGTGGCCTTCGGAGAGGTCGCGAATCAGCAGCAGCGTCCACTTCGCGCAGACGATGTCCGCGGTGCGACAAACGGGACACGAGTCATCCATGGGCATGAGAACGCCCTCTACGGTACCAAAGCTATACGAACTGAAGTGAGCGATCCCGCTCGCCGGCCGCGGACGCCGAGGCGCCGCTGCGGCCGCGGACGCCGAGGCGCCCAGTCGTCAGCCCGCGGGCACCGGGGTGGGGCTGGCGACCTGGATCTCCGGCGGCGGCGTGACCCCGGCGGCCGCGTAGGCAGCGGCTTGATCGAGCGTCTCGGCCACGAGCAGCGCCTCGGCGAGCGCGTCGAGCTGGTCGCGGTGCTCGTTGAGCAGGCGGATGACCTCCTCGTGGAGACCTTCCACGAGACTGTGGACCTCCTCGTCGACGCGCCGCTGCGTGGTCTCCGAGCTCAGCTCTGAGCCCGGCAGCAGCGGGCTCTGGGGATCGCTGGAGAGCACCGCAATCGGCCCGATCGTCTCGCTCATCCCCCAGCGGCCGACCATCGCCCGCGCGATCTGGGTGAGCTGCTGGATGTCGGACTCTGCCCCGGTGGTGATTTCCGCGAAGACGACCTCCTCGGCGGCCCTGCCTCCAAGCATCACCTTGATGCGGCCCTTCAGCGTGGTGAGGTCGTAGCTGACACGGTCGTCGTCTGGCGTGGCCAGCGTGACGCCGAGGCTCATTCCGCGCGGGATGATCGAGACCTTGCGCACGGGATCGGCCCCGGGCGTGAGCATCCCGATCAGCGCGTGGCCCGACTCGTGATAGGCGGTGCGACGGCGGTCCTTCTCCGAGAGCACGACGTTGCGCGGCGCTCCGAGCACCACCTTCTCCAGCGCATCTGTGAAATCGGCGGTCTGCACCTTCTGGTGGTTTCGTCGCGCCGCCAGCAGCGCCGCCTCGTTGACGAGGTTGGCGAGGTCGGCGCCGACCATCCCGGGGGTCGTGGCGGCGAGCCGATCGAGCTCGACGTCGTCGTTGAGCGGCACCGAGCGCGTGTGTACCTCCAGGATCGCGCGACGGCCGGCGCGGTCGGGCGGTAGCACCGCCACCCGGCGATCGAAGCGACCGGGGCGCAGCAGCGCCTGGTCGAGCACCTCGGGGCGGTTGGTGGCCCCCAGCACGATGATCGCCTCGGACTGCTCGAAGCCGTCCATCTCGGTGAGGATCTG
>QHBW01000035.1 GCA_003244205.1 Solirubrobacterales bacterium | reverse complement strand
CCGGGCATCGTGCGCTTCTCGACCGTGACCTTCTGGTTGTCCTTCATCTCGGACACCGACTCGGTGGGCACGATGATCTGCCGGACCGCGCGCTGCTGGTTGAGCGAGACGACGCGGTGCTCCAGGTTGTGCTTGACCTTGTTCTCGTGTCCGGAATAAGTGTTGACGACGTACCAGCGGAACATGTGCCTATCTGACTACTTGATGATGAGATTGACGATTTTCTGAGCCGCCCAGTCGGCCGCGCCGAGGAACAGGCCGGCGACGATCACGAACCCCAGCACGACCCCAGTGGCCTGCATCACCTGCCGGCGATCGGGCCACTGTACTCGTTGCAGCTCGCGCCAGCTTCCCTGCAGGAAGTGCACCAGCCGGGTGCCACCGCGGGGCGCGGGGGCCGTCTGCCCCCGAGAGGTTAGCTCGGCGCCGGCCGGTGGCTCGGCGCCGGGCGACCCGATGTCCGGATCGTCCTCCTCAAGGCCCGCCTCGGGGTCGTCGGCGGGCTGGAGGGCTCCCGCCTCGGCTCGACCAATGGCCAGCTGAGCCTCGGCCAGCTCCACGTCGGGCGTGGCGTGCTCCAGTGCGTCGGGGGTCTCGCCGACGCCCTCGGCTGACTCCGTGGGTTCGCGGACCTCCGCGGGTGCGACCGGCTCGGCCCGGTCACCGGGCTCGAAGCGCTGACCGCGGGCGGTCGCCACCCCGGGTCGTCCAGAGCCCTCGTCGACGGGCCGACGCGGACGCCGGTCGTTGCGGCGTTTACGGTTGCGAGCCACGGGCTGCTCCGGCGCTGCTCAGCGGGTCTCGCGGTGCGGCGTGTGACACCGGCACCAGCGGCAGTACTTGCGCAGCTGGATGCGATCCGGGTTGTTGCGCTTGCTCTTATTCGTCTGATAGTTACGCCGCTTGCACTCCTCGCACGCGAGGGTGACGGCGATTCGAACGTCTCCGCGGGCCATCGGCGTTCCTAGAGAGAGTCTGCTCGGACAGGCGCAGGGCGCGGTCCAACACCGCCCAGCGCAGAAGCGTGGCAGTCTAGAGGAACGCCCGCAAGGCGCAGAGGGGCGCAAGGTTGTCGTGCGAGACATCCGCGTACTGGGGATACTCGCGTGATGCGCCGGCCGGCCAATCGCTTTGCCAGCTTGCTCGCCGCGCTCGCCGGCGTGGCCGCGATCGCGACTCCCCCCTCGGCGGCTGCGCTCTCTTTCCATCCATGCCCGGCGGATGGCAACCAGTGCGCCACGCTGCGGGTCCCGCTCGACCGCCTGGGGGCGGTCCCGGGGACGGTCGCGCTGCACGTCGAACGACTCGCGGGCAGGGGGCCCATCCACACGACGATTCTCGAGCTCGCCGGCGGCCCTGGCCAGGCCGCGACCCCACTGCTCGGCGGGACGTTCGATGAGCTCGGGATCTCCAGCCGCGGGCGTCAGCTGATCGCCTTCGACCAGCGCGGAACCGGCCAATCGGGGCTGCTGCGCTGTCCCGCGCTCGAGCGCGCCGACCAACTCAACTCCACCAAGCAAGCCGCGGCTTGTGCGGCGTCACTGGGGCAGCGGCGGGGTCTCTACACGACGGCGAGCTCGGTGGCCGACATCGAGGCCCTGCGCCAAGGGCTCGCGATCCCGCGGATCGCGCTCTACGGCGTCTCCTACGGGACAACCGTCGCGCTCGACTACGCGCGCAGCTACCCGGCCCATGTCGATCGCCTCCTGCTCGACTCCACGCTTCCCCCCGGCGGCGAGGACCCGCTCTACCGCGACTCCTACTCCGGGCTGCCGCGGATCCTGCGCTCGCGCTGCGGCCACCGCTGTGCCTCGTTCACCGCCGATCCCGCGGCCGAGCTGCACAGGCTCGTGCAGCGCCTCGGCGCCGGCCTCCTGCGCGGGTCGGTGATCGACGGTGCGGGCCATCCGCGGCCTTATGCCGTCGGGCGCGAGCAGCTGCTGGCGGCGCTCTTCGCGGGCGACTTCGATGATGCCCTGCGCGCGCCGCTCGCCGCCGATGTCCACGCGGCGCTTGCGGGTGACAGCGCGCCGCTGCGGCGCCTGATCCGCGCTGGCGTCGCCGCTGAGACCGCCTACCTCCCGCCGACCGCGCTCTCGAGCGCGGTCTATGCCGCCACCCTCTGCGAGGAGCTCAGCTTCCCGTGGGATCGGGCTGCGGCGCTCGCAGACCGACCCGCCGAGGCTGCGGCGAACATCGCTGCGCTCGGCGACGCCCCCTTCTTCCCCTTCGACGCGGCCACGGCACTCGCCTCCGACGAGGTCCGACTCTGCCTGCAGTGGCCCAACGCCGACCCCGCGCCACCGCCGCCGCCCCCGCTGCCGAACGTTCCGACGCTGATCATCTCGGGGCTGGCGGACATGCGCACGCCGCTGGAGGACGCACGCCAGCTGCAGGCCGCGATTCCCGATTCGGCGATCGTGAGCGTCCCCGGCAGCGGGCACTCCGTGCTGGGAGCGAACCCCGGGATCAGCTGCCCGCGTGCCGCCATCCGCGCACTCTTCGCCCGCCCAAGTCCCAAGCTCGTCTCGCGTCGCTGTCCGGCGGAGATCGTCCTGCCGGCGCCCGACGCGGTGCCGCCCGGCTCGCTCGCCGCTGTGGCACCCGGCGGCGGCGCGAAGGGATTGCCCGGTCGCACCGCCGCCGCCGTCGCGCTCACGCTGCGCGACTTCGGCGAGGCCCTGGCGCTCGCCTCAGCGGCAGACGGCGAGGCAGGACCGCTCGCGCTGAGCGCCGGCGGGCTGCGCTCCGGGCATGGAAGCGTCTCCAGCAGCGGTGTGCACCTGGTGCACTTCAGCTTCATCCCGGGCGTCGTGATCTCGGGATCGCTGGGAACGTCGGGCTTGCCCGGACGACTGGTGGTCAGCGGCAGCGCGGCGGCGCGCGGCGTGCTCACCGTCCGGCGCGGACTCGCCTCCGGGCGGCTGGGCGGCGTTGCGGTCCGCGTTCACACGCTCGCGTAGACTTGAGCGTACCGCGCTCAGATCGTCGGAGTCCGTGCACTGGATATCCTGACCCCTTCGCGCTATAGTTGCTTACACAACTTCCGCTCGCCCAGAGCTCGACCAGAGAGACCACGCCACAGATGCCCACCCTGCTTCTCATTCCGCTCGAGGACACCGTTGTCTTCCCCTCGATGGACGTGACCCTGCCGATCGACGTCGAGGGCGAGGAGCGCGTGCTGCTCGTGCCACGCCACGACGGCGACTTCGCGAAGGTCGGAACCATCGCCGAGGTAGCAGACAACGTGCGCCTGCCCGGAGGTGGTCGCGCGACCGTCCTGCACGGCCTGCATCGGGCAGAGGCCGGCGCCGCCCAGAGCGACGCCCAGAGCCAGCTGCGCGTCGAGGTCATCGAGCGCCCCGACGAGGCGCCCACCGCCCAGCACACGCGTGAGCTCGAGCGCGAGTACCGCGCCACCGTCGAGGAGATCCTCGAGCTTCGCGGTGACGACGGGCGCGTGGCAGCGTTCGTGCGCTCGATTGCCGAGCCCGGCGTGCTCGCCGACACTTCCGGCTACTCCCCCGACCTCTCCTTCGAGCAGAAAGTCGAGCTGCTGCAGACCCTCGACGTCACCGAGCGCCTCCAGCTCGCGCTGCGCTTCCAGCGCGAGCGCCTGACCGAACTGCAGCTGCGCAAGCGTATTCGCGAGGACGTCCAGTCCGGCGCCGAGGCTCAGCAGCGCGAGTACTTCCTGCGCAAGCAGATGGACTCGATCCGCAAGGAGCTCGGCGAGGACGAGGGCTCGATCGTCGACGAATACCGCAAGCAGATCGAGGAAGCCGGCATGCCCAAACCCGTGCGCGAGCAGGCCGAGAAGGAGTTGGGCCGTCTCGAGCGCACCGGCGAGCAGTCGGGCGAGTCCTCGATGATCCGTACATATTTGGACTGGCTGATCGCCGTGCCATGGTCCAAGCGCTCCGACGAGCGCCTCGACCCGGCGAACGCGCGCGAGGTGCTCGACGCCGACCACGCCGGTCTCGAGGACGTCAAGGACCGCATCGTCGAGTACATCGCCGTGCGCAAGCTGCGCCAGGAGCGCGGCATCGCGGAGGATCGCCGCTCCGGCGCCATCCTCACCTTGATCGGCCCCCCCGGAACCGGCAAGACGTCGATCGGCGAGTCGATCGCACGCGCCACAGGCAGAGAGTTCGAGCGGATGTCTCTGGGCGGCGTGAGGGACGAGGCGGAGATCCGCGGACACCGCCGCACCTACATCGGCGCGCTCCCGGGACGACTGGTGCGTGCCCTGCGCGACGCCGGGACGATGAACCCGGTGATCATGCTCGACGAGGTCGACAAGGTCGGCGCCGACTGGCGTGGCGACCCCTCCGCGGCCCTGCTCGAGGTTCTCGACCCCGCGCAGAACCACAGCTTCCGCGACCACTACCTCGACGTCGAGCTCGACCTCTCGCAGGTCCTCTTCATCGCCACCGCAAACGTGACGGAGACGATCCCAGGGCCATTGCTGGACCGCATGGAAGTCATCCGCTTCGACGGCTACACGACCGCGGAGAAGGTCCAGATCGCCCGCGACTACCTCTTCCCACGTCAGCGCGAGCGCAACGGTCTGCGCGAAGACGAGGTCTCGATCGACGACGAGCTGCTCGGCGTGATCGTCGCGGAGTACACGCGCGAGGCTGGGGTACGCCAGCTCGAGCGCGAGCTCGGCAAGATGCTGCGCAAGACCGCCACCCGGATCGCCTCCGGCGATGTCACCGCACCGGTGGCACTCACCGGCGAGGAGGTCCGCGACGCCCTCGGGCGCCAGCAGTTCTTCCAGGAGGCCGCTGTGCGCACCGCGGTCCCGGGCGTCGCCACCGGCCTTGCGGTGACGGGCACGGGCGGCGACGTGCTCTTCATCGAAGCGACCGCGATGGATGCCTCAAGCGGCGGCCATGCCGGCTCGCTGCAACTCACCGGCCAGCTCGGTGACGTAATGAAGGAGTCCGCTCAGATCGCGCTGTCCTGGACCCGCGGCCACGCGTCGGAGATCGGGGTTTCCGACGGCGCTTTCGCTGACCGCGAGTTCCACGTCCACGTCCCCGCTGGAGCGATCCCCAAGGACGGGCCCAGCGCAGGCGTCGCGATGACGACCGCGCTGGCGTCCCTGCTGACCGGGCGCCCGGTGCGCCACACCGTTGGCATGACGGGCGAGGTCACCCTCCAGGGCCGCGTCCTGCCGATCGGCGGGATCAAGCAGAAGGTGCTCGCGGCGCACGCGGCGGGGCTGACCGACGTCATCCTCCCCGAGCGCAACCGGCCGGACATCGACGACGTGCCGGAGGATGTCCGCGACGCGCTGAGCTTCCATCCGGTGATGACGATCGAGGAGGCGCTCGACGTCGCCCTCGAGGCTCCCGGCACGAGCCGCAAGCGCTCGGGCGCGAGCTCGTCCGAGCGTCCGCCCGAGCCGGTGGCTGCAAAGCCCGCGTCCTGACCCGTCTCCCCCGTCGGGACAGGGCGCTGGCGGCCGGCGCTTCATGCGCCGGCCGCCGCATGCCGCCGTAGAGCACCGCTACGCTGCCAAACGTGTCGACAGCCGTCCCCCCGGCCCCGGCGACCCGCAGGGCGTCGTTCGTGCTCTGGCTCACGACGCTGGCGGTGGTGGCCGCCGCTGCCGGACTGTGGCTCGTCTTCATGCACGGTGGATCGCACGCCGCAACGGTGGCCGGTCAGCGAGCGGCGACAACGCCGGGGGCACCCGTCGCGGCCGGTCACGCGATCCCGACGGGCCTGCATCCGGCGGCCCGCGCTCGCCCGGCGGGCGCGACGCTCGAGGTCCCCGACTCCGAGGCCGCCCAAAGCTTCGCTGATCCCGTGGCGGCCGCCGCGCACGCCGCCGCCAGGACGCCGGCCACCGCGGTTTCCAACATCGCTCCCGGCGCACCCACAGATGCCCAGGTCACGCGCGAGCTCGCCCAGCTGGAGGCGCTCCAGCACGCGCACAGCGGCCGCGGTCATGCGGGCTCGATCGATGCGGCTGGCCAGGCAATCGCTCCCGCCGGCGCCCCCCAGGCGGTGGCCGCGGTGATCGCCGGCGGCAACGCAATCGCGGACTTCCCCTACGTCTACGGCGGTGGTCACGCCTCCTTTGTCGACACGGCTTACGACTGCTCGGGGTCGGTTTCCTACGCGCTGGCGGCCGGAGGCATGATCGCCTCGCCGGTGACCTCTGGCGAGCTGATGAGCTGGGGAGCCCCCGGACCCGGACGCTGGATCTCGGTGTACGCCCACAGCGGCCACACCTTCATGGTGGTTGCCGGCCTGCGCTTCGACACGAGCGGGCGGGCGGGCCCGCTGAGCACCCGCTGGTCGACTAACCCCCGCAGCACCGCCGGGTTCGCGGTCCGCCACTGGCCCGGGCTCTGACGCTCGGCCGCTGCTCTCGCCGGCAGGCCGAACCGAGGGGGGTGTGGCGCCTTGACCCCAATTATTGTCGTCAACCCGGCACACCTCCCCGAGACCGGGGTCCCGGGGCTGCCCGCGACCCCCCGGTCCCGGGGCGACCCCGGTCCGCGGGCCCGCCCGCTCACCCGGCCACCCGTGGCCCGGGCGCCGGCGACCCACAGCCCCGACCCCGGTCCCCGGCCGGCGACCCCGCCCCCCGTCCGCAGGTCGGTCCCCGCGCCCCCCGCCGCTAGCGCCGCAGCCGCCTGACTGCCATCCGCGTGCGCAATGCGCGGCAGTTGCGGTAGCGCCGCGTGGTCGTGATCAGCAAGCCCTTGCTCGTGCGCTCCATGACGCGCACGGTGAAGCTCCTGCCCGCTGGCGCGCGACGGAGGCCGATTACGCGCAGGTTGCGTCCATGCGCGCTTGCGACACGGCGGCCGTTGACGGTCACGACGACGCTGAGAACCCGGCCTCGGCCGTGGTAGCGCAGCGCCCAACGCAGCCGCGCGGCGACACAGCGGGCCGCGCGGAGCAGCGTCGCCGACGCCGCCTCGAGCCGGATGCTGGGGGCGGCGACGCTCCCGGCGGGCGCCGGCAGCGCGCCGAGCGCCTCGATGCCGTTGCCCGAGGTCTCATGCGTTGGCAGCAGCACCTCGACGGACTTGACCGCGATCGTGAAGGCCCCGTTGGAGCGCCGGAGGTAGGGGATGTCCTGCCCGAGCAGCTCGACCTTTGGCACGTGGCCGGCGGCGAAGTGCCAGGCACCTGGGTGTAGCTGGAAGACCACCGGCGTAGCGGTGTCGACCGGCATCGACAGGCGGTAGTCGCCGCGGGCCACGAGCGTCTCGCTGCCGCTGGGAGCGACATCCCAGAGGCGCTCGTCGATCTGGGGGAAAGGCCCAGTCACGGAGCCGAGCGCGGCCACGACGATCGGCCCCCCGATCATCGTGTAGCCGCCGCCGGTGGCCGCCGGGAGGCGGTAGCTGGCCACGCCGGCGCCCTGATCGGTTGCAGCCACCGTCTTGCACGGGTCACCCCCGCCGCCGACGGGGTCGACGGCCGCCGAGACGCTGGGGTCGCCCGCGGCGGAGCTGATCGTCTGGGGTGCGCTGAAGAGGACGGGCAGGATCCCCGGGTGGATGCCAACCCACGTCGAGGCCGTAAATGGACCGCCCGATGGGGCGCTCTTCGGGCACGTCTGGGTCAGCGCCGTGACAGCCTGACCGGGATCGGGCGCGCCACCCCTCACGTAATGGTCAAACCAGGCGTTGATCTTCGACTCCAGCAGGCCGGTGTCGGCGACCTTGTTCTGCCCCCGCATGTGCCCGTAGTCCATGTACAGCAGCGAGACCGGGTTGTTTGGATACAGAGACTTCTCGAGGTTGTAGTAGCGAACTGTCTCATCGACCGGGAAGAGGTCGTCGGTGAAGCCGTTGGAGAGCAGCATCGGGGCCGGCGCCTCGGAGTTGGCGCCGCCCGCCGAGTGTCCGTCGAGCAGGTAGTAGGCGCCGCGGTACTTCTGAAAGCTCGTGATGATCTGCTGCGCGAGCGGGTTTCCGTCATATGGCTCGCCGGCGTTGATCAGCGCGTACCAGCTGTTGAGGTCCGCGTTGGGATCTACCTGCGGGGGAGCGTAGTAGCCGATCACCGCGTTGGGCGGCGCTGCGGGGCTGGGTCCGCCGGTCAGCGCCCCGACATTGACCTCGCCGGTGGCGAAGAGTCCGGCGACGAAGGAGAGCTTCTCCACGCCGATCGGCGTGAAGGCGTCGGTCGGCTGGGTGATTGTGTAGTCAAGCGTGTGCCCGTTGGGCATCAGCGAGGAGATCAGGTCAGACCACGGGATCGTCGGCGCGGCCCCAGCGAGTCGCAGCGGGACGCCCTTCGGACTCCTCCACGGCGCGAACGCTCCGCTCGTCGTCAGGATGCGATCCTTGAGTGTGGCCATCAGCAGCGACTCGCCGCCGCCGTAGGACTCGCCCACGGCACCGATACGCAGCGGGTCGGCCCAGCCGTCGTCGACGAGCAGCCCGGCGAGGTACTGGGCGTCGTGGACCTCGTAGCCGGCCTGCATCAGGCGGTTGTAGCCCGCGACGCATGCCGGCCCCCCGGTCAGCCGCGCCGCCGGCGTCCCACACGATCCCCAGAAGCCGCGGTCGGTGTTGTTGAGCACGACGTAGCCGCGCTGAGCCCATTGATGGGCGGTATCGATCCACGGCGCCTCATGACCGTCCAAGCCCTGCTTCTGGCCGCCGTAGCCGTGCCCGACGATGACCAGCGGGTAGCCGCCATCGGTCCCGGACGCAGGCACCGCCGGCAGCGTCACGTTGACGTCGATCGGCGTCCCATCGAAGGTCGGCACGGTCCCGCCCTGACAGAAGCGCACGCCGTCGGACTGCGTCTGGCAGGCGATCCCGAGCGGAGCCGGGTTGGCGGCGTCAGCGGCAGCCGGCGCGAGCAGCAAGGCCGCGAGCGCGCTGGCGGCGACGGCGCGCCGCACCGCGGCGGCCGTACCTCGCGAGGCGACGGCCGCGCTGCGCCGCACTGTGGCGAACTGACCCATGAGCCCTCCCGTTCGGGGTGCGGCGGCGTGGCGGGCGGAGGCCCGCGCGCACGCACCTGAAAGGTGTACTACAGCACGGCGAACACCACAACGCGCCACCATGGGGCGCTGACGGGCGCCTTCTAGCCTCTGAGCCGTGGTCGCGCTCGGCTCCTCCTCCGGCGTCAGCGACTTCTTCGACGCCGCCGGGGAGTTCTTCAAGCAGCTCGGAGGGCTGAGCTGGGTCCCGCTGCTGATCGCGCTCGCGTCCTACGCGGTCTACCTCTTGTTGCGCGCAAGGGCGATCCACGCCGCGCTGGTGGCCGCCTTCCCCAGCGAGCGCTTCCAATTCCGCCGCGTGTGGGGGGCCTACATGGCGGCCTATGGCATCAACAACCTGCTTCCCGCCGGTGGCGGAAACGTGCTGCAGCTCGTGCTCACGCGCAACTCGATCCCTACGGCCACCTATCCCACCGTCGGGGCCGCGATTGCAACGGCCACCGTCTTCGACACCGCGATCAACGTGCCGGTGGTCGGCTACTGCTTCACCCAAGGGGTGTTCCCCAAGCCCCCCGATCTCTCCAAGATCAGCGCCTTCGACATCGGCTTCTGGGCCGCGCACCTGCACTTCACGCTGTTCTTCATCACCCTGCTGGGCGTCGCCTTCGTCCTCGGCTACGTGCTGCTCGCCGAACGGGTCGAGCAGTTGTGGCGCCACCTCCGCCAGGGGCTCACGATCCTCAGCAACAGACGCCGCTACCTGCGCCAGATGGCCTCGCTGCAGCTCGCGAGCTGGATCTTCAAGGGGGCCGCGTTCTGGCTCCTGCTCGACGCCTTCCACATCGGTGGAGACCTCCGCCGCACGGTGCTCGTGCTCGGCGTCCAGGGGCTGGCGGCGATCTTCCCCTTCACGCCCGGGGGCGCCGGGGTCCAGCAAGCGCTGCTCGTCGCGGTCTTCGGTGGCAGCGCCGGGGTGGCGGCCTTCTCAGTGGGACAGCAGGTCGCGCTGGCGGCGCTCACGCTCGGCCTCGGGTTCGCCGCCTTGACGCTGATCTTCGGCTTGCGGAGCTTCAAGGGCGCACTGCGACACGCGCGCGCGGCGCGCGCGCAGGGCGAGCCGGCGCTGTAGGCGCGACGAAGGGAGTGTGCCGCCAGGCTCGGCGCGGGGTAGTACTCCGCGACGCCAGCGAATTCCGCACCGACCGCCGAGGAGCCACCATGGCCACCACAACGCCCACCGACCGCAAGAAGCCCGCAGCGGCCAGCGACGCCAAGTCGCCGCCAAAGCCGCGCCTGAGCGAGCTGCTGCCGCGGCAGCAGGAGATCGTCCTGCACGGGCACCGCGTCACCTACCGCGTCGCGGGCAGCGGCGAGCCGGTCGTGCTGCTGATCCACGGGATCGTGGGCTGTGCTGCGCAATGGGACCAGGTGATCCCGATGCTGGCCGAGCGCTACACGGTCGTGGCGCCCGACCTGCTGGGCCACGGCGAGTCCGCCAAGCCCCGCGGCGACTACTCGCTGGGGGCCTATGCCGCCAGCGTGCGCGACCTGCTCGTGGCGCTCGGGCACCGCCGCGCGACGGTCGTCGGGCATTCGCTCGGTGGCGGCGTGGCGATGCAGTTTGCTTACGAGTACCCGCCCTTCGCCGAGCGCCTGGTGCTCGTCTCCAGCGGCGGCCTCGGCCGCGAGGTCCACCCGCTGCTGCGGGCGGCAACGCTTCCCGGCTCAGAGCTCGTGCTTCCGCTGATCGCTCACCCGCGGCTGCTGGGTCTCGGCGCAGCGTTTGGACAGCTGCTCGACCGGGTTGGGCTGCGCGCCGGCCCGGATATTGCCGAGATGGCTCGCGGCTACAACTCGCTGGCGGATGCCGGCGCGCGTCAAGCGTTCCTGCACACGCTGCGCGCCGTACTCGACATCAGCGGTCAGCGCGTGAGCGCGACCGACCGGCTCTACCTCGCCGAGCTGCTGCCCTCCCTGATCATCTGGGGCAGCGGCGATCCGCTGATCCCCGTCAAGCACGCCACGGCGGCGCAGCGCGGGCTCGCCGGCAGCCAGCTCGAGATCTTCGAAGGCGTCGGCCACTTCCCCCAGCTCCAGGAGCCGATTCGCTTCGCCCACACGCTGATCGACTTCATCGAGAGCACCGACCCGACGCAGCTGGACTTCACCGACGCCGACTTTGATCGTCTGCGGGAGATGCTGCTGCGCGGCGCGGGCGATCAGCGGCACTCGTCGGGTGGCGCCGGCCGCAAAGTGCGGGCCGCCGCCGTCGCCGCATCAGCTGGGAGCGCGTAGGTTGATGCGGGCAGCCCTCGTTCGCGCCTACGGTGAGCCGCCCCAACTCGAGGACTTCGGCGATCCCAGCGCGAACGGTCAGGGCGAGCTGGTGGTGGAGGTGCTCGCCGCCGGGCTCAATCCGGTCGACCTCCACCTCGCGTCGGGGGATTACGTGGGAGGCTCACCGCCGCTGCCCTACGTCGCCGGACGCGAGGGCGTGGGACGAACCGCGGATGGGCAGCGCGTCTACTTCGACGCACCCATCCCTCCCCACGGCTCGTTCGCGCAGCGTGCAGTCGTGGCCGCCGAGAGCTGCGTCTCGCTCCCCGACGGGGTCGATGATGGCCTCGCGATCGCCTGTGGCATCGCCGGCCGCGCGGCCTGGCTGTCGCTCGAGTACCGCGCGCGCCTCCAGCCCGGCGAGACGGTGCTCGTGCTCGGTGCGAGCGGGACGGTCGGGCAGATCGCCATCCAAGCCGCGACGCTGATGGGGGCCGGACCGGTGCTCGCGGCCGCCCGTAGCGATGACGGCCTGCGTCGAGCCGGTGAGCTGGGTGCCTCCGCGACAGTGAAGCTCGACGGCGAGCGTGGTGCGATCGTCGATCGCATGCGCGCAGCGGCCCCGGATGGCATCGACGTTGTCATCGATCCGGTCTGGGGGAGCCCAGCCGAGGCCGCGGTCGAGGCGCTCGCGCCACGCGGGCGCCTCGTGCAGCTCGGGGCCGCCGCAGGAGAGCGTGCAAGCTTCTCCTCAAACGCTGTGCGCGGCAAGGCGCTGACGATCCTCGGACACGTCAGCTGGCTGACTCCCCGCGACGTCGCGCGGGCGGCATACGAGCGTCTCAGCGAGCACGCCGCCCGCGGCGAGCTCACGGCGGACGTCGAGCAGCTGCCGCTCGCCGACGTTGCCGAGGCGTGGGAGCGCCAGGGCTCGGGACCGGGGTGCAAGCTCGTGCTCGTCCCGTAACGGCTCTCGCGCCGGCGAGGCTCGCCGGCATGTCCCATCGCCAACGCTCAGCGCGCCAGTAGCCAACGCTCAAATCCGCGAGCTGGCCTCGGTCTCCAGCCGTTCGCGGAGCTCCTCGCCGCGCCCGGCCGCCACCGCTCGCGCGGCCCGCTCGTCCGTCAGCGAGACCCCGTGCACGCGGGCATAGTCGAGCAGCTGCTGGCGCTCGTCGCCCTGGCGTGCGGCGCGTAAGAACAGCCAGCACAGCAGTCCGATCGTGAGGAAGCTCTCCTCGATCATCATCACGGCGCCGGCAAGGCTCTGGTCCTCGAGCGGCTTGAGCTGCCGCTGCGCCTCGCCGGTGGTGTAGTAGGGATAGAAGACCGTGCTCGACCAGAGGAAGACGTTGCCGAGCACCGTCCCCAGCAGCCGCACGACGACGATGTAGCCGAGCTTGGCGGCGTTGCCGAACCACGCGGGCTTGGGCAACGGTCCCAGCAGCGCCATCCACATTGCGATCCCGAAGACGAGGAAGCTCAGGTGTTCGAGCGCGTGCACGCCAGCGTGGCGCAGTGCCGCCTGGTAGAGCGCCGAGAGGTGCCAGACATAGAAGTTCGCCGCCCACAGCGGCAGCGCGACGAGCGGATGGGCGAGCACTCGCAGCCGGCCGATCGGATCGATGCGCAGCAGCGGCGCGAGCACAGGGCCGCTGAGCCCGAGCACGATCAGCAGCGCGGCGAGGTCTCCCATCAATAGGTGCTCGACCATGTGGGCCACCAGCAGTTGATCCGACAGCTCGCCCAGCTGCGGGCTAAAGGCGACGACGAGCACCACCAGACCAGACGCGAAGCAGACCTGGCGCCAGCGCTCCAGCGGGCGTCCGGCGCGCGCGAGCGTGCGCGTGCGCTGGTGATACGCCAGCCAGAGGGCGAGCAGGACGAGATAGAGGGCGACGCTGTCGACGGCGCCAGGAGCGGAGGCGAAGGGCGGCGTGGAGAGCAGGCTCCAGACGTTACAAGCCCACGAAGCCGCCTGGACGACCCGGCGGCAGCATCTCGCAGCCGCGCGCGTCGCTTGGACCGCTGAGCGCGTACACCCAGAACGTGCTGTCGCGGTTGAGAACCAGCGTGGCGCGGGGATCGAGCGCCGTCCAGCCGCGCTCGGGGATGCGCAGTCCGGTCGGCAGCGGGCGCGAGGCCTCGCTGATGACCACGTACTGATAGCGCCCGGCGTTCAGCGCAGCCCTCCAGGCCTGGCAGCTGGCCTCCGGGAAGAAGCTGGCGCGCGGCCCGCGCTGGCCGATGTACTGGACGTGGTTGCTCAGATCGGCGCCGTAGTAGGGGGACTGCGCGAAGGATCCGGCGAGTCCGATGCGCGCGTGGTACACCGTGCTCGCCCACGCCCAGACGGTGCGGATCGGGTTGGAGCGATCGGCGTAGTGACCGTCGCGCTCGAGCGCGACGACCGCCAAACAGACTGGCAACGCGAAGGCCGCGAGCAGCGCGACGGCGGGCGCAAGCCGGTAACGCATTGCTCTCCCTTCACGGCGCACGAGCCATGCTGCGGCCACCGTCACGGCCACCGCGCCGACGCCCAAGAGGGCGCCGACCGGGTGCTGGCCGATGGTCCCATAGGTGATCGGAACCGCCACGAGTCCGAGCCCGATGGCCGCGAGCGCGATCCGCGCGACGCGCGCCGCCGGCAGCGGGGTCGAGAGCGCGAGCGACAGCAGCCCGAGCGCGAGCGCGGGCCCCGCGAAGCGGAGGTTGGTGGTGAACGTCACGGGGTGATGCAGTGGGCCGCCCGCGCTCTTCGGTGTGACGACGTACGCGAGCGCGCCGACGACGGCGACGATCCCCAGCAACCGCGCTGCAGACCGCCCGCGGACGATCGCCGCAACCGCGCCAGCGAGGGCCGCCACCAGCACCGCCGGCCACAGCGGCCCGAGCTCGTGTCGCAGCCCGGTGACAAACACCGAGCCAGCCCCGCCGTGGATGAGGTAGTGCACGACCGTGAAGTTCTGCTCCCCGTGCAGCAGCGGCGTGGCCGGGAGCGGCCCCAGGGACACCCACGGCAGCGGGTTGCCGACCGCGATCAGGTTGCGCGCGAACCAGAAGCCGCCCGCCGCCGCGAGGCCCGCGATCCATGTCGCTGCCGCGGCGATCCGCACGCCCCGCCGCGCGACCACGACAGCGCCGATCGCCAGCGCGGCGACCGGCGCCGCGACCGTCAGCTTGGCCGAGACCGCCAGGCCGGCCGCCAGCGCCGCGAGCCAGAGCGCTCCGTTTCCCTCCCGCGAGGACCGAGCGAGCCAGAGCACCACGAACGTCGCGGCGCACAGCGCCAGCGCCAGCGCCGCCACGTCCGAGTCCGCTGCGCCGGCCTGGTTGCGCAGCACGAGCGACGCCGCGAGCAGGGCAATCGCGACGACGCAGGCTGCCGGTCGGCGCCCCAATCGACCGAGGCACCACGCGGCGAGCAGCGCAACCGCCAGCCATCCGACGTTGATCAGCGGCGTGAGCACGTCGCCGCCGAAGAGCAGGATGGCGAAGCCGTGCAGCAGCTCGGCGGTCGCCGGATAGAACGACGTCTGCGAGTCGGGCCCGAAGAAGTTCAGCGAGACGATCTCGTGGCGCTGGACGAAGCGAATGGCCAGCGGGAGGTGGTACCAGAGCGTGTCGGGGTCGCTGATGCCCCCGTTGACGGCGGGCGCGATCGCCGCGCCCCAGGCCCCGGCGGCGATTGCGCTGGCGGTCGTCGCAACACCGATCTGGGCAACGGATACCCCAGGGTCATCTGCGGACATGCCAGCGGTCGGGGGGCGGCGGACACTCCAACGCCGAAACGCCAGCGCCACTCCCACCCCTACGACAAGGCACCCCGCGATCACCCACCCGGTCCGAAACAACCCCACTGCCCCGAGTAGCTCGAGCACCCAGACGAGCAGGCAGACCGTGCCGACGATCTCCGCCAGACGAGACAGCGACCCGCGCGCTCCAGGGAGCAGCGCGGCCCGCATCCGGGCTGCGGCAAGCCACAACGGCACGAGCGCCACGGCGGCCAGCAGCACGCCGGCAAGGAAGCGGGCGCTGGTGACTACGACGCGCTTCTCCGGGTGCGCAGGACAGGGATGGCGACCGCACCTGCGACGACGAGCGCGGCGGCGACGACGAAGGCGATAGGCCAGCCGTCGCGGAGCGCGTCGCCGACGTCGACGCCTTCGAGGATGTGCGGGTTGTGGTTGTGCAAGGCGAACGCGTCGACCAGGGCGGTGTGGGTGTCCGGGGCCCAGATCAGCAGCTGATAGACGGACATTGCCAGCGAGGCGATCAGCACGGCGCGCGAGCGTGCGAGCGCGGCCAGCGGCAGCAGCCAGACGACGTACCACGGCTCCACCCAGGTCAAGCTCGCGATCAGAGCGAGAGTCGCCCGTGCGCCCCAGGCCACCCAGTCCGCACCGCGCCACACCCGCACGGCGCCGATCACGACCGTCGCCGCAAGCACGGCGTCGAGGTCCAGTCGCAGCTCGGGGGTGACGCCGCGCGCGCCGAACAGCACACCAAGCAGGTTGGGCACGCTCAGGCTGACAACGAAGTGCGTCTGGGTGTCGATGCTCGGGAGCTCACCGCTGAAGGCGAGCGCCACGATCACCAGCGTCCCAGCGGCACCCGCCAATGCTCCGAGCAGAGCTCGTCCGCGGGCGCGCGCGCCCGACGCGGCGAGCACCACGAACGGGACCAGCACCGCCGCCGACAGCTTCACCGCCGCGCCGGCGACCGCCGCCGCGCCGGCGCGTCCCGGGCGCGAAGCTGCCGTCAGCACCGCGGTGCCTGCGATCGCTGCCGCGACGACGAGGTCGTTGTGAGCGCCGCCGAGCGCGTACGTCAGCCACAGCGGAGACAGCCCGCAGACCGCGAGGGCGACGCGTGGCGAGCGCCCCAGCCGCCCGGCGGCAACCCAAACGAGCCAGAGTGCCGCCAGGCTCGCCGCCATCGCCAGCGTCTTGAGCGCCCAGACGCCGCCGGCGACGCCGAGGTGGGCGAAGGGCTCCACAGCCAGGGTGAACAGCGGCCCGTAGGCGGTCTTCAGCTGGTGCCAGCTCGTCCAGTCGAAGAGCGGGTCGTGACGCCCGAGCGTGCCCAGGTCGTGGGCGTAGGGGTTCGCGTGCTGGAGCACCTGCAGCCTGGCGTAGCCGAGGTAGCCGTAGATGTCGGCGCCGAGCACCGGCGGCCCAAGGAAGATGACTGTGTGGGCCGCGAGGACCGCTCCCCACAGCGCGCGTGCGGAGACCGCCTCGGCCAGGCGCACTGCAAGCAGCCACGCGACCCCCATCACGAGTAGCACCACGGTCAGCCCCGTGCGGGCATGGGCGTCGCTGATGTTCGGGATCAGGCTGGGGAAGTGCAGCGGCCCCGACAGCCAGCGCGGGAAGTGGCCGATGACGCTGGGCGCCACCAGGAAGCTGGGGTGCGCGGCGGCGAATAGCGTGATCGTCGCGGAGCCCGCGACGACGACGGCGACGGCGAGGTGGGCGAGCGCGCGCCGCGGCACGCGTGCCGCCCTATCCGGCCAGCGGTTGCTTCATCGCCTCGGTCTCTGGCACGTTGCGGTATGGCTGCTCGGGATCCTGGTGCTCCTCGTGATAGGCCGAGTCGGCGTTTACCGCCCAGAGATCGTGCTCGGTGCCATCGACCTGATTCTCCACCGCGCGCATCGCCGTGAGCATCGAGTGGTCTGAGTTGTTGTAGCGATGCAGGCCGTTGCGCCCGATCTGCTGGAAGTTCGCCAGCGGGTCCAGCCAGCTGCGGATCTTCTCGACGCGCTCGGCGTAGTCGGCGTCGTACATCGGATAGGCGAGCGGAACGTGGACCGCGAACCCGGTCTCCACCTTCGACGGGTCAGCCAGGCCGAGCTCGGAGAGCTCGCGCTTGGCCAGCTCGACGAGGTCCTTCTCGGGCATCGTCCAGAGGTCATCGCCCTGGAAGCAGAAGTACTCGAGCCCGACGCAAGCCTTTGTCGGGTCGGGAACCATCCACGGGCTCCAGGAGCGGTAGTTCTGGATGCGCCCCACCCGCACGTCGGGCTCGTGGATGTAGATCCAGTTGTCGGGGAAGAGGTCCTCGCCGTCGATCACGAGCGCGACGGTCATGAAGTCGCGGTAGCGCAGACCGCGGGCGGCGTCCTGGACGTCGGTGGGCAGCGGCGGATCGGCGAGTCCGACGGTCGCCCGCAGCGGCAGCGACGAGAGCGCCGCCTTGCAGGCGATCATCTCCTCGCCGCCGTTGACCTCGACCGCGACGATCCGCCCGTCCTCGAAACGCAGCTTCGTCGCCTTCGCGTTGAGGCGTACCTCGCCGCCCTTGTCCTTGACCTCCTCGGCCATCCGGTCCCACATCTGTCCGGGGCCGAAGCGCGGGTAGTTGAACTCAGAGATCAAGCTCTTGACCTTGTCGCCCTTGTTGCCGAAGAAGGCTGACTTCGCGGCGGAGAAGAAGGACAGCCCCTTGATCCGCTGCGCGGCCCACTCGGCGCGGACCTCCGAGCACGGGACGCCCCACACCTTCTCGGTGTAGGACTTGAAGAAGAGCTCGTAGAGGCGCTTGCCGAAGCGGTTGGAGACCCACTGCTCGAGGGTGTCCTCGCGACCCTTGGGCTTGATCGCCGCGACGAGGTAGGAGAAGAGCACGCGCGTGAGCTCGATCGGACCGAGCTGCTTGATCACGTCCATGCCCTGGAGCGGGTACTCGAGGTACTTCTTGTTCCAGTAGATGCGCGACTGGCGTGGACGCTTGAGGAACTCCTCGTCCATGATCTCGTGCCAGAGGTCGTCGACCTCCTTGGCCTTCGTGAAGAAGCGGTGTCCGCCGAGGTCGAAGCGAAATCCGTCGCGGACCTCGGTCTTCGCCAGTCCGCCGAGCTGGTCCTCGGCCTCGAGCACGATCACAGGCTCGCCGCGGCGTGCGAGCAGGTAGCCAGCGGTCAGCCCGGCAGGGCCGCCGCCGAGGACGACGGTCGGCGTCTTGTCTGTGTCGGTCACGGGCGTCTCGCTCGGCTTTCGTGGTATCGGATCAGGATCTCTTGACGTACACGACGGCGTGCATCGCAATGTCCGTAGCCTCAGGCCGGTAGAAGAGCGGCGCTGCGGCGACGCGGACAAGACGGGGGTCTGCACTCAACGCAGCTCCCCATTGGGCTGAGCGGCGGCGAACAAGCTGCGTCCAGGGCGCATTCCAGTTGTTGCCATAGGACGTAACAGGACGGACGAACACCACCCGCTGTCCGGCGGTTACAGTAGCAAGCAAGGGGTCCAGCTCTTGGACCACGTTCGCGCCCGTAAGCCGCTTGACCGCGTCGCGCCAATCGAAGATCCCCGGGTCCGGTGTGGCCCCGAGCTCGGTGGCCCAGCGCATCCCCGCGGGGAAGTAGAAGCGGAACAGCGGCACCTGCTCGGGTTGGCCGAGGATCACGAGGTCGCCGGGGCGCAGCGCCGAGTCGAGCTCGAGCGCGATCTCGCGGGCGTTGGACTTGTTGTCGACGTGGTGCGCGGTGGGGACGATCCACAGCAGCGCAATCGCAGCCAGCGCGACGAGGCCGAGGCGTCCGCCGCGGGCGAGGCCGAGCGCGCCGAGCAGCAGCGTGACGCCGGCCACGGCCGCGAGGTAGCGCGGGTTGAAGGACGGCGATATCTGAGAGGTCACGTAGTTGACGACGATCGCGCCAAGTCCGAGCCAGAGCGCCGCGCGCGCCGCCAGCCCGTCGCCGCGGCGGCTACGAATGAGGCGGTAGAGCCCAAAGCCACCGCCCAGCAGCAGCGCCCCCGTGGCCGCACCGCCGCCCAGCAGCGAGCGTGAGAAGACGATCGGCACGCCAAAGCTCGGAGCGTTGGTCCACGGCGCGCCGGTGTGGGCTGACTGGAAGAGGAGCGTGGGCAGCCACGGCGCGTAGAGCACTGCCGCCAGCCCGAAGCCGACGGCGACGTCGCGCAGGAATGCGCGGCGGTCATTTCCTTCCTTCTCCAACGCGCGCCAGCAGGGGATCAGCGCGAGACCACAACCGACCCCGAGGAACAGCCCCCAGTTGTGCGTGTAGAGCGTGACCGCGAGCCCGAGCCCGAAGAGCGGCGCGTAGCGCTGGCGGCGATAGACATAGGCGTGCAGGAAGGCGGCCGCAGCGACCAGTCCCTCGAGCCCCAGCAGCCCGTACATGCGCGTCTCCTGGGCATAGACGTCGAGGAAGGGATTGAGCGCGAACAGCGCCGCCGCGATCCACCCCGCGCGCTCGCCCCACAGGCTCCAGCCCGCCCACAGCGCGACCGGGATGCAGAGCAGCGAGAACAGCAGCGAGAGGCCGTGGGTGGCGCTCTCGCTGGAGCCAAACACGCCCATCCAGACGTGCAGGAGCATGTAGTAGAGCGGCGGCGAGCCGTCCTGGCGCATCAGCCCGGGAATGTCGAGCAGGTGGTGGGCGCCGATGCTCACCGAGATGCCCTCGTCGGTCCAGTAGCCGACGGTGAACTGGCGCGTGCGCAGGTACGCCGAGAACGCCAGCAACGCGAACATCCCGGCGCCCAGGACCAGCGGCCGTGGAGCGCGGGAGAGCGCGGCGAGCCGAGGCGCGGCGCGTGCACGCAGGCGCGCCGCGCGCGGCGAAGCGACGGTGGCCATGGCGAGAGCAGGGTAGTGGCCCCCCATGCCACGTGGCTGCCGCACGCGCTCAGCCCGCGCAGGCACCCGAGACCGTCCAGCCCCCGCTGGTCGCGATGCGCGGACCGGGCGCGTCCGTCGCCGGCGCCGGCGTGTCGTCGAGCGTGGGCGCGGCGCGAAACACGACCGTCCCGCGCCCCGGCGCCAGCGCGATGCGCCTGATCGGGACATCGAGCCGCCACGCGAGCGCGGTCACCGACAGCGGCCCGGTCACCGGCGTCCCGCAGGCCAGCACGGCCGCGCGTCCACCGGCGCGCCGCGTCGCGCTCGCAAGCGCACCGTCGAGGCTCGCCTCGTAGCGCAGGTGCTTGACGTCGCGGTCGATCCCGCGCAGCTGTGGCAGCGCCGAGACCACGAGTCCCGCGCAGAGGGCGGCGGCGGCGATCGCCCTCGCCAGCTGCTCACGAGCGCGCACCAGCCCGCCGGCCCAGGCCGCGATCCGCGCGACGCCGACGCCGCCGAGGACCGCCGCCACCGCGACCGCCAGCAGTACGTAGCGGGGATTGCCGGAGGCAATCCGCAGCTGGGCCATCAGCGCCACGAGTCCCAGCCACGCCGCACCGAAGAGCCCGAGCGCGACCACCGCGGCGTCGGCCGCCGAGTCGCCGCGCCCGCGCTCGGGCCATCGCCATCGCCGCGCGATCAGCCCCGCGGCCGCGCTCGCCACCGCCACGACGACTGCGACCTGAACCGTGATCAGCACGTAGGGACGCGATCGGCTCAGTACCGCGTGCGCGGCCCCCTGCGTCGTGGCGGGGTTATCGGGGGTGATCGCCTGGGCGCGCTCGGCGCCGCGGAAGAGCTGCCCCGACCCCCACAGCTCGGCGCCGAACCAGAGCACGGGCACGAGCGCCAGCCCGCCGGCGATCCAGGGACGCAGCGAGGAGCGCTCGCGCCACAGCCAGATCGCGTATGCGCCGAGAAAAGGCCATGCTTCGGGACGCAGCAGCGCCGCCGCCACGCCCAGCGCGAGCGCCCACGCCAGCCGGCGCGCGCGGTGACACAGCAGCGCGCCGACCACGCACGCCGTCAGTAGACCCTCGGAGTTGCCCTGCCACACGCTACCGGCGAAGCTGGTCCCCCAGAGATGGAAGTTGAGCCCCGCGACGAGCAGCGCCCCGGCGGCCACGGCGCCGGCGACGGCGCGCAGCCGCCGCGGTGCCAGCTCGGCTGCCAGCAGCGCGCACGCGGCGAGGGCGAGCAGACCGCCCGCGCGCGCGACGATCAGCCAGAGCGCGGGCGCCAGCGAGCCGAGCGGCGCCAGCGGCGTGCACACCAGCACCGGCAGCGGCTTCCAGGAGGGTCCGTAGGCTGTGGAGAGCGACCCGTGGAGGACCTCGCGGCCCCACGTGAGCCAGGCCCAGGGGTCATAGGTCGGTGCCGAGGGCGCCAGCAGCGAGAGCGCCGCCAGCGCGGCCGCGGCCGCGAACAGCCACCGCCAGGGAACGCTCAGACCGTGGTCGGAGCGGGTGTCTCGCGCACGTCGCGCTCGTGCTCACGCTCGTGATCGCGCCGCTCACGCTCCGAGTGCGCTGCGCGCTCCGCGTCGGCGATCGGCGCGGCGCCGTTGCCCGACGACGACGCGGATGCCGCCGCGACGGCTTCCTCGAGCGCCTCCTCCTCGGTCTCCTCGGCCTCGGCGCGCGCGGTGCGGTAGCGCGCGATGCCGCCGTAGCGAGCAAACAGCACGACGGCGCCCAGCACGGTGATCGGAACGAACAGCACGAAGCGCAGCAGCAGCAGGTAGGTCGTGACGATGCCGCCGGTGGCGTTGCCCGCGGCCTTGGCGGCGAACACGACGGCGGCGTCGAAGGTGCCGACGTAGCCCGGAGCGGCGGGAATCAGCGCGAACAGGTTCGCGAGCACCATCACGTAGAGCGCGCCGGAGATGCCGAGCCCGAGACCCGCGGCATCGGACACCATGTAGTAGACGCCGGCCTCGAAGCCCCAGATCACGAGCGAGACCGCCAGCAGCACGACGCCGTGGAGACTGAGCAGCGCACGTGCGGGAGTGGCGAACGGTCGCAGGAAGTTCCAGGCGCGCTCGACCAGGTGGTGGCTGCGCGCGAAGCGCAGGATCGCCAGCCCGACGAGCAGCAGGAAGGCGACGACCGCCACGGCGACGATCAGCGGCGTGTTGGAGGGGAGCTTGACGTTGCCCAGGACACCGAGCGTGAACGCGAGGAACAACAGCCCGAGCGCCGCGGCGTCGAGCGCGCGCTCGGCGATCACGGTGCCGAGGATCGAGCGCTTGGTGGCCCCCTTCTGTCCGAGTAGGTAGGCGCGCAGGAACTCCCCACCGCGGGCGGGCAGCACGTTGTTGCCCATGTAGCCGACCATCACCAGCCCGGCAGCCTCGGTGTAGGCGATGCGGACATCGTGGTGGCGCAGGATGCGCTGCCAGCGCTCTGCACGCAGGAGCGTGGCGATCAGGTAGATGCCGACTGCCGCGGCGAGCTCGGTGAGCGCGCGCGCGCTCGTGGGGAACTTCGGCGCGCTCTGCTGAGAGATCCAGTAGACGACCGCGCCGAGCGCAATCACCCACAGGCCATGCCATGGCGTCAGACGACTGTGCTTGTGGCGAGAGTCAGCGGCCATCGGCGTTCGCGCGTGGTCACGCCGGCGATTACCTACCCGGGACCGCGTGACCGAAGCACAAGAGTGTAGCCCCGCATTTGCTCCTGGTTACACGGTCTAAGACAGTCCCAACCCACCGCCAGTGGCGAGCACAGCCGGCCTACGCGCTGGTGTTGATGCTCGTGTCCTGCTTGCTCAGGCAGCGCTCCACGCGTTTGAGCAGCGCGTCGGAGCCCCTGCGGACGTACAGCAGGGCGCTGCCGATGCGCTCGGCGCTCTCCGCCTGTCCCTCGAGCTCGAGCGCCTGGGCCGCGGCAAAAGTCGTCGTGAAGGTGATGCTCGGGGCACCCGCGCCGCTGCCGACCACGAGCTCGCGAACCCCAACCGCGGTGACCGGAAGCTTGTCCTTGCGCAAGCACTTCTGCGCGGTCTGACGCGGGTCGTAGGGATGGCGCAGCGGCAGAGCGGCGTGAGGGTCCTGGGAGCAGCCGCCCACGATGATGGCGAGCGCGGCCACGCCACTGAATGCTTGGCTCCGGCGGGACATCGCGGTGGCTGATGCTAGTGGCCGCTGCGCAACCACCGGCGCCCAGCGGGGTTGGGGCTTGACCGTGCCCTACGCATGGATCAGCCCGTCGCGCTTGCGTCTGCGAGGCCTGCTCGTGGCGATCGCCGCCGTGGTGCTGGCGGCGTCGGCGACGAGCGCTCAGGCGCTCCCCTACGCCCCCGCGCTGTTTGGGCGCGATTTCCCGGACCCGACCGTCATCCGTTCCGCCAACGCCTGGTACGCCTACGCGACCTCTACGGCCTGGGAGCCGCGCAACCATCTCTTCCCCGTGCTGCGCTCCACCGATCTGCGCCACTGGAGCTTCGTCAGCGACGCCTTCGTCAAGATCCCCCCGTGGACCGACGGACACTGGTGGGGGCCGGGGGCGCTTGAAGTCAGAGGTCTGACGTACCTCTACTACTCCGCCCAGACGAGCGGCCACGGCGAGCACTGTCTGGCGCTGGCGATTAGCCGCAAGCCGCAGGGGCCCTTCCGCGATCGCGGACCGATCATCTGCGCTAGCCCCGGCTCGGCCGGCTACATCGACCCGTCGCCCTTCATCGACGTCGATGGCTCGGCCTACCTGTTCTTCGCGACGGACTTCCCGGTGCATACGATCGACGTGATCCCCCTTCACCGCGATCTCTTTCACCCCGCGGGGCCGCCGATCGAGCTGATGGGGGTCTCCCAACCCTGGCAAGAAGGTCTCTCGGCACGCACCGTCGAGGGCCCCTCGGTAGTCACGCGCGGCGGGCTCTACTACCTCTTCTACTCCGCGGGGAGCTACTCCGTCGACTACCGCATGGGCTACGCGGTGGCGGCTTCCGTGCGCGGGCCCTACAGCGATTCTCCGCTGAACCCGATCCTCCAGGGCGGCGCGCTGATCGCCCCCGGAGGCGGCTCGGTCTTCGCTGGCCCGATCGGGGAGTTGCTCGCCTTCAGCGCCTGGCAGGGCCCAGCGGGCTACGGCCGCGGCGGTCGGCGCACGCTGCGCATCGCACCGCTTGGGTGGAACCGGACGGCCGTCTCGGTGCACAACGGGTAGCCCGCGGAGGGCACGGGCAGCGCGTAGCCCGCTGGCCGCGGGCAGCGCCTAGGGCGCGGGCTTGTAGCGGACCCTGATCGAGGTGAGGATGGGGCCGGTGCGGCCGGCATGCACCAGCGTCACGCGTGGCGTGTAGACGCCGGCGGCCACGAGCACCCCTGTGTCGCTGCGGCCGTCCCAGGGGACGTCGATCAGGCCCTTGTCGCGCACCGGCTGATCGTGCAGCAGCATGCGCACGCGCTTGCCCGCAGTATCGACGATCACGACCGAGACGAGGTCGCGATGGACCACGCGGAAGCGAACGCCGACGACTCGGTCCACGCCGTTGGGAACGAGGATCGTGGCGGCCGGATGGTCGATGATCAGCGGACGCGAGAGCTTGATCCGCTGGTCGATGAAGAGCGCCAGGAAGCTTGCGATCGCGAGCACGAGCAAGACCACGAGCGCCGACCGCAGCACGGGCGGCGACTCGCCGCCCGCTGGCGGGGGCTCCGCGCCGGCGGCGGCCGCTGGCTGGACCCTGGGCACGCCGGCAACGGTACCCCGGATGCCCGGCGGGTGACAGGGCAAGCGATTTGCTCAGAGATCGCAGAGTCGACTAGCCTCCAAGGCGCGATGTCCCTGTTGCTGTCGGATCCGAGGGATTCCGGCTCCCAAACGACACAGGCACGCGGATCGCGAATGCTGCGCGCCGTCTCGGCGATCGCACTCGCCGCCGCCGGCCTGCTGTCCGTCGCCTCGGCACTGACGCCGAACGTGAGCTGGCGCGACGAGCTGCTCAGCCAGCTCGAGCCCTACCCTGCCCGCCCGATCGGGCACGTGCTCGCCTGCGCGGCGGGACTCGGCCTGCTCGCGCTCGCGCTCGGTGTCGCGCGCGGCAACCGCCGCGCCGTCGACGGCGCCGTGATCCTGCTGAGCATCGTCGCCGTACTCGACGCGGTCAAAGGGTTCGACTACGAAGAGAGCCTGCTCGCGCTTGCGCTCGCGTGGATGCTGCGCTCCCAGCGCAAGGACTTCCAGCGCGGCGCGGAGGTGCGCCGCGGGCTTCTCCCGGGCATGGTCGCCGTCACGGCGATCGTGCTGGCATACGCGTTCTCGGTGACGATGCAGCTGGTCACGGGTCGTAGCGCGGGCCTCGGCCGCGCGCTGCACAACGGCTTCCACGGTCTGCTCAGCGGGCGCTTCACCTCAACCGAGCCATCGTCGATCACGCTCGATGCGCTCGTGCTGCTCGGCCTGATCGCCGCTGCGGTCTGGGTCGTGCAACTGCTCGGACCCGGGCGCTCGATCGACGGCCACAGCCCCGCCGATCACGAGCGCGCCGCCGAGATCCTCTCCCGCCACGGCCGCGATTCGCTGGCGCCGTTCGCGCTGCGCGAGGACAAGGCGTTCTATTTCGCCGCCGACGGCTTGCTGTCCTACCGCGTGCTGCACGGCACCGCCGTGGTGGCGGGCGACCCGATAGCGCCTTCGGGGCGCGAGTCGGAGGTGCTCGCGAGCTTCGCCGAGCATGCCAACCGCCAGGGCTGGAGCGTGGTGTTGACCGGCGCCGCCGAACGGCACCTGCGCAGCTACCGCCAGCTTGGCTTCCGCGCGCTGCACATCGGCAACGAGGCCTGGGTGGACCCCCGCGGGTTCACGCTCGAGGGCCGGCGCATCCGCAAGGTCCGTCAGTCGCTGCACCGAGCCGAGCGTCAAGGCTGGACGTTCGAGCTGCGCCGCGGCGCCGAGCTGACCGACGCCGAGGTCGCTGGTCTTGACCGCGTCGAGCAGCAGTGGCGCCAGATCCACCACCGCCTGTACGGGTTCGCGATGACACTCGGCCACCTCTGGCGCGGGCCCGAGGATGACTGCGATCTCTACGTGCTCGCCACCAACGAGTCAGGCGAGGTGCGAGCGTTTCTGCGCTTCGTCGCCTTCGAGCGCGGACTGTCGCTCGACGTCATGCGGCGCCTTGACGAGAAGCCCAACGGACTGCTCGAGGCGATGGTCGCCCTTGCCCTCCTGGAGGCCGGCGAGGGCGACGTTGAGGAGGTCTCGCTCAACTTCGCCGGGTTCGCTCACGTGATGGCCGCCGGCGCGGCGCTGAGCCGCAGCCAGAGGGTGCTGCGCTGGCTGCTGGGGCGCTTCCACGGCCGCTTCCAGCTCGAGCGGCTGATGAACTTCAACGAGAAGTTCGATCCCCACTGGCGCCCTCGCTTCCTGGTCTACATGGGGCGCACGGCGCTGCCGATGGCGGGCTGGCGCGTGCTCCAGGCCGAGGCCTACGTTCCCGGTCCTCGTCCGCGCCCGCACCGCTCCCGCTGGCGACCGCCATCACGGCCCGCCCAGGCCGTGCAGTGACGCGGCCGATGGGGCTGGGGGCGTGATGAGGCTGACGGGGCGGACGGGGCTGATGGCCTGATGGCCGGGGAGATCATCGACATCTCGGTCCCGATCCGGGCGCAGATGCCGATCTACGCGAACAACCCGGGCGTCGAGCTCACCCGCCACAGCTCGATCGCGCGCGGCGACACCGCCAACGTCTCACGCCTGGACTTCGGAGTGCACACGGGGACCCATCTCGACGCGCCGCTGCACTTTTTCGACGACGGCAGCGACGCTGCCGCGATCCCGCTGGAGCCGCTGATCGGACCCGCACTGGTGATCGATGCGACCTGGGCGTCGGGCGTGCTCGATGGTGCCGCTGTGCAGCGCATGGCGATCCCGGCCGGCACCGAGCGCGTGCTCGTCAAGACGACGAACTCGTGGTTGTGGGAGCGCCCAGACTTCACCCGCGACTTCTTGCGCTTCGACGCCGGTGGCGCCCAGGCGCTCGTCGATGCCGGCGTGCGGCTGATCGGCATCGACTACCTCTCAATCGCCGACCAGGACGGTCACCGCGTGCTGCTCGGGCTCGGCGAGGCGGGCGTGATCCCGCTCGAGGGCCTCGACCTGCGCCACGTCGAGCCAGGGGAGTACGAGCTCATCGTCTTGCCTTTGCGCTTGCAAGGCTCCGACGGCGGGCCCGCGCGTGCCGTGCTGATGCGGCGCTGAGGCGGGGAGCGCCAAGGCGGCGGCGGACGGGGCCGGGGGCGCACTCCGTGCATCGTTAGCTCGAAATAGTGGCCTTTACGACAAACGGTCGTGCGCCGGCGCGGCCACGGGCTCACGCCGGCGCGGGCGCTCCCGGCGGTGCGGGCCGCTAGCTCACGCCGGCGCCGGCCTCGGGCGCCGGCGCACGCCCGCCGACGCGGCGCCCGCCGCTACGCCCCTGGCGGCCCGCTCGACGCCACGCGCTGCTCGCCGTCGGTGGGGCGGCCGTCCCGCCCGACGTAGCCGTCCTTGCCACCGACACTGACGTAGACCGCGTCGCCGTCGCCGACGTTGCGAAAGCGCCGGACGGTGGCGGCGTCGACGCGCGCCACGCCACCCGGGCCGAGAACGTGCTTGGAGCCGTCGCCGAACTCGAACTCGATCCGTCCCTGATGGACGAAGTAGATCTCCTCTTGGGTCTCGTGGTAGTGGCCACCAGCCTCATAGCCGGCCGGCATCACCACGGCATTGACGCCGAAAGCGGTGACATCGAGCTGCCGGCGGATCTTGCGAAACCCCGGACCCTGGCCCATGCCGTCGATGTTGCCGACGGCGTAGCCCTCGCCGTGCACCACCTCCGAGACGTCGTCGCTCGCGCTCACGCCGCAATGATGACGCAAAAGGCGGCTTCGAAGCGCTCTCCCGGCTCGACCAACGGCAGCTCGGCGCCACCACTGACGAGCGCGTTGGTCGGCGCGGTCATCGGCTCAACGCAGATGAAGGCGCTGCCCGGCGGCGCGAACAGCTGCGTGAACGGATAGCCGCTCTCCAGTGCCACCTCGATCGTGCGACCGCCGCCGGCAAGGCGGAACTGCGGTGGCGCGCCCAGCCCGCTGAAGCCGTCGTCGAACGTCCGTTCACCCAGCGGGCCCACGTCCACGCCTGCCGGCTCGCGGGCTCCGGTGGGGATCAGCTGGTGATCGAGCACCAGGCGGTCGGCCGCCTTGAGGGCGACCTCCCACTGCTGGCGGGCCACGCCAGGCAAACGCAGGTAGGGATGGAAGCCAAAGCTGACCGGCACCGTGACGCCCGCGTTGGCCTCGACGCTGGTCGCGACCCGCAGCTCGTTGTGCGCAAGCGTGACAACGATACGAAGGCGATGGGGAAAGGGAAAGGAAGCGAGCAGGTCGGTCTGCGAAGCGAAGTCGAACCCTGCGGAGAAGCGCGCGCTGTCATCGTCGGCAGCGATCTCCTCGACGTCCCAGCCGCGTGCCGCGGCAAGCAGGCCATGTATCGGCAGGCCGTGCTCCTCGGTGCGGATCCCGGCGCCGTCGCGACGCAGCTCGACGCGCTGCCCCGCCGCCTCGTACGTCCAGCCAGCTAGCCGGTTTGCCCACGGGTACAGCAGCGGGATCCCGGCGCTCGAGCCTGTCTGCACGTAGTGACTGACCCCGCCGGGGAGATGCAAGAGCTCCTCGCCGCGATGACGCAGCGACGCTCCGAGCATGCCCGCGCCGGGGACGAACGTTGCCTCCACGGCGGCATCCGGCGCGGAGAGCTCCACGGCCGCCAGTCCATCGATCACGGCCTCGCGGACGGTGTGTGTCACGCGGTCACACCCGAGCGGGCGTGGCGGCTTCGAGTCCGTCACCGATGCTCGCTTGCACCGGAGCGAGCAGGTAGGCGGCCGCGATCACGACGACGAACGCGCAGACGTGGATGGCCACCCACCCCGGGGCCAGCCCGAGTGGGTCGCCGAACGCGACGAACCCCGCCGGGATCGACGCGAGATTGGTGACCGCCGTCATGAACGCGATCACCGGCAGCGGGCGGCCGGTTTGCAGGCCGCGCTGGAAGCATGCAAAGCCGCCGAAGGTCGCGAGCACGGCGATCGGAAGCCAGGGCGAGAGGATGACATTGTCCAGCCCACCGGTGGACTGCAGCGAGGTGAGCGCCTTGATCGCGGTGTCCGCGGCGCCATAGAAGGCGCCCGCCGCGAGCCCGAGGAGCTGCGCGCGGCGGCGGCCGCCGTGGCCGAGGACGAGCCCGAGACCCACGGCGCAGACAACGCTCAAGTAGATGCCGAGCGTGCCGTGGTCGAAATGGTGATGCTGGTCGACGTTGCCGAGTCCCAGGGGCAGCAGCGCGAGCGCCAACGCCATCGCGATCACGCCGACACGCTCGGGGCGCTCGAGGCGATGGTGAAAGCCGAGCGCCGCGATCGGCACGGCCAGCGCGAGTCCGCCGGCGACGAACGCCTGCACGAGCGAGAGCGGCGCCAGCGACAGCGCCGCAACGTGCAGACCCCACCCGAGCACGCCCAGCGCGAGCCCTGCCAGCCAGGTCCGCGACGTCACGAACGAGCGCAACGCCTCGCGCGGACGCCGCAGGCTGAGGGCAGGCGCTGCGACGATCCCGGAGTGCTGCAGCAGGAATCCGGTGTTGAGTCCCAGCGACGCCAGCAGCGCCACACCAAGCCCGGCTAGCACGCCCGCGCTCATCGCCGATCCGCCGGTGAGCATGACTTCATCGCGTCAAGGGTGGCAGGTCCAGGCGGCCAGGAGATGGCGCTACTAGCCTCTCGCCGCGATGCGTTGCACCCATGCCCTCGCCGCGCCGATCGCGCTCGCGCTCTGCGCGCTGTCGCTCGCCGCGTGCGGCGGATCCTCGAGCCCGGGCGCGGGCAACGCGGCGCTCAGCAGTCCTGCCCAACAGCAGGTGGCTGGCGTTGTCCGACATCTGCTCGGAGCTCTCGCCGCCGGCGACGTCGCCGCAGCTTGCACGACGCTGGACCCCGCCTACGGCCAACGCCTTGGCTGTGGCACCCAGCGTGCCGATCAGGTCCTGAGCCTCGTGCGCGCCCAGCCCGATCCGGCGGCGCGCACACGCGTGCTGGCGATCCTCAGCCACGCGCAGCTGCGTTACGTCGACGTGCGCATGCTCACGCCCCAGAAGCTCGGGGCGACAGTGAACGTGGTCTGGGGCTCGGATCCCAAGCAGCTGAGCACGAACTATCGCCTCACCATCCCGGGCCCGGGACCGGACTGGAGGATCGACGACATCGAGCTGGGCCCGCCGGCTGGCCAGGACTGACATGCGGCGGCCGGCGACGCTGCACGCCGCGCGCGAGCTGGCCGCGGTGTACGTGCTGCCGGCCCGGGTGGCCATCTTCATCCTGCGCGCCCGACGCCTGGCGCGCCAGATCGGCGATGCTTGGGGACCGGACGCGGCGGCCCGACCGCGGGAGCTGGCCCACCTGCTCGCGCTCGCGCGCGGACGCAGCGAGGTCGTCGAGCTCGGGACGGCGGTCGGCTGGACAGCCATCGCACTCGCGCTCGCCGACCGGCGACGGCGGGTGACGAGCGTGGACGCGGTCGTCCACGAGCAGCGTGCTCGCTACCTCGAGCTGGTCCCCGGTCATGTGCACGAGCGCATCGACTTCGTTGAAGCCGACGCGGCGCTGGCAGCCACAAGCTCAGCGGATGGGGACCCCGCTCCGGCCGGGGTCGATCTGCTGTTCATCGACGCCGGCCACGGTCGCGAGCAGACGATCGCCGAGTTCCAAGCGTGGCAGCCGCGTCTGGCGGCGGGCGCGGTGGTCGCCTTTCACGACTACCGACACCCCGAGCACGACGGCGTGGCGGAGGCGATCGAGGAGCTCGGCCTCGAAGGCGAGGTCGCCGGCGGGATGTTCGTCTGGCGACAGCCCCGCACGTGTGTCTCGGGCTAGCAGCGCCTGTACAGCGCCCACGACCGGTCGCGGAAGAGCTGCTGGGATCCGAGCGGCACGTGGATCACGGTCGGATCGACCGCGGGCAGCCCGTAGGCAACGGGGACCGGGCTGCGCACGAATGAGAACATCAGTCCGCGGGCGTTGTCGGGAAAGCCCACATTGGAGATGTCGCGCGGGTGGCGCTGGGTGAGGTAGGCGATAGCGGGCGAGTCGAAGTAGCTCGAGTCCAGCAGTATCGGACACGCCCGGTAGGCCGCCCTGAATTGCGCCGAGCCGATCAGCTCGACCATCTGGCCCTGCTCCGCGTGCACGATGCGGGCGTTGTTGCGGACGCTCCTAAAGGACGACAGCGGAAAGAACGCGATCACCAACGCCGCGCTGACTCCAGCCGCCGCCATCCAGGCCCGGCGCTCGCGGCCGCCGGGGGCCAGCTCGCGCCATCCCAGCAGCGCGACGGCGGCGAAGAGGGCGAGCACGACGGCGGGCTGGAAGGCGTAGCGCGGCAGCAGCGGCAGGCCGTCGAGCCCGAAGATCAGGAAGGTGGCGGCGCCCGACAGGCCGATGACCAGCGGCGCCGATGCCCGGCGTGCATCGCGTCGCAGCGCGACGACGATGCCGACGAGCCCGGCGAGCACAAACGGAAGCTGGAGGATGTTGCGCAGGTAGCTCGGCCCCGCAAGCAGCCCCGATCCCAGCGAGCGCGGCGTGCCGGGCTGATCGACGGCGCTCTTGGTTTCGTGTAGGGAGTGCAGGGCGTCGCCGGTGGCGGCGAGATCGAAGGCCATCCACAGCAGCGGCGCGATCACGACCGCCGCCAGCAGCTTCAGCCGCGCTGCCCAGTCCAGGGGCCACGCCAAATAGAGCCAGTAGAGGCCGCTCAGGACCCAGGCCTCCGGACGGATCAGACCGGCGAGACCGAGCGCGATCAACACCGGCGTGCCGCGGCGCGGCGTGCGCACCTCGAGCGCGGCCGCCCACACGATCAGCGCCAGGTAAGGCGTCTCGATCGAGGCCAGCAGCGTCTGGGAGATCAGGAACGGCCGCGTGAACAGAATAAGCGCGAACAGCACCCCCACTGCGGGCGACACGAGCCATTGCCCGAGCCGGAAGGCAGCCCAGCACAGTCCCCCGAGCGACAGCAGCGAGATCGCCTCCATCACGGCATAAGCGTGGGAGCCGAGCAGCGACGCGAGCATCGAGACCAGCAGCGGCAGCGGGTGGGGCGTGGGCGAGTGGATCGCCTTCAGATCCGGTGGCAGATGGCCGTGCGCGAGGTCCTGACCCCAGACGAGGTGGTAGAGGGCGTCGTACCAGACGTAGCCACTCCCGTAGAGCAGGCGGGCAACGAGCGCGATCGCGACGATCCACGCGACGCCCGGGACCCGGGCCAGCACGCCGACGACGCGCACGTCCGCCTCCCCCGGCGAGGTTGCGGTCGGGTGGGCTCCGCCGCCGGCCGGCGAGGTGGCCACGCTCATGGGCGGCGATCCTAGTGCTCGTCGTGCTGGCCCCTATGCTGGCGCCAGCGTCGTATTCGCCGGTGCGAGCCGGTGGGCGTCGCGTCCTTCGCCATGGCCGTCAGCCTGAAGCCCAGCGCCACGCTTCCCCACCGCGGCCGGCCCAGCCGGGCCGCTGCTGCTGGCGGCCGAGCGCTGTTGACAATCCTGGTCGCCCTCCTGGGTGTCGTCGCGGGGGTGGGCTGGCTGTATCTGATCCGCAATTCTGGTCGGCTGGGCAGCGGGCCCAACGTCTCAGGCGCGCTCCCGCTCCAGCAGCTAGCCGGCAACGCGACCCAGCCCCTGGTGCGGATGCTGGCCGCCTGGATCCCGGTCGGACTGGCCACGGGATGGGCGCTCGGGCGCTTGGTTGGGGTGTCGCGAGCTCCACGCGCCGTCACGGTTGCCCTCCTGGCGCTCCTCGCGCTCGGCGCCGCGGGCGCAGCATCGGATGCCATCGCCGTCAACCAGCGCTTCAGCGATCACGTCTCCCACCAGCTCTCCAGTCCAGGTATCTGGATCGCCGCGCTGCTCTTGACCGCCGCCGCTGTTGTTGCGCCCACCCGGCCGCGCGCTCGCATGATCGTCCAGCCACCGGACGGCGGTCTCCTGATGACCGCATCCACTCCGCGCCGCGGAAGCTGAACCCTGATGCGTCGCTCGCCCTGGCGGTAACCAGCTGCTTCGAGGTCTATCCTTTCAGCGATGGGCCTTGACAACCCGCTTCACATCGCCTTCCTGCTGGTCATCATCCTGCTCGTCTTCGGCGCCAAGCGGCTGCCGGAGATGGGTCGATCGCTGGGCGCCGGGATGCGTGAGTTCAAGGACTCGATCACCGGGTCCAGTCACGACGAGCCCGCCGCTCCGCTGACGCCGCCGCCCCCGGCGGCGAGTGAGCCGACGGTGACGCCCGCCGCTGCGCCCGCCGAGACGCCCGCCGCGGCGCCGACCGAGCGGCCCGCCGCGGCTCCCACCGAGCGCGAGCCCGCCAGCAGCAGCTGAGTCTCTCGGCGCGCGACCGAAGCTAGCTCGGCCAGCCGAAGTCGAGGAAGGTCTCGATCACGGGGAACTGGCTGTGCACGAACGTGTAGTTGTGCTGGGCCTCGGGCGCGACGATCAGCGTGGACGGGATGCCGACGCGTCCCAGCAGGTGCCAGAAGCGCTGCGCCTCGCCGTGGACGACACCCTGGTCGTCCTGGGTGCCGACGTCGAGCAGGATGCGCATGCCCCGGGCGTGTTGAACGTGCTGGTCGGGGCTGTTGGCGGCCACCAGCTCAGCGCGCCCGCCGAAGACTCCCTGCGGGTCGTCGACGTGGAAGTAGCCCGACAGCGAGGCCACCTGGCCGAAGAGGTCGGGATGACGCAGTGCGACGTTCATCGCGCCGTAGCCACCCATCGAGAACCCGGCGATCGCCCGGTGGGCGCGGTCGCGCGGGAAGCGACCCTCGATCGCCGGCATCACGGAGTGCAGCAGGAAGCTCTCCTCGCGGTCGACGCCGTTGGCGGCGTCGGCCCACTCGGTGTCGCCGGAGAACGCTCCCGAGCCGTCGGGCGCCACCACGACGAAGGGACGGTGACCGGCGGCGAAGTAGGCGTCGAGCGTGTGGCCAAGGCCGGCCTGGAAGATCTCCCCGGGCAGGTCGGGCACACCGTGCAGCCAGTAGACGATCGGCAGGGAGCGCGAATTCGGCACCGACGGCCAGTAGATCCACACGTGCTGGCGGCGGACACCCGTCGGGGCGTCTAGCATCCGGACAGTCACGTGGCCGCGGGCTACGGCCGCCGGAGCTCCGACATCCCCGCTCGCCGCCTGCGCTGTCGAGGACCGCGAGTCATGGCTAGCGAGGGCCAGCGGCGCGACCACCGCGGCAAGCGGGACAACCCCGCGCGCCACGCGCCAGATCCGCCCGATACGAGCGCGTCGGCGGCGCACGACGATCCGGCGCGCGCGGCGCTGCTCGATGGCGTGGCTTCGCTCAGCGGCAAGCGGTCGTGGGCTATGCGTTGAGGGCATCCGAGCTGGGCGAAGCGCTGGGCGCGACTGGTGGGCGGAGCCAGATTGTGGACGCGCGCGGCCGTGAGCTCTGCAATAGCGCACCCGCCGCCGGCGCGGCGTATCGGCCCCCGCCGCAGTCGCAGACCACGGTCCCGTCTGTGGTACAGGCCTGGAGAGGCCGTTGGCCAGGGTAGCGAAGCGCGCGGCGGCGGCGCGCGCGAGCCCCGCCGCTAAGCGGTGGCCTGCCTCAGCTTGTTAAGGGATTCCAACATGCCGAAGCACAGGCCTGGGTCGACGGGTTGATGCGAGCGGATGCCGTACTCACCCCTTCACAGGAGGATTCACATGAAGGCTCGACGCCTCACCGTCGCGGCGCTTGTCGCCGCCGGGTCGTCGCTTGCCCTGCTGCCCGCAGCGGCGAGCGCCAGCCCCTCGCTCAACGCCCACCGGGTCTCAATCAACGCGGCCCCGAACCCCGCACTGGCCGGAGATGCCGTGGTGGTCTTCGGCCGCCTCGTCGGTCCGAACAACGTGGCGGGCCAGAAGGTCTCCCTTTACCACGAGGTCGCCCCGGCGTCTCACTTCTCCCTCGTCCAGTCCACGCATACCGGCCCTGGTGGCTTTTACGAGTTCCGCCGCCTGCCGGGTGTCGTTGACTCGAACCGCAAGTGGTTCGTGATCTCCGACGGCGCGGTCAGCCGAACCGTGCGCGAGCAGGTCGAGGCGCTCGTCACGCTCTCGACAACGACGACGAGCACGAACGTCGTGACGGGCCAGAAGGTGACCTTCACCGGTACCGTCGATCCCGCTCACGTCGGTGCCAAGATCCTGCTGCAGCGTCGGGCCGCGACCGCCGGCGACGACTGGCGGACTATCGGCCACGGCAGGATCGGAGCCGGTGGTACGTACACCATCGTGCACCGCTTCTTCGTGCCCAGCGGTGACGGCGACCAGGCCAACATCCGCGTGCTCCTGCCGGCCGATCGGCGCAACATCAAGAGCCCTTCGGAGCCGATCGCGCTGCAGGTCCAGCAGGCGCAGAACCCGAAGCTGACGATCCTCTCCTCGACCGACCCGCTGATGGAGGGCCAGAGCACGACGATCTCAGGCAAGCTCGTGAGCCCGGTCAACGCCCCCGTGCCGATTACGCTGCTCGCTCGCACGGACCTCACGAAGTTCCAGCCGGTCGCGGTCGGCGCGACCGCTCTCGACGGGAGCTACTCGTTCGCCAACCGGGCGCCGGTCAACAACACGCGCTACCGCGTCGAGGCTGGCGGCAAGACCAGCGCGACGCTGTACGAGGGCGTCAAGGACGTCGTCACCGCGACGGCTTCCACGACCAAGGTCCAGCTGGGGCAGAAGGTGACGTTCACCGGTTCCGTCAGCCCGGACAAGACTGGCCACATCCTGTACCTGCAACGCCTCGGGCACGACGGTGACTACCACACCGTGCAGATCGGGTTCGTGGGCGCAAAGTCGTTGTACTCGATCACGCACCGAGTGATCGCGCTCGGCACCGGAGTTGGTCACTTCCGTGTGTTCGTGCCGGGCGGCCCTGAAAACCAGGGTGGCGCCTCGACGTCGATCGCGATCACGATCACCCCGAACACCACGCCGCTAGGCGGCTGAACAGGCCATACGGCCCCTCGCCTTGGAGGGCCGCAGCGAGGAGGAGGGGCCGGGCCAACAGCCCGGCCCCTCCTGTGTTCTGGAGGGCGTGGGCGGGCGCCTCATCCCGCGCGAGCAGGTGAGCGACGCCGGGCGCCTTGGCGCTGCGACGATCAGCGCGAGGGCTCGAGCGTGAGCGCCGCCCGCTGCGCCGGTCGTGGTGTGGCGCGCGCCGAGACGCCTTACAGAATCCATACGCCGGTCCGCTGTCATCCCTTGTGCGCTCGACGGGTTGCCCGGACCTCCAGCACTCCGTCACCCCCGGTGGCTCCGGAACCTCGCACGACCCGTCGGGCGCCGACTCTCTGTGGCGGCGAGCTGCAGCGGGCACCTCCCAGTGCACCTGCGTCCGGTCCATAGCGCTCCGGTTTGCTTGATCATGGGCTGCGCCGGCCTGCGACGGGCGACTGGCGGTTCAGCCAGCGCAAGTTAAGCCCTGCTTGACCGCCACCCGCTGACCTGTCCCTCACGCACTCAACAGAGGAAGAGAGAACTTATGGCGCCAGCGACAATTCCCTACAGGTATGGCAGTGCTGCTGCACCTTATGACGCCTGGATCGCCCAGCTCGCGCGCGCCGAGCAGCGACAGCGCGGTCGCGATGACCGCGGTCGCGATGACACCCCGGGGAGGGTCGAGCAACCACACGCGGCGTCCGTGCGCGGCAATCCACCGCTGGACGGCGACGCGCTGTCGGCTGGGCACGCCACGCTGGAACGCGTCCTGGGGTGTTAGCGCCCGCGGCCTCTCCCGGTAGCGCCCCAGCCTTCCGGCGGCGGGTCCTAGCGGGGGGTGGGTAGCAGAACTCGCCTGTGGGGAAAGTCTCGCGACCCACCCCCTTGACGCAGACCCCTTCGGGACGCGGGGGCGGGGACGCGGGCGGGCGTGGGGGCGGCGGCAGCGCACGGCGGCGGGCGCGGGGCGGGGCGGCGGCAGCGCGGCGGGGTCCAGGTCGGCCGGGTGTAGTCGCCGACGAGGGCGCGGCGGGGCCGTGGACAAGGTCATAGGGTGCCCGGATGGCGGCTGCGGAGGGCAGGCCGACTTCGGTTAGCGGACGGGTCCGTCTCGGTACCCGAGAGGCGAGCATCCTGACGGCGCTGATCGACGCGATCGTGGCTCCCGACGCGGGCATGCCCGAGGTTCGCAAGACCGACGCAGTCGACTTCATCGCGGAATATCTGAGCGCCTCCCCCACGCTCAATCGGATCGCCCTGCGCGCGGCGCTGCAGGCGATCGAGCTCGCTTCTATTCCGCGATACCGCCGCGGGATGCGGGCGCTGGCGCGGGACCCCCGGGGACGCTACCTGGGGTCTCTCTGCCGCGGCCCGACCGCGCTGGCGATGTCGGCGATCACCGCGCTCGCCAAGCTCGCCTATTACGGCGACGATGCCGTGCTCGGGAGCCTCGGCTATGAGCCCGAGGCGCGGATCGCGCGGGGGCGCGCGCTGCGCGCCGCGGAGGCCCGCTGGTGACCCTCCACCGCGGGACGGCGCGCGACACGGATGCGGTGCGACCGACCGGTGCGGCGGCCTACACCGACGGCTCGGGAACCTTTCACCCCTCCGTGCGGAGACTGCTCGCCGGCGAGCAGATTCGCGGCGACGAGACGCTCGATGTCGACGCGTGCGTGATCGGCTCTGGCGCCGGCGGTGCTCCGGTCGCCGCCGAGCTGGCCGAGGGCGGGATGCGCGTCGTGATGCTCGAAGAAGGCCGCTGGTGGGAGACCGACGAGTTCACGGCACGCACCCGCTCGATGACTGCCCGCCTCTACCGCGATGCTGGCCAAGTGACCACTGTCGGGGGAACGCCGATCGTGCTCCCGCTCGGCAAGGGCGTGGGCGGTACGACGGTGGTGAATTCTGGGACGTGCTTCCGCACGCCAGCCGGCGTACTCGAGCTATGGCGTGAGCGCTTCGGACTCGATGCGCTGACCGAGCAGGAGCTCGAGCCCTACTTCCGGCGCGTTGAGCGGATCCTCAACGTCTCCCAGGTCCCCGCCGAGCTGGCAGGGGCAAACACAGCGGTAGTACGCCGCGGCGCCGAGGCACTGGGCTGGTCGGGGGACTTCATCTACCGCAACGCCAAGGGATGCGTGGGCAGCGGCGTCTGCAACTACGGATGCCCAACCGGAGCCAAGCAGCACGTTGGGATCACCTACGTGCCGCGCGCGTGGGCGGCGGGAGCAACCACCTACACCAGCGTGCGCGCAACGGGCATCGAGACCAGCGGTGGGCGCGCCCGCGCGGTGATCGCCCGCACCCGCGGCGGGGGCACGCTGCGCGTGCGTTGTGGACACGTCGTGGTCGCCTGCGGAGCGATCCACACGCCACTCCTGTTGTCGCGCGCGGGCATCGGTGCCCGCTCCGGCGAGCTCGGACGCAACCTCGCGATTCATCCCGCGACCGCGCTGCGCGCAATCTTCGAGGAGCCCATCGGTCTCGACGCGGGCGTACCCCAGAGCTACTACATCGACGAGCACGGCGAGCGCGGGATCATGTTCGAGGGCGCCGCCGGGCCACCCGACGGCATCGCGATGTCCACCCCGGGGATCGGGGCCGAGCATCGCGAGCTGATGCGTCACTACGCGCACCTTTCGCAGTTCGGAATCATGGTGTCCGACAGCACTCGCGGAAGCGTCTCGCCGCGCCTGGGGCGACCGCTGATCCACTACCGCCTCAACCAGCGCGACGCCGACGCCTTCGCTCACGGCATCCGTCGGCTCACCGAGCTGTATTGGACCGCGGGAGCCCACACCGTGATGGTGCCGCTCGGCGGGCTGTTGACGCTGCGCGACGGTGACTCGGGACCGCTGGAGGGCCGCCGCGTGACGGCCCGCGACCTCCAGCTGATGGCCTTTCACCCGCTGGGGACCGCCCGGGCAGGCGCCGACCCGGCGAGCGCGGTCGTCGACGGCGACCTGCGCGTGCACGGGACGGCCAACGTCCACGTCGCCGACGCCAGCGCGATCCCGTCGTCGCTGGGAGTGAACCCGCAGATCACGATCATGGCGCTGGCGACTCGGCTGGCGCGCCATCTGCTGGGCACAGGGCCGCCGGCCGGCGAGCCCGCGCCGGAACACATGGCGCGTCCCAAGGTGGGCGTGCACAGCTAGGCACCGCCGTCACGCGGAGCGCGGCGGGAAGGATCAGGCACTTCTCGGCGTCATCGGCGCCAGGGTGGCGTCACCGTGGCGCCGCGTCCAGACCTACGAAAGGCAATCGCGTGCGCAAGCTTCTCAGCCGAATGACCGTCGCGACCAGCGTGCTCTTCGCGATCGGATATCTGTGGGTGGCCGAAGGCGTTGTCGCCTCGCCAGCGCCATCGCCGGCGTCGGTCGCCCTCGCCAAACCGACCGGGGTGACCGTCAACGACTTTTTCTTCCATAAGTCCAAGGTGACGATCAAGCACGGTGGCACGGTCAAGTGGACGTGGGTCGGGATGACGACCCACAACGTGACCTTCCGCTCGCTGCACAAGCACTCGCGTGACCAGGTGACAGGCACCTACTCGCTGCGCTTCGCCAAGCCCGGCGTCTACCACTATCTCTGCACGATTCACGGCTTCACGGGGACGGTCGTCGTCCGCAAGTAAGACTGCCTGCACGGGCGAGGGCTCATGGCGCACCGCGCAGCAGCCGCGCGTAGTCGCTCAAAGCGCTCTCCACCAGTGCGGGAGAATGAAGCAAGCTGCCGTGACGCCCGACCGGGTTGACGAGAAACGAGTCAACGTGAGCGCCGCTCGCCGTCAAGAAGCTACGGCCCGGCGCATCGGCGCGCACCCCGTGATGTCGGCGTACTGGTCCCGGCCCGCGCAGTAGAGCACCCAGTGACTGCCCGCAAGGACCGCGAGGGGCGCCTGGTCGCGGGTGCCGCCCGACTCCAGCAGGGTGAGCAGCACGAGCTGCGCCTGGCCGCGGTCCAGCGCGGTGATCTCGACGACCACGTGAGCACCCTGAGAGAAGCCATGGAGCAGCACGTGGCCGGCGCCCACGCCCTCCTCACGCGCAACCAGCGCATCGGCGGCCTGGGCATCGAGGAAGGGGCTGTCGGGATCGCGGAAGCGCAGCTGCCACTCGACCGAGACCAGTCCGTATCGGTGCTCAGCCGCGTAGCGCCACCACGCCCGGTACGGCGCCAGCGCGCTGCCGTCGTGACCGTGCAGCGAGACGATCAGCCCGCGAGGGCCGCGTTGGCAACGGTCGCCAACTCGCTCGGTCCGCTCCGAACTCGGAGTAGCGCGCCGACGACGACGACGACGACGACGACGACGACGGAGCGGTTATATGAGCCCTCGGCGGTCAGTGGGTTCCTCCACGGAGGTCAATGGTCAGCCTCCTGGCGTCCCGCGCGACCACCCGCGATAGCGTACCGGTGGGATGGCGCCTGCACGCCTGCTCTCCTCGATCACTTTGCTGCTCGCGCTCGCGGCGGCGATCGCTCCCGGTCCGGCGGGCGCCGCGACGTCTCCGATGCCAATCCTGCAACTGCCCCTGAACGGCCTGCTGCCGCAGTTCGTCGGGGCGCCCGCCACCCCCCAGGGCTTCTACGCGCCCGAGCCGCCCCGTCACCCGTTCATGGCCGCCAACGGCGACAGCGAGATCCACGTCGACGGCTACCAGAGCGACACCAACCAGATCTCAGGACCGCTGGGGCGGGGGCTCCAGGTGCTCTCCACCGAGGTCAATGCCGACTGCGCCTCGGTCGCGTTCGACCGCCAGGGTCGCATCGTCTCCGTC
This sequence comes from Solirubrobacterales bacterium, assembly GCA_003244205.1. GTDB lineage: Bacteria > Actinomycetota > Thermoleophilia > Solirubrobacterales > Solirubrobacteraceae > QHBW01. The sequence continues at coordinate 11,897 of QHBW01000035.1, read as the reverse complement.
TGCGTGGGGATCTCGGGTCCACGCCTCTACCTCTTTGACCCCCACAGCCTCGCCACGCTGGCGAGCTTCCCGCTGCCCGTGCGCGCAGTTAGCCCGAAGATCCTCAACCCCTTCCAGGACTTCGGCAGCGGCGGCTACTTCTACCTCGACAACGAGGACCGCATGGTCATCCCGACCACCGATCATCACGTCTACGTGATCGCCGAGACGGCTGGTTCGGGGGGACCCGGTTTTGCCCTCCAGCACGACTACGACCTCAGCCGGCTGATCCCCGCCAGCGACGAGATCACCTCGGCGCTACCGGACTGGAGCGGGCGGCTGTGGGTCGAGAGCTTCGACGGCAAGCTCGTCACCCTCGATCCCGCCACCGGCTCCACCCACCTGCTCGATCTGCATGAGGAGACCGAGAACTCCTTCGCGGTCGACGAGACCGGCGGCGTCTACGTCGTGTCGATCGCAGCCCTCTACCGCCTCGATGCCAGACCCGACGGGACGCCGCGGGTGAGCTGGCGCGAGGTCTATCCGAATTCGGGGATCCACGAGCCCGGCCAGGTCGATGCGGGCTCGGGCACTACCCCCACAGTCCAGGGCTCCTACGTCACCATCACCGACAACGCCAACCCGCTCGACATCGTCGTCTACCGGCGCGCCGTACGAATCAGAGGCAGCCGGCGCGTGTGCGTGCAGCCGATCTTCTCCAAGGACCAGAGCGCCGACGAGAACTCTCTGATCGGCGACGGGAATGTGATGATCGCCGAGAACAACTACGGCTACACCGGTCCAGTTGCGACCGAGCACGGCGGACGCACGGCACCGGGGATCGAGCGCGTCGACATCAACTCCGATGGCAGCGGCTGCCACGTGGTGTGGCTCAACCTCAGCGAACGGATCCCGACCGTCGTGTCGAAGCTCTCGCTCGCCAGTGGCCTCGTCTACACCTACACGAAGGACGACTCCTCGCCGCTGGACCCCTGGTACTTCACCGCGCTCGACGTCCGCACAGGCCGCTCGGTCTACAAGCAGCTCGCCGGCGCAGGTCTCGGCTACAACAACAACTACGCGCCGGTAACGATCGGGCCGGATGGCTCCGCCTACATCGGCGTGATCGGCGGCCTCGTGGAGGTGCGCGACGCGACTCCGCCCAACGTCCCCCTCGCGACACCACCAGCCCCAGGCCCAACGGCGCGCCGCCTTCGCTTGGGCCTGAGTGTGCGGCGCCTGCACGGGGGCGCAGTGCGGGTGTCGCTGACCGGGACCCTCGGGGCGGTGCGCAGCGTGACGTTCATCGCGCCCGGGTATCGCGCAACCCTGCGCGGGCGCCCGTTTGCGATCGTGCTCTCGCGCCGCGCGCTGGCGCGCGGGTCCGTCCGCGTCCGCGCGATCGTTGTGCTGCGTGGCGGGGTGCGCCGGACGCTGGTGCGCACGCTCCGCGGACGCGAAGCCAAGCCCGACCGCTGACACGAGCGCAGCCTCGTGGCAGCGCACCTGCGCATCGTGCCGATGCGCTGAGCTATGGTGCTGGCGGTCATAGGGGCTGTGTTGGGAAACCGGGTTACCAAGCTACTTGCCGCCGTACCGATCGCCGCGCTCGTCGCGGTGGCAGTCGTGCTGCTCGGCGGCAGCTCGGCGGCGGCGCGCCGAGCCAAGCCCGACAAGGTCCACGCCCACGCTAGCGCTGTTGCCCGTGTGCTGCGGGTCGGCACTTATCGCAGGATCGCGGGCCAGTTTTCGACGATCCAGGCTGCCGTCGACGCCGCCAGTCCTGGCGACTGGGTCCTGGTGGCTCCCGGCGATTACCACGAGCAGGCCGACCACCGCGCGAACCCCGGACCCCAACCGGACACCACCCCCTCTGGAGTCGTCATCTCCACGCCCGGCGTTCATCTGCGCGGGATGGATCGCAACCAGGTGATCGTGGATGGCACGACCCCGGGCCCCGGCCCTGCCTGCAGCAGCGATCCTTCACGCCAGGACTATGGCCCGAAGGCCAGCGACGGCAGCTCGCTGGGACGCAACGGCGTGCTCGTCTGGCAGGCCAACAACGTCACTGTGGAAAACCTCACCGCCTGCAACTTCCTCACCGGGTCCGGGCGATCCGGCAACGAGATCTGGTGGAACGGCGGCGACGGCAGCGGACAGCTCGGCAAGCTCTCGGGCTTTTACGGCAGCTACCTCAACGCCACGTCGACATTCTTCAAGGACAACTCCACCGCCGCCGCCTACGGAATCTTCAGCTCCAATGCGACCGATGGCACCTGGTTTCAAACCTATGCCAGCAACTTCAGCGATTCCAACTACTACGTCGGCGCCTGTCAGCAGCTGTGCAACACGACGCTCGACCACGTCCAGTCCGAGTACTCGGCGCTCGGGTACTCGGGCACCAACGCCGGCGGTCAGGTCATCATCGAGAACTCCGAGTTCGACAACAACAAGGACGGCTTCGACACCAACAGCCAGAACAACGACGACGCCCCCTCGCCGCAAGACGGCTCCTGCCCCGGAGGGGCGATCAGCCCGATCACGCACACGACCTCCTGCTGGGTCTTCATCCACAACTACGTGCACGACAACAACAACCCCAACGTCCCCGGCACGGGCGTGGCCAGCAACGGGCCGACGGGCACCGGGATCTCGATCTCGGGCGCCCGCAACAACACCGTGATGTACAACCGCTTTGTCAATAACGGCGCCTGGGGCATCATCCTCGTCCCCTACCCCGACACCGCGACGCCACCCGCCGTCGCGCATTGTCAGGGCGGCATCAACACCGGGCAGCTGTGCCTATATGACGACTGGGGTAACGAGATCGCCCACAACACCTTCCAGGGCAACGGCTTCTTCGGCAACGACACCAACTCCGACTTTGGCGAGATCACGGTGACGGCTGCTCCCACCAATTGCTTCCACGACAACGTGGACAGCTCCGGGACCGTGACCTCGTCGCCGGCGAACCTCGAGGCCTCCAAGCCCCGCTGCCGCGAGACGGCGTCGACCCCCCCGGATCCCAACCCCTCGCTGCTCAACCAGGTCGCCTGTGACACTCAGTTCTTCGCCTCGCTGCTCCCCGGCGGGTCGAGCCCGTGCACGCCTGGATCAAACTATCCCAAGGCGACCGGCGTGGTCATGCACCCGCTGCCCAGCGGGCTGGCGACGATGCCCAACCCCTGCGCAGGTGTGCCCGCCAACCCGTGGTGCGCGAACGGCAGCCACGCGCGAACGAGGCGGAGGTCCCATCACAAGACCGTCACCATCCCGGCCGGCGGGACGCGGACCATCAAGGTCATCTATCCCGACGCCCTGAGGTTCCGCAACGATCGCTACTCGGGCGCTATCCGGATCTCCGGAGCGGGCGCCAAGACGGTCAAGATCCTCAAACGCGGCTCCGTCCGGCATGGCTATCAGTACCGCGTGACGGTGCGCAACAGCGGCAGGAAGCCGGCACGGGTGACGGTCACCGCCATCACCACCCGTCGCTGAGCGCCGCTCACGACAACTCCTTGGGCACGCGGGCATGGGCCCGTCCGGCCGCTGGCGTCGTTGCCGCCCTGCGCGCCCAGCCCCTGCTGTGGCTATTGGTTGGCGGCGCGGTCGCGGCCTATACGACTTACTCGCTCATCCGTCACAACCACTTCGCCAGCGGCGGCTTCGACCTCGGCATATTCGACCAGACGATCTGGCACTACAGCCGCTTCGAGGCGCCGGCCTCGAGCATCAAGGACGTCGCCAGCATCCTCGGAGATCACTTCTCGCCGGCACTGGCGCTGCTGGCCCCTCTGTATTGGTTGTGGGACGACGTCAGGATGCTGCTCATCACGCAGGCGCTGCTCGTGGCGCTCGCCGCCGTCCCGATCTTCGTCTTCTGTCGAGCGCGGGTGGGACGAGCGGGTGCGCACATGCTCGTCGCCTCTTACCTGGTGTTCTGGGGCGTGCAGTCGGCGATCGGCTTCGACTTCCACGAGGTTGCGCTCGCGCCCCCGCTGATCGCGGGCGCGCTCGTGGCGATCGATCGCGGTCGACTGGGTGTCGCCCTGGCGCTGTGCGCGGGCCTGCTGTTGGTGAAGGAGGACCTCTCATTCCTAGTCGCAGCGTTCGGCGTCTACCTGCTGACCCTCGGACATCGTCGTGCGGGCATGGCCTGCCTGCTCGGCGGCGTCGCCTGGTACGGGCTTGTCAGCGCGGTCGTGATCCCGCACTTCGCCGGAGGACGCTCGTTCGCCTACTGGTCATATCAGCAATTCGGATCAAGCCTCCCCGACGCGGTCGCAGGAGTGATCACGCACCCGTGGCGACTACTCACAGTGGGCTTGGGAGACTCGACCAAGATCGCCACGCTGGCAAGGCTGGTGGTTCCCTTCCTCGGGCTGGCGCTACTCTCGCGTGTGGCGATCCTGGCGGTGCCCCTGCTCGCCGAGCGCTTCCTTTCAGACACCCCCAGCTACTGGACGACCGGATCGCACTACTCGCTCACGATCGCCGTGGTGCTGGTGTGCGGCAGCGCCGCGGGATTGCAGACGCTCGGCCGCTGGCGCCGGCTCGAACGCTGGCGGACCCCGGGCATCGCGGTCGCCTGTGCGGCGGTGCTGGCGCTCAACATCGTCAGCGCGCGCGGCTTTCCTCTCACGAGCTTGCTTCACCCGAGCTTCTACCGTGCCGGGGCCAACACTCCCGCGCTGCGCGCCGCGCTCGCGCTCGTCCCGCCTGGCGCGTCGGTGGCGACCGAGGACGCGCTCGTTGCACACCTCAGCCACCGCCAGACGGTGGCCGAGATATCGCCGCAGACCGGCGAGACGGATTACGTGGTGGTCAACTACGCGGGGCCGTTTGGCGCGATGACGCCAAATGGCGGCTTCGCCGCCGTCCACGCTTGGCTCGCGGCCCATCAAAAGGACTACCGAGTGCTGTACCTGAACGGTGGCTGGGCGGTCCTGCAGCGCACGTGAGCGCCAGAGAGCGCACGGGCCCGGACATCGCTGGCTATTCGCACCGTCCCGACCTCTGAACCTGCTCGCTAGCCGACTTCGGAGTAGGCCGGCTCTGCGCAGGAGCGATCGGCCTCGGACGCCACGGGCTCCGTGGCCTTGTTCTCCGGCTGGAGAACCGTGACCGCCACGACGACGGCGGCCAGGACGAGAGCGGCCCCGATGAGGAACGCCAGGTGGTAGCCGCCGGTCAGCGCGGAAGCCCTGCGGGCTCCGCCCTGCAGCAGGTGGTTGCTCCGCGTGGTGGACAGGGTTGCGAGAACCGCGAGCCCCAGCGCGCCGCCTACCTGCGCCGAGGTGTTGACCAGGCCGGAGGCCAAGCCCGCGTCCTCCTGGGTGGCGCCCGACATCGCTAGCGTCATCAGCGCCGGGAAGGAGGTGCCAACGCCGACGCCAAGCAGGATCAGCACCGGCAGCACGTGCAGCGCATAGCTGCCATGCACCGGTGCCCGAGCGAACAGGGCGAGCCCGGCGGCGATCAGCAAGAGGCCCGGGAGCAGCGTCCTGCGGGCCCCGAAGCGCATGATCAGGCGTTCGGAGTAGCGCAGCGATAGCAGCCCCATGACGATCGTGGTGGGGAGGAAGGCAAGACCTGTCTGCAGGGCGCCATACCCGAGCACCCGCTGGAGGTACAGGGCTCCGAGGAAGAACAGCCCGAACATCCCGGCGACCAGGAGCGGCTGCACGACGTTGGCCCCCGAGACGTTCCGTGAGCGGAAGATCCGCAGCGGTATGAGCGGGGTGCTGGCCCGCGCTTCGCGCGCGACGAATGCCACGAGTAGCGCCAGCGAGACGGCGCCGAGTCCCAGCGCGCGATCCGAGCCCCATCCATAGTCGGCCGCTGGCTTGACGATCGTGTACACGCCGAGCATCAGGGAGCTCGTGATCAAGATGGCTCCAGGGATGTCGGCACCCTCCCCCAGGCCGATGCCCTCGTCGCCTTCGAGCAGCCGCATGGCCAGGACCGCCGTCACGATTCCGATCGGAATGTTTAAGAAGAAGATCCAATGCCAGTTGATCGCCTGGGTCAGGATGCCGCCCGCCAGCAGACCTACGGAGCCACCGGCGGAAGCGACGAAGCCGTAGACGCCGATCGCCTTCGCCTGCTCGCGTGGCTCGGGGAACATCGTCACGATCATGCCGAGGATCACCGCCGAGGTCATTGCCCCGCCGATGCCCTGAACGAATCGCGCTGCGACCAGCAGCTCCTGGCCGTGGGCCAACCCACACAGCAGCGACGCTGCGGTGAAGACGCCGAGGCCGGCCAAGAAGATGCTCTTGCGGCCGATGAGGTCGCCGAAGCGCCCGGCGAGCAGGAGCAGGCCGCCGAAGGAGATCAGATACGCGTTGACGACCCAGGCGAGGCTCGACTGAGAGAAGCCGAGGTCGTTCTGGATCGACGGCAACGCGACGTTCACCACAGTGACGTCGAGCACGATCATCAGCATCCCCACGCAGAGCACGTAGAGCGCGATCCAGCGGTTCCTGTCGGTCATCGGCGAGCTTCTCAGCATGTGTCATCCCCTGTTTCGTTGGATTCCTCGTTTGGACTGCGCGGACCGGCCGGACTCATCGGTGATGCGGCTTGGGCTGCCACAAGGCGATCTCGGCGCCTGCGGGCGCCGACACGACGCTGCGCCAGCCGGCGGGGCCCTCGCGCGGCTCGAGCAAGACCGAGGCGCCGAGCACGCGAGCGCGGTCGGTGGCCTGCTCGAGATTTGCAACCCGGATATACGGCAGCCAGCTGGCGCGCCCAATCCCGCACTCGACGATACCGCCCCCGAGTCTCGGGCCCAGCTCGAGCGCGAGGTAGGAGCCGCCGCCGGCCTCGATCCGGTCGCAGCGCCAGCCGCAGAGGCCTTCATAGAAGCAGCGGGCGCCCGCAAGATCGCCGGTGTGGAGCTCCAGGTGCACGACCGAGTTCGAGGGCGGTGGCTTCACGGTGGTGCCCTCTATGACCGCGGCGCGTCAGCGAACTCATCGCCGGACGCCGATGAGTTTGGCCGACCTGACAGGTCTAGCCTGATAAGGAAGAGCACCATCCCCCGAGATCGCGTCGGAAAGAGGAGTCGCTCATGTTTGCGAACACCAAGGCGTACAGCGGCTTCGCCGTCGACGACCCACAGAAGGCCAGAGAGTTCTATGGCGGAACGCTTGGGCTCAAGACATCCGAGCACCACGGCCTGATGTCGCTGGACCTTCCGTGGCGGAGGGCCCTACATCGCCTGGTTTCAGGATCCGGCTGGCAACATCCTGTCCGTGCTCCAGGAGAGGTAGCTGACCGCTACTCCCCGATGGCAGAGACAGTCGATTGATAAGGAGACCGCAATGGGCAACGTAGTCGTTTCGGAGTTCGTGTCGCTGGACGGCGTCATGGAAGACCCGGGCGGAGCTGAAGCATTCGAACACGGTGGCTGGTCTTTCAAATTCGACCGAGGCACAGAAGGCGACAAGTTCAAACTCGATGAGGTCCTGGCGAGCGACGCTCTCCTACTCGGACGGGTCACCTATCAAGCGTTTGCAAAAGCCTGGCCATCGATGACGGATGAGGTCGGCTTCGCAGACAAGTTCAACAGCATGCCCAAGTTCGTCGTCTCGACCACGCTGGAAGCGCCCGAGTGGAACAACTCGACGCTGATCAGGGACAACGTCGCCGCAGAGGTCTCCAAACTCAAGCAGCAGCCAGGCGGCGACATCCTGGTCAACGGCAGCGCCCAGCTTGTCCAGGCGCTGATGGCGAAGGACCTGATTGACGAATACCGGCTGATGGTTTTTCCGATCGTCCTCGGCAGCGGTAAGCGCCTGTTCGGTGACTCGGGTGATCCCACCACCCTGCGCCTCGCCGAGACACAGGCAGTGGGCAAAGACGGCGTTGTCATCCTCACCTACCGTCCGGAAGGACAAGACCGATGAGCATCAAGCTCCACCGCTGTCCGTTCACATTCGTGCACTACAGGTCCCATTGCTACGAGGTCCAGCAGGCCCTGGATCAGCAGGGCATCGACTACGACGTCGTCAAGCAGCCCTTCCTGCCGCGCAGCCGGCGCAAGGATGTCGAGCGTTTGAGCGGCCAGCGACTGCTGCCCGTCATCGAGTTCGAAGACGGCTCGGTGTACCGCGAGGAGTCCGCCGAAATGGCGGCCACGATCATGAGCGGCCGGCTCGACGCAAAGCGAGCTGCGGCTACGTCATAACCGTGGAGCACCCACGGACCGCTGGGATCGCTACCTCGGCTGGCGGTCGGGCGTGACACGCTTGGCGCCGTGCCCGGGCAGCGTGCGGGCGCCCTGGTCGATGCTCGGTATGCCCTGCGTCCCCTGCCTCGCCCGCTGGGCCTGCGCGGACTGGGGCAACACAAGCCCCGGCACATCACCGGGTGAGCTGATCACAGCGATTCCGAGCGCCGCGAGGCCCGCGGCAATCAGGCGGTTAGCGGTCGTGGGCCAGGGCAGCAGCTTCTCAGCGGCGATCGCGGTAGCCACGACAACCATCCAGGTGACGCTCATCAGCCCGAGCGCGAAGAGTGCGGCCATCAGCATCCAGCAGCAGCCGACGCAAAACGCGCCGTGGATCGCCCCCATTCGCAGCGCGCCCAGGTGGCCCTCGCGCCAGTGCTCGAGGACGAAGTTCAAGCGGGCTGCGGCAGCGTCGAAGGCACGCCTCCTTGGCGGGCGTCAGCTGATAGACCGCCGCCGCAACGAGCACTCCACCAGCCACTAAGCGGCCATCGTGGCTCCAGCTCAGCTCGCCGATCGACAGCGATCGCACCCACGTGACGGCCGCGTACGCGGCGAGCCCAAAGACCGTCCACGAGACCAGATAGCCGGTCACAAACAAGCTCGTCGAAACGCTCCCCCGGACCGCGCCGCGCGCACGGCGGCGTCTCTGGACCGAGGAGAAGACAAGCACCATCGGCACGATCGACGGTGTAGCAGCCGTTGGCCAGCGCGTAACGAGTCGGCACGTTCGCCGCCGAGGCCCCGGCAGGCAAGGCCGCGGCGACACCCAGCCCAACGAATGCCTGGCCCAGCCGACGTGTAACGGCCATCCTCCTCACCCGTGGGGCCAAGCTACCAAGCTGGGCAGGCTGGTAGCACGCCGACGAGCTCGACCCGGCATGACCCTCGCGAGCTGATCAGCAGCTACAGCGGGGCCATCAACCCCGGCCCTGCTCAGGTGGGCGGCTGGTGCAAGCCGAAGCTCGAGCCCTGGTTATCGCGGCAGAAGGCGAACGTCCCCGAGGGGCTGGGACCGGAATGATCGTTGAACTCGGCCTCGCCACCGAGCTCCCGCACTCGCGCGGCGGCCGCCTCGATGTCATCGACCTTGAAGAAGAGATATGGGCCCGAGCCCTCGTCGCCGCCGTGCAAACCGCCACTGATGTTGTCAGTCTCGATCTGGAAGCCCTGATCTTCGCCCGAGGGACCGGCCTTCATCCGCCATCCGAACAGCTCGCCATAGAACTCACGCGCAGGAGCAGCGTCTTTGACCCCGAGCTCGAAGAATGAAACCTCACCGGCCATCGGCCACCTCCTATTCTCGGCGCCGAGTTTATCTCCCGCAGCCAGGGCGCCGCCGGGCCCACCAGCGGAGGGGGAGGGATTCGAACCCTCGTCAGAGGTAAACCCCCTGAAACGGTTTTCGAGGCCCGCGTACTTTCCGCGGGATCGCCCGGAAACACTGGCGATCTGGGCTCACGACGAAGGGTGCGCGACAGTGTTTGTGACACTTCGCTTGGCCGAGAGCGAACCAGGGGGTCAGCGCGCCTGTCGTCGATCGATCTCGCTCGCTACCGCAATCGTGCCGGAGCAAGCGCGTCGGTGGTCGAGTCCGAGACGCCTGAGACTCTCCAACTGGGAGGGCGCCTGCGGGAGCGCCGCTCAGGCGACCGGATTCACGCGGGAGCAGTTGTCTGCTGATCTCTCTCGGCGTTGTTGCTTGTCGTCCAACTGGGGCGTCCCGAGGAAGTGCCGATCAGACGACCGCATCTACGCGGGAGGAGAAGCGAGACCGGGCCCCGATCGAGCGGCCGATCGTGCTATCCCCATGTGCCGGCCGGGCTGCCGCTTCAATGGTCCGACGGGCCACGCCAGGCCAAGCCAGCGGCTGCATCTCGCGCATTGCGCAAGCCCGCCGCTCGGTCGAAGTGGCGACGGTCTGCGGAGTGATGGTCCTAATCGTCCGACGAGCCGGCCGCCCTCCGAGCTCAGCGTCGTGCTGCTCTTCGATGAGGCTGTCGCACAAAGGAATTGCCCTGTCGGGAACTCACAATCGCGGGCCCGGACCGACGTCCTGTAAGGCCGTCTCGCGGCAATCGACCGCCTCGCTGGACTGATCTGACCTCCGGCGAGATCGAGCCGTTGGTGTCTGGCCACAGCGAAAACGCACCTGGCGGGGTTTGTGCGACAGCCTCCGATCCTTCCATCACTATCCGGGGCCCGGCCGGAGCGCCGAGATCGTGATGCTTGGCCTGGTAGCGCACGATCGTTCGGAGCTCTTCGGAGCCCGCCGTTCTCCCTGTGGGGCTCGCCCAGGAGATCCGTGTTCCCGGTGGGAGGCCGGCGCTCGCGAGGATTGTCGGGGCGGGCCGGGCGTGGACGGTGTCGATGATTTCGGCGGTGTCGATGCCTTGCAGGTAGATGCTGGTAACGCCGAGGTTGCAGTGGCCGAGTTGGCGCTGGATGACGTTGAGTGGGACGCCTTCGCGGGCCATTTCAACGGCGTGGGCGTGGTCTTCGTGCACGGCCGTATCGTCGATGCAAGCGTCTGCGCTTCGCGGTGCGATCACGAGCCAGCGAACGGCGGCGATGGCCGGCGCATTGCCTTGCTGATCGCGCGTAGGTTAGGGTCGTGGAGTTCCCTAGCGAGGAGGCGTTGATGGCGATCGGCACCGTTCAGGAGTTCGAAGGCTTTGACACGGAGATCTACGACGCGGTTTGCCAGAAGGTCAATTTCCCCGACGACTGGCCAGACGGTTTGCTCTACCACGCCGCCGGTCCGGCGGAGAGCGGGGGAATGCGGATCACTGATCAGTGGCAGTCTGCCGAGCAGTTCCAGCGCTTCATGGAGACCAAGATCCAACCAGCCGTCCAAGAGGTGTTCTCCGAGCGCGGAACAGAACCGGCCGGACCACCGAAGACGACGATCTTCGAGATCCACAGCACCGCACACACGCACGCATAAGGGCCGTTCCGTGGATCTACGCTGGCCGCTGAGCTGGCTGAGGGGAGATTGAGATGGTCGATTTTGAGGCGATCACCGAGCGCCAGCAAACGGTCTGGGGCAAGGGCGACTTCCATCGCATCGGTGTTTCGCAGGTGATCGTGGGAGAGCTCCTGTGCCGGGCGGTCGCGGTGCGCGCGGAGGAGCGGGTGCTCGACGTGGCCGCCGGCGCGGGCAACACGTCGCTCGCCGCGGCGCGTCGCGGCGCCGTCGTGACGGCGAGCGATTTCGTGCCCGAGCTGCTTGTGACCGCGCGGCGCCGCGCGGAGGCTGAAGGGCTGCCGCTGGGCACCCAGATCGCCGACGCTCAGGCTCTGCCCTTCGCGAACGGCTCGTTTGACGTAGTGCTCTCGACGTTCGGTGTGATGTTCGCGCCCGATCAGGCCAAGGCGGCGTCTGAGCTTGTGCGCGTTTGCCGTCCCGGAGGGCGCATCGGGCTCGCGTGTTGGACCCCCGAGGGAATGGTCGGTCGGCAGTTCCTCACGGTAAGCAAGCGACTTCCGCCACCGCCGGGCCTACTGCCTCCCTCCCTCTGGGGAACCGAGGAGCGGCTGCGCGAGCTCTTTGGCTCGGACATCAGCAGTCTGGGTGTCAATGAGGAGCACGCCGAGATGTGTCATCGTTCGTCACGCGACCTGGTCGATCACATGCGGCGCTGGTTCGGTCCGTACCAGATGGCGTTTGAGGCGCTGGACG
>QHBW01000064.1 GCA_003244205.1 Solirubrobacterales bacterium | reverse complement strand
GCTGTCTCGCAGCGAGCGCAGCAGCGGAGCCGAGTCGACGGGCGGGGCGGTGTTGGGCATCGCGAGGATCGAGCCAAAGCCGCCGGCGGCCGCGGCCGCGGTGCCGCTGGCGATGTCCTCCTTGTGCTCCTGGCCAGGCGCGCGCAGGTGCACGTGGGGGTCGAAGAAGGCGGGCATGAGATGCAGGCCGGCGCCGTCGATCATCTCCGTGCCGGCCGGCGCGCTCGCGCTTCCGGGGGCGCCCAGCTCGGCGACCTCGCCGTCCCGGATCAGGACGTCGAGGGGCCCGTCGATGCCGGCCCGGGGGTCGACCGCGTGGACGCCCTGGATCAGCAGCTGGGCCGGAGCCTCAGCACGAGCGACCAGTGGCTCTGTGCTCACGCTGTGGCCTCGGCGTGCGCGGAGGCGCTGGAGGCGGCTGGCGCGTGCTCACGCTGAGAGGCATTGCTTGCGGGCATGTCGGCAGCGGGACGCGTCGGGGAGGACGTGGGTGGCTCTGCGGCAAGCAACTCGTAGAGCACGGCCATGCGGACCACCACGCCGGCCTCGACCTGCTGGGCGATGGCCGCCTGGGGAGAGTCGATCACGTCCGCCGAGAGCTCGACACCGCGATTCACCGGGCCGGGGTGCATCAACAGCTGACCTGGACGTAGTCGCCGTCCGTCGATCTGGAAGCAGGCGGCATACTCGCGCAGGGAAGGAATGAAGGCGCCGGTCATGCGCTCCTGCTGGAGGCGCAGGGCGTAGATCACGTCGGCAGCGTGCAGCCCGTCGAGCGAGTGCTCGACCGCGCATCCGAGCGCTTCAATGTCGCGCGGAATCAGTGTCGGCGGGCCGCAGACGGTGACCTGCGCGCCGACGGCCTGCAGCCCGAGGATGTTCGAGCGAGCGACGCGCGAGTGCAGCACGTCGCCGACGATCCAGACGCGCGCGCCGCGTAGCTTGCCCAGCCGCCGGCGCATCGTGAAAAGGTCCAGCAGCGCCTGCGTGGGATGTTCGTGCTTGCCGTCGCCGGCGTTGACGACCGCGGCCGCGGTCCAGCGCGCCACGAGTGCCGCGGCGCCGACGTGCGGCGAGCGGATCACGATCGCGGCGGGATCGTAGGCCGACAGCGTCTGGACGGTGTCTTTGAGCGACTCGCCCTTCTCGACGCTCGAACCGCTCGAGCGAATCGAGACCACGTCGGCCGAAAGCCGCTTGGCAGCCAGCTCGAACGAGGAGCTGGTGCGGGTCGAGGCTTCATAGAAGAGGTTGACAACCGTGCGCCCGCGTAGCGTCGGGACCTTCTTGATCGGTCGTCCAGCCACCTCGGCGAAGGATTCCGCCCGGTCGAGGATGGCGGTGATCTCCTCGCGGGAGAGGTCTTCGATCGAGAGCAGGTGCCTCATGCCGCGGCCTCCACGGCGTCCGGTGGCGTGGAGATCGAGACAGCGTCCTCGCCGTCGAGCTCCTCGACGTGGACGGCCACGTGCTCGCCGCGGGCGGTTGGCAGGTTCTTGCCGACGTAATCGGCGCGGAAGGGGAGCTCGCGGTGGCCGCGGTCGATCAGTGCGGCGAGCTGGACGCGGTCGGGCCGTCCGTAGTCGAACAGCGCCTCGATCGCCGCCCGCGAGGTGCGTCCGGTGAAGAGGACGTCGTCGACGATGACCACCGTCCTCCCCTCGAGCGCGAAGTCGATGTGCGACGCGTGGACCAGGGGCGCGCCGGCTGGGACGGCGCGCCGCGCGCTCGTGCGCAGAGGAGCTGCGACGTCGTCGCGATAGAAGGAGATGTCGATGTCGCCGAGCGGCAGCTCGGTCCCCAGCAGGTCGCTGATGAGCCGGTGCAGACGGCGCGCGAGCAGTGCCCCGCGCCGGTGAATGCCGACCAGCGCTATCTCCCGACCCGCGTTCTTCTCCAGGATCTCGTGAGCAATCCGCACCAGCGTGCGGTGGATGTCGTCGCCGTCGAGAACGACCTTGTGCAGTTGCCTGGTGATGCGTGCCCCTTCTCGGCCTCTCAGGGCCGCGTTAAAGGAACCGACTGCCAGCAGGCTAGCAACGCGCGCAGACGCCGGGTTGCGGCTGCTCATGGATCGCGGCTCGACCGGTTGACTCAGACAGCGGCGCGCTCCGGCGGCGGCCAGTGGACGAGCTCCGCCTCGCCGCGCTCGGGCAGCGGAATCTCGATCGTGTCGAAATCGCGCGGCACGACCGTGCGCGCGAAGACCGCCTGGGCCTCCTCGCGCACATCGGCGGCCGGGTAGCGGATCGACAGATGGGTGAGGGCGAGCAACTTCACCTTCGCCTCGACGGCCAGCTCGGCCGCGCCCCGGGCGGTGCTGTGACCCGTCTCGCGGGCACGATCGGCGTCTTCGCTGAGGAACGTGGACTCGCACACGAGCAGGTCTGCGTGCTCGGCGGCGAGCGCAAGCGACGGGCACGGCTCGGTATCCCCCGAGATCACCAGCTTGCGGCCCGGTCGGGCGGCTCCGAGGACGTCGTCGGGGCTCACGCCGTCCACCGTCTCGCCGTTCTGCAGGCGACCGAAGTCGGGCCCGGGCCGAACCCCGAGCGCCTCGGCGCGGGCGACGTCGAAGCGTCCCGGGCGCTGATCCTCCACCAGCGCGTAGCCGAGCGCGGGGCCTCGATGGTCGACGGGGAACGGGACGATGGCGTAGGCGTCGCGACGGACCGTGTCGCCGGGCGCGAGCTCGACTAGATCAAGCTCATAGCGGGTGTTGCCGTACACGCGCCGCAGCGAGCCCAACAGCTCGCGGAGGCCGCGCGGACCGTAGACAGTTAAAGACGCGCTGCGTTCGCGCAGGTCGAGCGTCTTGAGCATCCCGGGCAGCCCGAGCCAATGGTCCGCGTGAAAATGAGTGAGGAAGACGTCGCTGAAATCCGACAGGCCGATCGAGGAGACGAGCTGGCGTTGGGTTCCCTCGCCACAGTCGAAGAGCAGCCGATCGCCACCCCGGCGCACGAGCAGCGCCGGAAGGCCGCGACGCGCCGAGGGCACCGATCCGCCGGTGCCGGCGAAGAAGATCGAGAGGTCCATGGCCCCGCGCGAGGTTAGTGCAGCGTGATGAGCGCGAAGTGCACGCGGCCGTTGGGGATGGCTCGCCCGCACTCGCGAGGAGGCCCGGATATCCTCGGCCCAGGCGCCCGTAGCTCAGTGGATAGAGCGCTCGCCTCCGGAGCGAGAGGTCGCGTGTTCGAATCACGCCGGGCGCGTGAGGACGAGGTCGTTTTGTCAGGCGCGTACGCAGCGCGGCGAGCTCGTCGTATTGATCGGGGCGACCACCCATCGAGCAGCGCCACCAGCCGCTCACGCGCCCCTGCCATCAGCCCTGCGCGCATCTCAGTGCCCGTGGCGGTGAGTGCCCCGGTGGGCGCGGCCGAAGCGGGCGCAAACGCACGTTCCTTTATTCGAGCTCCTGACGTGCGGCGATCAGCCGTCGGCGGCACGGTTTGGCCTACACGATCTGCCTCAGGACCTCGCCACGCTCGTCGCCTAAGCGCACCAGCACCCAGGCGAGCGGCGAGCGCGACTCCCGCCTGCTCTGCGACCCGCTCGACGAAGCGCCGACGCTGGTGCGCCCGACGAGCACGCCCAAGGCGCCCGTGATGTCGCGCAGGGAGTCGCCGTGCTTGGGATTGCGAACGCCTCGCCGACGCTGGCACCGGCAACCGTAGTGCGCAAACGCACTTCGGGAAGTAGCCAGCTCAGCGCAACGGCCCCAGCCGCTATCCCCGCGGCGACGAGACACACCGTGCTCAGCGCATCGGAATACGCGCCCATGTAGTTGGACCATCTCCGAGGCCGAGCCCAAGCACCCCCATATACAGCGGGGCGGTGAGGACCGGCTGATGATCGCACCGGAGGCGATCGACGTGACAAGCAGGCCAGCCATCAGCGGCGCAGCTGGAGTCCCGACCCGGTTGGGTGCGAGCCCAGCACGACCTGGAGGAAGAGCGTGATGAACACGACCGAGCCGAAGAGCGCGAAGCCGATGATCAACGCAATCGCACTTGAGACCGAGAACAAACGGTATGTGAAGAGAGGTTTTACCTGCGCCCGATCCGCGTCGTCAGGGAGTGTGGGGTGCTCACCAAGACATCGGTGCTCAACGACATCCGCGAGCGCTCGCAAATTGGCGCAAACTCGGTCGTGGTCAAACCGATCCCGGCTTGCTGCGTCGCCGCGGTGGTGCCCGCCCTGGTCCTCGAGTACTCCGGTCCCGAGGACCAGAGTCCGTCGGAGCTGGCGGCACGGGCGGGAGTTCCCGCCGCGTCCTGACGCGTCGGTCATGCGGTCCGCGGCCGGTGCGCCAGGACGGCCCTGACCCTGCGACGAGCAACCAGACCCCAACCGCGAATCCGAGCGTCGCGATGGCCACTAGCGGGACGTATACGTAGAGCAGCAGATCTCGATTGAGGACGACGAAATGGCTCGTGCGGCCGAGCAACTGGTTGAGGTAGCTCGCCACGAGTACCGGCAGGAGCACGAGCTGATAAAGGGCCGTGGCGCGCTGATAGCCCGCAAGTAGTAGAAAGGGCGCGGCCCACAGGAAATACTGCGGCAGCACGATCGGGCTGAAGACATAGAAGATGAGCAATAGCGCAGCGGCACCACGCGCAGCCGGGACGCGACGGTGCCATAGGACCGCCCCCACAGCCAGTATCGGGCCAGCCACCATCAGGGTCGTGTTATCGCGCATCACGCGGACGACCGATGAGAAGGCCGGCCCTGCTCCCCGAAAGAAGAGATAGCTCAGCTTTGGCTCGGCGAACAGGCTCAGTCCGGCATAGCCGGGCACCCCCCGGTAGTCGCGCACAGCGCGAAGTCCGTCGGGGGTCGTCGCGAAGAACGGGAGCAGGGCCAGCAGCGGCAAGGCGACGGCGGACACCAGAAGCAGCGAGGCCTCCCGCCGCGTGCGAGCCGTCGGTAGCAGCGCGATGACCAGGAGGATCGGGACCGTCTTGACGGCTGCTCCAATCCCGATCAGCAGGCCTGCCAACAGCGCCCGGTGGGGTTCGGTGTTCCGCTCCCACAGCGCCACAGCCGCTACGCCGGGCAGCCACGCGAGCGCATCGATCTGACCGTGGACGGCCGACACGAAGAAGAAGCACGGTCCCAGGGCCACAAGCGCGGCTCCCGAAAGGCAGCGCCGTCGAGACTCGCCGCGCGCGGCGAGCGTTACGTAGACAAGCAGGCAGATGCCCAGATCCGCTGCCGCGAGTGGTAACCGCACGAGCCGCGAGAACCCGACTCCGGTAGTCCGGGCGATCTCCTGGATCAGGGCCAGGAGCGGAAGCGCGGCCGGGGGGTACGGCCAGCGCGCCACCGAGAACGGCGCGGGCAGCAGATTCACGTCGTAGGTGTGCAGTGGACTTGCGACGAAGCGCAACGCGACCAACTGCAAGTTGGCGACGTCGAAGCTGATCCCTGGGCTGCGCGCGATAAGCGCCAATCGCAGCACTGCCCCGCTGGCCAAGAGGCTAAGCAGCGCCCAGTTGGCCCGTCGCACGGCGGCGAGTCTACCCCGGGGAATCAGGGGCTTGCTCAGCGGTGAAGTCGGCCTTCACCAGCAAACCCCACTATCAGCGTGCCCCGGAGAACTTGAGCGAGCCGGGCTCAGGCGCGCGCGCTGCCCTCGACCGCGCCCTCGCGTAGCTCAGACAAGCCGGTCGGAGGCGCGGGCGCCGATCGGGTCAAGCGCGGGATCGCGCCGCAGGCAAGGATCGCAACAAGGGGCTGCAGCGGTGCCCGGTAGCGCGTTCCCGAGTCAGACGTGAAGACGATGCCCGCGGCGAGCGTGAGTGCGATGCTGGCCCACAGGATCTGCCGCCGTCGACGCCAGCGCCAGAGGCCGGCCAGCGCCCCTACGAGCAGTACGTAGTACATCCCCAGACCGATCGCCGTGAGGTCGTGGGAGCGGCCCTCGAACCTCGTCTCAACCAGGGCGCGAGCGGGACGGCGGACGTCCCACAGGCGGCTCAGGCCGTTCCAAAAGAACGCCTTGAGCACTGAAACCGGATGGGCGTTGATGTAGTCGACGGCGAGGCGCTGAAGGTCGTGGTAGAAGGTGATGTCGGAGCGCGGATGCGAGAACACCGGTCGCACGTCGCTGGGCGCGGGCCGCCACGCATACGGATAGATGGGGTCGTGCGCGGCGTCGTCATTGAATGTTCCGTACGCCGCGGCATCCTGGATCGAGATCGGAACGAAGCCGCCGAGAACGTGTGCGTTGCGGATCGTCCACGGGGCTACCACGAGCGCTGCCAGCACGATTGTCACGCCAGTCATCAGAGCACCTCGACGGAGGCCGGCGACAGCGATCCACGCCGCGGCCAGCCCGGCGATCAGGAACACGGAGCTGGGTCGCAACAGCAGGGTGATGCCCAGCAGCACGCCGATTCCCGCCGCTCGTCGCGGGCTGGGCGGAGAGACGATGCCAAGCGCGAGGATGAGCAGGCCGAGCGGTACCGCGAGCGCTTCAGAGTAGAGCAACCCGTTCCACTGCCACACCAGCGGCCAGAGCGCGACGATCCAGGCCGCTGCCAACGCGGCAGGCAAGCCGAAGAGCCGGCGGGCCAGCCACCAGGTCAAGCCCACCGTGGCAGGCGTCAGCAGCGCCTGCAGGAGCTCAACGCGGACAGCATGGTCGCCCAAGATGGCGTACGCCACACCGACCCAGGCGGGATAGGCCGGAGCCTTCCACGCCGATGCGTGTGCGATGCCGTATGGCGTCGTCGTCCAGAACCAATGTCCCTGGGCGATGAAGCGACCTTCGAGGTCGTACTCCGGTGCGTCGCCGGCAAGCGGCTGGTGGCGCCGCAGGACCACGAACGCCACGACCAGGGCAGTGCTCACCAGCATCGAGGCAGCGAGCAACACCCACTCCCGACGGGCGATGCCGCTGAGGCCGAGCCTCGTCACGAGGCGGGCATTATAGGTTCGGCTCAACCGCAGGGTGAGCTGATAGATTCGGCGCGCGGCCAGGGCCGTCGCTCAGACACTAGCCATGGGGCCGAGACAACGCTATCACGAGGAGCAGCAGCTTTCTGAGGGCGACCTAGCAGCCGAGGTCGCGTCAGTTCCCTGGTATCACACCCTCGAGTTGCCCGGCGGGATTGTCACGCCGGGCGAGTACGACGCCCGTCGCACGGCGCGTAGGCTGCCCCTGCCGGAGTCGTTCGCCGGTCGACGCTGCCTCGACGTCGGCATGCACGACGGCTTCTGGGCTTTCGAGCTGGAGCGGCGGGGCGCCGCTGAGGTCATCGGGATAGATCTCGACGACCCGCGCCAGTTCGACTGGTCAGAGCCCACTCCACAAATCAGCCAGGCGGCCTTCGACGAACGCCAAGATCGGCTGCGCCCGTTCGCGATCGCCAAGCGGGCCTTGGGGTCGCAGGTCGAGCGTCGCATCGTGTCCGTTTACGACCTTGATCAAGAAGCGATCGGCCTCTTCGACTTCGCCTTCATCGGGACGCTGCTCCTGCACCTGCGCGATCCGATCCGGGCGCTCACGGCGATTCGCAATGTCTTGCGCCCCGGCGGTGAACTGCTCGTCAATGACGTCATCACGCTTCGTGACACGCTGTTGCGCCGAGGAGCCGCGTTGGCGCATATCTCTTTGGTACCGGGAGCGCCGTTCTGGTGGATCCCGAACCTTGCGGGCCTGCGTATGTATGTCAGAAAGGCAGGATTTGAAGTGGCCGCTTCTGCTGGTCCGTTGTTCGTCGACAACGGTCGTGGGGGCCATGTCCCCAGGGAGCATGGTCTCGTCCTTCGCTGGCTCGGCATGCCCCACGGCTGGGTTCTCGGGCGCGTGAGTCGGTAGCAATCGCCGCGCGGATTTCAGTGCCAACAGCGATCGAGGTGCCTTCAAGGCCGCGGGCGGGACGGTCGCCTGAGCTGGGCTAGCGCTCAGGGGCGCGGGGTGCCAGCAACGGCGCCTTCGCGCACCACCGCGGAGCCACCGCCGTGTGCAACTGCCGGGCGTTGCATCGCCTCAGCGAAGGTTACGAGACGTCCGCGATCCTCGTCCCAGAGCTTGAAGCGCACGCAGCGCAGCCCGTCCCACATCGACAGCGTAGGTACGTCGTGGAAGATCGGGTTGTGGTCGTGGGCGCGCTGGAGGTTGTAGTTGGGCACGCGCGCGCTGAGATGGTGGACGTGGTGCAAGCCGATGTTGCCGGTGAAGAACTGCAGCACCTTGGGAAGTTTGAGAAAGGAGCTGCCCCGCAGCGCGGCGTCGGCATAGCTCCACTCGTCGCCGGACTGCCAGTAAGCGTCCTCGAACTGGTGCTGGACGTAGAAGAGCCACACGCCCAGTGCCCCACCCAGCAGGACCGACGGTGCCTGCACAAGCAGGAACGACTGCCAACCAATCAGCCAGCACAGCCCGCCAACCACGAGCCCAATTGCGAGATTGGTGCCCATCACGCTGCGCACAATGCGGGGGCGGCGCGACGGGATCCCCCAGCGGGGCTCGAGCACGAGTGCGTAGAGCGGCCCGATTCCGAACATCACTAGCGGGTTGCGAAAGAGGCGGTAGGCGAGTTGTTTCCACCACGCCAGACGGGCGTATTCCTCCACGGTGAGAGTCATCACGTCGCCCACGCCGCGGCGATCCAGGTCCCCGGAGGTGGCGTGGTGGACGGCGTGCTCATGGCGCCAGCTATGAAACGGCGTGTAGACGAGCAGCCCGCAGAACCTTCCGAGCCAGTTGTTTGCTCGCTTGCTCGGTAAAAACGAGCCATGAGTGCAGTCGTGGAAAAGGATGAAGGTCCGCATCAGGAACCCGGCGGTCGGAATCGCGAGCGCAAACACGAGCCAGTAAGACACGCTCAGCGTCATGTACATGAGCACTGAGAGCGCGAGATATGGGATGACGGACGTGGCGATGTCGAGGAGGCTGCGCCCGAGGTGGGCCTGGGCATATGGCGCGAGGCCCTCGCGCCAGAAGGCACGATCCGTCGCGTGGTCCCGTGGTGACGCGGACGCTGACATCGTCACGGCTGTGCTCATCATCTCTCCGATCGGTCGCCGGCCCCCCCGCTACGCGAGGCGCCCGGGATCCCTTCGGCACCGCGTCCACGCGGGGCCGCTGTATGGAGACGGAGGAGAGCTGCTCGGCGGTCCGCGGCGAGTCTGAGCCCGTGGCAGGCCGGTCGGATCAACCCGTCCGTACGCAGGCTATCCGATCGCGGATGATCGGTGGCTAAATATTGCCCGGGTGGGGAGCACCTACTCCGCATCACGCGCGCGCGGCGTGGGTGCGAAGTGCGTCGGCGACTACCTGATCGTGGTCAAAAGCCAGCGTCGGAAGCGCAGGCAGCGTCCACCAGCGCGCCTCGCCTGCGTCGTCGCCGGCGTCGACCTCGGCCCCCTCGTCGCCGAGGTCGGCGATGAAGACGACGGAGACCGTCCACCCGCGTGGATCGCGTCCAGGATCCGCGCTGGCGCAGGCGGTCCGGCCCCACGGCGACGCCGGTTTCCTCGTGGAGTTCCCTCGCCGCGGCCCGCGTCGGAGGCTCGTTCTCCTCGACGAATCCACCCGGCAAAGACCACATGCCGCGGAACGGTTCCCCCCCACGTCGCACCAGGAGGATGCGTCGATCAGCACGCGTGCCCGCGAAGACGACGACGTCGGCGGCGAAGGCGGGTCGGGGAAACTCGTAGGTCGGCACCGTACGGCTCTCCGGCGCTTCGGGGGGCCATTCAGCTAGGCGGCTTCGCGCAGAGCTGCCAGCTCCGGACGACGAGCGAGGCGGTTGAGCGCCTGCTCCTCGAGCTGACGCGTGCGCTCAGCGGTGATTCCCAGGCGACGCCCCGCCTGCGTCAGCGTGTGAGGGGCCTCCTCGTCGGTGCCGAAACGCAAGCGGATCACGGTCCGCTCGGTCTCCGGCAGCTCGTCGATGGCCGCGTTGAGCGTCTCCGTCCGCATCGCCTCGGCCGCCTGCTCCTCGGGCGTGAGCTGGTCGGCGGGCAGCAGCGAGCCCAGCGACGTATCGCCGTCCTCGCCCACCGACTGATCCAGACTCGCAAGCGGACGGTCCGCCTTGCGGACTTCGATCACGAGATCGAGCGGAAGGTCAGCCGCTCCGGCGAGCTCCTCCTCGGTCGGCTCGCGACCCAGCTTGACGGTCATCTCCCGCTCGAGCCGCGCCACCTTGCGCGCGCGCTGGCCGACGTGGACCGGCAGGCGGATGGTCCGCCCGCTGTTCTCCAGCCCGCGCTGAATCGCCTGGCGAATCCAGAGCGTCGCGTAGGTGGAAAAGCGGAAGCCCTTGCGCCAATCGAACTTCTCGACCGCGCGGATCAGGCCGAGCATGCCCTCCTGGACGAGATCGCCCATCGGCAGGCCCTGGTTCTGGTAGCGCCGTGCGTTGGAGACCACAAGGCGCAGGTTTGCGTTGATCATGCGCTCCTTGGCCCGAAGATCGCCGCGCTCAACCGCCTTCGACAGCTCGATCTCCTCCGCGGGCGTGAGCAGCTTCCAGCGGCGCGCCTCGCGCATGAGCAGGGCGAGCGAGTCAAGCGTCGTATCGACGGCGACGGGCTCCTCGGGGAGGAGCAGCGTGTCGGTGGGTGTGGTGATCGACATTCCTTTCCAAAGTCGTTGCGATACCCCGGGCGGTCAAAGACCTACCGGCGTGGTAGGAATTGTACGGCAGATTGACTGGCGAGTCAACCAATGCCAGGCGGAACCCACGAACGAGCGTTCGTAGCGTCAAAATCGCGTCCGCCGTCGGCCGCAAACGTCCGTGCAAGAGCCCGTCTCTAGGGAAAAGAACGTCTGCGGAGCCAATAAGTTTCGTGAGAATCTACAGAACAAGCGTACGGGCGCGGATCGCACCTCGCGCCACGGCGCTGAGCTCCACGGCGTCGTGTACGAGCAGGTACGGCACCGTCCAGGGGCCGGCGTCCGCTTGGCGCGCGCGCTCGAGTAGCGCGGCGACGTGGCGCCCCAGCAGCATTCTGCGCAGCCCATGCAGTCGTGCTGGCATAGCGAGGGCAACCAGCGAACGCAACAATAGGTAGTGCCATACGTTCCAGAACGTGCCGCGATACAGACTGCGGCGCAGCTGCGGGTGCCGCGCAAAGACCCCTACCGTCTCGCTCCACCGCGCCGCCACGCGTAGGGAGCCGATCGGCCCCAAGCGCTCGATCGCGTGATGGATCAGCGCGTCGGCGGCAAACCGCGTCGGGAGCCCGAGTTCGATGGCGCGCCAGGCCAAGTCGGTGTCCTCTCCCCCCGGCGCCAGTCCGAAGTGCTCATCGAACCCGTCCAGTTGCTCGAGCAGCGCCCGCGGATAGAAGATGTTGCACGTCTCGAAATGCGGTCCGAGCGCGTCGACGCGAACGGTACGTGAGAACACCCCGCTGCTCGCCGCCTCGGCGGGGTTGGGGAGCGTGCGTCCCTGGACTACCGCGGCTGGCTCTGAGCGATGCGCCTCGAGACCTACAGCCAGCCAGGCGGGAGCCGGTAGGCAGTCGTCGTCGGTGAAGGCGACCAGCGGCGCGACTGTGACCCGCCAGCCGGCATTGCGGGCAGCACCGGGACCGCGAGCATGGTGGTGGCGCACGACCCGCAGAGCGAGCTTTCCCGCGTTGGCTTCGGCTGCGAGCACGGCACCGGTTGCAGGGCCCGAGCCGTCGTCGACGACAACCACCTCGAAGGACTCCCCGGCGAGCAAACGCTGGGCACGCAGCGCCGCGAGCAGCGCCGTGAGCCGGCGCGGGCGGTCGTGAGTGGGGATAACGACCGAGACAGCGGGGAGTCGCGTGCTCATCGCCTCGCGGTTGCCCGATTGCCCGCCTGCGAACGAGCACCGCCGCGATCCACGGGCGCGTTTGAGCGCAGACGTCCGGCATCGCGAGCACACAGCGCAATCAAGTCGATCAGCGCAAAGACGCGCTCCTCGCCATGCGCGCGCGCGGCGGCGAGCAGGTGGCGTGGCACACGCCCGGCGAGCTCTCGCAGACCCGGGCCGGGGAACGCGCCCGGATAACGCCGATCGAGCCACGCCATCCCGCTGCCGTGAGCCGCGAGCTGAACCACGACCTGGCGCAGTGAGGCGCGGGCCAGGTGTTCGACCGAGGCGCGCGGACGATGCTCGAGCGTCCACCCCGCCGCGGCCAGCCGCCAACAGAGGTCGGCGTCCTCGCCCGCGCGTGCGCGCGCCTCGAAACCGCCGACCTCGGCGAAGGCCCGTGCGCGGATGGCGCAGTTTGCCGACTGGGCGTAAGGGCCGCGAGCGCTGGCGAGGGCGATCCGCTCGTCCATCTTGGCTCGGGCGACCACATAGCGCGCGGAGCGCGTGTCGGTCGCCGTGACATCGCGGATCCCGCCCGCCAGCACACCCACCTCGACACCGGGCGCCGGCTCCAGGTAGCGCGCAAGCAGGTCTTCGCGGGGAACCACGTCGACGTCGAGGAAGACCAGCCACTCCCCGTTGGCGGCGGCTGCTCCGGCGTTGCGAGCGAAGGCCGCGCTGTGAACGTCTCCGGCGCCGATCACGCGGGCGCCATGCGTTCCGCCGAGGGCTGGGCTCGAACACGAGCCACTGCGGTTGTCCACGATGATCAGCTCGTCCGCCGGCTCGCGCCGGACCCGAGCAAGTCGCGCGAGCGCGAGTGCCAGCTCCGCGTTGTCGCCGAGGAACGGAACGATGATCGACGCGGTCGGTCGCAAGGGTCGAACGCTACGCGTCTGTGACCCCAGACGGGCCGTGCACCACTAGCGCCGGCGTTCAGCCGCCCGCGACGGCGGGCAGGATCGTGACCTCGCCGCCATCCGGGACCGAGGTATCCAGTCCGTCGCCGAAGCGGATGTCCTCACCGCCGACATACACATTGACGAATCGCCGCAGGCTGCCATCCTCGGTGATCCGGCCACGCAGCTCGCCAAAGCGCTCGAAGAGGGCGTCGAGCACCTCGCCGACGGTAGCCCCGTCGAGCTCCACCTCGATCTCGGTTTCGCCCCCGGCGGCCGAGCGCAGCTGCGTGGGGATCTTGACCGTGACGGCCATGCGCGCTAGGCGACCATTGCCGCGACCGAGTCGAAGGCCGCAACTGTGGCGTCGATGACGTGGGTCTCGAACGTGCCGCGTGCCACCTCGATCGTCTTGAGCCCGTCGCCCGTGATCACGAGCACCACGCGCTCGGATGCGTCGATGTCCCCGCGTCTGGCGAGCTTCGCGAGCGTCGCCGTCGTCACCCCGCCGGCCGTCTCCGTGAAGATCCCCGTGGTCTCGGCGAGCAGACGCACCCCAGACCGGGTCTCCTCGTCNGAGACGGCGTCGANGCCACCNCCGCTGGAGCGCGCGAGCTCNAGNGCNTAGGGGCCNTCGGCCGGGTTGCCGATGGCCAGCGACTTGGCGATCGTGGCGGGATGCACCGGACGGCAGACGTCGCTGCCGGCGGCGAACGCCTGCGCCACCGGTGAGCAGCCCTCAGCCTGGGCGCCGTTCATCGCGGGCAGCGTTCCCGTCACCAGGCCAGCCTCGGTCCATTCGGTGAATCCGCGCGCGATCTTCGTAAACAGCGAGCCGGACGCGACGGGGGCGACCACGCGGTCGGGGAGCTCCCATCCGAGCTGCTCGGCGATCTCGAAGGCGAGCGTCTTTGAGCCTTCGGCGTAATACGGCCGCAGGTTGACGTTGACAAAGGCCCAGTCGTGTTCAGCCGAGAGCTCCGTGCACAGCCGATTGACGTCGTCGTAGGTGCCGCGCACCGCGATCAGCTGGGTCCCGTAGATACCGGTCGCCAGCAGCTTCTCCTCCTCGAGATCAGCGGGAACGAACACCAGCGAACGTAGGCCTGCTGCTGCCGCGTGGGCTGCGACGGCGTTGGCGAGGTTGCCGGTGGAGGCACAGGCGATCGTGTCGAAGCCGAGCTCCTGGGCGCGCGCCAACGCGACGCACAC